>JBFWNY010000001.1:0-219437 GCA_050250815.1 Hyphomicrobiaceae bacterium
GAGTTTCGTCACGTTATCGTTGGGCACGGCATATCGCTCCTTTGGTGGAGAAGTGAGGTCGTCAACAAACCCCACGATATGCCGCCTTCACCGATTCACGCCGTCACCAACTTCTGGGGATAGCTCGAATCATCGCCTGCAAGACTTTAGGCGAACGCTCGTTGGGGAAACGGCGCAAGCACACGGCATTGAGGCGAGCGGAGTGGGCGTAGTTTTTTGTCTCTGGCCCCGCAATTTGGCGCGCCACGTTGACTTCCCAGTGGCGGCGCGGCATTCGCGACGGGTGCGAAGGGAACTGGCATGGCGATGCATCACACTATTTTGATAACCGGCGCTTCGTCCGGAATTGGTCTCGCATCGGCCCGGATGCTCAGCGAGCGTGGCTGGCGCGTGCTGGCGACGGCGCGACGGGAGGAGGATCTGGCGCGCCTCGAGCGCGACGTGGGCGTCGAGGCAATCCCGCTCGAACTCTCCGATAGTGGTTCTATCGACCGTGCGGCGGCCTTGGCGCTGGAACGGACGGACGGCCAATTGGGTGCGTTGTTCAACAACGCCGCCTATGGCCAGATCGGAGCGGTGGAAGACGTGACTGCCAGCGAGCTGCGGCGGCAGTTCGAAGTCAACGTCGTCGGTACGCACGCGCTCACGCGCGCCATACTTCCTTCAATGCGTGCCAAAGGCGCGGGCCGCATCGTGCAATGCTCTTCGGTTCTCGGTCTCGTATCGGGGCCGTATCGCGGCGCCTATGCTGCCTCGAAGTTCGCCCTGGAGGCATTGTCGGATTCGATGCGCCTGGAACTCAGGGGCTCTGGAGTGGATGTGGTGCTGATCGAGCCCGGCCCGATCCGGACGCGCTTCCTCGAATCCGCGCTCGCGAACTTCCAAGATACCGTCGACATCGAAGGCTCGGTCCATGTCGACACGTATCGCCGCCGTCTCGCCTCCATGAAGGCCGGTGGCAAGCAGCTTTTCAAGCTGGAGCCTGAGGCTGTCGCGCGGAAGCTGCTGACGGCGCTGGAGGCACGGACGCCAAAGGCGCGGTACTACGTGACGGCGCCCACTTATCTCGCCGCCGCAATGAAACGCATTCTTCCGGCGCGCCTCTTGGACGAGATCGCGGCGCGGCAGTGATGAGCCTCTCGCTACCCACATGTGCGTGGTCGCGTTCAATCGCGGTGGTAGGGGTGCCCGGCAACGATCGTGATCGCGCGATAGATTTGTTCGAGCAGAACGGCGCGTGCCAGGCCGTGAGGTAGTGTCATCGGCCCGAGCGAGAGAGTGCTGCGGGCTGCTCGAAGCGCCACCTCGCCGTGTCCGTCCGCGCCGCCGATGAGGAAGCTGGCAGCGCGCGCTCCGCTGTCACGGATGCGCACGAGTTCTCCGGCGAAGGCACGGCTCGATAGTGCACGTCCCCGCTCGTCGAGCGCGATGAGATAGTCGGCAGCGGCGGCAGAATTGAGCAGACGTGCCGCCTCGTCGTCGCGCCGCTGCTTCGCGTCGCCTGCGCGCGATTCGGTGAGCTCATCGATGGTCAGAGGTCCGAGCGCGACACTGCGGCCCTGCGCGTCAATTCGTTCGGCGTAGCGCGCGACGATATCCGTCTCGCCGCGATCCTTGAGCCGGCCGATTGCTGCTATGACAAGGCGCATGGTGGTGCCGCGGGTGCAGGCCCGATGCAACGTTCCAGGCGAGCCCGTCGCCGGTCACGCTCGACGCGTGAACCGGCAGCCGTAACGGGAGAGCGCAGGCTCAGTGCGCCGTTGCATCCACCGGGCGATCCGCGCTCCACATCTTCTCCAGATTGTAGAAGTCGCGCACCTCGGGCCGGAAGACGTGGACGATCAGGTCGCCAGTATCGATCAGCACCCAATCGCAGGCTTCCTTGCCCTCGACCCGTGCCCGGCCTTGGCCAACTTCCTTTAGCTTGCGCTGGATCTGGTCGGCAATGGCTCCGACGTGCCGGTCGGTGCGACCGGTGGCGATCACCATGTAATCGCCGATCGTCGTCTTACCCTCAAGATCGATGGTCACGATCTCCTCCGCCTTGGCTTCATCAAGCCAGTGGCAGATCTGGTCGCGGAGGGTGCGAGAGGCTTCCTTCGCAGAAAGCGCCTCGTTGGGAGGTATGCGCTTTTCGGCATCCCCGATGGCTGTTCGCATCGTGTGAGCGTGGTCCTTTCCTGCTCGCCGGTGTCGCCGTTTGGCTCCGCAATTCCGGCCCGGTCGTCAACCGACGGAGGCATCCATCGGCCGCGGGCACTCGAGACGTGGGACGTTGCGCCGCAATTGCAAGGATACGCGCGCCGCGGCGGCCCTGGCAACCGCGTTGAGGTGATCTTGGTGTGTCGTTGCAGACCGGTGCGCGGCCGCCACGCCGGCAAAAATGGTAAGTTTTATCAGTCTGTTGCATTGCGGATCGCGTGATGGCGCAGATCCGTCGAGGACAACGCGGAGAGCCGGGCGGGAAGGAAAACCCAAGCTGGCGGCGCCAGAAGGGCCAGGTTTCGAGACATAGCGGCGTCGGTCCGATACCTCCAGAACACCCGCGCTGCCGGCGAGGAAAGTGCCTTTAGGTGCCACCCGGGCCGATCGACGACCGCGACGGGGAAGCTGCGGAAGATGTCGCGCCATCGCCGCCAGCGGTGGACCTCGGCCAAATTGTCCGCGCCCATCACCCAGACGAAACGGGTCCTCGGATAGCGGGCGCTCAAGACGTTCAGGGTGTCGGCGGAATAGGCGGTGGGAAGTTCGCTCTCGAAGCCGGTCACCTCCATACGCGGATGGCGGGCCAGCGCGCGGCAGCCGGCCATGCGCTCGGCCAAAGGCGATAGGTCGCGAACCGACTTCAGCGGATTGCCTGGGCTCACCAGCCACCAAAGCTGGTCGAGGCCGAGCCGGCGTAGGGCGGTCGCGGCAACCGTGAAGTGCCCGTGGTGAGGGGGATTGAAGGATCCGCCCATGAGCCCGACGGTCTCGCCGGCGCGTGCTGCGGGCAAGCCGAGGAGCAGCAGCGGGCGTGCTTGGCGCATCATGCGCGTTCAGCCCCGCATAGGCGCCGCACGCAGCGAAACGCGAGCCGCAGCGAGAACCGCTGCGGCCCGCCGTCGATCTTCCGTTTCGAATGCGTCAGGCGGCCGGCTTCTTGGCGACCTTCTTGACGACCGGCTTGCCGGGAGCTGTTGCCTTGCGCGGCACGGCCTTCTTGGGGGCAGCGCGCGGCACGGGTTTCAGCGCCTTCTTCAGCGGCGCAACGGCCGCGGGTGCTGCGGCACCTTTTGACGGCGCCGTGCCCCACTGCTCGCGCTGCTTGATCAGCGCGTCCAGGCTGTCGGTGGCAAGGGCCGGCCGGCCGGCGACGGAGCTCGGCTCCGCGGTGAGCGCCGGCAGGGCGAGAAGGGGCAGGGTGGCGACAATCAACGCGATACGACGAAACATTCTTGGTCTCTCCTGGGACTTCTTTCCGATCCGTCAGCGCGCAGGGCAGCTCGGAGTCTCGGCCGGCCGCAGCGTGGATCATGCTCAATATACTGCAAAGGCCAAAGTGTAACGATGGTTTAGGGGCGCTCACTTGCATTCCGGTTGTGTACTCGTCGAGCATAGTGGCTCGCGCTCTTGCATTCTTCTATGCCAAAACGATCGGCGTCGGCGCTACGAGCTTCAAAAGCTTCCGCGGGAAGACCTGCCGGTCAACGCGGCCGCGTCTGGCCGCTGCCCCGCACGACGTACTTGAAGCTCGTCAGTTGCTCGACGCCGACCGGCCCTCGTGCGTGCAGCTTGCCGGTGGCGATGCCGATCTCCGCACCCATGCCGAATTCGCCGCCGTCGGCGAATTGCGTCGAGGCGTTGTGCAGGACGATGGCCGAATCGACGCGCTTCAGAAAGCGCTCGGCGGTGGCGACGCATTCAGTGACGATCGCGTCCGTGTGCTGCGAGCCGTAGCGTGCGATGTGCCGGATCGCCTCGTCGACACCATCGACGGATTTGACTGCGATGATCGCATCGAGGAACTCGCGGCCGTAGTCGGCGGCGCTTGCCGGCACCACGCGCGCGTCGGCTGCCTGCGCAGCAGCATCGCCGCGGACTTCGCAGCCGGCATCCAGCAAGGCTTTCACGAGCGGGCGCATGTAGTCCTCGTCAGCGTTTCGGTCGACGAGCAGGCATTCGGTGGCGCCACAGACACCGGTGCGCCGCATCTTTGCATTGACGACGATGTCGCGCGCCATGTCGATGTCGGCGCCGCGGTCGACGTATGTGTGACAGATGCCCTCCAGGTGCGCGAACACGGGAACGCGCGCCTCGTTCTGCACGCGCTCGACGAGGCTCCTGCCGCCGCGCGGAACAATGACGTCGATGCAGCCGTCGAGACCGCGCAGCATGTGGCCGACCGCCTCGCGGTCGGTCGTCGGCACGAGCTGGATGGCTGCCTCGGGCAAGCCGGCTGCGCGCAGTCCACGCTTCAGGCAGGTCAGGATCGCCAGGCTCGACACGTGGCTGTCGGAGCCGCCGCGCAGGATCGCGGCATTGCCGGCCTTGAGCGCGAGAGCGCCAGCATCGGCGGTGACGTTGGGCCGGCTCTCGTAGATGATGCCGATGACGCCCAGCGGCACGCGCACACGCGAGATCTCGAGCCCATTGGGCCGGCGCCACTGTGCCAGAAGGGTGCCGACGGGATCATCCAAGGCTGCGATCTGCTCAAGCCCCTTTGCAATGCCTTCGACGCGGGCGGGATCGAGCGTCAGCCGGTCGATGTAGGCGGCCGTACGGCCGGCCTCCTCTGCGGTTGCCAGATCCTGGGCATTGGCAGCGATGATCTCAGCGGTGTGCTGGCGCAGCTCGGTGGCTGCCGTGGTCAGCGCCAAGTCCTTGGCCTCCCGCGGCGCCAGAGCGAGCGCGGCTGCCGCCTCGCGAGCGGCGCGGCCAAGCGCCAGCATGGTCTCCTCCAGCGTGGAGCCGGAAAGTCGCTTCTGCGCGGCTGCGGTCATCGGTCCTACATCTCCTTGCCGGGTTCAGCCGTTGCGCCCTGTACCGCCGACAAGCGCGCGATTGAGGGCCATGTCGTCGCGATGGATCAACTCGTCGCGGCCGGCGAAGCCCAGGATATCCGCTATTTCGCGCGAACGCTTGCCGACGATGCGGTCCGCATCCGCCCGCGAATAGGCGATGAGGCCACGGCCCAGCTCGTGGCCGTTCTCGGAGCGAATGATGACAACATCGCCGCGGTCGAAGCTGCCGCTCACCGATCGGACGCCGGCCGGCAGCAGGCTCTTGCCGGCGGTCAGCGCCTTCTGGGCGCCGTCGTCGACGACGACCAGGCCCTTGGGCTCGAGCTGGCCCGAGATCCAGCGCTGCTTCGCCGTCACCGGATCGGAGGGAGCGAGGAACCACGTGGCGGCGCAACCGCTGCCGATTGCCGCAAGCGGGTTCATGACCTTGCCTGATGCGATGATCATGTCGCAGCCGGCAGCACGCGCGATCTTTCCCGCCTCGATCTTGGTTTTCATGCCGCCTTTCGACAGCTCCGTGCCTGCATCGCCCGCCATCGCCTCGATCTCGGGCGTGATCTCGGTGACGACATCGAGGCGGCGGGCCTGCTCGGACGTGCCGGGCGGGGCCGTGTACAGGCCATCGATGTCGGACAGCAGCACGAGGCAATCGGCCGACACCATCGAGGCGACGCGCGCCGACAGGCGGTCGTTGTCGCCGTAGCGGATTTCCGTCGTCGCGACCGTATCGTTCTCGTTGACCACCGGGATCGCCTTCAAGGCGAGCAGCCGCTCGATCGTGTGGCGCGCGTTGAGATAGCGCCGCCGCTCTTCGGTGTCGCCGAGCGTGACCAGGATCTGCGCGGCAGTGAGGCCGCGCCTCCTGGCGAAATCCTGGTAGGCATGCGCGAGGCTGATCTGGCCGACGGCAGCGGCCGCCTGACTCTGTTCCAGGTCGAGCGGCCCCTTGGGCAGCTTCAGCATGTGCCGTCCGAGCGCGATGGCGCCGGAAGACACGAGCACCAGCTGTTTGCCTGCGGCGGCGAGCGCCGCCACGTCGTCCATCAGCGAGGAGAGCCAGTCGGTCTTGAGGATTCCCGTTTGCCGGTCGACGAGCAGCGCCGAGCCGATCTTCACGACGATGCGTTCGGCCTCAGCCCACTCGGGCCGCGGTCTGCCGCGCTCGGACGTGACATTGGCATCGGGCACGGCGTGCTTTCGGGGGTCGCTCATGACGCGCTCTGGTGGTAGGTCGGTTCGCCGCTCTGATAGCAGGGTTCGCGGTTCGATCGAAAGGCCGGGGAGCCTTCAGTTGGGCTGGGCAGCGACGCCTTCCTGCAGCGCCAGCACGTGGCCCGCCAGATAAAGCGATCCGCAGATCAGCACGCGCTTTGGGCCCGGGCTCATTGCCTCGATGCGTTGCAGCGCCGGCTCGATGCCCGTGTGCGCCTCGGCCGCGACACCGACGCCGGTCGCGGCGGCGGCGAGGCGGGCTGGCTCGTAGGGCTGCTCGTGCGCACCCGGGATCGGCACGGCGAGTACCTTTCGGCAAAGGCCGCGGAAGTGGGACAGGAACCCGGCTGCGTCTTTGAGCCCCAGCATGCCCACGACGAGATAGAGCGGCCGAGGCTGCCGCTCCTCAAGATCGGCCATCGACTGTGCCAGCACCTCGCCGGCTGCGGGATTGTGGCCGCCGTCGAGCCAAAGCTCGGAGCCATGCCCCAGCATGTTGGCGAGTGGACCATGTGTGATCCGCTGCAGGCGGGCGGGCCACTCGACTCCGACGAGACCCGCTTCGATGGCATGCTCCGGAATGGCAAAGCGATCGAGCGCCAGCGCCGCGGCGACAGCAGTGCCGGCGTTGACGATCTGATGCGGGCCGATCAGGGCCGGGCTCGGCAGGTCGAGCAGCCGGTCCTCGGACTGCACGACCAGTCGCCCGCGCTGCTCGTAGGCGTCATAGTGCTCGCCCCACAGTATCAGCGGAGCGGACACCCGCGCGGCCGTCGCCGCGATCACCGCCAGCGCCTCGGGGTCCTGCTGGGAGACGACGCAGGGCATGCCGGGCTTGAGGATGCCGGCCTTCTCCGCCGCAATGAGCGCCAAGCGGTCACCGAGCTTCTCGGCATGGTCGAGGGAGACGGGGGTGATGATGCCGAGCTCCGGCCGTGGCACCACGTTGGTCGCGTCGAGCCGGCCGCCAAGGCCCACCTCGAGCAGCAGGATATCGGCTGGCGTTTCAGCGAACGCCAGGAAGGCCGCCGCGGTCGTGATCTCGAACTGGGTGATATCGTCGCCGCTATTGACCGCCTGCGTGCGCTTCAACACGTCGACGAGGGCATCCTCGGCGATCGGCAGCGCCTTGCCCCCGTGACGTGCTAGCACGATGCGCTCGTGGAAGCGGACGAGGTGCGGCGAGGTGTAGACGTGGACGCCGAGCCCGGCTGCTTCCGCCATGGCCTTGAGATAGGCGGTGACAGATCCCTTGCCGTTGGTGCCGGCGATGTGCACGACGGGGGGCAGCGACAGGTGCGGATTGCCGAGCTTGGCAAGCAGCCGCTCGATGCGGCCGAGCGACAGATCGATCAGCTTCGGGTGGAGCTTCTTCAGGTCGGCGAGAAGCTTGTCGCTGGTCGGCATCACGGCCTTCTCTCGCCTCCCGGTGTTCGCTTCCGGTGCGCGCTATGCGCCGCCTGACCTCCTGGGCGCCCGCCCGCTGGGGTGATCCGCGACGCGAGGCTTGTGCCGGCACATGCCCTCTTGGCGCGGGCGGCATCGCGCCGATCACATTTCGCTACAGCGGATCGCAGGTCGAGACAATTGCTTTACGTGCGGGGCTGGGGCTTCTTGCGCGCAGCCTCACTGGTGCCGCTGGCCTCGCCGCCGGCATCGCGCGCGCGGCGCTCAGGGTCGAAGCGCTCCTGGTCGGGCACCGGCTCGGGATGCACCACAACGCCCGCGGAGACGACCGGAAGCGCCTCTGGCGCCGCGGTGTCGGCGCCGTTGCGATACGGCTTCCCGTTCATCACGCGCCCGGCTTGCGTTTTGCCGGTGGCCGGGCGCTTTCCCGCCTTCGCCTGCGTCAGCACACGAACGATGCGCGCCAGCGTGTCGCGCAGCTTATGGCGGTGCACGACCATGTCGACCATGCCGTGCGCCAGCAGATACTCGGCGCGCTGGAAGCCATCGGGAAGCTGTTCGCGGATGGTCTGCTGGATGACACGCGGCCCGGCAAAGCAGATGAGCGCGCCGGGCTCGGCGATGTGGATGTCGCCCAGCATGGCATAGGAGGCGGTAACGCCGCCGGTGGTCGGATCGGTGAGGACGACGACATAGGGCAGCCCCTTGTCACGCAGGCGCTGTACGGCGATCGTCGTGCGCGGCATCTGCATGAGCGAGAGGATGCCCTCCTGCATGCGCGCTCCGCCGGACGCCGCGAACAGGATGAACGGCGCGCCGCGCTTCAGCGCATGTTCCATGCCGGAGATCACGGCCTCTCCCGCCGCCATGCCGAGCGAGCCCGCCATGAAGCGGAAGTCCTGGATCGCGACGACCACG
This sequence comes from Hyphomicrobiaceae bacterium, assembly GCA_050250815.1. GTDB lineage: Bacteria > Pseudomonadota > Alphaproteobacteria > Rhizobiales > Hyphomicrobiaceae > JAEUMD01. The sequence goes on from JBFWNY010000001.1 coordinate 8,541, forward strand.
GGCATGCCGTCGAGCTGACCCTCGGCCACCACGACGGCGTCCTCGAGCTCTGTCTTTGCCTTGGCGTCCTTGATGCGATCCGTGTAGCGCCGGGCGTCGCGGAACTTGAGCGGGTCCTGCGGCACGGTCGGATTGGGAATGACCGAGACGCCGCCTTCGGAGAACAGGTGGGCGAGCCGCTGCGGCGCCGTCATGCGTTCGTGATGGTCGGAACCGGGAAAGACGAACTGGTTGGCCTCGAGGTCCTTGGCGAACACCATCTGCCCGGTCTCGGGGCACTTGACCCAGAGATTGTCGGGAACATCCCGCTTCGTCGCCAGGAATCCCCGGATCTTGGGGCGGACGACGTTGTTGATCCAGTTCACGCGTCAGGCTCCTTCACAACAGAGCATCCTACCGAAGACACTCCGCACCGGAGGCATTCCGTCTCCGATCGTGCGCTCGCTCGGTGCCGCGCAACGATCTGGCGGGTTGCTGCCGTCCGCGGTCGGACTTGGCCCGGTCGGATTCTGGCCCGGTCGAATTTGGATCGGACCTCCCGACCGCCGCCGGAGTGCGGCGGAGGCAGCGCAACGGCAGCGCTTTTTCGCGCCGCATCAATGCCGGCGCAAGGCAGCGCTCAGGCTTTTCACCAGATCTAGGACAGCCGGAACCGTCTGAGAAGTGGCTCGGCCCGCCGAGTCCAGGCTTTTCTCGATCTCGGTTACGAGCGCCGAGCCGACGACGACGGCATCCGCGACGCCCGCGATCTCGCGCGCCTGAGCGGGCGATCTTACGCCAAAACCCACCGCCACGGGAAGGTCGGTGGCGCGCTTGATGCGCCGTACGTGGGACTGGACGCTGTCAATCCTGGGCGCAGCCGCCCCGGTTATTCCAGTGATCGACACGTAGTAGACGAAGCCGGACGTGTTGGTGAGCACGACCGGAAGCCTCCTGTCGTCCGTTGTCGGAGTGGCGAGCCGGATGAAGTTGAGGCCAGCGGCAATGGCTGGCAGACACAACTCATCGTCGGCCTCCGGCGGCACGTCGACGACGATCAGCCCATCGACGCCAGCGGCGGCGGCATCCGCGACGAATCGCTCGCTCCCGTAGACGTAGATGGGATTGTAGTAGCCCATGAGGACGATCGGCGTATGCGTATCGGACTCGCGAAATTTTCGAACAATATCAAGAGTTTTTGCCATTTTTTGCCCCGCCTTCAAGGCGCGCAGGGAGGACGCCTGAATAGCGGGCCCATCGGCCATGGGGTCGGAGAACGGCATGCCGAGCTCGATGACGTCGGCGCCCGCGTCGGGTAGACCCGCGAGAATGGCGCGCGACGTTTCCGGATCGGGGTCGCCGGCGGAAACGAACGTGACGAGGCCGGCACGGCCCTCGGCCTTGAGAGAGGCGAAACGTCGGTCGATACGCGATTGTGTCATGGGACCCCCGGTATGCGCGGATGTTCATGCGGCTTCGGGCGCCGGAAGGTCAAGGGGCCACGCGGCTCCAGGGAGCGCCGATGACATCGGATCAGAGACGGGGCGACGAAACCGGGATGGATAGCCACGTCTCGCCCCTCGACGACGAGGCAACGGCGGAGGCATCGCGTGCCAGGCTTGATGCCGCGCTGGCCGCGCTGGGCATCGCCGTGCGCACCGTGGAGCACGAGGCCGTGTTCACGGTGGCCGAGAGCAGCCGCATCGAGCGCGAGATCCCCGGAGGGCATACGAAAAACCTGTTCCTCAAGGACCAGCGCGGCGCGATGTTCCTCGTCGTGGCCGAAGCCCACACCAACGTCGATCTCAAGTCGCTGGCGCGGCGACTGGGAGCCGGCCGCTTCAGTTTCGGAAAGGCGGACCTGCTGGCTGAGGTCTTGGGTGTGACGCCCGGCTCCGTTACTGCATTCGCGGTCATGAACGACAGGACGGGGAAAGTGACCGTGGTCATAGACCGCCGGCTGATGGAGCACGAGACGATCAACTGTCACCCGATGGCGAATACCGCGACCACCAACATTGCGCGCGATGACCTTTTGAGGTTCATTCGCGCCACTGGACACGAGCCGCGCATCGAAAGCCTCGAAAGCGACCCGGGTATGTAGCTTCGATCTCCGCACCAGCGCTCTGCGCGGCGAGGGCATCCGCCCGGCGCGGGCGCGGGCGCCCGCGGGTGGGAGCGGGTTGCCGCTGAGCCGGCAAGAAACCATATGCCCGACGGGGCGAGGAGGAATTGGTATGGACAGCAACGCTGAGGGTGCGGTCGGCGCCGCGAAGGGCAAGGATCTCGTCAAGGACGCAACGACGGCGACGTTTGCCGCCGACGTTATCGAGGCGTCCAAAACGCAACTGGTGCTCGTCGATTTCTGGGCGTCCTGGTGCGGGCCATGTCGCCAGTTGACGCCCGTGATCGAGAAGGTCGTGCGCAGCTACGGCGGTAAGGTGCGTCTGGTGAAAGTCAACGTCGACGAGAACCAAGCCATCGCGGGGCAACTGCGCGTGCAGTCGATCCCCACCGTCTATGCCTTCAAGGATGGGCGTGCGCTCGACGGCTTCATGGGTGCATTGCCCGAGAGCCAGCTGCGCGCCTTCGTCGACCGGCTGCTGGGTGACGACGCCGGCGATGAGATCGCCGACCTCATCGGGGCCGCCGAGCAAGCCTTCGAATCGGGTGATCTGCAGGGCGCGGCCGAAATCTATGCTGCGATACTGCAGGAGGATCAGCTCAACCCTGCCGCGCTCGCCGGCCTCGCGCAGTGCTATCTGAAGACAGGTGACGTCGAGCGCGCCGAGCAGACGATCTCGCTGGTGCCGCCGGACAAGCGCCGGCTCGCCGCCGTCGAGGCCGTGCATGCCTCGCTCGACCTCGCTCGAAAGGCAGCCGATGCGGGCGACATGGGCAATCTTGAGCAGAAGGTTGCCGCAAACCCGGCCGATCATCAGGCGCGCTACGATCTGGCGGTGGCGCTGGGCGCCAGCGGCAGAAAGCTGGACGCCGTCGGTCACCTGCTGGAGATCGTGCGCCGCCAGCGCGCGTGGAACGAGGAAGCCGCTCGCAAGCAGCTCGTGCAGTTCTTCGATGCGTGGGGCCCCAAGGACCCGGCGACGCTCGAAGGCCGCAAGAAGCTGTCGTCGATCCTGTTCTCCTGATCTCGCACGCCACAACGACGAAACGCAAAAGGGGATCGGCCTTGGCGACCACGGACAGATATCGCCGGCCTTCCGACCTGCCGCGCAAGGTGCCCGTCTTTCCGTTGCGCAAGGCGATCCTGCTGCCGCGGGCGACGCTGCCTCTCAACGTTTTCGAGCCGCGTTACCTGAAGATGATCGATGACGCCATCAGGCGTGATCGCGTGATCGCAATCGTGCAGCCGGACGTGGCGGGCGATGAGCCTGCGATGGAGAGCCCACCGGGCAAGGATGTTCGCTTGAAGCGCGTCGGATGCCTGGGCCGCCTCACCGCCTATCAGGAACTCGACGATGGCCGCATCATCGCGACGCTGACGGGGATCGCGCGATTCCGGCTGCTCGACGAACCTGCCACCGACGCCCCCTACCGTCTCATCAATGTCGATTACGATCCCTATGTGATCGACTTCAGTCCCGGCTATGGTGAGGACGACGTCGACCGCGATGGCCTGCTGAAAGTCCTGCATCGTTACCTCGACGCCACCCGCCTCAAGGCGGACTGGCGAACGATTCTGGAGTCGACCACAGAGTTTCTCGTCAACGCGTTGAGCGTCATGAGCCCCTATGGTCCGGTCGAGAAGCAGGCGCTGCTGGAAGCGGCAACTCTGACGCAGCGTGCCGAAATCCTCGTCGCGCTGGCGGAGATGGAGCTGGCATCGAGTGGCAGTCAGGGCGGCACGCTGCAATAGCGGCCGATCGTCGGGGCCGGAAGCGGATAGCGAGGAGCCGAACCATGCCTGACGAGCCGCAACAGCCGCCGCGCAGTATAGACCCCCGTCTTCTGGCTCTGCTCGTGTGCCCCGTTTCTAAGCATCCGCTCAGGTACGACGCGGATCGAAACGAGGTCATATCCGAGGCGGCGCGGTTGGCATTTCCGGTGCGCGATGGCGTCGCCATCCTCACCGTCGAGGCCGCGCGCCGGCTCGACGATCCGCCGCATGAGCGGCCTCCCATTACTTGAACGATCCCGTTCCGGCGCAGCCGTCAACATCTGCTCAACCACATCGTTTCAAGCTTTCTCAAAGCCGGCGTGATTGCCTTGGCCAACAAGGCAGGCAACAGCCGGACGAAAGATCTTGGGCGGTTCGAAGAACGAAGCTGTGGCCCATGCGACGGGCCGGCGCGGCGATGTCGCGGCGATTGCCGGGACAGCGTCGTTGCGCCGTCTGGCCCAGGCCGTGCTGCGTCTTGCTCCGTCTCCCCGCCGCCGCCGCTACGGCGCCCTTGTGATCGAGCGATGGCTGTTGCCGCTGGTGCTCACCGGTGGCGCAGCCTCTCTGCTCGGCCTGATGATGGTGCCGCATCCGGTCGGTCCCGCCCATCTGCTTCTTGCGGCCGGCATAGCAATCCTTCTCGGTGGTGCGCAGTGGGCCATCATCGGTACTCTTGCGCGACGTCAGCAACCGATGCGGGAGCAGCGGCACACGCAGATGCTCGAAGCGCTGGAGCGCCGGCTGGAGAAGCTGCAGGACGTGCACTGGCAGATTTCGGAAACCGATGTCCGCTATCGCGATCTGCTCGACGTGCAATCCGACATCATCCTGCGTCGCGACGACTATGACCGTCTCACCTATGTGAACCAAGCGTTCGAGGCAGCCTTCGGACTTGCGGCGGACGACGTGCTGGGCACGGCGTGGGCGCGCCGCGTCGTAGAGAGCGAAGGCGCGAGCGCTGCGCCGCTGACGACGCGTGACCACGATCGACGCCGCCGCTATGTCGAGCTTCTGGATACCACGGGTGGTCAGCGCTGGATCGACTGGGACGAGCATCTGGTCGCATCAAGCGAAGGCAGCGGCTTCGAGGTGCAGGCCGTCGGGCGAGATGTGACGGAGGACCGCCGCCTGGCGGCGGCGCTGGCCGAAGCGCGCGACCAGGCCGAGACGGCGAACCGGGCCAAGTCGCGTTTTCTCGCCACCATGAGTCACGAGATCCGCACGCCCATGAACGGAATCCTGGGCATGACCGGTTTGATCCGCGGGACGGATCTCACCGAGGAACAGCGTACCTATGCGAACGCCATCGACCAGTCGGCGCGTGCTCTGCTGATCCTGATCGACGAGATCCTCGACTTCTCCAAAATCGAAGCCGGCAAGCTCGTTCTCAATGACAGCGAGTTTTCGCTTCTGGAGTCGGCACAAAGCGTCGTCGAGCTTCTGGCGCCGCGTGCCCACGAAAAGGGTCTGGAGCTGTCGCTCTCCGTGGCGCCGGTGCTCGAGGCACCCGTGAGGGGCGATGAGGCGCGCGTGCGGCAGATCCTGCTCAACCTGCTGTCGAATGCCGTCAAGTTCACCGACCATGGCGGCGTGACGATCGCTGTCGATGCCAAGCCAGTGCCCACGGAAGGCGCCGCGCTTGCGGTCGAGATTTCCGTCTCCGATACCGGCATAGGGCTGTCCGGCGAAGACATGGCGCGCCTGTTCACCGAGTTCGAGCAGGCCGAGACGGCCCTGCGCCGACAGCAGGGCGGCACCGGGCTCGGTCTCGCCATCACACGGCGTCTGGTCATGGCGATGGAGGGCGACATCACCGTCGCCTCGACGCCGGGCAACGGAACGACATTCACCGCGCGCTTCGTGCTCGCCGTCGCGCAACCGGGAGCCGCCGCCGAACGCGAGGCGGTCTGTGCGCATGAGGATGGTGGCCGGCATGCCGTCTTGCTTGCTTGCGGACATCCACTCGAGCGCGCGGGTCTTGCTCGAATGCTGCGCGCGGGCGGTCACGTGGCCGAGGAGGCCGAACTGGCGGACGCCGTCGATGCGGTGATCGCCGCCAGCGCGGCCGGTTGTCCCTTCGACCGCATCATCGTTGACGTTTCGGCGGATCCTGTCTGGGCCGGACGGATATTGAAAGAGGCAAAGACGCATTCGTCGGCCGACGTCGTAGGTCTTGTGACCGTCAACGTTCTGGCTCGCTCCGGCCTGGAGGGATTCCGCCGTCAGGGTTTCGAGTGCTATCTCGTGCGACCGGTCCGCTCCGCATCATTGATCCAGCAGATCGTGGCGCCGCTCGCAAAGGTGCGCAGCACCGAGGCGGTGTCGTCGGAAAAGGAGCCGGGCAAAGCTCAGGCTCCGATCACCGGCGGCGGTGGCAGCGACCAGCACGCCCGCTTGCGCGTGCTGCTCGTCGAGGACAACGAGATCAACGCACTTCTGGCCCGGCGGGTGCTTGAACTCGCGGGCTGCGCGGTGGTGCACGCGCGCGACGGGCACAGCGGGGTCGCACGAGCGGTGGCAGCGTTCGACGGCACGGCCGAAGGGATCGACATCGTGCTCATGGACATCTTCATGCCCGGCCTTGATGGCGTGTCCGCCGCGAAGGAAATCCGTGAGGCCCATGCGCAGTGGCATGTGCGAACCGAAGGCGCTGCGCCCGCCCGCTGCCCGCCGATCGTGGCGCTGACGGCCAATGCCTTTCCGGAGGATCGCGATCGGTATCTTGCCGAGGGCCTCGACGACTATCTGGCCAAGCCATTCGATACCGAGGACCTTGCCGCCTTGCTCGAAAGATGGTGCCCTCGGCCGGGGGCGGCGCACGCATCCGCAGCCCAGCTTTCCGCGTCCGGCTGAGCTGCGGCACAGCCGGATCGCGCCTGGGCGGAGCATCCCACATGACCGCGCGCTGACGCCAAACCGTCATGGAATCGTGATAGCCCGATCGCAATGCCGAGCCACGGGCACGTCGCCATGCGCCACGCGGAAATGCCGCTGCGATGCTTGACGCGGTGCCCGGGATCGGCCATCGGACCCGGTGTCGGGATCGCAAGGATCGTCACGCTTTTCTTGGGGACGCGGCGGACGAAAATTGCGATCTGAATCCCACTATACGAGGGGCTCTCGCGCATGGTGAAGTCCAGAACAGCAGCGCTCGCTCGCGCTCTTGGCAGTCGCAGTTTCCTGAGGCGGCCGCCGCAGGGCCTTTTGGCGCGAAGCCTTCTGCGTTCGGCCGAGAATGGCTTGGCGCGCGTCGTCACCCGCCGCCCGGCCAAGATCTACGGTCGCGTCGGCGAGCTGCAGGTTCGCCTCGCCACGACGGGCACCGACGTCAAGCGGGCGCAGCGTCTGCGCTACGAGGTGTTCTACAACGAAATGTCGGCAAATCCTTCGTTCCTGGCGCAGATGCGCCAGCGTGACGAGGATGAGTTCGATGCCATCTGCGAGCATCTGCTGGTCGTGGATACGGCAGCTGATGCTGCGGCACGGATGCGGGGCGGCCGCCGTGCGCCAGTGGTCGGCACCTACCGGGTCCTGCGCCAGGACGTGGCCGATCGCAACTTCGGCTTCTACACGGAACGCGAGTATGACATCCGCCCGCTGATCCAGCGGCGCAGCGACCTCAAGTTCATGGAACTTGGCCGTTCGTGCGTGCTCAAGCCCTATCGCTCGAAGCGCTCGGTCGAGCTTCTCTGGCACGGCTTGTGGACCTATGTGCGCGAGCACAAGGTCGATGTGATGGTGGGATGCGCCAGCTTCCCCGGCACCGATCCTAGCGCGCATGCCGCTGCATTGTCCTTCCTGCACCACAACGCGCTGGCGCCCGAGGAATGGCGCTGTCGCGCGCACGAGCATCTTTTCCAGCGCATGGATCTGGTGGATAAGGCCGACATCGACGCCAAGGCGGCGCTGAAGTCCATTCCGCCGCTTATCAAGGGGTACTTGCGGCTGGGCGCCTATGTCGGCGAGGGCGCCGTCATCGACCGTCAGTTCGGCACGACCGACGTCTTGATCATACTTCCGGTGAGCAAGATCGATCCGCGCTACTTCGGCCATTTCGGCGCGCCCGACGAGGTGAAGAGCCGCATTGCCGAGTGCGTGTGACTGCTTCCCGCGCGCCCTGTGCGTGGCCCGGCAAGGATATCCCTGGCCTGGATACGACTGGATCAGCCGAAACGGCGCAGGTGGTTGTCGAAAGCCAGTCCATCAGTGCGGCTGGCGTGGTCCACGGCACCAGCGGGTGCCGCGACTTCGAAGATGCCCTCGCCGGTCGTGATCGCCATTCCAGCGTCGCCCGCGGGCGCTATTCCACAGGCATCCGCCAGCCGTCTCTCCCCAACGACCGTCGCAGTGCCGGCATCGAAATAGATGATCCGTCCGGCACGCGGCGCGGATGCAGCAATGATGCGACCGTCGCTGCTCGATGCCATGGATCCGATATAACCCTTGAGGTCTCGACCTGAGACTGCGCGCGGCTCGGGCATCGTGATGGGGCTGTCGATGCCCACGCGACCGACCAGCCAAGGGGTCGCCTCGGTGTTGCCTTCCCATTGTCCGCCGAACCAGACATGGCCGCTGGCCTCACAGCACATGTGGCGCAGCGAGAGCTTGTGCAGTGCTTTGCCGAGTGCGTGCTGCGCCTTGAGATCGCCCGTCTGGCTGTCGATGAAGGCGAGCGAAGGTTGCATCGTGTCGAGATTGAGTTTGGCGCGCCCAGCATCGGGATGCGTCTCGATGCCGCCGTTGGCAATGCACAGGGTCTTGCCGTCGGGCATCATCAGGACCTCGTGGGGTCCCACGCCGTGGGTCGACAGCTCCCCGGTGCGGCGAAACCCGGCCGCGACATCATAGACACCGAGCACGCCGCGCGCGGCCTCGTAGTCGTTCTCGGTTGCGAACAGGAGCCGGCCATCAGGTGAGAAGACACCGTGACCGTAGAAATGCCGCCCCTCCGGTGCCGTGAAGATGCGCGGCGCCCGGTCACCGACAAGGTCGATGACGACCGCGAAGTCGCCAGGGCGCCTTGCAACCGCCACGGCCACCCGCGCATCAGGTGAAACCGCGACGTCGTGGCCACGCCCGTCGAGCGGCACGATGCGTTCGAAGGCGCCCTCGGCATTGAGCAAGACCACTTGATAACTGCCATCACGGGCACGGGCTGCCGCAGCAAAGCGCATCTGCGATTGGGCACGCCCCGCGGAAGGCAATGCCAGCGGCGTCGATACCAGCGACGCCGCCCCGCCCGCCAGAAGCATCCTGCGGTCAATCGCCATCGAGCTCATTGAATCCAATCGTCAGCGCCGCCGCCGGAGCGATATGACGCCCTATGATCTGCCTGAGGCCGTTGAGGTTGAAGCGCGACCGCTTGAGCGCCATGAGGTTTTCTTCGGCGGCAGCGGCAGCAAGCTGGTCCTGCGATGGCAGCACCATGCTCTTGGCGTCGCGCTCGAGACTGTCATAGGCACCGATGATCCAGGCCTTCATCCACGCCTTGCTCTTGTCCTTGGTGCCGACGTGAGTGATGACCAGATCAAGGTGCAGCGCCTTGTGCAGGTTGCGAAGTGCGAGCAGAGAGGTGGCAACGATGTCGCGTGCTATACCAGCACGCTCGAAGGGAAGTCCCGCCCAGGGCTTCTTCGCCTCTGCTGCTTTCAGCCAGGGCAGAAGCATCTCCTCGCGCACAAGCTGGAGGCCCGTCAGCAACGAACGAACGAGTTCCGAGGCGGCCTCGCTCGCGGACTTGTAATCGTCGTTGCCAGGTGCGCCGGCGGTCAGCAGGCGCTGGCGCCAGCCCGTCTGAGGTGCCGTCCACTCCCTGACCATCTCGCCTGAGAGCTTGGCGACATGGACACCAATTGCCTGGGCCAGTCGGCATCGGTACGCGCGCACCTCGACCGGTTCGGAATCAGGGAACCCATACAGCAGTTGTTCCATCGCCGGCAGGCCCTGGAGTGCAGCGGACTGCGACGCGACTGCATTCTCCGCCAGAAGTTCGGCGGGCCGATCTGCCATCACCTTCGCGACCTGGCGGCGGATCACGCCGCGCGGATCGGGCAGGAATGCGATGCGTTGCCAACGGTTGTCCGTGCGGGCCGGGCCAAAGCGGATGTGCTGTATGCGCGCCCAGGCGTGCGCGCTACCGGCGAATGCTGTGCGGGCTGCAGTGAGCGTCTGGGCCGTCGGTGTTTCACACCAGGTGCCGATGGTCTCCGCGGCTTTGGTGCTGACATCGGCGAAGAATTGGTAGGCAGGGACGATGGTGTTGTCGACGGCCGACGTCACCATCGCTTTCAGCTGAGGCGGGATCTGCGGCTTCTGCTGAGCGTGCCCTGGAGTGGTCTTGGTGGTCGCTGCGACGAGAAACGCAACAAGCGCCGCAGCGATGAGCCGGCGGCGCCTGGTGCATGAGAAAGCATTAGCAGGGACTGGCGTCAATGCCCCTCGACCTCATCGGCGGACTGCGCATTGAGCAGGCCGTAGTTCTCGACGCCGATCTTGCCCAGAAGATCGAGCTGCGTTTCGAGGAAGTCGATGTGGCCTTCCTCGTCGGAAAGCAACTCCTCGAACAGTTGCATCGAGACAAGATCAGTCTTCTTACGGCAAAGCTCACGACCCTTCGTGTAGTGCTCCTTGGCGATGTACTCGCCCTTGAGGTCACACTCCAGGACCTCCTTCACGTTCTGGCCGATCATCAAGGGTGCGACGGTCTGCAGGTTGGGATGGCCTTCCAGGAAGATGATGCGGGCGATGATCTTGTCGGCGTGCTGCATTTCCTCGATCGACTCGGCGCGCTCCTTCTTGGCGAGCTTGCCATATCCCCAGTCGTCGAGCAGGCGGTAGTGCAGCCAATACTGATTGACGGCGCCGAGCTCCAGCTTCAGCGCCTCGTTGAGCATGCCTATGACGTCCTTGTCGCCCTTCACTTGCAGTCCTTTCTACGTCCTACACGGTCAAACCGGCAGCAACAGGTCGGCCGGCGCGCCGGTTTCAGCGCACTGTTCGCCTGCATGCTTGTTCCTCGCGATCAACAATCTGCGCTTCACGCTCGAACAGGCGTTGGGGCAGACCAGGCCGCGACGCTCCAGGTCTTCCAGCTTGGCGTAGATCGTTGCTACGGCCAACGGCGCGCACCCACAGCAATTCATGCGCTTGGACAGATGGCGCCAGATCACGCCCGGCGTTGGCAAGGGTGGATCTGGCTGCGTCATGATGTCAAGCAGCGCCAGCTCGATGTCGTGGTCGGAAATGACGACGCAGGAACAGATCAGCATGTCTGTCCTCTTCTACATTGGCCGCGCCGCGACGGGATCGACGTAGGCATTGGCGTTGACGATCCAGCTTGGCGAGACGATGTGCTCGACGCTGCGCAGGGTGAGCGCATAGGTGCCAGCGTGATGCAGCACCTCGTCGACCATGGAGTTCTCGATCAGCGCGAATGCGCAGGCGCGCATCGCCGGACACGTGTTGTGCTGGCAGGCCGCAATCATCGATATGGCCAGACACTCGTCGCGACAGTAACCACAGGCATTGAGCGGTCTCACCGAGATGGGATTTCGCGAGCAAACCGCAACCGTCTTGGACCACGACGCAAGGGCGCTGACCGCCGCTTCAGCATGCTTTGGGCCGAGAAGGCCGGAGTAGAGCCGCCAGACCTCCTCCCAGCAACTCACGTCGCTGTTCAGGTAGCCTGATATCCAGCCTCGGAACCCGAGGCCGACAATCGCTTCGGCGGGATAGCGGCTGGCCGGGCTTGGCTTCGGACACAGCAGACAGGTCGCGTTGTGCGAACTGTTGTCTGGCACAGCAGCCAGAGAACTCCTGGTGCGAACGCCAGGGCGCATCGACTTTTTCATCATCGTCTCCAATCGAGGGGGTTCAAAGCCCCGACATCGGATTTGATACATTCTACACGGTGCAGATATAGAAACAGGCGACGTGTGGCTGTCAACGCCGAATGCATGCGTCCAAACGACCTTGAGCGCCCGTCGAGCGACACATCTTTGAACGATTCAAAACAAGGACGAGTAGGACCTGCGCTTTTGGGTCCTTTAGACCATGACGCCTACTTCGGGGGCGAGGTCCGCGACGCGCCGCGTGGTCGGGATGCGAGAGAGGTCTTGCGCGGCTTGGCTGCTTTTGGCGCAGCCTGTCTTGCGGCTTTGACTTGCCCTTTTGCCATGTCGGCAATGGTCGTCTGATTGAGCACCTTAACGAAGGCGTCGAATGCGGCATCGAAAAGCTGCGCTTGGTGCACCGCCAGGGCAGCGGAGTCGCTGTCGGTCGCGTCGGGCATCAATTCCATCGCCTGGACGACGTCGCCCACCTTGATTGCCTCGGCCGGCTGCTTCAGCCGCACACCGCCGTAGCGGCCGCGCTCCCCTTCGACGAACCCGGCACGCGAAAGCAGATGTACGATCTTGAAGGTGTTTTGCGGGCTCAAGTCGAGCTCCGCAGCGAGGTCGGCGACCTTCGTCAAGCCATCGCCGGAGCGCGCGCAGGCAACGAGGACGCGCAGGGCGTGCGATGTTGCCTTGTTGAGCTTCATGTCGGCTGACGCCCCTTCCTTGCAAGTGCGGCTAGCCTTGTCATTGAAATGCGGAGTTTCGTCAACATTGCTCGTGCGGGCAGGTCAACGTGCCCCACGCCTTTTGTGCGGTGATCCTGGCCAATTGTGGCTTTTCGCTCGGCCATCTTCGACGCCAGGGTGATCACCAAATGGCGCTTGGCTCTGGACATGACCGTGCTCCTGCTTGCGGCACCCATCGATCGGCTCTGTCGTTGCCCGGTCGACACACTTCCGCAATCTATACCATATGCGTCATCTTTTAAATGTTGACGAATATCGTATGTAATGCGATGTGGTTTGGCCGTGGGCAGGCAGGATCGTCTCCCGCCTGTTGTTTGGACCGACCCAGGTGATGCGATGTTGAAGATGATTGCGCGTGCGGCTCTGGCGGGGCCGCTTCTGCTGGCCTGCGCTGCCACCCATGCGCAGGGCGCAGCGACGCCCGGTGCGGCGCTGTCGAACTACGCCGACATTGCCGAGGCCGGATACGCTGACTCATTGGCAACCGCCAGGGCGCTGCAGGCGTCGGTCGCGAAACTCGTCTCCGCGCCATCCACGGCCACACTCGAAGCTGCGCGCGCCGCCTGGATCGCTGCTCGCGTCCCCTACCAGCAGACCGAAGCATTCCGGTTCGGCAACAAGATCGTCGACGACTGGGAAGGCAAGGTGAACTCGTGGCCGCTCGACGAGGGGCTCATCGACTACGTCGATGCGTCCTACGGCATGGACAATCCGGAGAACCCGCTGTTCACCGCCAACGTGATCTCGGCGAAGACAATTAAGATTGCAGGCGAGAGCGTCGACCTGTCGACGATCAGCAAGGCCCTTTTGGCTGAGAAGCTGCAGGAAGCAGGCGGTGTGGAGGCCAATGTGGCCACCGGATACCACGCCATCGAGTTCTTGCTTTGGGGCCAGGACTTGAACGGCACCGACGCCGGCGCCGGCAACCGCCCCGCGAGTGATTTCGATACCAGCAACTGCACCGGTGGCAACTGTGATCGCCGCGCCGCCTACCTCACGGCCGTAACGGAACTTCTTGTCGATAATCTCGCTTGGATGGCGGCTCAGTGGGGCAAGGATGGTGATGCGCGCAAAGCCGTTACGGCCGCCGAGGGCAATGCGGGCGTCAAGATCATCTTTGTGGGGCTAGGCTCGCTTTCCTACGGCGAGTTGGCAGGCGAGCGCATGAAGCTCGGCCTGTTGCTGCACGACCCGGAAGAAGAGCACGACTGCTTCTCCGACAACACGCACAACTCTCACTTCTACGACGTGATGGGCATCCGCAATGTCTACCTGGGAACCTACAAGCGCACCGATGGCAGCGAGGTGAAAGGCGCCTCCGTCTCCGACCTCGTCAAGGCCAAGTCACCCGAAACGGACGCTGCGGTCCGCAAGGCGATCGAGGCGACGGTTGAGAAGATGACGGCGTTGAAGGTGCGGGCGGACAACGGTGAACGCTACGATCAGATGATCGGCCAGGGCAACGCGGAGGGCAACGCAGTGGTGCAGGCCGCCATCGATGCATTGGTCGCGCAAGCCAAGGCGTTCGAGCGCGCGATGGCAGCGCTGGAGCTGGGTTCGGCGCAGTTCGAGGGGTCCAACAGCCTGGACGATCCGAGCAAGGTGAAAAAGTAACTGGAAGCGCCGCTGCTTCGGGAGGGCGCGCTGCCTCGATCCGGCTGCATCCGCGATACAACACTTGATACTACGGTTTAGATGTTATAACATCCAAACTGATAGCTAGGGATAGTCGTACGTCGCCGCCGGGGGGCGGAGAGGCCGGAAACTGGGCCGGAATTCTTGGTCGGGTCTGCAAGCGGTGCCGTGGGGCGGCACACACCGGGGGGTAGCATGGGACACTGCACGACGGCATCGAGGCCAAGGCTAGCGGCCGCTGCACTCGCTGTGCTGCTGGCGACCGGCGCGGCACAGCACGTTCGCGCCGCCGATCTTGGTGGTGATTGTTGTGCGGACCTCGAGGAGCGCATCGCCGAGCTCGAGGCAACGACAGCGCGCAAGGGCAACCGCAAGGTCTCCTTGACGGTTGCCGGCCAAGTGAACCACGCGGTGTTGTTCTGGGACGACGGGTTCGAGCGGAATACCTATGTGGTCGGCAACAAGAACGACCAGTCGAACTTCTCGTTCACCGGAGAGGCTGAGATCCGCAAGGGATTGAGGGCCGGCTACGCCGTCACCGTTCGGATCCGCGACAGCCTTTCCGACGAGGTCGACCAGACGACCGATGACGGCGCCCTGGCGTTCGTGCTGTGGGAATCGTTCTGGTTCCTGGAGAGCGAGCGCTACGGCAAACTGTCGCTCGGCCAGGTTTCGCGCGTCTCAGATACGGCGCCGGAGAACGACCTCTCGGAGAGCGGCCTGCCCGGCTACGCCGGCGTACAGGACATGGGCGGCGGCTTCTTCCTGCGCTTGTCCAATGGCGCACTCTCGGCGATCACGCTGGGCGACGTGTACAACCATTTCAATGGTGATACCGCCAACGTCGTGCGCTACGACACGCCCGTCATCGCCGGGTTCATTCTCTCCGCAAGCTACGGTGAGGACGACATCTGGGATGTCGGCCTCAAGTACGAGGGCGGGTTCAACTCGGTGAAACTCGCGGCTTCGATCGCCTACACGCATTCGACCGACGAAGGTGGCCTCGACGGCGGCGGCGACGTGGCACACGAAACGCTGGTCGGCTCGTTCGCCATCCTGCATGAGCCGTCGGGCCTCAATGCGCTGGTCGCCGCAGGCAACCGCTCCTTCGACGATCCCGTACTCGATGCCGATCTCGTCCAGCGGACCCCAAAGGATGCAAGCTTCATCTACACCAAGCTTGGCTGGCTTGCGAAGCTCACGAGCCTCGGCCCGACGGCGTTCTATGGAGAGTATGGCCGCTTCAACGACTTCATCTCGACGAGCGACACATTCCTGCCCGCCGACATCGGCGCGGGCGGTGTGCGTATCACGGGGAATACGGCGCAGGTCTGGGGCTTCGGCGTAGTGCAGCACATCGAAGCGGCGGAGATGCAGATCTATGCCGGGTATCGCCACCACGACTTCGACTTCGATGTGGTGGACGGCGGCGGTAACGCGGTCCCGGTGCCCGGCATCGAAAGCTTCCAAAGCATCGTCGTTGGCTCAAAGATCTCCTTCTGACGGCAAGCTCCCAATCTGCCGTGGAACGCCGTCCGCCCTTTCGGCGGGCGGCGTTTCGTTTTCTGGGCCGATGAGACCAAGCTGTGTTGCCTTGAGACGTGTCAAGGCTTGAACCGCCTGCGCGCCTATTTGTATACGTGCTTCGTAACGATTATGTATGCGGAACCACGAAACATGCCTCGGCGCGCAGTCTCAGTCCGGTCGAAGTCGCTGACGTTCGTGGCTGTGCTTGCCGCCGCCGCCGCGTACGCGACCGGCTTCCGGCCGACGGATGCGTCCGGCGAAAGCGGGACGTTGCCAGGTGACAGCGAGATGCTGCCCGGGGGCACGGCAACGACACCGGGTTCGACCGATCATCCGGATGCCTTCTCGCGGTTCTCGCATGGCATCGGGTTTGAAGGCGAGGCGCGCTTCAAGCTCGGCAACGCCATATTCCGCAAGCAATGGGTGTCGGCGCCCTCCTCTACGCGGTCATCCGACGGTCTTGGCCCCCTCTACAACGCGCGAGCCTGTCAGAACTGCCACCTGAAGGATGGTCGCGGTCGCCCGCCTGCGGACGGCGAGGCGGGAGTGTCGATGTTCCTGCGGCTTTCGATCCCGCCACTCACCGACCAACACAGGAAGATGCTGGCCGAGCATCTTGCCAACGTCATTCCCGAGCCGACGTACGGCGGGCAGTTGCAGAACTTCGCGATACAGGGGCACGCACCGGAAGGCCAAATGGCCATCACCTATGAGGATCTGCCCGTCACGCTCGGCGACGGAAGTATGGTGAGGCTCCGCAAGCCTTCGTACGCGGTCGCGCAGCCCGGCTACGGCGCACTGCATCCCAAGGTAATGCTGTCGCCGCGCGTCGCGCCGCAGATGATCGGCTTGGGTCTCATCGAAGCGGTTCCCGAGGCGATGATCAACGAAGCAGCCGACCCCGACGACCGGAATAGCGATGGCGTCTCTGGCCGCGCTAGCGCGGTGTGGTCGCGCGAGCATGGCCGCATCATGCTCGGACGGTTCGGGTGGAAGGCCGGCAATCCCTCGATACGCCAGCAGAGTGCCGACGCGTTCAACGGTGACATGGGGCTTTCGAACGTGCTGTTCCCTTCGTCGTCGGGTGATTGCACGGATGCGCAGGCGGAGTGCCGGACTGCTCCCAACGGCAATTCGCCAAAGCCAGACGACCCGGAAGTTTCCGAACAACTGCTGGATCTCGTGACGTTCTACGCGCAGAACCTCGCTGTGCCGATGCGCCGCAACGCCGATGCGCCGGAGGTTATGCACGGCAGGTCGATTTTCCACGGGATCGGCTGCTCGTCATGTCACCGCCCCAGTCTGCGAACAGGTGACGTTCCCGGGCAGCTGCATCTTTCCAACCAGACGATCTGGCCCTACACCGACGTCCTCCTGCACGACATGGGCGATGGCCTCGCAGACAACAGGCCCGAGGGCACCGCAACGGGAAGCGAGTGGCGCACCGCGCCACTGTGGGGCATCGGGCTCACCCAAACCGTGAGCGGGCACACGTTCTTGCTTCACGACGGTCGCGCGCGAAACGTCGCAGAGGCGATCCTCTGGCACGGAGGCGAGGCGCAGCGTGCCAGGGACGCCTACGCGGCGCTGACCCGGGAAGAGCGCGATGCCCTGGTGGCCTTCGTCAACTCGCTGTGACGCGGGCAAGCGCGCTTTCCCAACCCACTGGTGGCAGGTCGAACGGCGTTGCTCAATTCGAGAAGCAGGATCAACCTTTGGAGAGAATGGTACCGCCTCCCCGAATTGAACGGGGGACCTCTAGATCCACAATCTAGCGCTCTAACCATCTGAGCTAAGGCGGCGCAAGGCGCCGACAGCCGCGCGCCGGGGGCAGCGCGGGTCGCGAGCCGTGTGTAAAGCCGGAAGCGGCGGCTCACGTCAAGTCAAAAGCCGTTCGGGTGACCGGCGCTCACCATGCTCGGCGATGGGTGTTCCCGCCCCCCGTCCTGCCAGGCGGCGCTCGCCCGATTCGCGGGTCGGCCCGTTCGATCGCCACTCCGGACGCGATCGCGAACTCCGTGAGCGTAGGGAAGTGCGGGTGCACCGGAAATTACGCCCAGAGAATAAGGGTACTGATCCGGCCGAGACCCGGGCCAGATCACGTGAAATCCGCTTGCAGCTGGTTGTGCGCCGACGTACGCAAACCGTTGAGCGCACGGAATCGGCGCTCACTGTGGGACTACGCTGTGTCCTTGTTCTAGGGTCCTGACTGAAGCCGCCGGACGGAATCGGGTGTGCGTCCGTTTCGGCCAGGCTCGAGGGTGGTGGGGAGGGATTTCGGTCGGGATGGCGGGAGCCGGCAAGGGCAACGCATCGGCATTCGACATCCGCAGCGGTCTGGCACGCTCCACCGCCGCGCCGGCGATCGTCGTATCACTATCCGAGGCGCGCATCGTGGAGGCCAATGCCGCCGGTGCAGGTGCGCTCGGTCTTCGTGTGGAGGATTGTGCCGCGCGGCCGCTCGACATCGCCATGCCCGCCATGGTCCGCCTGATGGAGAGCATTCGTCGCCCGGGGGAAAATGCCGATGAGGCAGGACCCGAGACGCTCGTGTTCTGGACGGGTGGCCGCGTGCATAGCGTGGACTGTCGCATTCGCAAGCTGCAGCGCAACGGCTCCGATGGCCTTGTCCTGGTCGAACTGCTGGAGCCCGCGGCGAGCGGCGAAGCGCAAGAACCTGACGAGGAACGCGTTGCTGTTTCTGGGCCGGGCGTGCAGTCTGCCTTGCGCGACGACGCCGCCATTCTGAAAGCCATCGCCCGTCAAATCCTGGGCGGTCGGCTGAATGCCGCAGCGGTGAGCGGTGGTGGTCCCGACAGCGGTGGCTCCGGCGGCATGAACGGCGGCGATGGCGATGGCGGGGCGAACGGCGGCGATGGTTCGGGCGCCGCTCGTCGCGCGCAAGTGGCTGGGGCACCGGCGATGGCTCGCGATGACGGGACGAAGTCCGATGATCCGGCGCGAGGCGGCGCGGCCAGACGTACCCTTGTCCGGCGCATCGCGCATGAGCTGAAGACGCCCCTCAGCGCGATCGCGTCGGCGAGTGAGATCATGAGGGATGAGAGATTCGGCGCGATCGGCGATGAGCGCTATCTCCGTTATGCGCGCGATATCCACGAGAGCGCACTGCACGCCCTAGCCGTGGTGGAGCGCATGCTCTCGCCGCAGGCAGCGGCAGTGACGATCCCGGAGCCCGAGGTGCCCGAAGTCAGGGCTGATGGCCCGTTGTTACCGGAGGCGAACGCCGGCCCGATCGATATCGGCGCGCTGGTGTCCGCCACGGCCTCCACCGTGGAGGTGCTGGGGCGCGAGGCGGGCATCGTGCTCACGACATCGATTGCCGGGGAACTGCCGTACGTGCGCGCCGACGCGACGTCGGTACGCCAGATCGTCCTCAACCTCCTGACCAACGCGTTGAAGTTCACGCCACAGGGCGGCCGGGTGGAGATCGCCGCCTTAAGCGGTGGGGATGGAGGCGTCGTCATCGAAGTCTCCGATACGGGCCCGGGATTCAGCGAGCAGGACATCGACGCCATCGGGGCGACGGAGGCGGAGGCGGAGCGGGCGCCGCGCAAGGGTGGCGGATTCGGCATCGGGCTGCCGCTGGTGCGGCGTCTCGCTATCGCTAACGATGCCGAGCTTTGGATCGGCCGAAGTCCCGCGGGCGGCGCGCGGGTGACGGTCGTGTTTCCGCCGCGCCTTGCCGTGCCCCAGGGCGACGCCTGAGCACGTGAGCGCGGTCAAGGTGCGGCGAACCACGCATTGGCCTTGTGCTCCCGTTCCGCTATCTCTCATTGCGAACGCTTTGGAGGAATGATGTCCGCTCCCATGATTTGCTGTGTAGCAAGTGTCGCAATTGCGCTTTTCACCGCGCTGGGGAGCGCGCAGGCGCGCGCCGATACGAAGACCCAGCACTCTGAAGACGCGCAGGACTTCGTGCATGGAGCGCCATCCGAGCCCTCCGAAGAGTGGACACTCGCTGCCGGAGGCAGGATCTACGACAACTGGTGGGATGCGTTGGATCGCAAGGAGCCGTCGGGCACGCATCCAAGCTATCCGTCGTCAGCAAAACAAGCGGGCAAGGCGACGTGGCGATGCAAGGAATGTCACGGCTGGGACTACAAAGGCCGCGATGGACGCTACGCGACCGGTAGTCACGCAACCGGCATCAAGGGTATCGACGGTGCCAAGGGTCGCGAGACGGCGGAAATAGTCGCGTTGCTGCGCGCTCCGGTGCACGGCTATGGCGCGGATCTGATGAGCGACGATGAGATTGCCCGTGTCGCCGCGTTCGTGTCGCGAGGCCAGCATGACATGGCCGACGCGGTTGACGGCAACGGCCGGCCAAGGGGTGACGCGGCGCGTGGCAAGGCAGTGTTCCAGACAATCTGTGCGGCATGTCACGGCTTCGACGGAAGGCTGCTCAATTGGGGAACGAAAGACGAGCCAGCCTACATCGGCACCGAGGCGAGTAAGCTTCCCGATGAAGTCCTGCACAAGATCCGCAACTCCCATCCGGGCGCGGCGATGGTGAATCTGAGAGTGCTGCCGCTTGCCGATGCGGTCGACGTGCTGACCTATGCAGCAACGCTTCCGGTCAAATGACGACGCGATGGCGTGACAGCGGGACGCCGCGACTGTCGCTCGCCGCCCATCTTACCGGGGCGGTCGCGAGCTTGCGCACGTGGCGCGAGCGGCGCGGCATATCCACGGCTTGGATCGCCGGTGCGGCCCTCATCCTGGCGCTCATGCTGCTGCCGGTGGCGACGATTCTGTGGCTGGCGATGTCGCCTGAGGATAACATCTGGCCGCACCTGTCGCGCACCGTTCTGCCGCGCTCTCTATTGCAGACGCTGCTGCTGATGGCCGGCGCCGGCATCCTCTCTATCGTGACCGGTACCGTAGCGGCCTGGCTCGTCACGATGTACCGCTTTCCCGGCCGGGCGCTTGCCGATCGCCTGCTCGTCATACCGCTGGCGATGCCCACCTACATCGTCGCCTACTGCTACGTCGAGATGCTCGACTATTCAGGGCCCCTCCAGAGCGCACTGCGCGCTGCATTCGGTTGGCAGACGGCGCGCGACTACTGGTTTCCCGAGATTCGCTCTCTCGGCGGCGCCATCTTCATTATGGCATCGGTGCTCTACCCCTACGTCTATCTCTCTGCGCGGGCGAGTTTCGTGCAGCAGTCGGTATGCGCGCTGGAGGTTGCGCGCACGCTCGGCCGCACCCCGCTGCAGACGTTCCGGGCAGTGGCGCTGCCGCTGGCTCGGCCGGCTCTCGCTGCAGGCGTGGCGATGGTGCTTATGGAGTGCCTCAACGATCTGGGCGCCGTGCAATACCTGGGTGTGCCAACGCTCACGAGCTCGATCTATGCAACCTGGCTGCAGAGGTCCAATCTGGGAGGCGCGGCGCAGCTCGCCGTCGTCATGCTGGCGCTCATCGCCGCGCTGCTCTGGACCGAGAGGCTCGCACGCGGCGGGGCCAAGGTGCATCACACGACGGGCCGCTACCGCTCGATACCATTTCAGGATATCTACGGCTGGCGCGGCTACGCCGCGGCAGCATTCGCCATGATGCCATTCGTCGTGGGTTTTCTGCTGCCCTTCCTGCAGCTCTCGCGTCATGCGGTCGTCTATGCAGGGGCAAGCCTTCAGAGTGGCTTTCTGGCTGCCGCCGGCAACAGCGTAATGCTGGCGGCAATCGCGGCTGTGGTCTCGGTCACGCTGGCACTCATTCTGGGCTATGCGCGGCGCATCGATCCCAACCCCTTCACGCGCATCGCGGTGCGGCTGGCGAGCCTGGGCTATGCGATCCCCGGGACAGTTCTGGCCGTCGGCCTGCTCATCCCGCTTGCGGGGTTCGACAACACGGTGGACGCGTTCTTCCGTTCGACATTCGGAATATCGACGGGTCTGCTCGTTTCCGGAACGGCGGCCGGGCTCGTGCTCGCCTACACGATCCGGTTCATGGCAGTGGCGGTGGGTTCCGTCGAGTCGGGCCTGGAGCGCATTTCGCCCAACCTCGATGCTGCGTCACGCGCTTTGGGGGAGACGGCCGCGTCCACCCTGCGCCGGGTGCACATGCCGCTCATGCTGCCGGCGCTTGGAGCCGCTGCGCTCCTGGTTTTCGTCGATACGATGAAGGAGCTGCCGGCCACGCTATTGCTGCGGCCTTTCGATTTCGAGACGCTCGCCACGCACGTCTACTCGTTTGCGGCGCTGGAGCAGTTCGAGGAAGCGTCTTTGGGCGCGCTCGCCATCGTGATCGCAGGGCTCGTGCCGGTACTTCTGCTGCATAAGGCCGTCGCCGGTGGCCGGGCCGGCGGTGGAGGCGGTTGAGGGGCGGAGCGGTACGCGCGACCAACGCGCCGATCCTCACCACTGACTGACGTCAGAAAATGCGTTGACCACCCTCAAGGCGCCGTGGCTGCAGCCACGCGAACATCACCGTTGTTCGCAATCCCGCACGCGACCGTTTGGGTCGTTGCGGCCGGGGCACGGAGAACGCGGATGGACATCAAATCGCTCATCGTCGACACGGACCCATTGGCGCTGATCGCGCTCGGAGGCTTCGTCAGCGTGCTGGTCGTGTCTCTGGTCCTTTTTGCCTTCGTCATCGCCAAGTCGCCTGGCCGCAAATAGCAGCGAGCCACTGCGGCGATCGCGGTCAGATGATCTCGTCCTCGTCCATCAAAGGCTCGGCAGGCGACATGTCGCTGGAAACGGCGCTCGACATCTCGCTCGCCCAGGCGACGTGAAAGAGCGCATCGCCCATGTTGACGATGGGCAGCGTGGTTGCTCCGATGATGATACCGCGGTGGGGTGCGCGCACCTCGACGTCGAGTTCTTCGAACGGGTTGGCCACATAGCCCAGCACCTCGCCCTTGGTCACCGCGTGCCCGATGCGGCGCGAGGTGCGCCAGACGCCGCCCTCGGGCGCGCGCACCCACGACGAGGAATCGGCAACCAGCATGTCTCGGGCCTTCCTGGCCTTTGCGCCTTCCGGTAGCTCGAGCATGCCGGTGGCGAGCATCACGCCCGCGACGCCGTCCACGCCTGCCTTGATGGCGAACTCGTCGAAGCGCAGGCCCTCGCCGCCTTCGTAGACGAGCACGTCGCAACCTGTTTCGCGGGCGGCGCGGCGCAGCGAGCCCGAACGCTCCGCGCTGTCCAGCACGACCTCCGCTCCGAACGCAAGCGCCAGCTCCTTGCAGCGCGGCCGCCGCTTCAGATCGCAACGGATCTGCGGCAGGTTGATGCGATGCACGGCGGCTGTATGCAGGTCGATGCCGATCTCACTGCGCGTGACGACCTCGTTGAGGAACAGATGCGCGAGGCGTGCTGCTAGCGATCCCGAGGAGGAGCCGGGGAACGAGCGGTTGAGATCGCGCCGGTCCGGGAGATAGCGAGAGCGGCCGATGAATCCGAAAGCGTTGACGACGGGAACGCAGAGCAGCGTGCCGGAGATGTTGGCTGGCGAAACCGTGCGCAGGATGCGACGCACGATTTCAACGCCATTGAGCTCGTCGCCATGGATGCCGCCGGACACGAAGATGGTCGGCCCCGGTCGATCGCCGTGCAAGACATGGACGGGCAGCGTCACCGGCGCATGGTTCGAGAGCTTCGAAATCGGCAGGTCTACGAGCCGCCGCGTGCCGGCTTCGATGTCGTGGCCGGCGATGCGAAACGGCTTTCTCACGAGCGACTCCGGTCGATCCCGCCCGGCCAACATTCTTGTGCCGCATCCGTGCGCAACGCGTATGGAGCGTGCCCGGTGGACACCCGCGGCCGGTCGATTACGTCTGCACGAGGAGCAGGTGCTGTGCAAGCGCGACGCGTTGGGCTGATTACTGCTGGTGCAGCCGGGGGAGCTTGGGGCTTCAACGGACCTGACTTTCGCCCAAGTGCGGTTCACTGGCGGCCCGGTTCTGGTGCACACGGAGTGGGTCTTCAGATGGGCTTTCCAACTTGCGCTGCGGCGGGCGGGCGCCTAAGAATGCGGTGCTCAAATATTTGATGGTGAAACCTCGCCAGTCATTGCGGGGACCGGCTGGGCACAGGGCGCGGGGGCTCAAGCGACGTGACTACGGGCTCTCTCAAGATCAGCTCATGACGCGCAAGACATCTAGCCTGCGACGTCGTGCCTTCGTTTCTGTCGCCGCGCTCACGTGCGCCGTCGTCGGTCTCGTTGGTCCGCGTTTCGTTGGTGGCTTCGATACCGACCTGTCGTTTGTCGAGACGGTAGCTGTTCTCGCGGCGACGCCGGACAGCTTCTCGCTCAGCGAAGCCCTCGTGCTGCCGTCGATACCTCAGCTGGTGCTCGAGCGCGGCCGCGTCTCGATCGCGAAGGATGCGACCGGATCGCCACCATCAGCGTCGGCGGTGGTCGCCATGCTGCAGTCGGGCCGGGCAGGATTGACGCTCGACGATGCGGTGATCTCGTTCAATCCGATGCTGCGTGCCGAGCCATCAGAAAATTCGGTGGCGGAACCCGGTCTCGCGCCCATCATGGCAGCGCTGATCACGTCGGCCTTTGTCAATCTCCAGGTGCGTGGTGCAACAGTCCACCTGTCCCTGGGGGGCGGACGTGTCGAAACGCTCGACGGCTTCGACGTTTCGGTCGCGCGCTCGCGCTCAGGCACACTCGAGGCAACAGGGACGTTCCGACTCCGCAATCGGTCCATCGACTTCACCGCGGCAATCGCACCCTCACGAGCCTCGTCGGAGACCGAGGCTGGAGAAGCAGCAAAGACCGGATGGCCGATCAACCTGAAGCTCAAGAGCGAGTTGGCGAGCCTCGAAGCCGATGGACTGCTGGTCGCCTCCGACGCCGTGCAGCTCTACGCCAAGTCCTCCCGCTTCGAGATCGTCGATGCCAAGCAGGTTGCAGCCTGGATGAACACGAGCCTTAGTGGCCCGGTCATTCCGACGCGGCTCAAGGCGACCGGGGCGTTCGAGCTGTCGCCGAGAGGACTTTCCTTCATCGATGCGACATTCCTGATCGACGCCAACGAGGCGGTCGGCACGCTCGGCCTGAAGCTCAGCGGGGTCCGCCCGGCATTCGACGGTACACTGGCGTTCGAAAAGCTCGACCTCACCGCGTATCAAGCGAAGCAGCCAGCAGATAGCCCGCCACTGGCACCTGGCTCGGAGACGGGCGCCGACCAGGCTGCAATCCAATTGCTGCAACTCTTCGACGCGGACCTGCGCGTGTCCGCCAACAGCGTCAAGGGAGCCAATTTCTCGTTCGGGCGCAGCGCGGCATCGCTCAACCTCAAGGACGGGACGGTCCGTGCCGATATTGCGGAGCTGGAATTCGGTCGCGGCGGCCGTTGTGGTGGACAGCTCACCATTGCCGGTGCAGGTGCCTCGCCGGTCATCGCGTTGCGTGGCAAGGTGGAAGCCATCGACATCGGCTTCCTCTCTTCGCTGCTGTGGGATTATCCGGCCGTGTCGGGCAAAGGCGGGCTTACGCTGGACGTGACCGCCCGCGGCGTGAGCCTCTCCGAGATTCTGCGCTCTCTCAGCGGCAAGACAAGCGTTGTCGTACCGTCGGGCGGCGAGATCGGCATCGACGTCAAGACGCTGGCCGCGACGGTGCGAGCCCAGCCGCAGACGGGATGGGGTGCTGCCGGCGCACGTTCACGGACATCGGTCGAGGGCCTCACCGCCGAAATGTCCCTGGACCGTGGCAGGCTCGTCTTGGATCGTGTCAGCGCGCGCGCCGGTGATTCCGTCCTGACCGCGCACGGCAGTGTTGGAGTGGCGAGCCGGCAGGCCGAACTTGCCATCGGTATTGCGCATCGCGCGCCGTCCACGGCCGCGCCCGAGACAACGCCCCCTGTTTTAGGCACGGCCACCGCAGCCGGCGCGATCGCACCACCGGGGGACGCAGGCCAGACGGTCGGCGCCGTGCTGATCTCGGGCAATCTTGACGCGCCCGATGTCCGCTTCGTGCAGGTTTTGCAGCCGCCTGGATCGCCGGCTTCGCCGGAGCCGTCGGGTGCCAAGCCCTGAGACGGCGCGGCAGAACGGGGCCGGTGCCGCTTCACCAGGTGCGGCGCGCGCCGTTGTCGATGTGGAAGAAGCCCAGCGGATAGCGCTTCAGGCCGCCGACCTCGGGCCGCGCTTCCAGATAGCGCAGCAAGCCCGCCGTGCGTCCGACCACGCGGAAGTCGATCGCCTGGCAACTCAGATGGAACGACTGAGGCGCCCCGCCGACGCGGCGGTTGCGGTCCGGATCGCGGAACGTCGACAGCACCTGAACCTCGCCGAAGCGCTGGGCTACGTCGTAGAGCACGCCGAGGAGGTCGTTGGGCAGGCAGCGCTCAGGAGTATCGTCCTGAAAATGCACCTTCTTGACGATCCCGGAGCCGTGCGAGGTTTTTTTGCTGCCCAGAATGCGCGGTGCGGGCGGCGGCACGATCGCCTTCTCGATGATGACGCCACGATCGCCCTTGGCTTTCTCGTCGCGCGGCTGCGGGGAGATTACGAACGCCGCCGGCGTTGCAGCGACCCTGGCGCTCTCGCGCTCGGTGTCGTCGCGTGATGTCGCGCCCGAGGTATCTCCGCCCCCGTTCGATCCGCGCAGAGGGCGCACGCGCGGCATCCGCGCCGGCTCGGGCCCGAACGTGTCAGCGCGCAGGCCCAAGGCTGGCGGGACGGCGACGGTCTTTGCGATGATGCTGTCGGCTGGTGCCTCTTCGGCATCGATGCGCGGGGCATCGATGGCGCTGCGTAGCGCGCTGGCGGCACCAGGCGTGAGGAGCGCCAAACGGTCGCCGCGAGGTGCGGCAGGGCGCGAAGCATCATCAGCCGGCGTTGCCCCGAGCGACGATAAGGCTCCGCCGGCGCTGGCTGGGCTGGTCTGGGTGAGGGAAGCATCGTGATGCGCCGCGACCGCGCGTCCCTTGCCAGTACCCTCGAGCTGGCCGACGAGCACGACGGCGCTCTGCAGTACGATGCTGGCGGTGATGAATAGCAGGATGGAGATGGCTGCGGCGCGCTCGGCGGCGTGCAGGCCATGGCGGCTCGCCAGTCGTGCAAAGCCGACGACGGCCTTGCGGCGGAGTCTGCGAAAGATCGCTCGGGCAGGGGATGGCAACGCAAATCGCACGGCTCTTCAACCTTCTCGTCGGGAGAGGGGCGGCACGCGATTACCAGGGCCCGAGGCTATCGTGCCGCAGAGCCGTTAACGGCGGCTTAAGCCGCGTCGCAAAAAGGGAAATTCTAGGCCGGGCTGGCGCGGGAGCTTCAGGTGGCGCGGCCGTCGGAACCGGCGATCAGGCTGGCCAAGTGGGCTTCGGCCTCGCGGCGCAGCTCGGACGTCATGGCAAGGCCCGCCTTGGTTCGCCTCCACAGGATGTCGGCAGGCGTCTTTGCCCACTCGTGGTCGATAAGATAGCGGGCCTCGCGCTCCGTGAGCCCGCCGCCGAGGTCGCGCCCGAGGTCATCCACGTTGCGGGCTCCAGCCAGGATGTTCTCGGCCCGCGTACCGTGACGGCGCAGCAGGCCCATGATGACATCCGTGGGCAGTGCGCGATGGCCGGCCAATGCGTCGCGGGCGAACGCCTCGAAATCGGCTTCGGGAATGTCGCCACCGGGCAGTGGCGCGTGCGCGGTCCACGACGGCCGTAAGGGACGGGGTGCATGGGGAGCCAGGAGATCGACGGCTGCCTCGGCCAGTCTCCGGTAGGTTGTTACCTTGCCGCCGACCACCAGGAGCAACGGCGGCGCACTGCCGCCGGGGGCATCGAGCGCCAGCCGGTAGTCACGCGACACCTTGGAAGCACTTTCGGAGCCGTCGTCGTCGAGTGGCCGTACACCCGCGAAGCGCCAGACGATGTGCGCGCCGGTCAACGGCGTTCGGACGAAGGCATTGGCGACGCCCAGCAGATAGCTTTCCTCCTCGCCGGAGACGCGGACATCGGTGGGATCGCCACTGTAGGGAACGTCGGTGGTGCCGATCAGAGTGAAACGCTGGGCGAACGGCAGCAGGAAGACGACGCGGCCGTCGTGCGCCTGCAGCAGGTAGGCATCGTCGGCGCCCACGATGCGCGGGACGACGATATGGCTGCCTTTGACGAGCCGTACCGCGAGCGCCTGTCCGGCGGGACTGCCGCGGCGGATCACGTCGGCTGCGACGCGGCCAGCCCAGGGGCCGGCAGCATTCACCAGCATGCGCGCCCTGAACTGGCTGACCGCACCAAGGTCGTCGCTCGCGGTCAACAGCCAGCCGCCGCTTTCCGCTACCGCCGAGGTGACGGCATGGCGGGTCACGACACGCGCGCCTTGGGCTGCGGCCTGGAGGGCGACGAGCACCACGAGCCGCGCATCATCCACCCAGCAGTCCCAGTAGGTGAAGCCGTGGTCGAGGTGCTGCGCCAGCGCCCTGCCGGCGGGGTCGGAGGCGAGCTCGATGCTGCCGGACCCGGGGATGCGCCGGCGTCGGGCGAGGTTGTCATAGAGCAGCAGGCCCGTGCGCATCAGCAGGCGCGAGCGCATGCCGGGAGCATGTGGCACGACGAAGCGCATCGGCCAGATGATGTGCGGCGCGTTCGCCAGCAGCATTTCTCGCTCCGCGAGCGATTCCGCGACCAGCCGAAACGCGTAGTGCTCGAGGTAACGCAGGCCGCCGTGGATCAGTTTCGAGCTCGCGGAGGACGTGCCCGACGCAAGGTCATCGCGCTCCAGCAGAAGGACGCTCAATCCCCGGCCGGCGGCGTCCGCGGCGATGCCGCAGCCGTTGATGCCGCCTCCAATGACGGCAAGGTCGAAGGTCTCCGATGGCGGCGAATCAGGTCGCATCGCCTTGGATCATAGCGGAGCGGGCGGCCGCCGCAGGAGCGCAATCGTCTGCTGGGCCCGCCCGCGCGGCCGAGGTGTGATGAGCGAGACAAGGGCGGTCACGACGAGACCGGCGGCGAAACCCAGTGCACCGGCCGCGGTAGGCCGGATACCCCACCAGTTGGCGACCGAGTGCGCCGCCTCGGTAAGCGCCGCATGAAGCGTTGCCTTGTCGGCCGCCTCGGCTGCCTGCCAGGCATCGCGCGCCGCCTCGAAGTCGAGCACCGCACCGTAGCCGGCGGAGGACAGTACGCTCCACTGCTCGTAGAACGCGACGGGGAAGAGTGTGCTGGCGATGATGTAGTACAGCGTCAGCCCGGCTCCCACGATGAGACCTGCTACAGCACCGGCTGCTGTCGCGCGGCCCCACCAGAGCCCGAGCAGCACGGCAGGGGCGAGGCCGCCCGCAACCAGCGAGAGGCCCCAGGACAGCAGCGTCAGGATGTCGGCGGTCTCCAGCGAGACCAGGGCACCAGCCGCCGCGACCACGAGGACAATTGCGCCATGGGCGGCGATCGTCGCCAGGGGCGATGTGGCGCGGCGCGTGTCAGCCACCTGGCCCGTCAAGTCGCGCACAGCGGCTTTCAGCATCCACAGCGCAGCGGCAATGCCTGACAGCGCCGCCACGGCCGCCACGGCGATGCGCGGTGCAAACGGCAACTGCTTCAGCGCCAGCATCAGGAACAGCGCCCCGTCGGTCGCGATAGCGATGTCCGACAGGCGCAGGCGCGTCGGCGGATCATCGAGCCCGGCGCAGGCGGCAGTCACGGCGTCCTGAGAGACCGGCGCCGCACCGCAGATCGTGAACAGCGCGCGCTTGTCTGCTTCGAACAGAGCGGCTGGCAACTGGTTGACGTCGAGACCGACGACCGTGGTCAGCAGCGCCAGGCGCGCTTCGGCCGCCAGTGGCGGCAAAGCAAGCAGCGCGACGATGATCAGGGTCGCCGCGAAAGCAACAATGAGGCGGGCATCGCCGTTGTCGCGCGCGGCCGTGGTGCGGACCGCGAGCGCCGGCAGGGCCGCAACACCCAGCGACAGGGCCAGGATCGTCATCAGCGTCTGCGGCATGCTGGACGTGAGGAATGGCCGAAGGTAGGCCTTCATCGTCACCGGGTCGGCAAGCTCGCTTTCGAGCAGCACAAGTTCCTGCGCCGAGATCGCCTGCAGAGCCGGTCCATAGGCGAGCTGGGGGAGAAGATCGGCAATTGCCGTCGAGCCGAGCGTCGCCAGGTAGAGCGGCAACGCGAGCGCGGCAACGATCACCGGCAGCAGCAGCGCCTGCATCATCGTAATTGCACCGGCGCCGAGCAGCAGCGAAAGCGTGACAACGGCGAGCAGGATGGCGGCAAGGCTTTCCGGTCCGTGCCACCCGCTTGCGAACTCGACTGCCTTGGCGACGGCCGAGATCTCGGCGGCAACGAGCGGCACGGTTGCCAGCCAGAGAACGACGGCGGCGAGTGCTGCAGCGATGCGGCCATATCTGGCCCGGCACAGCGAGATCGGTCCGAGTGCATCGACGCGCTGCATCTGGGGCGCCACCAGCAGGCCGCTCAACGCGACGCCACCCATCAGGCCCACGAGCACCGCCAGTCCATCGTGGCCCAGGGCGAACAGGCTGCCGGCAAGCGCGAAGATCATCGCGCCGGACAGGCGGTCGCTGGCAAGGGCCAGCGCTCCGGTCATGAGGCCGAGGGCATGCTTTGTGTCGGCCGCGCCGCTCGCGGGCGCCGACGCGATGGATGCGTGTTCCGCCGCGCTCATTTGTTCGCTCCGCTTCGTCCCCGGGCATGCGCGCTGGCATCGGATGTTGTGATGCGGTCGATGCGCCGCTGCCGTATCGCAGAAACGAGAAGCAGGATGGCCAGCGCCAGAAGTATGCCCTGGCTCGCCGCGTAATAGCCGAGTGGGATGCCCATGACGGCCACGGCTTCGAGCTGCTGAGCCGCCATCGGCACGAGCAGAACGAAGAACATCCAGCCGAGTAACGCTAGGATCGCAAGGCGCCGCGTGCGCTGCCAATAGACGCCTATGCCGGAGCTTGGGTCAGCCGTCGCTTGCGGCTGGGGTGCTTGCGGCACGGGTGAAGGAGCGTCCGAGGTCACGTGCCCTCCCTTAAGCTTCGGCGCGGAACGGACGCGCCAACAGTGCGGCGATCGCGTCGTCGACTGTCGCTTCACCCTCGACGATGGCGTTGACGGCTTGCGCGATCGGCACATCGACGCCTCTCTCTCTCGCGATGCGAACGACGGCGGCGGCCGTCCACACGCCTTCTGTCACCGCCTTCCGGCTGCCCAGCACGTCGGCAAGGCTGCGGCCCTCCCCGAGAGCTCGGCCGAGGCTCATGTTGCGGGACTGCGGGCTGCCGCAGGTGAGTATCAGGTCGCCGAGGCCCGAAAGGCCCATGAACGTCTGCGGATCGGCGCCGAGCGCCGCACCGAAGCGGGTCAGCTCCGCGAAGCCGCGCGCTACGAGTGCCGCATGCGCGCTGGCGCCGAGTGCCTTGCCCGCGACGATGCCGGCGGCGATGGCGAGCACGTTCTTGACCGCACCGCCGATCTCGACGCCGCGCCGGTCGCCTGACCAATAGAGACGGAACTGGCGGTAGCCGAGGGCCTCGGCAAGCTGGCGGCCGAGCTGCTCGCCGTCGCACGCGAGGGTCAGCGCAGTGGGAAGCCCGCGCGCGACGTCGGCGGCGAACGACGGGCCGGAGAGTGACGCCAGCCGCGCCTCGGGCAGCGTCTCGGCGAGTACGTCGCCCATCAACCGCCCGGTCGCGCGCTCGATTCCCTTGGCGCAGTTGACGACAGGCTTGCCGGGCGCCATGGCACCGCGCAGCTCGGCCGCGACGTTGCGCACGTGCTGAGCCGGTGCAACCATGAGGATCACGTCCGCGCTGGCGATCTGGTCGAGGCTGGATGTGGCTTTCAGCGCGGGATCGAGCGGCACGCCGGGCAGGAACTGCGCGTTGACGTGACGCTCGTTGATGTCGTGGACGACCTCGGCCTCGCGTGCCCACAGCGTCACGCGGCGACCCGCAAGCCGTAGGGTTTGCGCAAGGGCCGTTCCCCAGGCTCCGCCGCCAATGACGCCGATGTTGTCGAAACCGCTCAACAGCCCCTCCGCCCCCGGCCCAACGCCACGGGCTGGGCCATTGCTATTCTAGAGCAGGTTCTCGCCGCGTGGAACGGCGGGCGCGTCCGGTTGCATTCGGGAAATGATCCAATCATGACTTTCGATTGTAGAAGGGAGCCGCGGTCCGCTTGCGCAGCCACTGATTGCCAGGGTCGGCATGCATGCGCGGATGCCAGGACAAAAGCATCTGGAACTCCGTCGTGACTATCGCTCCGGTCCGGGTGGCCAGGGCAACCCGGCGCGCCTTGTGAAATCGCTCGCCGATGGCGAGTCGGCGGAATATTCGGTCGGCGGCTATGGCGCCGACACACTCAAGGCCACGCTCACGCTGACCCGCGCGGAAGATATCGTCACCGCGCATGTCGAGTCGGAGGCGTTGCAGCAGAACTCATCAGCACCACGAAACCGGCGGCGCTCTTCCCTCACGGCGGAGTGCCGCCAACTCGCACGGCGCGGCACGATACCTAAGCTTTCGCGCCCTTGAGGCCTGCGCCCAGTACGGGCACGGCTTCGGTGTCGAGCGGCCAACGCGGACGCGCAGGCGCGTCCAATCCATCGACGTCCCCGAGCGCCAGCCGCTCGGCCCCCGCCCAAGCGACCATCGCGCCGTTGTCGGTACACAGGCTGATCGGCGGTGCGTGGAAGCCATAGCCGTGCGCGGCGCAAAGTCCTGTCAGCGCCTGCCGCAGGGCGGTGTTGGCGGCCACGCCGCCCGCGACGACCAGATGCCGGCCGCCATGTTTCGCCGCGGCGCCAGCGAGCGTCGTCGCCTCGTAGATCTCGAACGCGCGGGCGACGCGGTCAGCCACGG
Source organism: Hyphomicrobiaceae bacterium (assembly GCA_050250815.1). Taxonomy (GTDB): domain Bacteria; phylum Pseudomonadota; class Alphaproteobacteria; order Rhizobiales; family Hyphomicrobiaceae; genus JAEUMD01. The sequence continues at coordinate 40,958 of JBFWNY010000001.1, forward strand.
CCTCTGTAACGGCGGCCTGAAAGCCAGCGGTGAGGTCCGCGATATCGCGTTCCGTCAACGGTGCGGCCGCCAGCGCCGCCTGCCGTACGGCGGTCTTGAGGCCCGCGAACGAGAAGTGCGCTTCCGGTCGGCCCTTCATCGGGCGCGGAAATGCGAAGCGGCTCGCGTCGCCTGCGCGCGCCGCGGCTTCAACCGCCGGGCCGCCTGGCATGGGCAGGCCGAGCAGTTTGGCGGTCTTGTCGAACGCTTCTCCCAGAGCATCGTCGATGGTCGTGCCGATGCGGCGGTAGGAGCCGACTTCTTCCACTGCGATGAGCTGCGTGTGGCCGCCGGAGACGAGCAGCAGCAGGTAGGGCGGGCGAAGGCCGTCGGTGAGACCAACGGTGAGGGCGTGTGCTTCCAGGTGATTGACGGCGACGAGTGGCTTGCCCGTTGCCATTGCGAGCGCCTTGCCGGTGATCAGCCCGACGATAAGCCCACCGATCAGTCCCGGGCCCGCTGTCGCGGCAATGGCATCGAGACGGGTGAGCTTCACGCCGGCCTCGTCGAGTGCTGCGGCGATCAGCTCGTCGAGGCATTCGACGTGCGCGCGCGCCGCGATCTCCGGAACGACGCCGCCGAATGCGCGGTGCTTCTCCCACTGCGAGCGGACGACGTTGGCGAGGATGCGGCCGCTGCCGTCGCTGCCGCGTGTCACAACGGCGGCGGCGGTCTCGTCGCAGCTCGTCTCGATGCCCAGAACGACGGTTGCGTGAGGCAGTAGCGTCAGCGTGGCGGTCATGGTCCTGTCGGGCTTGGATCGCGCATTTGCGTTCGCGGCGGGAGGCGGGCATTAATGGCGCCGCGCGGAGCCCGAAGCGGTGGTCGCCGCGCCTCCATGGACTACGTCCGTCGCCACGATTTCCGCCTAGCATCCGGAGCCACGCGCTTGCAAGCGAACCCTATCCGTATCGGCACACGCGGTTCGCCGTTGGCCCTGGCTCAGGCGCACGAGGTGCGCGCGCGGCTCGCGGCCGCGCATGGCCGGCCCGAGGCGGATTTCGAGATCGTCGTCATCAAGACGACGGGCGATCTCATTCTCGACCGGCCGCTCGCCGAGGTTGGTGGCAAGGGGCTGTTCACCAAGGAGATCGAAAGCGCGCTCATCGCCGGTGAGATCGATCTCGCGGTGCATTCGATGAAGGACATGCAGACGGATCTGCCCGATGGTCTGGTCATAGGAGCGACACTGCCGCGCGAGGACGTGCGCGACGCCTTCATCAGCCTGGAGCACGGCTCGCTCGCAGAACTGCCTGAAGGAGCGGTGGTGGGCACGTCCTCTCTTCGCCGACAGGCGCAGGTGCGCAAGCTGCGGCCGGATCTTGAGGTCGTGGGGTTCCGCGGCAATGTGCAGACGCGGCTGCGTAAGCTCGAGGAGAAGGTCGCGGCGGCGACATTCCTGGCCTGCGCCGGTCTGAACCGTCTGGGGCTTGCCGATCGTATCGCCGAGCGCGTGCCTGTCGATGTCATGCTGCCGGCGGTGGCGCAGGCTGCAATTGGCATCGAGGTGCGCGAGGGTGATGCCACGATTTCGTCTCTGGTGGCGCCGCTCGACGACGTGGCCACAGCGATTGCCGTCACGGCGGAGCGGGCTTTCCTCAAGCGGCTGGAAGGCTCGTGCCGCACGCCGATTGCCGGGCTGGCGACGCTCGATGGTGACCTTCTCGACTTCCGCGGCGAGATCCTGACGCCCGACGGCCGCGTTTGTCACGCGGTGCGGTCGCGTGGCAGCGTGGCCGAAGCCGCGCAGATCGGCGATGCCGCGGCCCTCGATGTTCTCGGACGCGCCGGACCCGGATTTTTCACGCAGTAGGCGCCATGCACATTCTCGTGACACGGCCCGAACCCGACGCCTCGCAGATGCGCGCGCAGATCGAGGCGATGGGGCACAGCGCCGACGTCGCGCCGCTGCTCGTCATAACGGTTGATGCTCCGTCCGATGCCGCGCTGCAGGGCCGCGACGGTCTCGTCGTGACGAGTCGCAATGGCCTTCGCGCGCTGGAACGCGCTTCCGATCTGCGAGCGTTGCTTGGTCGGCCTCTGTTCGTAGTTGGCAGGGGAACGGCCGCTGCGGCGCGCGCACTGGGCTTTAAGGATGTCATTATCGGCCCGGCGACCGCCAAGGACCTCGTTCCGTTGATCGTGGATCGGATGAAGGGCGCGCATGGAACTCGGGGAATTGCTCCACGGGAAGTGAATCTGTTGCATCTGTCGGGTGACAAGATCTCGTTCGACCTCGTGCCGCCGCTCGCCGAGCACGGGCTGCGCCTCGACAGGGCAACCGTCTATCGTTCGCAGCCCGCCGACAGACTGCTTCCCGAAGTCCAGGGCGCCCTGTCCCGAGGCCGTTACGACGGTGTCGTTCTGATGTCTCCGCTGACGGCTGAAACCTTCGTTCACCTCGTCGAGCGGGAGGGGCTGGCGGATGCCGCCGCCCATCCGGCATATCTGTGTCTCTCCGCCGGAATAGCCGAGCGCGTAGATGGGCTTAAGCCGGGTCGGGTACTCGTCGCGCCAAAGCCCACAGCCGAAGATATGCTTGCGCTTGTCGGTCAACTGGCGGCACTATCGGAGTAAAAGTCGCACCCCCCGGACCCTGCGACGACAATCTGAAAAGCTTCGCGCCGATGGGCCTGTAAGCCTTGCGGCAGCGTGCGACTGTATCGAGTGGAGGCGTAGGCGATGGTGAGTTCCAAGGACGACGGCAAGAAGGATCCGCTGCGCGGCAGCGATCCCAAACGGCCGCATGCGACGCTGGATCTGAAGGCCGTCGAGGTCAAGCCGCCCGAGAAGAAGGAAGATGCCAAGGCCACCGAAGCGTCTGGTCCGGCTTCGAAGCAGACAGGCACTGCCGGCAGCAGCGACTCCAAGGCACCGGAAATCAAACCGGTGTCCGGGTTGACGACGAAGCCCGAGGACAGTGCCAGCGCAGCGAAAGATACAACCAAAGATGCAGCGAAGGATGTGAAGCCCGCCGCTGCGGCCGCGGCGACATCTGCGGCGTCGGCCGCGGCCTCGGTGCCGAAAGTTCCTCCCGCGTCGGATGCACGACAGCCTTCACCGCCACCTCCCGCCCGTCGTGGCGGTGGCATCGGCGGTTTCTTCACGCATATTGCAGCGGGTATTGTCGGTGGCTTCCTCGCACTCGTCGGCGGCGATGCGCTGATGAAACAGACCGGTCTGCATCTGGGCACTAAGCCTCAACCTCAACTGAGCGAGGAGGTCGCACGCCGTCTTGGAGCGCTGGAGACGGCGGTGCGTGCGGCACCCTCGGGTGCTGACGCCGACCTTGGCGAAAAGCTCGCGGCGCAGGCGGCCCGCATCGACAAGCTGCAGGCGACCGAGACGCGAATGGTCGAGATCGCCGATGCGCACGCAAAATTGCAGGCCGAGACGCATGCACTCGCCAAGCGCCTTGCTGAAGCGCCCGCTGGCGGTGGCTCGCCCGACCCGCGCATCGGCAAACTCGAGGAGAAACTGTCGCTGCTGTCGTCGGCTGCCGAGGGCAGCCAGGGTGCAGCCGCCATACCCCAGCTCGCAGCCGTAACCGGCAAGCTGTCGGACCTGGAAGCGACCCTCGGCAATCAGCTCTCTGCCCTGCGCAAGAGCGTGACCGAGGAGATCGAGACACGCATAGCGAAGGCGGCTGAAGCGGCGGAGGCGGCGCGCTCGGGCACGCAGCGGGTCGACCGTGAGCTGTCCGATGTCAAGACCGATGCCGCGCGCATCACGCAGCGCCTCGAAACACTGAAAGCCGATAACCAGCGCTTCTCAGATGCGCTCGCAGCGGCTCAGGCTGAAGCAGGCAAGGTCTCATCCGCTCTCGACGCCCTGCGCAGCGATGTCGGACAGCGCTTCAAGTCGGTCGCGAAGCCTGATGATGTCGCCGCCGCCGTTGCGCCGGTGACAGCGCGTCTCGACGGCATCGAGAAGCGCGTCGATACCGTCGTCACCGCCGAGCAGAGCCGCAAGGCGAGCGCCGAGCGTATCGTGCTGTCGCTCGAACTCGCCAACCTGAAGCGGGCGGTCGATCGCGGTATCGGCTACGCCGACGAACTGGCCCAGGTGAAGAAGGCGGCTGGGGGCAAGATCGATCTGGCCGCACTCGAGCCCTCCAAGAGCGAGGGCGTGCCGACGCTCACCGAGCTGCAGGCATCTTTCCGCCCCCTGTCACATCAGATCATCGATGCGGCGAGCGAGCCCGCCGATGGTGGCGTCGTGGACCGGTTGCTGGCCGGCGCCAAGTCGATCGTGCGCGTCAGGAAGGTTGATCACCGGCCGGACGACGACAGCGTGGAAGCTGTGGTCGGGCGAATGGACAGGGCGCTCGAAGAGGGCCGCATTACGGACTTCGTGTCGCTCGCCGAGAAGCTGCCAGCACGCGCCAAGGCGCCGGCGGCGGGCCTCATGCAGAAGGTCGAAGCGCGGCACGCGGTCGACAAGGCGCTTGCCGAAATTCAAACCCAGCTCAAGGCCACGCTCGGCAGTGCCGGCGAGGCCGCCTCCGCCACGGCGAAATAAGGAATCGACGGCATGTTGCGTCTCATCGTGTTTCTGCTGGCTGTCGTCGCGGTGGCAACCGGCCTGTCCTGGCTGGCGGACCGGCCCGGCCTCATCGTCTTCAATTGGGAAGGCTACGAAGGAGAAATCAGCGTCTTCCACGCCGTCGTGGCGCTGACGCTGCTGCTCGGCCTGGCCATCTTCGCGTGGTCGCTTATGCGCTCTGTGTGGATGAGCCCCGCCGCGATGGGCCGGTACTTCAACCGGCGTCGCCAGGGCCGCGGACTGGACGCGTTGTCCTCCGGCATGATCGCAATTGGCGCAGGCGACAAGCAGACGGCGACCCGTTACGCCATTCAGGCGCGCAAGTCGCTACCCAACGAGCCGTTGACGCATCTGCTGCGTGCGCAGGCCGCCCAGCTGTCTGGCGACAAGGCGACAGCGCGGCGCATCTTCGAGGCCATGCTGGCGAGCCCTGACACCGAGCAGCTCGGTCTGCGCGGCCTGTTCCTGGAAGCAGAGCGCGAGGGCGAGCGCGAGGCCGCGCTGCAGTTCGCGGAGCGGGCGCTCAAGCTCAATCCCAAGCTCGGCTGGTCGGCGGATGCCCTGTTCGATCTTCAGTGCAAGTCCGCCGACTGGGAAGGAGCGCTGGCGACCGTTGCCATGTCGCGCAAGCACGGCCATCTCGACAAGCCGACCGCCGAGCGGCGGCGCGCGGTGCTGCTGGCCGCGCAGGCACAGCGCGCCGAGGACAGCGATCCCGAGCGCGCGTTGTCACTGGCACTCGAATCCCACAATCTGGCGCCGGGACTCGTGCCCGCGGCTGCGATCGCCGGCCGCATCCTCGCGTCGCGGGGAAACACGCCAAAAGCGACCAAGGTGCTGCAGCGGACGTGGGTCAAGTCACCCCATCCCGATCTCGCCACCGCCTACGCCTATGCCCGGCTCGGCGACAGCCCGCGCGACAGGCTCGAACGCGTCAAGCAGTTGGCGCGGCTGACGTCCAATTCGATCGAGAGCCCCATCGCCGTGGCGCGTGCCGCCATCGAGTCGCGTGACTTCGACGCCGCCCGCGCGGCGCTCGAACCTCTGCTCGAAGGCCGTATGACGCAGCGTGTCGCGACGCTGATGGCGCGTATCGAGGGTGAGCAGCACGGCGACAAGGGGCGCGTGCGCGAATGGCTGGCGCGCGCCGTCAACGCACCGCGCGATCCGGCGTGGACGGCGGACGGCATCGTGTCCGACACATGGGCACCCGTGTCCCCCGTCACTGGTCAGCTCGATGCCTTCCAGTGGCGCGTACCTGTCGAAAGCATGGATTCGCCGCAAGCCGAGTTGCTGGCGCAGAAGCTCGAGGAACTCGTCGCACTGGGTGCGCCGGTCGATACCATCGAGGCGCGCGCCGTTGCGCCGGTCACCGATGCAGCACCGGGCGCAGGCCGCGGTGCGGCTGCCGCCTCGACCGACAGCGCGAACGACCTGCCTGCCGATCACCACGTGACTGCGGAGGCGAGCCAGCCGGTGTCACGCGCCGCCGCAGCGGCCGCGGGCGCGGTATCCGCCGCTACAGCGTCCGGTGTTGCCAAGTCGGCCGCCGCCGCTCCAATCGCCGCGTCAGCGGAACGCCCGACCGAACCGGAGGCCTCCTCGGCCACAGCTCGCGCAACCGCACCCGCCCCGACCGCCCCCGTGTCAGCCCATGTTGCCGCCGGCGGCGGGGAGCCTTCCCGCCAGCAGCGCGCGGCAGCCGACAGTGGCGCCAAGTCCGAGGCGACGGCGGCCAAGACGTCGCCGGTCATCGTCACGGCAGCCGATCCCGTTGCGCAGTCGGCAACGGGCAACAGTTCCAGTCCGGCCGCTGCCGGGACGTCAGTCGTGCCTGCGAAGTCGTCACTTGCCGGCGCCGAGCCAAGTGCAGGGGAGGCTCCTGTCATGATCGCTGACCGGGAGCGTACCCAGGAGCATCCGTCGCAGCCCGGCCGAAGAGGGGCCGCTGCCAAACCCGCGGCGACCAAGCGTCCGGCACAGCAGGAGCCGAACATCTTCGTTTCTCCGCGCGCGCCCGATGATCCGGGGACCGAGGTCGAGGCCGACAACGAGCCGACCGAGCCGTTGGAGTTGCCACGCCGCAGCTTCGCCAACCGCTGAGCGGGCGGACGATGCGACGATGCCGCGCCTTGCCGGTTCGGCTCGCGTGGCCCCTGCGTGTCTGGTATGCGTCGCCACGGACCTCGCAGCGTTCGCCCGCGCACGGGATCGACCCTCCAGGATCGGGGCACCCGCGAAAGCAGGAGTATGGCGACCGAGATCAACGTCCCGGCCTATAGTGATGCACTCGTCGTGCTCGGCACGGCGGGTATTATCGTGCCGCTGCTGAGCCGATGGGGTCTAAGTCCCGTTGTCGGCTATCTAGGTGCGGGCGCGTTGCTGGGTCCGCAGGGTCTTGGCACCTACGTCGCGGATCTGCCGTTCCTCTACTGGCTGACGGTCATCGACGCCAAGAACGTGGCAAGCATCGCCGATCTTGGTGTCGTCTTCCTTCTGTTCCTTATCGGGCTCGAGCTGTCGTTCGAGCGCCTGCTCACGATGCGCCGTTTGCTGACCGGCCTTGGCGGATCGCAGATCGCGCTGACGTGCGCGATTATCGCCGGTCTGCTCATGCTGTTCGGGTTGCCCGGTTCCGTAGCCGTCATCCTGGGCGGTTCATTGGCCCTGTCGTCGACTGCTGTCGTGCTCGAGGTGCTGTCGCGGGAGGACCGGCTCTCGACCGTGACGGGGCGCGTCAGCTTCTCGGTGCTGCTGGCGCAGGATCTGGCCGTGGTGCCGCTGCTCATCTTCATTTCGCTGCTGGCAGCCGATACCGGAGGGTCGGTGCTGTCCAGCATCGGCATCGCGCTCGCTCAGGCACTTGTTGCGATCGCGATCATCCTCGTCACGGGCCGGCTGTTTCTGCGGCCGCTGTTCCGGCTGGTGTCGGCGAGCCGGTCCATCGAACTGTTCATCGCCGCGACGCTGTTCGTCGTTATCCTGACGGGCTTCATCGCCGCCGTTTCAGGCCTGTCGATGGCGCTGGGCGCCTTCATCGCCGGGCTGCTGCTGGCCGGTACCGAGTACCGGCGCGCGGTGCAGGCGACCGTCGAGCCGTTCAAGAGCCTGCTGCTGGGCATCTTCTTCTTCACCGTGGGCATGAGCATCGACGTGCGCGAGATCCTGCGCGAACCGGGCTGGATCGCTGCTGCCGTCGTTGCGCTGATCGCGGGCAAAGCCGCGGTGATCGTGCTGCTCGGCCGCCTGTTCAAGCTCACATGGCCCGTCAGCATCGAGACAGCGCTGCTGCTGGGACCGGGCGGCGAGTTCGCCTTCGTCGGCGTCGGGCTCGCCGCGACGCTCGGCGTGATGGACCGCGAAGTCGCTGCCTTCACGCTCACGGTAACATCGCTGTCGATGGCGCTCATCCCGCTGATGGCCATCGCCGGCCGGCGCCTTGCTGGCTGGTTCGCCGAGCCGGCGGGCGCCGACCCCGAGATTGCCGTCGCGCCCCTGGCGCAGACCGGTCACGCCATCGTTGTCGGGTATGGCCGGATGGGCAAGGTCGTGTGCGATCTGTTACGAATGCACGGCATTCCCTACGTCGCGATCGATCACGACGGGCGTTCGGTCACTTCCGACCGGCGCAAGGGTCACGACGTCTACTACGGTGATGCGACGAGCCCCGCATTCCTGGAAGCGTGCGGCGTGCGCCGCGCGAGCGCAGTCGTCGTCACCATTCAGGCGCAAGACGTCATCGACCGGGTGGTGGAGAGCGTCCGCACGTTTCGTCCCGACATCAGGATCGTCTCCCGCGCGCGGGACGGAGCGCACGCGCGGCACCTTTACGCGATCGGAGTCAACAACGCTGTTCCCGAAACGGTAGAAGCAAGCCTGCAGCTTTCGCGCGCGGCGCTCGTGGAGCTGGGCGTGCAGCAGGGCCCCGTCGGCGTGTCGATCAAGCACAAGCGCGAGGAGCTGCGCCAGGATCTTCAGCCGCAGGCCGCTCCACCGCCGCCCCCGACGTCGCCCGAAACGGTGTGAGAGCCCGTCAGCCGCGCCCCTCGAACGGCATCTCGGTCGCCTTGATGGTCATGAACAGCACGTTGGCTTCGATCGGCAGGCTCGCCATGTAGAGTACGGCGCTGGCGACGTGCTGGGTATCCATGCGCGCTTCGACCTTGCGCGAGCCGTCGGCCTGCAGCGCGCCATGTCCCTTGGCCATCGGCTCGGTCATGGCGGTGGCGGCATTGCCGATGTCGATCTGACCGCAGGCGATGTTGTGGCCGCGCCCATCAAGTGCGATTGCCTTCGTCAGGCCGGTGATGGCGTGCTTCGTCGCCGTGTAGGGCGCGGAGAAGGGCCGCGGCGCATGCGCCGAGATCGATCCGTTGTTGATGATGCGGCCGCCCTTGGGCGACTGCCGCTTCATGACGCGGATCGCCTCCTGGCAACACAAGAACACGCCAGTGAGATTGACGTCGACGACCTGCCGCCATGTTTCGACAGGCAGTTCCTCCATCGGCACTGGCGGCGCCGAAAGCCCTGCGTTGTTGAACAAGACGTCGACGCGGCCGAACGCCTGCATGGTCGCGTTGAACAACGAGCGCACCTCGAGCGGATCGGAGACGTCGCAAGCTTGCGCCAGAATTTCGCCGCCACCCGGTGCGGCGAGCGACTTGGTATCGTTGAGCGGTCCGATACGCCGTCCGGCAAGCGCGACGTTGTAGCCTTCGGCGGCAAAGGCGAGCGCCACCGCGCGCCCTATTCCCGTACCTGCTCCCGTCACGACCGCAACCTTGCCACGTCCCGACACGTCATCGCCTCCTGCTGTATGAATGGCCCCGCGCCGCGGCCGCCGGAGCGCACGCTATCACGCAGCGGGGTAGGCACAAGGTCGGAGATGATGGTGCCGCTGCCGCAAAGAAAAAGTGCGGAGCACATCTGCGCTCCGCACTTGGAATAGTCTTGCCTGTTCGGGCGGTGTGGCCCGGTCAGCGGGTCGGGATTGGCTTCTCGCCACGGTAGTCGTAGAAGCCACGCTTGGTCTTGCGGCCGAGCCAGCCGGCCTCGACGTACTTCACGAGAAGCGGGCAGGGGCGATACTTGGAGTCGGCGAGGCCCTCATAGAGCACCTGCATGACGGACAGGCAGGTGTCGAGGCCGATGAAGTCAGCCAGTTCGAGCGGACCCATGGGATGGTGCGCGCCGAGCTTCATCGCCTTGTCGATGGAGTCGACCGTACCGACACCCTCGTACAGCGTGTAGACAGCCTCGTTGATCATCGGCAGCAAAATGCGGTTGACGATGAACGCCGGAAAATCCTCGCTCACCGCCGTGGTCTTGCCGAGGCTTTCGACGAACGCCTTCGTGTCGGAGAACGTCTCGTCCTCGGTGGCGATGCCGCGAATCAGCTCGACCAGCTCCATCATCGGCACCGGGTTCATGAAGTGCATGCCGATGAAACGCTCCGGCCGGTCGGTCGTGGCGGCTAGACGCGTGATCGAGATCGAGGACGTGTTGGAGGCGAGCATCGCCTCCGGCTTCATGAACTGGCACAGGTCGGTGAAGATCTTGCGCTTGATCGATTCGTCTTCGGTTGCCGCTTCGATGACGAGATCACAATCGGCGAGCGACTTGAAGTCCGGCGCGTAGCCGATGCGCTTCAGCGCGTCGACACGTTCGTCGTCCGAGATCAAGCCCTTGGCGATCTGGCGCCCCATGTTCTTATCGATGATTCCGACGGCGCGTTCGACGGCCTCCTTCTTGAGGTCGTTCATTACTACGCCATAGCCAGCCAGCGCGATGACATGGGCGATGCCATTGCCCATCTGTCCGGCGCCGACGATGCCCACCTTTTTGAACTTGGCCTTGAGAGCGTTTGACACGGAGGAACTACCTTTGGTCTTGCGTGCGCTTTTGACTGCGACGTCCATGGAGCGTGTCCTTTTCTGCCGGCGAGTGTCCGGCAAGTCTATTTGCCCGGTCGGCCGTTCGACCGCTGATCATCACTTCGACTTCGCCAGCTCGTCGGCCAGTTCCGGCAGAGCCTGGAACAGGTCGGCCACGAGCCCGTAGTCGGCCACCTGGAAAATCGGCGCTTCCTCGTCCTTGTTGATCGCCACTATGATTTTGGAGTCCTTCATGCCGGCCAGATGCTGGATCGCACCCGAGATGCCGACGGCGATATAGAGTTCCGGTGCGACGACCTTGCCGGTCTGTCCAACCTGCATGTCGTTGGGCACGTAACCTGCGTCCACCGCCGCGCGCGAGGCGCCGATGGCGGCCCCGATCTTGTCGGCGACCGGTTCGATGAGCTTCTTGAAGTTCTCGCCGGACTGCAGGCCTCGGCCGCCCGAGATGATGATGCGAGCAGATGCAAGCTCGGGCCGGTCGGACTTGGTCAGCTCCGCACCTTCGAACGTCGAAACGCCGGCGCTGCCCGACGGCGTGATACTCTCGACGGGAGCGCTGCCGCCTTCGCCCGCTGCCGCGAAAGCCGCCGTGCGTACGGTGATAACCTTTTTGGCCTCGCCGGAGCGCACGGTCTGGATGGCGTTGCCGGCGTAGATCGGCCGCTCGAACGTATCGGCCGACTTGACTGCCGTAATGTCGGAGATCTGCATCACGTCGAGCAGTGCGGCGACGCGCGGCAGGATGTTCTTGCCCGAAGCGGTCGCGGGCGCCACGAGCACGTCGTAGCTCGGCATGAGGCCATGCACGAGCGCCGCAACCTCCTCGGCGAGCGCATTGCCCAAATGCGCGGCGTCGGCCACGAGCACCTTCGATACGCCGTCGATCTTGGCGGCCGACGCAGCGGCCGTCGCGCAATCCTTTCCGGCAACCAGCACATGGATGTCGCCACCGATCTGGCGGGCGGCGGTCACCGCCTTGGCGGTCGCTGCATTGAGGGAAGCGTTGTCGTGCTCTGCGAGCAGGAGAATAGCCATCACAGCACCCCCGCGTCGGTCTTGAGTTTCTCGACCAGCTCCTGCACGCTGCCGACCTTGATGCCTGCCTGGCGCTTGGACGGCTCGGCGGTGGAAAGCACCTGCAGGCGCGGGGCGATGTCGACGCCCAGATCTTCCGGCTTCTTCACGTCGAGTGGCTTCTTCTTCGCCTTCATGATGTTGGGTAGCGACGGATAGCGCGGCTCGTTGAGGCGCAGGTCGGTCGTCACCACCGCTGGTAACTTCAGGCCCACCGTCTCAAGGCCACCGTCGACCTCGCGCGTCACCGATACGCGGCCGTCAGCGAGGGCAACCTTGGAGGCGAACGTTCCCTGTGGCCACCCCAGCAGCGCCGCCAGCATCTGGCCGGTCTGGTTGCAGTCGTCGTCGATCGCTTGCTTGCCGAGGACGACGAGGTCGGGTTTCTCCGCCTCGACGATCGCTTTGAGGATCTTTGCGACAGCCAGCGGTTCGACCGTGGCCGACTCGGGCGTCTCGACGAGGATTCCACGGTCGGCCCCGATGGCGAGTGCTGTGCGGATCGTATCCTGCGCCTTGGAAGGGCCGACGGAGACGGCGACCACGTCCTTGGCCGTGCCCTTCTCCTTGAGGCGGACGGCCTCCTCGACGGCGATCTCGTCGAACGGGTTCATCGACATCTTGACGTTGGCCAGCTCGATGCCTGAACCGTCGGCCTTGACGCGAATTTTCACGTTGTAGTCGACGACCCGCTTGACCGGCACCAGGATCTTCATCTCCGCAGCGTTCCCCAGGCGTGTGTTGTTCTTGTCACCGGGTTGTCACTGCGCGTGTCTAACTGTCCCGGCGCCTTGTGTGCGTAGCGCGTCCCCGAGTCGCCTTGTGCGTTGCAGCAGTGCCGGGGGCGCGCCACAACGAATCAACGCCTCGACACACATGCTGTCCACGTTCGCACTTGCGAAACGGGAGCCTATGGTCGTGTCGTGTCGAAGTCAATGCAGGCAGGGGCGCGGCGAAGTGGACTGAGACGAAAGGTGAATGACCGTGGTTGTCATGTCCCGCGCGGCCGGTCAAACGCTTGCCAGCGCACGGTAATTCCGCGGGCGGCGGAGCGTGTTGCCGACGTGCGGGCGGTCGTGATTTCTGGTCACACCAGTGGGGAGACGTCCTTCCGGTTAGGCGATCATCATCGCCCGTAGCGAGCGGGTGAGCGCAGTCCACGGTCGAACAGCGGCACTTCGGGCCGCTTGAACACGACTACCAGCAGCGCGCCGGCGACCAGCCCCCCGATGTGCGCCCACCATGCGACGGGACCGACCTCCGGCGTCATCACCATGATGACTTGGGTGATGATCCAGACGCCGAGCACGATCGACGCGCTGATACGCATGGGGATGATGCTGAACGCAAGCACCCAGACCTGAACGCGCGGGTGCAGCATCAGGTAGGCGGCAATGACGCCGGCCACCGATCCACTGGCCCCGATCAGCGGCACGCCCGACGTCGGCGCGATCAACGCATGCGTGAGGCCTGCCAGGATGCCGCACACGAGATAGAAGATGAGGAAACGCACGTGGCCCATGGCGTCCTCGACGTTGTCGCCAAAGACCCAAAGGAAGATCATGTTGCCAATCAGGTGCCACGCATCGCCGTGGAAGAACTGATAGCTGATGAGCGTGAGGTTTTCCGGCACGGCCACGCTCTGCTGCAGCGATGCGCCACTGACGCCGAACAGCTCGACGGGAATGACGGCGAAGCTCGCGATGGCCGCTTCCGAAGCCCCGGCCGTCGACAGCAGGAACACCACCACGTTGGCGACCACCAGGCCGACGGTGACGACCTGGAAGGGAATGAATTTGAGCGGGTTCTCGTCTCGATAGGGTACGAACACGTGGCGGTCTTTCTGTATCGCAGCATCGGATTGGCGTCCGTCAGCTGCATCTGCTGGCTGGCGCGGAGGTTCGCCCAATGCGTCAGCCCTGTCCAGTATGGTGGAATTGCCGCGTATCAGCGGGTCTGACCTGGCACCCACAGCACGTCGCGGGCGCCACGCGCGTTGACATAGCGGCTCGCCACGAAGAGGAAGTCGGACAAGCGGTTGACGTACTGGAGCGCCGCTTCGCTCACTAGCTCGGCCGGGTCGGCGGCAAGCTCAACCATCAGTCGCTCTGCGCGGCGTGAGACGGTACGGGCGACATGCAGATGGGCGGCAGCGGCCGACCCGCCCGGCAGCACGAAGCTCTTGAGGGGCTCGAGTTCGGCATTGAGTTCGTCGATTTCGGCTTCGAGCCGGCCGACCTGCGAGGCCACGATCCGCAGTGGCTCGTAAGCAAGCTTCTCGCCGCGGTCGGGGACGCACAGGTCGGCCCCCAGGTCGAACAGATCGTTCTGGATCCGCAGCAGCATGACATCGACCTGGGCGTAGGCCGCCTCGACGTGCAGGCGCGCCACGCCGATGGTCGCGTTGGTTTCATCGACGGTGCCGTAAGCCGCGATGCGCAGGTCGTGCTTGGGAACGCGCTCGCCGGTGCCCAGTCCCGTCGTCCCCTTGTCCCCGGTGCGGGTGTAGATCTTGTTGAGCTTGACCATGCGTCCTTATTCCCGGTGTCGGCCCGATAGGCCATTTGCCCCGTTCGCGCCGGTCAGGCCTTGGCCAGCAAATAGACCACGATCACCAGTATGGCGAAGAATTGCAGGCCGACCCGCCACCGCATCAGCGTCTGGCTGAGGCTAGCGCTCTTGTTGCGCATCAGGCCCCAAAGGCCAAGGACGAGCACAATCAGGACGGCGAATACCGCCACGGTGGTCAGATGGTAGAGGGCGGTCTGCATGTCGCGAACTCCTCGTCGAGCGGAAACCGGCCGCGCGCCGTTAACGGCAGTGAATAGCGCAATTGAGCGCCCGGCCCACCACCTTTCCGTGTGGGGCAGCGCGGGTAGAGTGTCGCGGGGGATTGCTGCCCGCGGGGACGACTAAGGGGCTTCCGGAACACCGGCCGCTTGCACGGACCACAAATGCCGCAATGTGCCCGAATCATGCGAATTTGAAGCTCCGGATGAATGCTTGCCGGGGCGACCGGCCTTTGTCGCAAGGCCGTCTGGGCTCCGAACGAGGAACTGACGTTGCGCCCGCACCCGGCACGACGCCCCAATGCCGCGCCGCAGGCGCCGACCGCCGAGCGTGGGATTTGCCATGCCGCATTGGCAGGCCTGTTCGTCGGTGTGCTGTCGCTCGGTGGGCCGGCGACGGCGCAGACCTCGGCACAGTCGCCGGATGCGATCCGCAGCAAGCTCGATGAGCAGCGCAGCAGCCTGGACGCCAAGCGCAAGCGCGAGACGGAACTCAGCCGCGACGTCGCCGACATCGATGCGGAGCGCGAACAGCTCAATGCCCGGCTGCTGGAGACGGCAGCGCTGATCCAGCGCTCCGAGGCCAAGCTGACGACGATCGAGGCCCGTCTGGGCGAGTTGGAGGCGCAGGAGCGCCTTGTGCGCGGCTCGCTCGAGCGCCGGCACGGCGAGATATCGAAGCTGCTTGGCGCGCTTCAGCGCATGGGCCGCAATCCGCCCCCGGTCATGATCACACGGCGCGAGGACGCACTGCAGATGGTCCGTAGCGCCATGCAGATTGCGTCCGCCTTCCCGGGCCTGCGCACGAAGGCGCTGGAGCTGTCCGGCCAGCTCAACACGCTTGTACAAGTCATGACTAACGTGCGTGCCGAAAGCGCGTCGCTCAAGGCGGAGACGGATCGCCTTAACGAGGCGCGCACCAAGCTCGCCGGTCTGATGGAGGAGCGGAAGACATCGCTGGCGGAGCGCCGCACGGAGCTTGCCGAGGTCCGCAAGGCCGCCGCCGAGATCTCGCGGAGCGTCGAGGATCTCAACGAGCTGATCGCCAGGCTGGACAAGGCGGTCAAGGAGAAGACCGGGCTTGCCGAGTACGACCGCGAGGTGAAGGCGTCGGTGCCTCCCGCGATTGCCGTGACTCCCAGCGAAGCACCGCAGGGTCCTTCTGGTCCGACCGGGCGCGATGTGGCGTCGCCGGTCGCCTCCGCAGCGGCCACTCCGGGATCGGACGATCAGCTGCGCTCCGCCGGACCGATCGTTATCGAGCCTGGCTCCGTACCAGGAGTTCCTTCGCACGGTGGCGGCGCCCTGGCGTCCAAGGAAACCAAGATTGCCGCTGTCGTGGTGCCAAAGCCTTCGGAGATCGTCGAGTTGCGGCCTGGCGATGCCTTCTCCGCCAACCCCGGGCGCATCAAACCGGCCATGCCGTTCCACGAGGCCAAGGGCAAACTACGGCTGCCGGCTCACGGCCGCCGTGTTCTCAATTTTGGCGAAAAGACCCAGTACGGGGGCCAATCGAAGGGTATGGTGCTCGAGACACGCCCAGGGGCGCAAATCACCGCTCCGAGCGACGGATGGGTGGTTTATGCTGGGGAATTCCGCAGCTACGGCCAACTATTGATCATCAATGCGGGCGGTGGGTATCATATCCTGCTTGCAGGACTGTCGAGGATCGATGTCGAAACCGGACAGTTCGTTCTGGCGCGCGAGCCGGTCGGGACCATGAGCGGCACGGGCCTGTCGCGTGAGGTCAAGAGCGAGCAGAACGCTCCCGTACTTTATATCGAGTTCCGCAAGGACGGACGTCCGGTCGACCCTGACCCCTGGTGGGCGAAGGGCCTTGAGAAGGTGGAAGACTAATGCGCAAGACCGACTTCGCATTCTTTACGTTCCTGCTCATGACGGGAATGGCGGGCGTCACGACCGTTCTCAACGTGACCCAGACCCATTCTGCCACCACGTCCTCCAACAGCGAGCTGTACCGCCAGCTCGACCTGTTCGGCGACGTGCTCGAGCGGGTGCGCTCCGACTACGTTGAGAAGCCCGACGATACGCAGCTCATCGAGAACGCGATCAACGGCATGCTTTCGGCGCTCGATCCGCACTCGGCCTATCTCAGTGCCAAGCACTTCCGCGACATGCAGGTCCAGACGCGCGGCGAGTTCGGCGGCCTGGGCATCGAGGTCACGATGGAGAACGGCGTCGTGAAGGTGGTGGCGCCGATCGACGAGACACCGGCCGCCCGCGCCGGCCTGCAGGCCAACGACCTCATCACGCATCTGGACGGCGAGCAGATCGTGGGTCTCACGCTCGAGCAGGCGGTCGAGAAGATGCGCGGACCGGTCAACACGCCGATCACGCTCACCGTCGTCCGCAAGGGCAACGATGACCCGATCGAGATGAAGATCGTGCGCGACATCATCCGCATCAACGCGGTGAAGTCCCGGCGCGAGGGCGATGTCGGGTACATCAAGGTGTCGACGTTCAACGAGAAGACGCACGACAACCTCGTGCGTGCGATCCAGGCGCTCGACAAGGAGATCGGGCCCGAGCTCAAGGGCTACATCATCGACCTGCGCAACAACCCGGGCGGCTTGCTGGAGCAGGCGATCTCCGTTTCGGATGACTTCCTGGAGCGGGGCGCCATCGTTCTGACCAAGGGCCGCAACAACGAGGAAACCCAGCGCAGCCAGGCGCGCGCAGGCGACGTGACCAGCGGCAAGAAGGTGGTCGTTCTCATCAACGGCGGCTCGGCCTCGGCCTCAGAGATCGTCGCCGGCGCCCTGCAGGACCACAAGCGCGCGACCATCATCGGCACGCGCTCGTTCGGAAAGGGCTCGGTGCAGACCATCATTCCGCTTGGCGCCAACGGAGCCATTCGCCTGACGACGGCGCGCTACTACACGCCGTCCAACCGGTCCATCCAGGCCAAGGGCATCGATCCCGACATCATCGTCGAGCAGGAGCTGCCCGAGGAGATGAAGGCTAAGAGTTCGCAGACCCGGGTGCGCGGTGAGGCGAGCCTGCGCGGCCACCTCAAGAACGACAAGGACGACTCCGAGAAGACGGGCTCGTCCGCCTACGTTCCCAAGGAGCCCGAAAAGGACACGCAGCTGCAGTACGCTCTCAACTTCCTGCGCGGCAAAGTGGTGGGCCCGGCAACGGCTTCGCCCAATGCCGACACGCCCGACAAAAAGGCGAACTGAGCGCAGGGAACCTCACACTGCTAGGTGTGTGAGGGGCTTAATCGACGAAATCAAAGAGGGCGCCTCACGGGGCGCCCTTTTCGTTGCGTGGGTGCTTCGATGCCGTCTACTCGCCCGCCCATTTGACCTCAAGCGTGAGCGGTACGCCGCCCGCGGCGCCGCAACGCAGGTAGCCGCCATGCGGTGCCGCGCTGAGTACGCGGAACGTGCATCGCTCGTCGGCGAAATTCATCGTTCCAACAATTTCGGATCGGAAGAGCCCTTCGCGCCAAAATCGGATGTCGCCGGATTTGGTGACGGGACCGTTCACGGTGCATGCGCCAACGTGCTTCAAGGCGAGTGTTCCGGAATAAGCGCCTTGGCCGTGTGCAACGGCGGAGGCGGCCGCCGACACTTCCCATTCCGACAGATAGCCGACCCGACCGATGACCATGACCGGCGTGCCTGCTCGATCGCTTTGCTTCTCAGCCGCCGCCAGTTCAGGACCGACTGCCGTGAACGCAACGCAAAGTGCCAGAAGTCCTTGCCTGCCGAGTTCGGCTTTCATGAAGCGAAGCGCTAACCCATTGATTTTGTGGTGACCCCGACAGGATTTGAACCTGTGACCCTCAGATTAGGAATCTGATGCTCTATCCTGCTGAGCTACGGGGCCGCTGAAACAGACAATTGGCCTTCTGAACGGCGCGAACGCGCTTGATGTCCACGGCCACGCTGATTTCCCGCACCTCAACGGCACGGGGCGGCGAGCCGTCGTGCCGAAGCGGACAGGCCGGCGTGCCGATAGTTATGCGGTCGGCCGCGTGGTGGATCAAGTGGCTGCGCGGGAAGCGGCAGCGGCACGCCCCGCCCGAGGCGACACCGTGGAAAGGGCAAATCCTTTGCTCGGAGGTTGCGCTTCAGATGCAGGAGGTCTCCGGTCACGCCCCCAGAAGTTGGTCCAACCGCAAGAAAAGTTACCAAGTGATGACGGAAAGACTGGTGCATTCGGGCGACATGTGGTGCATGATCTGCAATGACGCCCGGCACAAGTGGTCCGAGCGCCGGTTCGTGGGGCCGCGAGCAAGTCCCCACCGTTGCGTGCTGTGTGATGTGAAATGCCTACGAGCGGGCTTGACGATACGCAGATCGGGCGACCTCAGTTCGGCCGCGGGGTCGGCTGCAGAGCCGTCGCGGTTTCTGGGGCCGACGCTGAGCGCATCATCGCTGGGCCGGAGGGGCTTCGCCTCGTCCTGCCGCTGGTCGCCTGTCCCGAAGTGCCCGCGGGCACGCGTTACGAACTTCGCCGGCCCTCCGGCGGTCGTCCGATACGCACTTCGTATTGCGGCACGCTGACCAGCACGGCACCTTCCCTCAATCTCGCCAAGCTGAGATTTCGCGGCGCCTGGATGGGCGCCAGCGACGTCGTCCTCGTTTTGCCGCCCGGTTCAGTCATACCCGAGCAGGTTGAACTCTAGAGCAAGCGCATTCGAGGCGGACGCGGTGCGGGCTCGGGTGGCCCGCTCCATCGTCAGCTGCGCTGCGTGGAGCCGTATGGCGTTCTCCTTGGCACTTCGAAGCAGCATGTGCGGTTGATCGTGACGAGCAGATTTGGGCGCAACGACCTGGATTCGGGACGAGGTGCGCAGCGGCCGGCCGTCGGCCGCCTTCGCAGCGGCGCGCCGATCAAGGTCGTGCAGGGGCTGCTCCATGCAACGATGCGGCTCGCCCTTACGGTGCTGGTCATAGGCAGCTCACTCGCTTTTGTGGCGGACGTTCAAGCACGAACGCGGCGAATACACCCTGAGGTCACCGAGGCGCATGTTCCGCCGCTTCCCAAGCCGCACCCGCTGCGCGCCAGTGCTTCGCGCAGGACGGCCGTCAAGGCGCTCCATGCCCGTACGCCACCGCCAGGTGGGAGGACGACCGAGTTGACCCCGGCCCCCGTCTCCGCGCCCGACAGGCCGGTACAGGAACGCGCTCCACCATCGCAGCAGACTGGAACGGCGCTAGGCGCCGACAAGCAGGCTCCCGCCGCCGCTCCGGCCACGGTTGCGCAAGACGCTTGGACGGCGGTCGAGATCGAAGAGGCTTTGAAGGCCTGCGATGAGATGCTCGACCCGATCGAGGCTCGGCTCGTACAGCAGCCCCCGATCCGGAAGGGTGTTTGCGGTACGCCCGCACCCGTCTTGGTTTCGCAGTTGGGAAGCCGTGGCGGTGCTGCGGTGACACCTCCGGCCACGCTCAATTGCGCGATGACGGGGCGGCTTTTCCATTGGCTCGAGACTGTCGCGCAGCCTGCCGCGCAAGAGTTTCTTGGATCGCGCATCGTCCGGTTGGGCAACGCGTCCGCCTACGTCTGCCGAAACCGCTACAACGATCCGGCTGCGAAGCTGTCCGAGCATGCGGTGGCCAACGCAATCGATATCGCCGTTTTCGAGCTTGCCGACGGCCGCCGGGTTGCGGTCGCGGACACCTGGGGCGCGCAGGCCATTGCCGCGGCCACGCGCCGACAGAAGCAAGCCTCGGCACAGGGGGCGCCAGCGGTCAGCGAAACGGCCGAACGTGGAGCAGCACTAAAACCCCGCGCCGTCACGTCGTTGTCAGGGGCGGTAAACGTCGATCCGCCTGCAAATGCGCCGGATGGCCCGCCCGTTGAACCAGAGACGGCGGAGTTGCGGTTCCTCAAAGCTTTGCACAAACGCGCGTGCGGTATCTTCACGACCGTGCTGGGTCCTGAGGCGAACGCGGCTCACCACGACCACTTCCATTTCGATCTCGCAACGCGGCGCCTGAGTGCGACCTACTGCCAATAGCGCCGGCCAGCGTCACTATTTTCCCGCCAAGGTAGTAGATGGTTTAGCTCCCGACTCAGCGGGGCGTCTCAACTGAATGTTTTATATAAGTAAACTCTGCATCGCCCCGGGTCGGCCGGGCGGCATACTTCAATATCCTCTCTTAGACGGCAATCTGAGATTGATTTACCAGCCTACGCCCCATTATGGTTGACGGCACATCCTTCCGCCGACCCTACCATCAGCACGCCCCGCACTCCGCAGAAGCGCATCGCTCTCCATTAAGCGGTGTCCGCCGAATTGCCCGTCCTCGATTTTGGGAAAGGGACATCCATGCCGACCATCCGGATCGAGAGAACGCCGGTCGAGGCCTATTACCTGGGCTATCTGGGTTTCGACCACCTGCAACTCATGCTGGAGCCGACCCCGCTGACTGGCGTCCCGGTGCCGCAGGACGAGTGGTACATCATGGAGGGTGTGCGTCTGCCGGCGGGTGACAGGGTGCTTCTCTCGGTTCTGGGAGAGACGGGCAACCTGACCCTGCGCGCCGCGGCCGGAGGGCTCTCGGGCGAAGCGCTCGAAGCCTACATCGGCACGCCCGAGACGCGCGGCAGCCGCGTCCTGGTTACGGTCAATGCCGGTGAGATCTGGCAGCAGATGGCGTTCCACGCGAGCGACATCTCCGACACCCAGTACAGCTACTGGGGCTACGGCCTGCCAGCGTCGCCGGTCTCGACGCTGAATTCGACGAGCTTTGTTACGTCCGTCCTCTATTTTTCCGGTGTCGATATTTCCACCAACGCGCCTTACCGGCTGCGCTATTCGCCCGGCACAGAGACCCTGCTGGGCGGCTTCGACAACGATACGCTGACCATCACCGGCAATTTCACGGCGATCTACGGCGGCTTCGGCCAGGATATACTGAGCGGCATCAACGACGAGACGCGCGTCGATCGCCTCTACGGTGGCGGTGACAACGACACGTTCATCTGGTCGCGAGGTGTCGACTACCTCCACGGCGGCGACCGGTCCTTTACCTATGCCGAGGACGGCGTCGACACTGTCGATTTCAGTGGCGCCGGAGAGGTGGAGATTGTCGGCTTCGAGCACCACATCCCGCATCGCACGCCTCAATACATCGCTACGCATGAAGGCGGCATCACTTGGATGTTCTCGATCGAGCGCGTCTTGTGGGCGTCGAACTCGAGCGATCACATAACGGTCGGTCCGGGCGTCGATCTCATCCAGGTTCCGCTGACCATGCAGTTCGGTGGAGATTCGGGTGATCCGCGCGGCGATGAGCTGGACTTCGCGCAAGGCACCGACGGTCTCATCATCAACTCCGCATCATCGACGGCGGTCTGGGTACAGGCCGTCGGTGCCCAGGGTGACGGTGGCATTTGGGTCGACTCTGTCGAGTGGATCACCGCTTCGCAAGGAGACGACAGCGTCTATGCGCACGAGGGGATGCGCGGCGTCGATGCGGGATTGGGCGACGATCTCGTCGACGCGCGGCTCGTGGAGGCATTTGGCGGCAATTCGCCGCTCGGCTACGACATCGAGATCTACGGCGGCGAGGGTAGCGACACGATCGTGAGCGGCGCTGGCCGCACATACGCGGTCGGCGGCGATGGCGCCGATACCTTCGTGCTTTCGACCCTTTCGAGCAATCAGGCGCAGACCGTCGAGTTCGTTATCGAGGGCGCGGATGCGAGCGACACGCTGCTGATCCCATACAACTACTTCAACGGCTCAAATCTGGGCTACGAGGACTCGCAGCTCATGCAGGTGCTCGGCGGTATCGGCACGTTCGCCGATATGCAGGAGGGGCTGGAGTCCTTCTACGAGCACCGATTGTGGAACACCATAACGTTCGGTAACGACCAGAGTCAGGGCGTCATCCAGTTCATCGGTTTCATGAGCTTCGAGCTCGATGACGACGATCTGCTGATCCACATCTATTCCGGAATCACCGAGACGGAGGTGTTCGGTATCGACGATGCCGGCAACGAGATCACCTACACCTCAGTGCTGGGCATCTCGGCGACGCATACGATCATCCGCGTAGTGGACTTCGACGAAGGCGACCTGGGCCTGCAGTTCCTCGACCCTGGGGAACCGACCACGATCGAAATCGGCGGCGAGATGTACGCATACGAGCCCGGATGGGATTCGGCCGTCGCTACACTCAATGCCCCCATGATCGATCCGCTCGAGCAACGGCCGACCGCACCCGATAGTGACCCCAACGATGCTGGGGGATCAGCGCCGACGCCGCGGACGCCTGTCTACGGTACGCCGGCGCCAGACCTGATTGCCTACGACGAGCCCGCCATCATCGATGCGGGTGGCGGTGACGATACGATCACCGGCAGCGGCAACAGCGACGACATTCTGGACGGCGGCAGCGGCAACGACATCATGTCCGGCGCTGGCGGCGACGACACATACATAGTCGATTCCGCTGGCGACAGCGTGATCGAGAATGCCGGAGAAGGGTACGACCTCATCCTGACAGGGGTCGACTATGTGCTGCCCGAGAACGTGGAGGACTTGACGCTCGCAGGCGCGGCCATCGCTGGCACGGGTAACGACGGCGCCAACCGCATCGTCGGCAACGAGCAGGACAACGCGCTGACCGGCAACGCGGGCAACGACACGTTCCTGGGAGACGCGGGCGACGATACGCTCGACGGTGGCGACGGCAGCGATGGTTACGTGTACTTCCGCGGTGATGGCGCCGACACCATCGTCGATGGCGGCAGCGGCGACGGCGATGTCGACACGCTCATCCTGTTTGGCGGCATCCTTCCCGACGACGTTTCCGCCTACCGCCTCGCTTCATCTCCCGACGATCTCGTTCTGGCGTTTGCAGGCGGTGGCACCGTAACCATCACCGGCTTTTACCTGGGCAGCGGCACCGGCATCGACCGCATATACTTCGAGGACGGCACGGTCTGGGTGCGTTCGCAGATCGACGCGCTGGCCGACACCGCGCCCATGCTTGCCAATACGCCGCCGGATGCGAGCAACGATCCCATGCTCGTCTACGGTGGCCACGACTATGTGGTGCCCGCCGCTCTGCTGCTCGCCAATGATCGTGATGCGGATGGCGACCCGCTCACCGTCGTCGCGGTGAGCAACGTCAGTTCTGGATCGGCTTCCGTCGATGCCAATGGCGACATTCAGCTTGTTCCGCCGCCCGGCTTCGAAGGCGTGCTGACCTTCACTTACACCGTGAGCGACGGAGCGGGCGGAACGGCCGAAGCGGATGTCGCCATCAACATCGTTCCCAACACCGCGCCCATCGCGACCTCAAGCATAGCGGATCAGCAGGCGACCGCCGGGCAGGCGTTTTCACTCACCCTTCCGGAGAACCTGTTCATCGATCCGGACTTCGATCTCGTCTCGATCACGGTCACGCTCGGGGACGGGACGCCGCTGCCGGAATGGCTCTCCTACGATTGGCGCACGGGCACCCTCTCAGGCACCCCGCCTGTGGGCACGGAAGAAGCGATTGTCGTTCGCGTGAGCGCTTTCGACGGCTTCCTTCCGACGGATCTGACGTTCGAAATCGACATCACGGGCAGCTCGGCGTCCGGACCAGTCGCCGTTGGCGACGCGCTCCAGACCCTGGTGGACACCTATCTTGCCATCCCCAACGCGGTGCTTCTGTCCAATGACACGGCTGGCTCCGGCGGCCTCACGATCGTCTCGGTGGGGAATGCAAGCGGCGGCACGGTGACGAGCTTTTTCGGCAGCCTTGTCTTCGCGCCCGATGCGGGGTTTGTTGGTACTGCGACGCTCGACTACGTCGTCGCCGACAGCAGTGGCGCGCAGAGTTCAGCTACCGTCCAGATTGCGGTCGTGGCGCCCGACCAGTCGTCGAGCGGCACCTCCGGTGACGACGTCCTGACCGGCAGCGCTGGCAACGACATATTCCCGGTTCTGGGCAATTCCAACGGCTTCGACATCTACGATGGGGGGGGTGGCTTCGATGCCATCCGCGGCAGCCCGTATAGCGACACCATAGGGCTCGCGAACGCGCCGGGAAATTTGGCAGGCATCGAAGCCATCGACGGCGGTGCAGGCAACGACACCATTCGCCTCACCAGCGGCGACGATGCGCTCGACCTTTCGCAGATCTCCGTGGTGGGCATCGAGTTGATCGATGCCGGAGCGGGCAACGATGCCGTGACGGGTTCCGCGGGTGCCGATACCATCCGTGGCGGCGCAGGGGACGACGTGCTTCATGGTGGCGGCGGTGACGACACCTTCACCGTCGTCAGCACGGAAGGCTTCGATGTCTTCAGTGGCGGCGACGGCAACGACACAATTCTTGGCAGCGCCTACAACGATGTCATCGGCCTTGCTGCGACACCTGGCAATCTCGATGGCATCGAGGCCATCGATGGTGGCGCGGGCAGCGACACGATCC
The DNA here is from genome assembly GCA_050250815.1 of Hyphomicrobiaceae bacterium. Taxonomy (GTDB): domain Bacteria; phylum Pseudomonadota; class Alphaproteobacteria; order Rhizobiales; family Hyphomicrobiaceae; genus JAEUMD01. The sequence continues at coordinate 65,714 of JBFWNY010000001.1, forward strand.
GCCTCACCGCAAGCGACGACATTCTCGATCTTGCAGCGATCGCCGTTACGAGCATCGAGCTCATCGATGCGGGCGCGGGTGCCGATACCGTGACGGGATCCGCAGGCAACGACACGATCCGCGGCGGCGCTGGCGACGACACACTCGCGGGCGGCGAAGGCAACGACGTGTTCTTGATCGTTGGCGGCTCGGAGGGTTTCGATACGTTCGACGGTGGCGCTGGCAACGACACAGTTCTTGGCAGCGCCTACAACGATATTATCGGTCTTGCCGCGACGGCAGGTAATTTGTCGGGGATCGAGGCGATCGACGGCGGTGCTGGCAACGATACGCTTCGCCTCACTGCGGGCAGCGACAGTCTCGACCTTTCGTCGATCGTGGTCACGAGCGTCGAGCTGATCGATGCAGGTGCCGGGGCCGATACCGTGACGGGTTCGGCCGGCCACGACACCATCCGCGGCGGCGCCGGCGACGATACTCTCGTTGGCGGCTCTGGCAACGACACGTTCACGGTCGTCGGCGGATCGGAGGGCTTCGATGTATTTGTCGGCGGCGAGGGTACGGATACAATCCTCGGAAGCGCCTACAACGATGTCATCGGTCTTGCGGCGACGGGAGGTAATCTCTCCGGCATCGAGGCGATCGATGGTGGTGCGGGCAGCGATACGATCCGACTGACGGGCGCCGACGACACGCTCGATCTCTCCGAAATTCTGGTCAGCAACATCGAGTTGATCGACGCAGGTGCGGGCGCCGACACCCTCAGAGGCTCGGCCGGGAACGATCTTCTGCAGGGCGGCACCGGAGCCGATACGTTCGTCTTCGCTGGTAGCTTTGGCCTCGACATCGTCACTGACTTCTCGCTGACGGGAGGTGATGTCATCGACGTTTCGGCGGTGGGCTTCGTGGACTTCGCCGATCTGCTCGCGCATTCCGCGCAGGTCGGTGCCGATACGGTCATCACCATCGACGCAGCCAACTCGATCACGCTGCGCAACGTGCAGCTCGCGCAACTTGGCAGCGACGACGTGATCATGGCGTGAGGTGTTCACGACAGTCCGGCATTGCGCGACGAAGGCCAAGGCATGATGCTGGCCGTATGCGGATGGTGATTAAACGTAGGGCACGCGAATGCTCGGGCGTGCGCGGGAGCAGGGCAGCGGCGAGGTTGGCCGCGGTTGCCGCCGGGCTCGCCTGCCTGCTGGCCGGATTGCCTGTCGACGATGCCCTGGGCCATGAAGATGCAGGCGATCCTGCGCTGACCGCGCCACTGGGCAACGGCTGCCAGACGACGCTGGAAGCCGGCCGTCACGCGGTCACCTCTGTCACCGGCGAGGCCACGCTCAAGCTGGAGGACGGACGCGAGGTCGTGCTCGCCGGCGTGCTCGTTCCCCGAGCGACCGACGCCGTCGATGGCGCGGAGGTCTGGCAACCGGCCGTTGCGGCGAATACATGGCTGCAAGCCGCGGCTTTGGGGCGTCAGGTCGTATTGGCTGCCGTGGGTGCCCGCGATCGTTACGGCCGGACACCCGCACAGGTTCTGCTGGTCAGCGAGCAAGGGCGTGCTGATTGGCTACAGGCCTTGATGCTCGGCGCCGGTCATGCGCGCGCCCATACGTCAGCGGGAAATTCCTCCTGCTTGGCCGGTTTGCTCGCAGCCGAAGCTCCGGCCAGGGAAGCGCGGCGAGGGCTGTGGAGTCATCCCGGGTACGGTATTCGTTCAGCCGAGGCGCCGGAGGCCCTGCTCGCCCTGCGCCATACGTTTCAGGTCGTCGAAGGGCGCGTCCGGCGTGCGGCACGGGTGAAGGGACGCATCTACCTCAACTTCGGTGACAACTGGCGGGAGGACTTCACGGCATCTGTGGCTCCTGCACTTGTGCGCGCCCATCCTGCATGGAGTTCCAGCCTGGAGCGACTGGCGGGACGGCAAGTGCGCGCACGCGGCTGGATCGTGCGCCGGCAGGGACCGATGATCGAGATTTCAACGCCGGATGACCTCGAAGTCATCGAGGATGATGCGGCGCCCCAGCGCGAACCTTCGAGGGATCACGATGCCGGTCGTGATGGGGTGAGATCGCGCGCTCCGCCTATCGGTCATTCGCTGTGACGCTCAAATGACAAGGCCCCCAGTGCTCGCACCGGGGGCCTTGTGTATCGAGACCAGCGTGGGCCGATGGCAGCCGTCAGCTATCAGGCTGCTTCCGCCTCGGTCGCTTCGGCCGCGCGGCGGCCGCGGGCGCTGCGCGCCAGCACCTCCGTGATGCGCTGGACAGCGCCGCGCTCGTCGAGCTTCTCGACAGCGGCGATTTCCCGCGCCATCCGGTCGAGCGCATCCTCGTACAGCTGTCGCTCGGAGTACGACTGCTCGGGCTGCGCCTCGGAACGGTAGAGGTCGCGCACGACCTCCGCGATCGAGACGAGGTCGCCCGAGTTGATCTTGGCGACGTACTCCTGCGCGCGACGGCTCCACATGGTGCGCTTGACGCGCGCCCGGCCCTTGAGGGTTTCCATCGCCTTGCGGACGATGTTCTCCTCGGCGAGCTTGCGCATGCCAACAGCCTCAAGCTTGCCGGTCGGCACGCGCAGCGTCAGCTTCTCCTTCTCGAACGTGATCACGAACAGTTCGAGCGAGATGCCTGCGATCTCCTGCTCTTCGATGCCGACGATGCGGCCGACGCCGTGTGCCGGGTAGACCACGAACTCGTTCATCTTGAAGCCGTGGCGCTGGCCGACAGGCTTCTTATCGACCGGCTTCTGCGCCGCCGCTGCCGCAGGCGCCGCACCTGGCTTCTTGGCAACCGTGGCGGCGGCCGGAACGGCGCGCGCCTCGGGAGCCTTGGCCACGGCAGCGGCCGGTGCGGCCGCAGTCTTCGGCTTCACCTTGGCGACGGTCACCGCAGGCTTGGCGGCAACCGCGGGCGCAACGTTCTCCGCCTCGACCGGCTTCACCTGCTTGGTAACCTTGGCTGCGGCCTTCGGCTTCACCAGTGCCGCAGCCTTGGCCCGTGCGGGGTTCACGGCAGCAGCCTTCGCAACCGGCGTCTTCGCCAGCTTCGCGGCGGCGTCGGGCTTGGAAAGCACCTTGTTCACGGCAGCCGGTTTGGCGGGGCTCTTGGCAGCAGGGCGCGGCGCCGCGACTGGCTTGGCGGACTTCGGCTTAGCCATTTTGTTCGAAGCGCTTGCCTTCGGAGCGGCGGCGGCGGGCTTTTTCGCTCCGCGCAGCGCCGTCTTTGCCGGCTGAACCTTGGTCTGCTTCTTCTTGTGGGCCATAAGCGTCGTCTCACTCTTCTCTACAAAACTCGGGCAACGGCCTGTCCGTTGCCTCGAGCCTGCCGAAAGTTCAGGCCGACCTGACCTGCGCTCCCGGCGCAAAAAGCCGAAGCGACGACCACCTTTGCCGTCGCGCCGGCCCTGTTCATTTATTTTCGCTACCGCGTCCGATCCGGACCTTGCCGCTGTTCGGGCAGGCGAGCCGCCGCACAAACTGGTTGACGTCCGATCTCTGCCTTGGTTGTATCGGCCCGTAACTGCAGGGCCACACCCTAACCCCTATCCGTGCCTTCCACGCCACATCCTTTAACACTGTAACATATTGTTCACGCAAAATGAAGTGGTGACGCCGAAGCGGTGCTTCAAGCGTTTAATTTTTGTCCTCAACTTCAATTGGTTTTCGCATAGCAGCATGACGCAGCTGGCAAATTCGCCTACCGGCGAGCGGAGGCGCAGCTGCAACATCAGCCGCCCCCCGGCAACCCGGTGGTACAGGATGTCACACCCCCGGCGCACCCGGATTCGAGGGTTGGGGTCAGGTTGAGTCGGTGGCGGCTTCGCCGTGCGGCAGGATCAGTCCCCCGCGCCTGGCTCCGCGGAGAAATACTTCTCGAGCTTACCGGCGACGTCCTTGAACTCTTCGGCCTCCGGCAGCGGCTCCTTCTTGGCCGTGATGTTGGGCCACTTTTCCGCGTACTCGCGGTTGAGCTCCAGCCACTTCTCAAGGCCCGGCTCGGTATCGGGCTTGATCGCCTCCACCGGACATTCGGGTTCACACACGCCACAGTCGATGCACTCGTCGGGATGGATGACGAGCATGTTCTCGCCCTCGTAGAAGCAATCGACAGGGCAGACCTCGACGCAATCCGTGTACTTGCACTTGATGCACTTGTCGTTGACGATATAGGTCATGCAGATGCGTCCATTCGTGTTCGCGGCGAAGCGACGGTCTTTATAGTCGGGATGCGGGCATCAGCAAGCCCTGTGCGCAAGTTCCGAGCCAGACTCGCGTCTCGTCCACCTCAAAGGCTGGCGATCTACTCCCGCCCGCGGAGCTGATCGATCTTGCGGCGCTCTTTCTTGGTCGGCCTGCCGGTGCCCAGGGACCGTTGGGCAGACGTCACGACCGGCGAGGCATCCGCCTGAGGCGATGCGGCGACTTGGGGTGAAAGGTCCTCAAACAGGAGGCGGGCCTCCGGCGCAGGTCCGCGCCGTGTGCCAGGCAGAAGCACCTTCAGGACCCGTACACGGCGGCTCACTGTCACCGTCACGACGTCGCCGGGCTTCAGCCAGTGGCTGGGCTTGTCGATGCGGTCACGGTTGACCCGCACCTTACCCGACGTGACGAGCGCAGCGGCCGACGTTCGAGATTTGACGAGGCGCGCGAACCACAACCACTTGTCGAGGCGCTGACCGGCGGACGCCCCGCCATCTTCGTCGGCGCTGACGGCCTTGGGCGTCAAGGAGTGCGCTCCTTGGACTTCTTCTCCAGCGCCTCCTTCAACGCGCCCAGTGCCGCGAACGGTGAATCGGGATCGGCGGCGCTGCTCTTACGCGGACTTGCCGAGATGACCTGCGGCTTGCGCGGCTCGTCGCGCCGGCGGCGGTCGTCGCGGCGATCGCGATCGCCTTGGCGCTGGGGACCGGCCGGCCGGGCACCGCCATCCCTGCCCGCACCGGGTGGTCCGCCCGGCTGACCACCACCGCGCTTGTCGCGGTTGCGGTCGTGATGTTGCTTGCGGTTGCCTCCGCGATTGTCGCGCCGGCCGCCCTCCTGCTGGTCACGGTCGCGCCCGTGGCGCGGTTGCGCGTCGTCGCTGGGTGAGGGCGCGGCGCTTGCGGCGGCCTCGGCACCTGCCTCTGTCGTGGCTGGCGCAGACGACCCCGCACCGTGGCCGGCTTCGCCCCGCCCGCCCCGGCGACCCCGGCGGCGCTCGCGCGTATCGCGTTCGGTGCGATGGCGGCGTGGCCGCCAGATCTCGATGAAGGTTTCCTCGGTGTCCGCCGCTTGCGCGGGAGCGTCAACTCCATCACCCGATGCGCCCTGCGCGACGGGCTGCTGCGGTTCCTGATGGGCTGCACCAGCATCCGCAGTGGTCTCGACAGGCGCGTCGGTCGACGCGCTCTCGTCCGCGACGGCAACGGCTCCTGCCGGCCCGTCGTCTTCAGCGGGGGCAGCAGCGTCGGCTATTGGCGCTACCGGCGTGTCGGCGATGGCGCCATCGGGCTTCACGGCGCGGGGCGCGGGCTTGCGCTCCACCCAGAAGCCGAGCGCCTTGAGCACCTGGGCCAGCTCTTCGGACGAGCAGCCCAGAATCGACATCATGTCGGGCGTTACCGTGAAGCCGCCCTCGCCCGTTGCGCCGGCTGGCTTTTTGGCGTCGGCCTCCGTGCCGGAGGGCTTCCACGAGAGCAAGGGCCGGATGAGATCGGCGAGCCGCTCGAGAATGTCGATGCGCACAGCGCGCGGGCCGCAACGGCTGAAGCCGTAGGCTCTATAGAACGGTTCGGGTATCGCTGGGTCGGCGCTGACGGAGGTCAGCCCGGCGCGCGGCGGGTCCGGCAGCGCTTCGCGATCAAGGCCGCTTTCGTGCGCGTGCTTGAGCCCCCACAGTGCCAGCGTCAGCTCGGCGCACGCCGGTTTCAGCAGTTGCGGCACATAGATGTGGAAGGCGCCGAAGCGGACGCCGTGCTTGCGCAACCCGGAGCGGGCGTTCTGGTCGAGCGAACGAATTTCTTCCGCGATTGTATCGCGTTTCAGGACGCCCAAGCCCTCGCGCAACCTGAAGGCGATACCGCGCGCCAGCCCGTTCAGTTCCTCGGAGGCCGACAGCTCGACGAGTGGCTTCAATCGGTCCGCGACGGTTTCCGTCAGCCACTGATCGAGGCGCGCCTGAACCTTCTCCTTGTCGGCTTGCGAGAGATGCTCGTCGGCGCTGAACACGACCTGCGGCTTCAGCGGATCCTCGGCCGGCTCCAGCCGCGCGACCTCCTCGTCCCGCCAAAGAATGCGGCCGTTGCGAGTTAGCTTGAATGCGTCGGCCTTGGCTGCGGCGACGCGGCGTGCGCGCATCCCTAGTTCGCGCGACAGCACCTGCGCGGCGGCGTGCCGTGCCGCCTTGCCGTGAATGCCTTCGGTGCTGGCGTTGGTATCGGGCCAGAAGCGGAAACCCTGGAGACGTCCGACGAAGTGGTTCTCCACCTCGATGGAGCCGTCGTCGCGGATCTCGGCGTTGAGTTCTTCTTTGTCGCGCATGCCCTTCATCAGCGCCGAAGTCTTGCGGTCGACGAAGCGCTGCGTCAGGCATTCGTGCAGCGCGTCCGACAGCGCATCCTCGATGGCGCGCGTGCGCTCCTGCCAGTGGACGGGGTCCTTGAGCCAATCAGCGCGGTTGGCAACGAACGTCCAGGTCCTGATGTGCGCGATGCGATTGGCAAGCGTGTCGATGTCGCCGTCGGTCCGATCGGAAAAGGCGACCTGTTTTGCGAACCAGTCCTCAGGAATGCGTTCCTCGGGTCCGCGCAGGTGCTTGTAGACCGTGCCGATGAGTTCGGCGTGGGATGATGAGGAAATCTTGCGGTAGTCGGGGAGCTGGCAGACGTCCCACAGCATGGAAACGGCAGCCGGGCTGCGCGTGAAGTCGCGTACCTGCTGGTCGCCCGAGAGCGTTTCCAGCGCCTCCACGTCGTCGGCCATGCGCGCGCGCGCAAGCCGGGCCTCACGCGGCATCTGCCGCAGGCTCTCCCGCAGGGCGTCGAGCGTTGACATGTCGAGCGTGCGGCTGCGCCACTGCAGCACCTTCACGCTCTCGAAGTTGTGGTTCTCCAGCCGGTCGATCAGTTCGGCATCGAGCGTTTCGACGCCTGCCGTTACCCCGAACGTGCCGTCGTTCATGTGCCGTCCGGCACGGCCAGCGATCTGCCCGAGTTCCGATGGGGTGAGGTTGCGATGCGTCTGGCCGTCGAACTTGCGCACGGCGGCGAATGCGACGTGATCGACGTCGAGGTTGAGACCCATGCCGATGGCGTCAGTCGCCACCAGGAAATCGACGTCACCCGACTGGTAGAGCGCCACCTGTGCGTTGCGCGTGCGCGGGCTGAGGGCGCCGAGCACGACTGCGGCGCCGCCGCGCTGCCGGCGGATCAGTTCGGCGATGGCGTAGACCTCGTTGGCCGAGAACGTGACGACGGCCGACCGCGCCGGCAATCGCGTGATCTTCTTCTCGCCAGAATACGTGAGCTTGGACAGCCGAGGCCGCGACACGAAGTTGGCGCCCGGAATGAGATCCGAGATGGCCTCGCGCATCGTCTGCGCGCCGAGCAGGAACGTCTCCTGCCGGCCGCGCGCGTGCAGCAGCCGGTCGGTAAAGACGTGGCCGCGCTCAGGGTCGGCGCACAACTGGATCTCGTCGACGGCGAGGAAGTCGACGTCGATGTCGCGCGGCATCGCCTCCACGGTTGCCACCCAGTAGCGGGCGCGCTCGGGCCTGATCTTCTCCTCACCCGTGATGAGCGCGACCTTGTCGGCACCGACGCGTGCCGCGATCTTGTCGTAGATCTCGCGCGCGAGCAGGCGCAGGGGCAGCCCGATCATGCCGCTGTCGTGGCCCAGCATGCGCTCGATCGCCAGATGCGTCTTGCCCGTGTTGGTCGGGCCGAGCACCGCTGTGACGTGACGGATGCGGGCTTCTAGATCGCTGCCCATGACGGACTCCTGGTCGCTTCGGCCTCTGGATTGCACCCGGCTGCGCCAAGATCAAGGATTTCGTCGGGTCTGGGGGGCGATGCGGGAGCATCGCTGTTGATGCTGGACGATCACGCCAGCGTCCGAAGCGGCAAACGCATTCTGCCCCGAAGCGCATGCTCCGGGGCAGGTCAATGAGTTCCAAGATGGCGGCTCTTATTCGACGAAGGCAACCTGATCGTTGTTCGCGGTGCGCGCCTCGAGCCGCTCGAGCGTCAGCACTGCCGCGCCGACGCCGGTTGGCACGCTGATCGCCTGCGGCACGAACAGGTCGGCTTCCGCGATGCGACGGAACGCGATCTCGATACCCTCGCTGCGCGCCAGTGCATCGGTCTCGCCGCCGCGGCGGAAGCCCGCGACCGGCCGGTAGCGAACGCCGCAGACGGTCAGCGTCTCCTCCTGGCTGCGACGGGCCGCCAGGCGGCGCTCACCACGCTCGGTCAGTGCGAGATCGAAGCGCTGCTTGCCGTCGAACACCTTGAGGCGCTGTGCGCAGGGGGCGCCCGTCGAAGGCCGCGTCAGCATCATGACCGCGCTCAGCGGGTCAAGCACGCCCGACAGATGCACGCGTTCCAGCGGCACCTCGTCAGGTGCGGTGGGCAGCGGCGGGTCGGCGCTGACCATCGCCACGTCGCCCTGTCTGAAACCCATGCGTACGTTGCCGGTACGCGCGTTCGACTGGTAGTCGAAGGCGTAGCTGGAGGGTGCCGCGCGGTTGCCCGCGAGCAGGCCCTCCGATCGCGTCACCCCTCGCCATTTGAACACGCCCAGGAACGCCGATATTTCGGCATTCCCGGTCAGCACGTAGGCGCGCTGGTCGACGCGGGCATCGAACCGGAAGCGGCCGATGTCGAAGCCGTTGAAGGCGATCTTGTAGGTGGCGATAACCTGGCTCGGCCAGACCCTTGAGGCGGCTGTGGCCTCGGTAGCGGCCGACGAGTGCAGCAGGATGGCGGCGCCGGCTAAAGCCGCGGCGAAGTGCGCAAGGCGCGAACGTGACGCTTGAAACATAACTCGAAATCCCCAGTACGCGGGCCCCGGTCGACACACACTCTTCCGGGGTTTTGAGACTATTCTTGGGCTTCGAGGCTAGACCGACAGGGTTAAGGATCCGTTGGCGCGTGTCGCATGGCGCGCCAATCCGCACGCCGGCGGCTGCGATTGCCGCATGCCGTCCATCATCGATTTGGTCCCTGGATGACCACCTCAGGCCTCCGCTTGACCGGGCGCCGAGGCGCACTTCATGCTCGGCGCTGGCTCGGTGCCGTGCTGGCCTTTCCGGCTTCGGCCGCAGAGTGAAGGGGGTGTTCATGTCTGCCGTGCTCGCGGGTGTCCTCGCCTATGTCGTGCTGCAGTTCGTGATCGGTGCCGTCGTTTCACGCACCATCTCCACCGAGAGTGACTACATTACCGCCGGTCGGCGCATAGGTCCCGTGATCGGTGCCTTTACGGTCTTCGCCACGTGGTTCGGCGCCGAGGTCATTGTCGGCACGTCAGGCGAAGTCTACGAGAAGGGGCTGGCGGGCGCGCAGTTCGATCCGTTCGGTTACGCCGTCGCGCTGTTCATCGCCGGCGCGATCTTCGCAGCGACGCTGTGGCGGCAGGGTCTGACGACGTTTGCCGACTTCTTCCGCCGGCGCTTCGGCGTCGCCGCCGAGCGCCTCGTCGTGCTGCTGCTTGTGCCGGGCAGCGTGTTCTGGGCGGCGGCGCAGATCAGAGCCTTCGGCCAGGTGATGAGTTCAGTCTCCGAGCTCAACGCGGCGACAGCCATTACACTCGCGGCCGTGGTGGTGGCTGCCTACACCGTGCTCGGTGGCTTGATGGCGGACGCCATCACCGATCTCATCCAGGGGGCCGCCGTGATCGTCGGGCTCATCGTGCTGGCGTTCGTGACGGCCGGCACATTGGGCGGCTTCTCGGCCAGCATCGCGGCGTTGCCTCCCGAGCGGCTGGATGTCTCGTCCATCGTCGCGACGCCACCTCTGCAGATTCTCGAACATTGGCTCGTGCCCGTGTGCGGTACGATCGTTGCGATCGAACTCGTCTCCCGCATGCTCGGATGCCGATCGGCCGGAGTGGCGGCCGGGGCGACGATGTGCGGCGCACTCTTGTACCTGCTGGTGGGGCTCATCCCGGTCTATCTCGGCCTCGTGGCGCCGGCCGTCCTGCCCGGTATCGAGGGCGAGGCTCTGGAGCAGGTTGTGCCAAGGCTCGCCGAACGGTTCTTGCCCGGAGTGCTCTACATCCTGTTCGCAGGAGCGATCATCTCGGCCATCCTTTCGACGGTGGACTCGACGCTCGTCGCCGCGTCGTCGCTGCTGTCGCACAATGCAATCGCGCCGCTGGCCGGGTTGGGCGGCGATCGCGCACGGCTGCTGTCCGTGCGCGTCACCGTCGTGGCTCTCGCGCTCGTGGCCTACGTCTTGGCACTCACATCGAGTTCGGTACGCGATCTGGTGGAACTGGCCGCTGCGTTTGGCAGCTCCGGTGTCGTCGTTTGCCTCGTCATGGGGCTGTTCAGTCGATGGGGGAGACAACCCAGCGCGCTGGCGGCCCTTGTCACGGGAGGACTTGTCTGGGCTGTCGGCAGCGCGACGGGCTGGACCGAGACCCCCTACACGCTGGCGGTGCTCGGCGCGTTCGCGGCCTATCTCGCCGCCATGCCCTTCGGGGCATCCAAACGGACGGTCGCTGACCCTGCGCATTAAGGTTACCTCCCGAGCGCAGCAAAACTTTCATCTGATCATGCGTAATCTCGACCCCATAGCGGTGGGGTATTGTGCGTTGCAGCATCTACCTCCACGGCGGGCGGAGCGAGATGCGGATGCAGGACGACGAAACCGCAAGTGACTGGCATGACGCGATTTTTCGAGCTCTGGCATTCCGTTCCGGGGAGCGCAAAAACAGTCATATATTTCCGATTGTTACAGGCGTGCGATACGGTTGCGTCACACTGACCTATCGCCATTCTCGTCGCATCTGTCACAAGGGGAACAGCCGGGCAGGGCGTACATTTGCTACGCAGACGCGCATGTGCGGCGTACCGCGAGCGGGCGCCACTTGCGTTGCGGCGCAACATGGTGCATCTCGCATTGCGGTCCCTCCATCGGGCGAGGGACCGGCTTGGTGACCGGAACGAACTTCAACAGGGCCAATACCAAGCGGTGACTTGACCCAGGGCACATCATGGGCTACTCATGAAGGTCGAGTGGCGTAACAGCGAGTAGCTTTAGCTCTATGAAAAACAAGCAAAAACCTACGAGCTATCAGGGTAGCTACAGGATCCCGGGGGGATCCGTAGGCATTCTTCTGCTGCACAGCCTGGGCGGCACGCCGGTGGAACTGCGCCATCTTGCCCAGTCTCTCGGGCGTTGCGGCTACACCGTTTCCTGTCCCTTTGTCCCAGGGATGACAGCAGGCACGGACGTCTCCGGCATCTCAACGTGGGAAGATTGGTTTGCGGGGATCGAGGCTGAGTTCCAATCGCTCGCCGCAACCTGCGACACGATCTACGTTGGCGGCCTGTCGGCCGGCGCGATCCTGGGCATGCACATCGCAGCCAAGCGTCCCGACAAGGTACGCGGGCTTATGTTGCTGGCGCCGACGCTGTGGCCCAACGGCTGGTCGATACCGTGGTACTTCAACCTGTTCCGTCTGGTGAACGACCGCTACAGCGCGCGCATGTTCCACTTCAAGCAGCGCGAGCCCTACGGCATCAAGGACGAGCGTATCCGCAAGTTCGCCATCGAGAGCTTTTCCAGCGAGCAGCGTCCGGTGGAGGATCTGTTCGGGCGCGGCGGCGGCCTCGTCTATCAGTTCCGGCGTCTGGTCCGTGTCGTGAAGCGGGAGATGGCCGCGATCAAGATCCCCGCTCTCATCATCCACCCGCGTTGCGATGACCAGAGCGACATCAAGAACGCATTCCGCATCCAGCGCGGTCTGGGCGGCATCGTCGAGTCACTGGTGCTCGACGACAGCTATCACATGGTGACGCTCGACAGGCAGCGGAACCTGGTGGTCGATCGTGCGGTGGAGTTCGTCGAGCGGCTGGCTTCGGCAGAGGCGACCCGCAAGGCGAATGCCGGAAGTGCGGTTCAGATGGCTGGTCGCACCGCGGCCGAGTAGCACCGCGTGCTTTGAGATCGCGTTGCTTTGGAAGGAGGGGCGCCGCCAGTTCGGCGCCCTTGTCAGCGCGAGGACGCCTTTGACGAAGAGCACTTGGGAAGGTTTCTCGGCGCGCGTGTCCAGGTGAACGACTTGCTCAGAAACTTCACACCCTTGTAACCGGTAAGAACCAGGGTGTTGCTGCCCGAAAGAGAAATGGCGGCGTCATAGGACTTGCCGACCTTGGGATCATAGACCCAGCCCGCATCCCAGGTTCCGTCCGGCTGGCGCTCCAGATCGCCCAGCACCTGAAGTCCGCAGATCGGCCGTGAGCGCAGGTCGGAGCGCGGGTTGTAGCCGTCGTAGAGAGGCGTACCGTCCTTGTTGAGCGGATCCTTGAGCCAGAAGATTCGCCCGCACAGCTTGCGGCCGCACGAGAAAATCTCGACGGCGCCCTTGCCCGTGTCGTCGTACCAGACACCGACCTCCTTGGACGCGGCAGCTGCCTGTAAGGGCAGCAGCAGGCCGGCGGCAAGCGTCGCCGCGCCAGCAGCGCCCAGGGCGCGCGGTGCGGGACTGACGACCGGGGAGGTTGTGGCGAGCGACATCTGTGTCATGGGTGAACCCGGAAACGTTGGAAAGGTTGATCGCTGGATCAACACAGTAAAGCGGCAAAACGTTGATACAAGCGAGCTGTTGCTGCGGCGGCCCGTCAAACGGACGGTCGTATCTGGTCTCGCGCATCGTGGTCACGGCGCCGCCGCGCGCAAGGCCGATGCGTCAAAGTCGTTAAGGGCCTATGATGCGGTCGCCGCTCGGGAGTGTTGGCCGCAGCCGGCCCGTTTGCATTATGTCGCGGCGGATGTGCCGCGGTCATGCCTTGATTTGCCGCTCCCTGGCCCGCGAGGGGCCATCCGGCGGCCATGCGGCTCCGGCCAGGGCAGCGGACTACGTATGGACCCGCAGCGAACTCTGCATAGCATGCGCGCCGGGCGCGCCAACTCTTCGATCGAGTAGGAACGGATGATCCTGACCCTGGCGTTTCGAAACCTGTTCCACGATCGCATCCGTCTGGCGGTGACGCTGGTCGGCATCCTGTTCTCGATCGTGCTCGTTGCTGTGCAGCTCGGCCTCTACCTTGGCTCGAGCAAGATGATCACCGACAACATCGATCACACCGACAGCGACCTTTGGATCACGACGTTCGGCGCCAAGAGCTTCGAGGACGGCGGCATGCTGCTGCGGACGGGCGAGCGGCATCAGGCGCTGGCGACGCCGGGCGTGGCGAGCGTTGTGCCGATGGTCGTTGCCTTCGCGGAGTGGCGCAAGCCGTCGGGAGGATCGACTCGCGTCGTCGTCATCGGTACCGATCCGGAGGAAGGTGGGCTGGCGCCCTGGTCGCTGATCAAGGGTACCTGGGACGACGTGAAGGCGCCGACCGGCGTCGCCGTCGACCGGACGTATCTGCGCGAACTCGATATTCCCGGCATCGGCGCTACCGCGCAGATCGCGACCGGTCGTGTGCGCGTCAAGGGACTTACCGAGGGCGTGCGCTCGTTTACGCAGTCGCCGTATGTCTACATGCCGGCCAATCGAGCGCGGCAACTGCTGGGCGCGCAGAGCGACGCAACGACCTTCTATCTCGTCAAGGTCACACCCGGCGCCGATGTCGAGCAGGTGCGGCGCGAGCTCAAGAGCCGGTTGGAGACCGCCGAGGTGCTGACCAAGGCCGAGTTCCGTGACCGCAGTCTTTCGCAGTGGCTGTTCCGCACGGGTGCTGGTGTCGCATTGATCGGCGGCGCGTTCCTGGGTGTGCTCGTCGGCACCGTCATCGTCGCGCAGACGCTGTATTCGAGCACCAAGGATCACCTCAACGAGTTCGCGACGTTGCGCGCGCTGGGCTCGTCGGCGGGCTATATCCACAAGGTGATCCTCGGGCAGGCCGGGCTAAGTGCCGTCATCGGTTACGTGCTTGGCATGGTGATAGCGTTGGCGGCGGTGTTTGCCAGTCACGATACGCCGCTGCCTCTCGTCATGACGCCCTGGCTGGCGGCCGTGTTGTTCGCGGTGACGCTGTTCATGTGCGCGATCTCGGCCCTTTCGGCCATCATGAAAGTCACGAAGATCGATCCAGCGATGGTGTTCAACAGATGACCGCGCCGCCAGTCCTCGAAGCCACAGATGTCGTGAAGGAACTGGGCTCCGGCGCCGGTAAGGTGCTGGCGCTCAAGGGCGTCACTGTAGCGCTGCATCCTGGAGAGCTTACCCTGCTAATGGGCCCCTCCGGTTCGGGCAAGACGACGCTGCTGTCGATCCTGGGATGCATCCTTACGCCCACGTCGGGCACGATACGTGTCGCCGGCAACGTGACCACCGGCCTTCCGCCCGAAAAGCTCGCGGCCCTGCGGCGCGATCACATCGGCTTCATCTTCCAGTCCTACAACCTGTTCCCAACATTGTCGGCGCTCGAGAACGTCCGCATCGCCCTCGACGTTCGCGGCGAGAAGGGCTTCAAGGCGGCCGCGCGCGCGGAGGAGGTGCTTCGAGACGTCGGTCTGGGGCATCGGCTCAAGTACCCGCCGGGCAACATGTCGGGTGGTGAGCAGCAGCGCGTGGCGGTCGCACGCGCCATCGCCACCTCTCCGTCCGTCGTCCTCGCCGACGAGCCGACGGCGGCGCTCGACACAGAGAACGGACATGCGGTGATGGCCCTGCTGGCCCGCATCGCGAAGGAGCAGAACCGTAGCGTGCTCGTCGTCACGCACGATCCGCGCACCTTGCCCTATGCCGACCGGGTGGTGCGCATCGAGGACGGACGCATCGTCGGCGAGGAGCGGCGGCCCGAAGGCCTGGACGCTCCCGAAATCACCGATCTCGCAAAAAGGCGCAAAGCACATGGCTAACATCAACTCCACCAACGCCGCGCTCATCGCCGCGGCCGTTTCGGTGCTGGCTATCGGCACGATGGTGCGGCTCGAGCCGAACGCGCTCGCCCCCAATGCCCTTGCCGGCCCTGCGACGCCTGCAGGCGCTGCTTCGGCGGAGGAAGCAAAGAAGGCCGCCGATCCCGTTTGGGCGGCGTCGGCGACGGGTCGTGTCGAGCCGAGGTCCGGCGAGGTTCGTATCGTCGCCCCTGTCGGCGGCATCATCGCTGCCGTCCTCGTCGAGGCCAACGATCGCATGATCGAAGGCGACCTCATGGTTCGCTTGGACGACGGTGATCAGCTCGCGCGCATCGCGGCCGCACGGGCGGAAACTTTGGTCCGCCGCCGCGAGCGCGACGAGGAGACCAAGAAGCCGACCGGCCTGGTGCTCGATCGTCGCAACGCCGAGGATGCCGTGGAGGACGCAGAGCACGATCTGTTCGAGGCGCGTCAACGTTTCGACTCGCTGTTTGCTCAGCGCAAGGCCGGCACGATCGCCACCGAGGTCGTCAATCTGCGTCAGGAGGTGGTGCAGAAGCGCTCGGTGCTCGACGAGGCCCGCCGCCAGCTCGCGCGCGTCGAGGAGAAGGAGGGCATTGCACTCCCCGAACGGCTCGAAGCAGCGCTTACCCAAGCCCGCAGTGATCTGCGGCTTGCCTATCAGTCGCTCGAGCGCACGCGAATCCGCGCTCCGTCGGACGGCACCGTGCTGCGCGTCGATTCACGCGAGGGTGAGCTCGCCGCACCGTCGCCAGAAGTTGCGCTGCTGACATTCGGCGACCTCACGACGCTCAAGGTGCGTGCCGAGGTGGAGGATCGCGACGTCGCCCGCATCCAGCTCGGCCAGCGCGCCGTGGTGCGAGCCGATGCGTTCCCCGGACAGGACTTCACGGGCAAGGTGACGTCGATCGCCTCGTCGCTGGGGTCGCCGCAGATCGTTTCACGCGGGCCCCGGCGGCCCAACGACGTCGATGTGCTCGAGGTGATCGTGACGCTGGACAACGGCCAGCCGCTGGTCACGCGCATGCGCGTCGATGTGTTCTTCGCCAACCGTGAGACGGCGATGGAATCGAAGCCTCAGTAGCGCCAAGGCCCAGCCCTGAGCGATGCAAGGGAGCCCACGCGGCTCCCTTTTTTCATGTCGATACTGGCCTCGGACGCAAGAAGGCCGCTCCACGGAGCGGCCTTCTAAAACTCAAATTGATGCAGAAGATGCTAGATAGGCTTATGCTGCGGCGCTGACGGCTGCCGCGTCGATGTGCGCGCGCAGTTGGTCCGGCATACCCAGCCGCTGCGCCAGCTCCTGCAGGAAGGCCTGCTCGCCCCGCGTGTCGGGATCGATCGCGATGCGAGCCGCCGTATAGACCTGTACCGCTTCCTGCTCGGTGCTGACGGCGGAGGCCAGCGCAGAAGCGGTTGCCGGGTTATTGAGTTCTTTCGCGAGGAACTCCTCGGCGCCCGCGGTAAGGCCGACCTGGTTCAGGCTGCCCAGGATCTTCTGCTGCTCGTCGGCGGAGATGCGTCCGTCGGCGGCGGAGGCTGCGATCATGGCGCGGATGTAGAGCGCGGCCTGCTCGTTGGTCGTCGCCTGCGGCTCGAAGCCGGAGCCGGCAGGCGGCTGATCGGGCACGAAGCTCGGATCGTCGAGCGGCCGGCGTCCCTGCGAATAGTCGAGGTAGGCGCGATAGGCGAGGCCGCCGATCAGCGCCAGCGCGCCGAGCTTGGCCGCGCTGGTGGCGAGCGAGCGGCCGGTGCGGGAACCCAGAACGAGCGCGCCCAGGCCGCCCAGCACGGCGCCAGCGCCCAGCTTGTTGTTGTTGATGAGCTCCTTGAGCTTGCCCATCAGCTCGTCGGCCGACTGGCCCCCGCCCATGCGCTCCAGCGCATCGCGCGCTCCCGTCGCCTCACCGATGCGCCCCGCACCTTCCTTGGCACCCGAGGTCGCCTGCCCCAGCAGGTCGCCCAGAATGTCGGTGATCGATTTCTCGCCTGCGCCGCCGCCCTGGCGCGTGCCCGCACCGGGCGTGGCGCCCTGGCTCATCTGGTCCTTGAACTTGCCCAGGATGTCGCCCAACCCGCCGCCGAGGCCACCGCCCTGGCCGCCATCCGAGCCCGGTACGATGTTGCGCAGGAGATCGTCGAGACCGCCGCCGGTCTTGGCGGGCGCACCGGGGGAGTTACCCCGTGAGGCAGGCTCGCTCGGCAGCATGTTGCGCAGCAGGTCTTCCAGGCCGCCGCCACCGCCTGTGCGGCCGGGCTGCTGTCCGCTGCCGAGCAGTCCGCCCAGCAGATCGCCCAATCCTCCGGCGCTGCCGCTGGCCTGAGGTGTATGGCGCTGCGCACCGCCGGCGACGAGCGCTTCGAGAAGACTTTTTGCGTCGAACATGATGGGGAACTCCTCTGACGCCGGCGGTCTCGCCGGAGCTGCGTCAGATAGTGCCTACCATGCCGCCTCACTATGCAGCACGCAGAAAAACTCATTCCGCGGGGTGAGCGTGGCTCGGCTCCGCCGTCTCTTGCGCGACTTGCTCGCCGGGTCCGACGAAGCGGCTGAAGAGACGCCAGACGAACAATGCGATGTCGTCCATCAGCATGAACACCGCGGGCACGAACACGAGCGAGAGCAGAGTCGACGAGATGAGGCCGCCGATGACTGCGATTGCCATCGGCGCGCGGAACTCGCCTCCCGAGTCGAGCGCGAGCGCCAGCGGCATCATGCCGGCGATCATGGCGATCGTCGTCATGACGATGGGGCGCGCGCGCTTGCGGCCGGCATCGACGATGGCGTCCACGCGCGGCACGCCGGCCCTAATCTCCTCGACCGCGAAGTCGACGAGCATGATGGCGTTCTTGGTGACGATGCCCATCAGCATCAACAGGCCGATGACGACCGGCAGCGAGATCGAGTTGCCGGTCAGCGCAAGCGCGACAATGGCGCCGCCGACCGAAAGCGGCAACGAGAACAGGATGGTGATGGGCTGCAGGAAGCTTGAGAACAGCAGCACGAGCACGGCAAACACCATCATGATGCCGGCACCCATCGCAAGCGCGAAGCTCTCGAACACTTCGGTCATGATCTCGGCATCGCCGAATTGCTTGATGGTGACGCCCTCAGGCAGCTTGGAGGCAGCCGGAAGCTTCATGATCGCGTCGACGGCGTCACCCAGCGGTGTCGTGCCGACGAGGTCGGCGCCCAGGAGGATGCGGCGCTGCCGGTCGTACCTGTCGATCGAAGTGGGACCCTGGCCGAACTCGAGGGTGGCGACGGCCGCGAGCGGCACGGCGGCGCCACTGGCGGTGGGTACCTTGAGCTGCGCGATCAGTCCCGCCTTCGTCCGCGCCGCCTCGTCGAGCTGCACGCGGATCGGCACCTGACGGTCGCCGACGTCGAACTTGGCGAGGTTGGCGCCGATGTCGCCGATGGTGGCGATGCGCACTGCCTCCGAGATGGCCTCCGTCGTAACGCCGATCTCTGCTGCCACGTCACTGCGCGGGCGGACGCGCAGCTCCGGCCGGTCGAGTTCTGCGGTCGATACGACGTTGAGCAGCATCGGCAGGCGTTTTGCCTCGCTCGTCAGGCGCGCGCCGACGTCGTCCACCGCCTTGCCGTCGCGGCCGGAGACGACGAGCTGTACCTGCCGCTGCCCGTTCTCCTGCAGGAACCAGTAGCGGATGTCGGGAATATCGGCGATCGCCGTTCCGATCTCCTCCTGGATGGCCGCCTGCTTGAGCTTGCGCTGCTCGCCCGGCTTCAGGTTGATGACGAGTGTCGCTTTGCGCACCTCCTGCCCGCTGCCCAGGATCTGCCCGCCGATGACGAGCACGCTGGCGATATCGTCGCGGCTTTCGACGCGCTCTGCGATACGCCGCGTTTCGCGCTCGGTGTCCTTCATGAGCGAGCCGGGAGGAAGCTCGACGGCCAGAAGTGTGCGGCCGGCGTCCTCGGGCGGCAGGAAGCCGGCGGGCAGCAGATAGAAGCTGCCGACGGAGCCCGCAAAGATCACGAGCCCGAGGAAGACGGTCGCGATGCGGTGCCTCACCGACCAGGCGACGAGCCGCGTGTAGGAGCGCAGCACGAAACCTTCCTTGTCCTCGTGGCCTGTGTCGCGCAGGAAATAGGCGGCGAGCAGCGGCGTGATGAGGCGCGCCACCAGCAGCGAGAAGAACACCGCGAAGGCAACCGTCATGCCGAACTGCTTGAAGTACTGCCCCGCGATTCCGCTCATGAAGCTCACCGGCACGAACACGGCTATGATCGTCATGGTGATGGCGATGACCGCGAGGCCGATTTCGTCGGCAGCCTCGACCGCGGCGCGGTAGGGCGTCTTGCCCATGCGGATGTGCCGCACGATGTTTTCAATCTCGACGATGGCGTCGTCGACCAGGATGCCGATGACGATCGTGATGGCGAGCAGCGAGACGAGGTTCAGTGAGAAGCCAAGCGCCTGCATTGTCCAGAACGCCGGCATGATGGAGAGAGGCAGTGCCACGGCCGCGATGACGGTGGCCCGCATGTCGCGGAGGAACACGAACACGACGATGATCGCGAGCAGGGCGCCTTCGATCAGCATCTTCATTGTCGCGTCATAGGCGCGGATCGTGTAGGCGACGGTGTTGTCGATCTCGCGAATGTGCACGCTCGGATGGTCGGCATTGATGCGCGCAACCTCCGCGCCCACTTCGGTTGCGACCGTCGTGTCGCTCGCGCCCTTGGCCCGGCTGATGGCAAACGCGACGACCGGCCGGCCCTGAGCGAGCGCAAACGTGCGAGGCTCTTCGACGGTATCCGTTACCGTGCCCAGCTCCGACAGACGCACAGCACGGTTGCCCGGCAGCGCTATCGTCGTCTCGGCGAGGCCTTCCACGGTCGGCTTGCCGGCGAGCGTGCGGATCGCCTGCTCGCGTCCGGCAATCTCGCCACGGCCGCCGGCGAGATCGACGTTGGTCGCGCGCAGCTGGCGGTTCACGTCGCCCGCCGTGATCCCGTAGGCGAGCAACCGGTCGGGATCGAGCGAGATGCGTATTTCGCGTGCCACGCCGCCGATGCGGTCGATGGCAGAGACGCCCTTGACGCCCTGCAGCCGCCGCTTGACGACGTCGTCCACGAACCACGACAGCTCCTCGGGTGTCATGCCCGGGGAGTCGGCGGCATAGGTGACGATCGGCAGGCCTTCAATCTCGATGCGCTGTACGATCGGCTCTTCGATGGTGCGCGGCAGGTCCGATCTCACCCGCGAGATAGCATCCTTGACGTCATTGAGGGCACGGTCGACATCGACCTCGAGCCGGAACTCGATCATCGTGACCGAGCTGCCCTCCGTGATGGTGGAGGTGATGTGTTTGACGCCGGTGATGCCGGCGATCGCATCCTCGACGCGCTTGGTGACTTGGGTTTCGAGTTCAGCGGGGGCCGCGCCGGCCTGCGTGATCAGCGCCTGCACGACGGGGATGTCGATGTTGGGAAAGCGCGTGATCGGTAGCGCCTGGAAGCTCAGGACCCCCAGCGTCATCAGCACCATGAACAGCACGAGCGACGGCACCGGCCGTCGGATCGCCAGCGCCGAAATGTTCCAGTTCATCGGCTGGCCTCGCTGATGCGGTCAGCCGGCAGAACGGGCCGGATGGCGTCGCCGTGGCGCAGGAACGTGCCGGAGCGCGCTACCACCACGTCTCCAGCTTCCAGCCCCGAGACGATCTGCACCAGGCCGTGGGCGCGCAGGCCCGTGCGCACGGTACGCGTCACCACGTGGGCATTGTCGACGAGCTGGACGCGGGCTTCGCCGTCTGCCTGCAGGACTGCCGCCGCCGGGACGGCGAGTGCCTCGACTGTATCTGTGGTGATCTCGGCGCGGCCGAATGCGCCGATGCGCAGGTCCGGACGGTCGCCGATGAGGATGCGCGCCGAGCCGAGCCGGGTGAGGCGGTCGATCTCGGGCGAGACGAGCCGCACGCGGCCGGCGATGCGTGCAGCGCCCGCGACGTCCACGGTCGCTATCTGTCCCGGTTTCACTCGGGCCAGGTCGTGCTCGACAATCTCGGCATCGAGTTCGATCTCGCCGTCCGCGATGATCCGGAACAGGGGTTCTGCCGCGGCGCTGGCCACGCCGCCCACGCGCGCCATCCGTCGGCTCACCACGCCCGAACGCGGTGCCTTCACTTCCGTCCGCTCGAGACGCCAAACGAGTTCGTCGCGCAGCGCCTCCGCTTCGGCCTTGGCGGCTTCCGCAACCTTCAATCCGTCACGGGCGGCAGCCAGTTGCGCCTGCGTCGTCCGCATGGCGGCCTCGCGCTGGTCGTAGACGCTTTCGGACACATGGCCCGACCGGCGCAGCGGCTTGGCGCGTTCGAGCGAGGCGGCGGCCTCGGCGGCTGCGGCTTCGGCTTGCGCGATCTGGCTCCGGGCCTGCTCGATTTGGGCCGCGCTGCGCGAGATGATCGCGTTTCTCTGGGCGAGCTGCGCCTCGATCTGCGCCCGTTCCAGCGTTGCCAGTACGTCGCCCTTGTTGACGCGGTCGCCGACATCGGCCTTGAGGTCGAGGAGGCGCAGACCATCGATCTCGGGCGACACCAGGATTTCCAGGCGAGGCACCAGCGTGCCGGTGACGAGCACAGTCTCGGTAAGCCGGTGCCGTTCGACGCGCGCCACCGTTACAGCGGGGGGCTCCACGTCCTTCACCTTGGGCGCCTTGGCCGCGGGGGCCGCACTAGTCGCAGAGCCGTTCTCCAGCCCCAGAGCAGCCATAACGGTGCCAGGGCGCCAGCCGTAGTGGTAAGCGACCGCTCCACCCACCACGGCAAGGGCTGTCAGCACGGCCAACGATATGAGAACCGCACGACGCTTCATGGGCGGCCTCCCTCATTGGGTAACGGTTCGGCCGGCCGCAGCAGCGAACCGACGAGCGAGACGACCGCCGGCAACAGCGTGCGCGGATCGAAGTCTGGGTCCACCGCCCGCCGCCACATCAGTCCGTCACCGATCACGGCGAACAGGCGCGCCAGGGTCGGCACGTCGTGGATTGGGGCAATGCGGCCTTCCGCAGCAAGGCGCTCGAACAGTTGCTCGAAGCTGCCGTGCACGTGTCGGTCGACGGCGCGGTGAATTTCGCCGACCTTGGCGTTGCGGGTCGATTCGACGCCAACCTCCACGCACATCAGCCGCTTATGAGCCGGCTCGTCGACGAAATACTGCTCGGCGATCACCTCGAGCGCCTGCATGATGTCTCCGGCTTCCGCCAGCGCCTCGAAGCGGCTCTGAAACTCGTTGCGGTCGCGCTCGGCAAGACCCGCAATCAGATCTTCCTTCGAGGCAAAGTAGACGTAGAGCGCGCCGGGGCTGACGCCTGCCTCGCGGCAGATCTCCTGCATGGTGCAGCGGTGGAAGCCCGAACGGGCAAAGCAGACCGCGGCCGCATCCAGTATGTGCTCGCGGCGCGCGTGCTGTGTGTCGGGCTTCAATTTCGGCATCGTCGGTTTTCCGGAATCCCGTAAGGAGATCGGTTCTTCGGCCGTCCTACCCGGCTGCCGCTTCGGGACGATTGGCCCGTGATGACGCCGCCAGTCTGGCTGAACTATGGAAACAAAACGAACATCCGTTTTTTTTGTGATTTTTACGCCTGTCGGGAGTCGGCGTCAATAACCGGTGGGCGGATGAGCTGTGTTTGAGGGTGGCTTCCTCGCCGTCGGCCTGGGCATTTTGCCGGGTGCCGAGGCCTGGAAATGCTCGCCGGTGCCCGGTTATAGGGCCGGAAGCGATCGGTCACTCAGGAACGGCAGGGGAGGGCGGAGACGCTGCAAACAGTGCCGGCAGGTCCGGTCTGGCAGGTCTCGTCGGGATCTCTCGCCCGGCTCCAGGTAGCGAACGCCGCGCCCAGCCCCGGCATGCCGCGGACCCGGGAGCGCCAATTGGCGCGGGCCTTGACCTTGGCGAGCCAGAGATAGCGCGATGCCTCGCCGCGCCCGGTGACGCGCTCCGGCGCGCACTGCTGGCCGGTTGGCGCTTGTGCTGCGGCTTCAGACACGGGCGCGGCACCCGCCGCCCATAGCGCGAGTGCCGCCATGAGGTGGCAGCGGTGGACGCAGTTTCGTAGCTTCATGCGCGGACGGCGTTCGGACCCCATCGATGAAGCGAAACGCGGAAAGGGGGCGCAGGTCAAGGCCCGCCAAAAATGGTGATGCAACTCAGAAGCGTACGAGCCAATTCACCGTGCCATAGGCATCACGCCAAGAGGGCTGCCGGTCGAGGTCGAGCCCATAGCTGGCGAATCCGCTCGACAGCGAGAGTTCTCCTGTCGCCCATTCGTAGCGTGCGAACAGGCCGAGGCGGGCGGAGGGCTCGAGCTTTTCGCGGCGGCTGCCGTTGGCGAGGATGTCCGGCGCGTCGAGCGCGTTGCCGTTGACCGCCGACTCCACACCTAGCGATAGCGTGGGAAGTACCCTCCAGCCCAGCCGCCAACGCGCGGCATAGGTCTGGTGCGCGGTCGTCCAAGAGGTATCGAGCGAAGTCCAGGCATCGCTGCCCAGGTTGAGCCAAAGCTCCAGCACGCCCTTGAACCCGTAGTCCATGCCTTGAGTCAGGAGGCCGCCCAGGGCGATCGGGTCGCCCGGGTTGATCGTGTGGTCGATGGCAGCAATACCGACGAAGGCCTTCGCAGTGAGTGGGCCGACACGCTTCTGGTAGCCGAGCAGCGCTTCGGCGTAGGCGAACGTAGCCTCGTAGTAGCGCAGGCTGCCTTGCCGCTGGCCGGAGTACGCATACTGGCCGTACCCGCCCGACGCGCGCATTCTCACTCCGTCGGCGTGGATGTCGTCGAAGGGTGCCAGGGTCACGCCCGAATAGAGCAGCCAGACATCTCGTGCGACGTCGGCGCCGGCATAGGCCTCCGAGGATAGGGTCTTGCCTGGCTCGGCGGCTGAGCAGTGGTCCGGGGCATGGGCGCCGAGCATAAACGCGAGGCTGGCAGCGGTCGCGCCAAGATGGCCACGGCTCTTACGGCTTCTGAGGCCGCTGGTATAACGCGTTGCTACAGAACAAATAAAATAGAACACGATGCGGCTCGACTACTACATAAATTCATGAGTACCCGGAAATTCTTGCTCCCCCATATGGCATCGGTCAATTGAATACTTAAAGCACTACACACTTCTTCCTGTAGATGTAGAACAGAACAAGAAATGCAACTTGAAATTGCAATTCATGGTCCTATCTTGACTAGGCGCCGGGGCATTCGGCGGCGACAACGCGAGTACACCGTTCGCCGCAAAAGTTGATGCCTTCCGCCCGAGCTCGATGGAGCGTATGGTGCGGCGCACTTGCGGCTCCGCGGAGCTGCCGCGTGCAAGTCCCGCCACCCGGCCATCCCCCCCCGAGGCCGAGCGACGGCAGACCACGCGAGCGGTGCAATCGCATGCATCGAACCGGCCATTGAGGAGCGGATTGACGAGCGTCATGGGCCGCACTCGGCCGCTATGGCAATGGAAGGCAGTTTCGGGGGGTAGTCGCTCGAGTCACGTCCGCTTCAGGAGGAGTTTTCCCATGTCGAGCAATTTCCAGTCGCCTTTCACCGGCCTCGGCCCCTTCCAGGACATGTTCAGTGCCTACACGTCGAGCCTCGGCTCCGGTCCCCAGGGGTTTGACACCTTCTTCCGCAACTTGACCCGCTGCCAGCTTGAGATGCAGGGGCTTATGAGCCGGCGTGCTCAGGCTTATCTCGAACTGCCGACGCGGATCTCCCAGTGCCGCACGCCGCAGGAGCTTGTGCAGGAGCAGACGCGCTTCTGGCAGATGGCGTTCGAGCAGTACTCCGAGTGCTCTCGCAAGATGATGGGCGCCTGGGCGCAGCTGCTTCACATGCCCATACCCGGAAGCATGCAGCAGGACGGCCAGCCGACCGGCGGTCGTGACTACCTGTCGTTCCCAGACCAGCGTCCGGGCAACGGCGTTGCCGGCCCGCAGGTTTCCCGCCGGGTCGCCTAGTGGACCGCCCGGAGCGGCCGATCGGGCTCTCCGCCAGACAGCGATGACTGTCGGAAATCAAAGCGCCCGCGGCTGTCTTCTGCCGCGGGCGCTTTGCGTTCTTCTGGAGGGCCGATTACCTGCGCGCGTTCTCGGCCTTGACTTCTGCACGACGTGCCGGCGTCACGCAGACGACGTCGCCATTGAAGGCTTCGCGCCAGACGAAGCCCTGGCGGCATGTGTTGGGACCATAAGCGCCGCCATTCGGGCTCCGGCGGCTTGCCGCCGTGCGGTTCTCCTGCGCGATCAAGTCACGCGAAGCGGGAGTGACACAGACTCGGTCGCCGCGGGAGGCGAGCCGTCGCACGAGCCCCTGCCTGCAGCCGGTCACCAGAGGTGGAACAGGCGTCGTCGCACAAGCATACCCTGACCATCGCGCAGACACGCAGCCCTGGGTGCCGGGCTCGGTGCGGGCGCGAATGCGAAAGCAATATTTCCTGTTGAAGTCGAGCTTTTCGAAAACGCGCCGCGCGCCGAAGTTTCCGACGCCCGTCAAGCTGCGCCCCACCTGGGCGCCATTCGCGTCCGTCACCTCGATGTCGTGTGTGGGCACGCCGAGCGGCCGCTCGCTCTCGCGTGTCGTCTCCCGCCATCTGAATAGGATCGATGACGACGAGAGCGGCTCGGCGGCGACATCGGTCGGAGTGCCGGGGCGACTGCCGCAGGCATGGGCCGCGGTAGCGAGGGAGACCGCAAGGCCGAAGCCAACGGCGAGAGACAGAAATCGCGTGGTGATATGTGGCATGCTTTCCTCCTGTGAAGCAGATCGATGCAGCCTTTGTCACGGGAATGCCATTTGCGGTTCAGGTCGGTCGCCAAAAAATTGCAGCGCGATTATCTGAGTCGTCACAGTGTCGAACACGACGAGCGAACCTCTGCTTTGCGGGGGCGCCGGAAACGCTGAGTGTTTCTGCAAAGAATCGGGCGCTCATTCCGATCTGATAGGACGCAGCCTGGACTGAGTACCTCCACCCACCTGTTACGGGAGGAACAGTGAGGTCCGGCGATCCCGCGTAAGATGTGGCCGCGGCCTGCTCGTGCAAACGATCCGGAAGACCCGACGCGGTCTCCTTCCGGTGCGCCCGCATATTCCCTTGTTCAACATTGTATGGAAACGAGCATCGCCGAAGAGCGGCTCAGATGGAGAGTTAGATGAAGCAAATCATCGCAAGCCTTGCCGCTGTCACATGCATGATAGCGGCCGCTTCCGTTTTTACAGCCAGCACAGCCTCCGCATGCAATGTCGTCGGGCGCACGAAAAGCGGCGAGCGACTTTGCGCGACGACTTATGTCTACAAGAAGTCGAAGCGCTGGGATGATCCGAGCCAATGGAGCAAGCCGGCCGAGAAATGCCGCTCCACCTGTCTGCGCGATGCGATGAAGCTCGCCACGAGTGCGCAGCAAGGCGCGTACTTCAACATGTGCAAACGCAATAAGGGGTGCCCGTAAAAATAAAGAATAGGTCTTCGGCCATTTCTCGAACCACGCGGTAAATGATTGCGACTACGCATCGTGCGGCTGGAAACCGCACAAAAAAGATGACCTCGATGGTGAGGTCACCGCAAACAAAATGGAGAGATGACCATGAAGACCAATTCCATTCTCGTTATCGGCGCAACGCTCCTGGCAACCGTGGCAGGCGCGACGTCGGCGCACGCCGGTTGCAAGAGCGGGTTCTGCGTGAAGGGCTACTGGGACGGCCAGAGCCGCCTCGTCGATTTCTCGACGTCGATGTCGGGTTATACCCACTTCAACGTCAACGACGGCACGAGGCAGTTTGAGGTCGGACGCAATGTGCGCACGTTCCAGGTCGTTCCGACGAGCTTCAACCCGGTGAAGTTCCGCTATTCGATCCAGGCCTGTGCCAAGGGCAGCGTCTTCAGCAAGTCCAACTGTTCGCCCTGGGTGACCTTCACGCACACCGAAAAGTAGGCGTCGAACAACTGCGGCCGGGCGGAACTCAGGTCTCTGCCCGGCCTCGTCTCGCGACAGGCTGCTCTTTTCAATTGGGGCAGCGGGGCAGCGGGATGCGGCGCTTCTCCTTCAGCGTCTGTCCATCGAGTACTGCAAGTGAGCCTCGCCCTTCGCCCGAAAGCGCTGCAAGCAGCTCGCCTGTCGGCAGCAGAACGGGATCGAGATCGAAATACGGCTCGAAATCCTTCTTGAGCGTCGCGCGGCAAGCGTCCGAAACAAGGTCGAGCTCCCCGGTATCGAGAGCCGCGATCTCGTCGGAGTTGCACGGGTCCGTGCTCACCTGTCGGTCGATTATCTGGCGTGCGTCGGTGGCCGCATCGACAACGATCATACGCCGCACGCCCGCGTTGGCCACGGCGACATGACCTTCGTCGCGCACGTTGGCTGAGCCCAGATATACCGAGAAGCCATATGCTTCCTCCGCTGGAGCCTGCTGCGGAGCATCAGCGATGAAGCCCTTGCGCGTGCCGTCGTCTCCGAATGCCCAGACCGCGGCATAAGGGCCGGCATCGGAGCCAAGCACGAAGATCGTACGGCCGACGTAGAGAAGTTCGATCGGCTCGTTGCCGACATTCGTATTGCCCGGCGCGTTTTCTTCGCTGAGGGGGACGGTGCCAAGCTGTGCCTTGCTGCTGGCGTCGAAGACATGCAGCGTGTAGCTGTGCACGAAAGCGACGCGATCGCCGGTGGTGTTCTTCGCCCAGAGAACGTTTTCGCCTGCCTCCGGCTTTGGATCGGCGCAATAGCCCTCGACGCAACCGTTGGCATCGGTGGTGGACCGCACGCTGTGGCCGGGCGGCGGTGTGCTCGCGACCTTGGACATCTTGCCGGCTGCCACGTCGATCGACCAGCAGCCGATGAGGCCTCCCGTCTCGTAGTTGCCGTGAGCGCACAGCACAGGCGCGCCGCGGACAAGACCAAGGTCGATGGCCGGGGGCACGGCATCCTGTTCTTGCGGGAAAAGTGACATCGGCAGGCACGCATCCTGTTCGGCCGCTGCAATGCCGGACCCGAGTGCCAACACGACAAGTGAGAGAGCGCAACATATCGACTTGCTTGAAAAATTCATGCGGATCACCCGAAGCTGGACGCCGCCACCGCTGCGCGCGATATGCGTGAGGGCGCACGTCACACGGACGCAGCGTAACACTGAAGCGGACGGTGACGGCCAACGAAGCGGGGTGAACGAGACGATTTTTACCGTTCTGCTTGCATGTCGAAAATTTCGGGGCAAGCTACGGACAAGCGAATTGATCCGGAGCACTTGCGACGCATCGTGTCATCGAAACGACAACGCATCGACTTGGTGGCGAGCAACGCGCACCGTTGTGCGGAGCTGGCCGAGTTCCACGAGGCAGTCTGCGTTCAACCGCTGTCGTTCGATGGTCCCTTCGCCATCCAGCATAGTGCGAACAACCATACGCATCTGTGGGCGCTGGAATGGTGGGCCGAGCGGCTCGGCTTCGTCGACCTCGACTATCGCGTCTCGTTCGTCGAGGGAATCTTCGCGCGCTGGCGTGGCCGGCTGAAGGGCCTGCCGCCATATCGTGCCGCTGGCTACCGTTTCTATCTCTACGAAGACCTTGCGCCCACCGTGTCGGCCGTAGCCGAGACGGCGCAGGGTTGTCCCTACGGCGGGCCGCTGCGGTTCGTCGGCTCGATCCGCGAAGTCATGGCGGCCTTCGACGGTCGAAGCTGGGCCGCCAACTTCCAGGACTGGAATCCCGTGATTGGGCCCGCGCGAATCCTCGCCGCGGTGGAGAAGCACGCGGGCTCGATCGGGACGGCGACCTCCGCATCACTCGGCGTGAGCGCCGGGAGACTACGTGTGTTGATCGACCAGCTCGGTCTGGAGGACCGTGTCAACGCGCTGCGCAAGCGCTTCAAGCGCCGCCCGGTGCGCGTCAGCCGAGACGAGATGGACGGCGAGCGCGAGCGATTGATCTACGAGCTCAAATTACCGGCCGGGTACAAATAAGGATGCGGGACCACGATTGAGCCTAGGCTCCATCGTGGTCCCGCCTTGGCCGCGTCGCATCAGCGACCGCCGTAGTTCGTGCCCTGGTAGCCGTGGACGGCGAACGTGTCTGCGTTTGCGGTGCCCATGCCGAGCGCGGAAGCGGCGGCGGCGAGGGCGATGGCGAGGGTGATAGCCTTCATGATCATGTCTCCTGTTTTCGCTTGCTTTGTTGGCTCGGTCGGCATCGCCGGTTCCGATGAAAAAATTTGTAGACGATCAGATCCGTTATGTTAAATCAATACGGCGTGTTCCGTAATTGAAGGTGGCGTGATAGGATTGCGAATGAGCAAGGGACAGGATTTTCGGGGGGCAGGCGGCATGGGCGGCAGGCAGGCGAGCGGCGCGAAGGGCGCCATTCGGGAAAGCGAACCTGTGCCGGACGATGCGTCCAAGCGCGGACCGGGCCGGCCACGCAGCCCTGAAACTCGCCAGGCGATCCTCGATGCCGCCGTGACCTTGATCGGCCAGAACGATTATCGCGACGTGACCATCGATGCGATCGCGGCCAAGGCCCGCGTCGGCAAGCAGTCGATCTACCGCTGGTGGCCGTCGAAGGCCGAAGTCGTGCTGGAGGCCTATACCGACCACGCGCTGAGCCGCATGCCGCCGCTCGTGCCATCCGCCGACGCGTTCGCGGATCTTGAAGCCGATCTCAAGCGCTTCTACGCCTTCATGCGCAATCCGCTGGTGGCCAAGGGCGTTCGCAGCCTGATTGCGGAGGCGCAGCTCGATGAGGAATTCCGCGCAAAGCTCTACGACGCGGTGCATCGGGTGCGATGCACTGCGGTGCGCGTGGTGCTCCGCCATGGCTACGCGATGGGCCAGTTCAGGACCGGTATCGACGAGGACGCTCTCGCCCACGTGATCCACGGCGCGTTCTGGTATCGCTTTCTCGCGGGCACGCGCTTGCCTTACGACGACCGGTACGCGCACGACCTCGTCGCGCTTCTGAGACCGGCGCTCGAAGTCCCCGCATCGATCCCGAACAGCTCCGCAAAAGCAAAGCGGCGGGGGAGCAAGCCCACCCGCCGCTGACGATTGTCGTTGTCGACTTGCCGGCGCGCTACCGGTCGAGACCGCTGACGCACACCCTGGCGGTGCCCCTGAAGCTGGGCTTGGAGCGATAGATCATCTCGATCCGGTCGATGAAGCGGTCGCCACCCTTGAGATCAATCACCCGGCTATGGCCGCCGGCGCGAATTTCCGAGCGGATGGGGATGTCGTCGGGTTGCCCGTTGCCGTAGACGACCTTGAGGTCGTTGAAGAACACGGTGTTGCCGGACACGTCGAGGCGGATGGCGGTAAACTTGCCATCCCGGCGACCGACACGGATGACGTCGCGGTCTGAGATGAAGCCGACGTTCTGGCAGCCGAGTTCCACCCACTTGCCGCGCGGGCCTTCAGGAGCCCGGGCGTGCTGCAGGCCATAGGCGCACAGCTTGGCGCGACCACGACCGCGGCCCTGGAAGTCACGCTTGGTGACGACCTCGATCTGCTTGATGGACCGCTCGCGACCCTGGAGGTCGAGCGGCCGCGTCTCGGTACCCTCGCGGATCTCGGAGCGGACTGGGATGTCGTCGGGCTGGCCGTTGCCGTACACCACCTTGAGGTCGAGAACATTCACGTCGTTGCCGACGGCGCTGAGGCGGATCGCCTTGAAGCGCCCGTCCTGGCGGCCGACGCGGATCACGTCACGGTCGGCACGCCGGCTGACGAACACGCAGCCAAGCTCCTCCCAGCCGTCCTTCACGACCGCGCGGTAGCGGTCGCCCGGGCGGGCCGATCCGTCCGTTGCGCTTGCCGCGAGCACGGCTACGCCGCCCAGCACCAAGAACGCCTTCTTCCACATATCTCACGTCTCCTGAACTGCTACGCATGTTGCGCGACTGCGGAGAGGTCCGGCTGGTTTGACCTGTCGTCGATCTGCCGCATCGATCAATCGCGATCTGCTCCCAATGCGGCTTTTGCGGGGCGTTTGTGAATGCCCGCGCTGCGCCGCGCCGGGAAATTAGGCTGGCGCCCGTCGATCTGTCACCTGCCGGACTTGGTCTGTGCCCCGCGCGGACGGGAGCGGTTCCCGGGCGGCACGGCCTTCTTGGCGGTCTTCGCTTTGGCCTTGCCGGTCGCAGGATTTGAGACCGTGGCGGCATAGGCGGAGCCATCGCCAGCCTTTGCCGCGGCGATCGCGTCCTCGACGACAGCCTCGGCATAGCGCGGCAGAGCGAATGCGCCAACGTGCACGGCCGGCGTCCAGTACTTGAGGCCGTCGAGCCTGCGCGCCTTCCGCCGCCGCTCCAGTGTGCGGGCGTCGAGTGTCAGCAGCGCCTTGTCGTCGGTGGCGAGATTGAGCGCGAATGGACCGCCGAAGTAGCAGGGCTGCGTGCACATGTAGGGGGCGACGCGCTTAAACAGCGAGGCGAATACCCGCGTGGTTCCGGCCAGATGCTCGGGGAACAGGAACGGCAGACCGTTCTGGGTGACGAGAACGCCGCCGTCCTTGAGCGCCCGCCTGCAGTCGGCGAAGAACTCGCGCGTGTGCAGAACAGCGGACGGCCCGATCGGCTCGGAGCTGTCGACAATGATGCAGTCGAACCGCTCCGTCGTTTCCGCCACGTACTTGAGGCCGTCCGCAATCACAACGTCCGCTCGCGGGTCGTCGAATACCTTGCCCGGTATGGAAGGGTAGTGCTTCAACGCCGTGTCGATCACGGTGCGGTCGATCTCGCAAAGAGTCGCCTTGGTGACCGAGGGGTGCTTCAGCACTTCGCGCAGAACGCCACCGTCGCCGCCGCCCACGACGAGAACGCGCTTGGGCTTGTCGAGGGCTGTCAACGGCACGTGAGCCATCATCTCGTGATAGACGAACTCGTCGGATGTCGTGAGCTGACATACCCCGTCGAGCATCAGCACGGTGCCCCAGGTCTTGTTGGTGAAGATGACCAGGTGCTGGTGCTCGGTGCGCACCTCGTGCAGCACCTTGTCGGCCTGAAGTCCCACCTTCCAGTGCGGGTGGAACGTCTCTTCGATCCAGCGCTCGGCCATGGCACCCTTGTCCTCGTGATCATTGTCGCGCGCCCTGCTCGCGCCGGGCTCAGCGGGTTGATGTCGATCCTTGGCGCCGCGGTCAAGCGTCATGCCGGGCCCAGGGCTTCGCGCGTGCGTCACGGAAGTGTCACATGGTGTGGCAACGCCGGCGCGAACAAATAAGAACGCGCGCCCCGACGGATCGGGACGCGCGATTTCGACTGGGCAATTGCCGTGTGCGGTCGGCAGCCTGAGACTCTCAGGCGGCCTTCTTGACGCGCACCTTGCCGGCACGCAGCGGAGGCGTGCGCGATGAGGCCGCCTGCCACTGGAGCTGAGCGAGCTCTTCGCCGCGGCGATGCTCCTTGACGACGACGTCGCGCGCATTGAACTCCTTGCGCAGGATGTCGATCGCCAGATGCGGCTTCGCCTCGCCACACATGAACACGTCGAGGGCGGCGTAGTCCGCCTCCGGCCAGCTGTGGATCGAGATATGACTCTCCGACAGCACCGCCACGCCCGACACGCCGCCATTGGGCGTGAAGTGGTGGAGATGGATGTGCAGGAGCGTCGCACCTGCCACCTCGACACAACGCTTCAGCGTGCGCTCGATGTGCTTGAGGTCATCGAGGCGCTTGGCGCCGAATAGGTCGATAATGAGGTGTGTACCCGCGAACTTCACGCCGTCACGCTCGATGAAGAAGTCCTTCCTCTCCTCGGGCTCGATGGCGTGGACCGTGTCGTAGTGATCTTCCTTTTGGGCGGTGCTTGAACGAGTCAAGTCCATCCCCAATTGGAAGAGGGCGTCATCAAAGGCCATGTGACCCTCCCCAACCAGCAGACAGATATTTGACCCGCCCGCTCCTTACCTTTGGGGTCTAGGAAAACCTTACCTTCAGGGCAGGTGGACGAACGAGGGACCCTGCATATGAGGCCAAACCCCCCCCCGCGCAAGTAAAAATTGCACCCGGGGGGTAGAAAAATTTTTTCAACTATTTGCGTGGCCCTTAAAGGGGTTGGCTGAGGACCCCCCTCCCCCTTTCGTGACGGTTTAACCGATGTCGGATCATCGTCCAGGATTGGTGCCGTCAGCGGAACAGCTTGTCGAGGAATTTCTTGGCCTTCCGGGCGCCGTCGGTGTCTTTGCCCAGAAGATCGTCGACGATCTGGTCGCTGCTTTTGCCCTTCAGGCTTTTGCCGATCTCCTCGACCGCGCGTGCCGCCTGGCCCAGATCGATCTTCGACAGGTCAGGCGTGATGGAAGGCGAACTCCACTCGCCCGAGATCCGAACCGGCACCTCCAGGCCGTCGAGCGCGGAGGTGCCGCCCTCGCCCTCGAGCGTCGCGACGACCTTGGGCTTCAACGTGTAATCGAGCTGCCGGTCGGGCAGCAGCACACGCCCGTCGCCTGAAACGCGCAGCAGCGGGCTCAGCAACTGCATGTCGGTATTGGTTGCGATGCCGCGGTCGATGTCGAAGCTCGCCGACATGCTGCTGAAGTCCGTCTTCTCCTCCGGGGCGGCGTCGAGTTCGCCGATCTGGCCCTGCGACAGCGCCCTGAGGATGCGCGCCAGATTGATGCCCTTGATGGCGCCGTTGGCCATCTGCGTCTCCGAGCGGCCGCTGAGACTTGTCACGATCTCCTTCTCACTCCGCCCGCTGCCGGTGACGGCGACCGACAGGCGGCCTTTGCCAGCCAGCCAGCCGATGTCGGCGGCATCGTCCAGCAGCCCGGCGACATCGATGTCCTCGGCGACGAGACGGGCTTCGAAGTGCGGTGCTGCGGCGGCTCCGTCGACGGTGACGAGGCCACGCCCGTTGCCGCCGTACAGCGCCACGCGCTCGAACGTCACGTTGGCGATCCGGTTGTCGAGCGACAGGCGGACCTGGGCGGCGCCGATCTTGATCTCGCCAATCCGCAGCGCTTCGACCTCCAGCCGGGCATCGGCGTCCGCCTGCCCCAGAGGGGACAAGTCGATCCGCGCGTCACTCCATCCGGCGCGCTGCGAATAGCCGCGTACGCGCGGGCCCGCCGGCTGGCGCTCCAGCAGGTCCTCGATCGAGCGGGGCGATGCCGGTGCTGCGTTGCCCGCCGGTGGCGGCGCGGTGCCGCGCAGAGACGGCGCGGTGGTCGGTTTGGCCCCGGCGGGCTGATGACCGGAGAACGCGTCCATGTAGGGGTTGAGGTCGAGGGATGTCAGCTTCAGGTCTGCGGTGATCTTGGGCCGGGTCTTGCCGTCCTCCGCGGCGATCCGCCCGACGGCCTTGACGCCGTCAAGCGTGATGTCGGCGTTTTCGAGCGCCGCCGCCCGCGGGGTGACGACGAGCCGCCCGGTCAGCGATATCGCGCCAAAGCCGTTCTGCCCCGCGAGCGGGCTCCCAGCCCATGCCGCCAGCGCGCGCAGGGACGGCGAATTGGCCGAAACGGTGCCGTCTAGACTGGTCTCTCCCGCCAGATCGAGCGATCCCTGGTAAGAGGCTTTCAGCGGCCGTGCCTCGACGCGTCCGGCCACTTTGGCCGCGCGCGTGGACAGGATGTCGGAAAGGCTCGTCAGAGTGCCGTCGAAGGCGACCGTCTCACCCTTCCAGTTGAGATCGCCCTTGGCTTTCAGCGGGCGCGAGATGCGGTCGGCGGAAAGCTCCACGTCGAGCGAGGTGATTCTCTCGGCGATGCCACCGCGTTCGTCGGTGTAGTCGACGCGGCCGTCGACGATGCGCACGTCCTGCAGCTTGAGGTCGTCGAGCGCGAAGCCGTGCGCCTGCAGGGCGGGCGCGCGTGGCGCACCTGCCTGCGCCACTGCGATCGGAGCGCCTGCGGGCGATGCGTCGGAGAGCGTCGATCGATCGGCTGCCGCCAGCTGTACGCGCCGAGGCGACGCCTCGGCAAAGTTCCAGCTGCGCTGTCCCTTGGAGTCGACGCGCAAATCGAAGTGCGGGCGGGTGAGCACGAAGCGGTTGACGGCGACACGGCTGCCCAGCAGCGGCAGCAGTTCGACGCCGATGTCGAGCTTGGCGATCTTGATTGTCGGCGCCCCCCCCATTCCGGGAGGGGCCGACAGCGTCACGTCCGAAAGCGTAACACCGGCCGAGGGATAGAACGCCAGCGATATCGGGCCGGAAATGGCAAGGTCGCGGCCCGTCTGCTTCTTCACTTCGGCGATGGCCTGCCGCTTGATCGAATCGGCCGACGGCGCAAGCACGAAGGCGGCGACACCGACAGCGCCGACAACGAGGAGGCCGATGGCGATCGTGACGAGCGCCGCGCCCATCAGCGAGCCGCGCGGTGCGGGTTGCTGTGGCGGCTTGCCCGGGCGTGCGGGGCCCGGTCGAGGCCGCTGCGGCACGCTGCGCTCGCTGTTGCCGGGCCTCACGTTTGCCAGTGGCGGAGGCGGTCGGCGCGGCGGTTGGCCGTTGCTCATGTCGGGCTCTCCTGGATCGATATCGCCGCTCAAGCTGGGCGGTGCTGCCGTTCCGGCTCCGGGCGCACGCCGGTGACGCCGATGAAGTCTGTGCGGCGGGCCAAGCGACGTATCGACTCGGGGTATTAGGCCGCCATTGTGTCGGCCTCGGGCTCGCACCCGCCGGACAATAATGCCCGCGGTCACGCGTGGGAAGAGCGGCACGGTTTGGAGTAGCTACCTGCTTTGGGCGGGCAGAATTGGGGCGCCGCGCGGGAAGGCTCAATCTCCCGGATCAGCTCTCGTCGGCGCAATCCTCGCCGAAACCGGTCTCGACAAGCGCCACCAGGGCATCAAGTGCCTCAGGTCCTTCAGGTCCTTCGGCGACGAGGTGCAGCATCGAGCCCGGGCCGGCAGCGAGCGTCATCAGGCCCATGATCGAGGTACCCACCACCGTAGTTCCGTCGCGCGTGACCCAGATGGTGGCATCGAAGGTCTCAGCGCATTTGACGAATTTGGCGGACGCCCGGGCGTGCAACCCCTTGCGGTTGCGGATTGTGACCATGGCCTCGGGCCGTTGCGAGGATGAAATTTCGGGCATCGCGATTAGCAGCGGTTCCTCGGTCAGCGTTCGCCGGTCAGCTCTTGGCTCGCGACCTTAATGTACTTGCGCCCGGCATCGCGCGCCGCCGTCACCGCATCGCTCAGGGTGCATTCGCCGCGGATGGTGGCGAGTTTGACGAGAATCGGCAGGTTGATGCCGGCGATTACCTCGACGTTGGCTTCGTCCATGACGGATATGGCCAGATTCGCCGGCGTGCCGCCGAACATGTCGGTGAGCAGGATGACGCCGCCGCCAGCATCGGTGCGCTTCACGGCCTCGATGATCTGGAGACGGCGCGCGACCATGTCGTCCTCGGGGCCGATCGAAATGGTTTCGAGCTGCTGCTGGGGTCCCACAACATGCTCGAGCGCCGCGCGGAACTCGGTCGCAAGGCCGCCGTGTGTGACGATCACCATGCCGATCATGACGCGATCCCGCTGGAATTGGTGGGCTGCTTCGAAGGATGTCCAGATCGGCAGTTTCCGGGTCTCGGAAGCATTGCAGCTTTCAATTCCGTCTGGCCGCTTGGTCCGCCGGGCGGACGTTTGCGGCCTTGCATTGCAGTTCAGGGCATCGAACGCCCTGCCGCGGCGTCGGGTTACGAAGCAGCGCGGGCAGGCAAGGTGACAACTGTTCGGCTGGCACGCAAGGGGGTACGCGAGCGGGGCTGCGCGGAGCCGACATCACCCCAGCAGAAGCGCGATCTTCGCCGGCGTCGAAGCATCCAGTGCGCAAAGGCTGACCTGCGGCATTTCGGCGTCGAGCAGCCGCACGGTCGATGGCTGGGCCGGCAGCCGCTCCACTTGCTCGCGGGGAACGAGGTCGACGACAAGGGCGACGACCGCCTCGGCCGTGTGCGGCACCTTGCGAAGCCCGACCCCGCGCACCTCGATCAGGCCCGCGATCGGAGGAGGGCAGTGCGCGAGGATTTGCTCGCCATTGCGCTTCAGCAGCACCTGGTCGTCGGCAACGAGTGCGAACGGGGCGGGGTTCAACGGCGAGACGGCAAGTGCGAGGAGGCGAAGGGCAAGGTCGGATTTTCCTGAACCAGGCGCGCCGCGGATGAGAACGGCACGCCCGCCTCGCGCAACGGCCGTCGCATGGACGTTGACGGAAGCGGCCAATCAGCGCCTCCACAATCCTCTGCGGACCACGGGCAGGCGAACGACGAAGCGCGCCCCGACGCGCTGGCGCTTGCCGCTCTTGTCGCGGCTTTCACCATAGATGTTCTCGGCCCAGACCCGTCCGCCGTGTGCCTGTACGATCTCGCGCGCAATGTTGAGGCCGAGGCCGGAGTTATCGCCGCGGCTGCTGATCTCCGTCGGCCGGTAGGTGTAGAAGCGCTGGAAAATGGTCTCCAGCTTGTCCTCTTCGATGCCGCCGCCCTGGTCATCGACGGCGAGCTCGATCTCGTCCTGCTCTCGCCGCGCCCGGATCGTGATCGTGGTGCCGGCCGGCGAAAACGAGATCGCATTGTCGACCAGGTTGGTCACCACCTGTCCAATGCGCAGCTCGTTGCCCTGAATGGTGAAGGCTTTCGCATCGGCGGCGGGCGGCAGGGACAGGGTAAGACGCGCACCGCGGTCGGCCGCCTTGTCGGAGAAGGCGCTGACGATGTTTTCGAGGATGGCGAGCAGGGGCACCGGATCGGTGGAGGTGCGGGCGAGCTCGGCATCGAGACGCGAGGCGCTCGATATGTCGGTGATGAGGCGGTTGAGGCGCATGAGGTCGCGGTTCATCTGCCGCACGAGCTTGTCGCGCTGATCATCGGTGCGCGCATAGCTCAGCGCTTCGGCGGTGGAGCGCGCGGCTGTCAGCGGGTTTTTGAGTTCGTGGGCGACGTCGGCGGCAAATTTCTCGCTGGCCTCCAGGCGGTGATAGAGCGCACCGGTCATTTTGGCGAAGGCGGCTGACATCTGGCCGACCTCGTCGTGACGATGGGGGAAGTGGGGCAGCTCCTTACGTGCGGTTACGTTGTCGGAGACGATCTCGGCCGCCGCGGACAGCCGCCGCATCGGTCCGGCGACGGTGCGCGCCAGCAGGAGTGAGCTGAATACGGTCGCCAGCAGCGCCACCAGGGCGAGCCACATGACCGGCTTGCGCTCCTTGGCAAGGATGCCGTCGATCTCTCCGGGCTGAGTGGACAGCAGCAGCACGCCGTAGACGGTCTTCATGCGCTGGATGGGGACCGCCATCGAGACGAGCTGCTCGCCCTTTTCGGTCAGCAGCAGCATGGCGGTGGAGGTGCCCGACGAGATCGCCATCCGCACCTCGTGGTAGGAGGTGCCGAGCGCCGTGCCAATCTCGCGATAGATCGGCAGGTCCTGGTCGATCATCCAGTCGAAGATCTTCGTGTACCAGTTGCGCGTCCGCGCCGGCTTGTTGGCGTCCTCCGTAACGGTGGCCGATCGCGAGATGTCGCCGCGGGTGAGCAGCTTGGCCGTATCGACGATAAGTGTTCCGTCGCGTGCATAGATGCGCGCGCGTGTGTTCGTCGGCTGAATGAGCCGCCGCAGGATCGGCGTTACGCGCTCCGGCCGAATGGACAGCTCGAGGGCGGCGAAGCCATCGTCGCGGAACGGGATGCGCGAATTGAAGGCTTCGGGAAGCTTGTCGGGATCGAGCGTCAACCGCTCGGTGTCCATCGTCGCGTTGGCAGCGATAGCCGCGGCGATGATCTCGCCCTGGACGCGCAGCGATTCGCGCTTGGCTTCGATCAGCCAGCTGCGGTGCTGCGACAGGTAAAGAAGCCCGCCCAGCAGGATCATCAGGCCGATGAGATTGGAAACCAGAATGCGGCGCTTAAGGCTGCGGGAAATGAACCGGACGAGCGGCTGGCTGTACCAGATCTTCTCAAAAAAGCGCTTGGCCTTCTCGGGCGTGGCAACTGTGGCGGCGTCTGCTGCGCGCGTGTCCAGCTGCTCGAACGACCTGTCGGTCCCGATGGCCATCGCCACTCCGTCGGAAAGGGACCGGGCGGAAACCGCCCGGCCCGTTCAGTCTGGCATGCGGCGGCGGATACGGGAAGCCATCAGGCCTCCTTGAAGCGATAGCCCACGCCGTAGAGAGTCTCGATCACGTCGAAGGCATCATCGACGTTCTTGAATTTCTTGCGCAGCCGCTTGATGTGGCTGTCGATCGTGCGATCGTCGACATAGACCTGATCGTCGTAGGCGGCATCCATCAGCGCGTCGCGCGTCTTGACCACGCCGGGGCGCTGGGCCAGTGCCTGCAGGATCAGGAACTCCGTGACGGTTAGAGTAACCGCCAGGCCGTCCCAGTGGCAGGTATGCCGCTCCGGGTCGAGCTTGAGCTTGCCGCGCTCGAGCACGCGCGCCGCCTCGGTGACGGGGGCCTGCGCTTCCTTGGGGCCATGCCGGCGCAGAATGGTTCGGACACGTTCGACAACGAGTCGCTGGGAGAACGGTTTGGCGATGTAGTCGTCCGCGCCCATCTTCAGGCCGAACAGCTCGTCGATCTCCTCGTCCTTGGACGTGAGGAAGATGACCGGCATGTCCGACTGCTGGCGCACGCGGCGCAACAGCTCCATGCCATCCATTCGCGGCATCTTGATATCGAAGATGCCCAGATCGGCCGGCTCCTCGGTCAACGCCTCCAGCGCCGAGACGCCGTCGTTATAGGTGCGAACCTTGTAGCCTTCGGCCTCGAGTGCAACGCTGAGCGAGGTCAGGATGCCCCGTTCGTCGTCGACCAGCGCAATGGTGCTCTTCTCTTTCATAGTCGCCTCTCGCCCCTGCCGCCCCGCGGCCACCACGTGCGATCCGTCTGGGGCTTTATGGTCGCATCGTGTATCAATTGTGGCGAGGCGACTTATGGGCGCCCTGGCCTGAACGTGATCTGAATAGGAAAGGCATTGTCGCCCGGCAAGTTCTACCGCGCCACCATGCCCCGACGGGCCGCGACGAGGTCTCACGAAAACATGGTGAATTCACAGGTTTCGCCAGCGACGGCTGCCCGGCAGATCGTCCGCAGGGCTCTCAAGGGGGCACTCGCCACGCTGCTCGCCGACGGCGGCTGGCCCTATGCCTCTCTCGTCACGGTGGCAACCGCTGCCGACGGCAGCCCATTGATGCTGCTGTCCGATCTGGCTGTCCACACCCGCAACCTGAAGGGCGACGCACGCGCCAGCCTGATGCTCGACGCCACGGACGCAACGGGCGATCCGCTGGCCGGAGGCCGCGTGACGCTCGTCGGCCGCGTGGCGACCGCCGATCGCGCCGGTGAGGCACCGCGGCGCTTCCTGGCGCGCCACCCGGAGGCGGCTGGCTACGCTGGTTTCGCCGATTTCTCTTTCTATCGCCTCGAGGTCGAGACGGCCCACTACATCGGCGGCTTCGGGCGAATCGTCGACATTCCGGGGTCCGAGGTTCGGACCAGCGTGGATGGAGCCGCGCCCTTGCTTGCCGCCGAAGCCGGGATCGTCGCGCACATGAACGAGGATCATGCCGATGCCATAGGCCTTTACGCCAGTCGTCTGCTCGGCGCTGACGCGCGGCCCTGGCGCATGACCGGCATCGATCCGGGCGGTCTCGACCTGATAGCCGGGAGCGAGGCTCTGCGGCTTGATTTCGACCAGCCCGTGCAGTCACCGCAGGCGGCGCGCCACATGCTCGTCGCTCT
Organism: Hyphomicrobiaceae bacterium; assembly: GCA_050250815.1. Classification (GTDB taxonomy): domain Bacteria; phylum Pseudomonadota; class Alphaproteobacteria; order Rhizobiales; family Hyphomicrobiaceae; genus JAEUMD01. Next base: position 106,429 of record JBFWNY010000001.1, read on the forward strand.
GGCAGAACGGGCGCGCAGCGCCGGCCCGTGACCGTAGTTATCCGAGCACACTGCTAGCGAATTGAAACCAATCCGACATTTCCCGCAGAAAAACCGTTTGATTACGACTTTGGACCACTTGTTCGCCGCGGTTGTGGCGCTTACTCAACCGGTCTCGCTCGGGCGCGAGGGGAGCGCATCGGCGCTCCCGCGACCGCCGATTGGGTCTCTGCCGCCGCAAGCCGAGCTACCCGCGTCCGACGAGAGCAGGAAATTCGCGGGCACGCCCCTTGCACAATGTTTCAGCCAATCCGCCGCACCGGCGCGATGGCGGCATGGCACGGGGGCACCGGACCATAGACGCGCACCCGTACAGGGCAAGCGCGCACCGTCCCTCAAGTGTTCGCGGCAGACGTCAACGACGACATGGCTGGAGCGGCTAGCGACATGGCACACGACCTGTTCCCACTCAACGCTGCTGGGAAAATCCATCACAACGTTCGCGAGGCACTTCTCGTCGAGGCTGCCGTCCGCCGCGGCGAAGGCAAGCTCGCCTCGACCGGAGCCTTCTGCGCGGAGACCGGCCAGCACACCGGACGCTCGCCCAACGACAAGTTCGTGGTGCGCGACAGCGAGACCGAAGGTCAGATCTGGTGGGACAACTCCAAGGCCATGACGCGCGCGCAGTTCGATCTGCTGCTCGCTGATTTCATCGCCTTCGCGAAGGACAAGGAACTCTACGTTCAGGACCTGTTCGCCGGTGCCGATGCGACGCATCGCCTTGCGACCCGCATCTTCACCGAGCTGGCCTGGCACTCGCTGTTCATCCGCCACCTGCTGCGGCGGCCGTCGGAGGCGGAGCTCGCGGCGTTCGCGCCGCAGTTCACCGTCGTCAACATGCCGAGCTTCAAGGCCGATCCGGCGCGCCATGGCGTGCGCACGGAGACGGTGATCGCGTGCGATTTCACGCGCCGCATCGTTCTCATCGGCGGCTCGTCCTACGCGGGCGAGACGAAGAAGAGCGTCTTCTCGTTCCTCAACTATCTTCTGCCGGCCAAGAATGTCATGCCGATGCATTGCTCGGCCAACGTCGGCAAGGACGGCAACTCGGCCGTCTTCTTCGGCCTGTCGGGCACCGGCAAGACGACGCTGTCGGCCGATCCCAACCGCACGCTGCTAGGGGACGACGAGCATGGCTGGTCGGAGCACGGCATCTTCAACTTCGAGGGTGGCTGCTACGCCAAGACGATCCGCCTGTCGAAGGAAGCCGAGCCCGAGATCTGGGACGCCTCGAACCGCTTCCTGACGGTGCTCGAGAACGTCATTCTCGACGAGAAAACGCGCAAGCCCGATTTCGACGACGGCCGCCTGACCGAGAATACGCGCTCGGCCTATCCGCTCGACTTCATCTCGAACGCTTCGGAATCGGGCACGGCAGGTCACCCCAAGAACATCGTCATGCTGACGGCGGATGCGTTTGGCGTGCTGCCGCCGATTGCGAAACTGACGCCCAGCCAGGCCATGTATCACTTCCTGTCGGGCTTCACGGCCAAGGTCGCCGGTACCGAGAAGGGCATGGGCAACGAGCCGCAGCCCACCTTCTCGACCTGCTTTGGCGCGCCGTTCATGCCGCGTCACCCGTCGGTCTACGGCAACCTGTTGCGCAAGCTGATCGCCGACCACGGCGTCGATTGCTGGCTCGTCAATACCGGATGGACCGGCGGCAAATACGGCACCGGCTCGCGCATGCCGATCAAGGCGACGCGTGCGCTGCTCAACGCGGCGCTGTCGGGCAAGCTCAAGGGACAGCCGATGCGCACCGATCCGGTGTTCGGCTTCCAGGTGCCGCTGTCGCTCGAGGGTGTCGACTCGAAGATTCTCAATCCGCGTGAGACCTGGGCCGACGCCAAGGCCTACGACGCGATGGCCGCGACGCTGGTCGAAATGTTCAACAAGAACTTCGCCAAATTCGAAGCCCACGTCGATGCGGACGTGCGTGCCGCGGCTCCCGTCATTCAGCAGGCGGCCGCCGAGTAACCATCGCTTCGACGACGACATCGCAAAGGCCCCGGTGCTCACACACCGGGGCCTTTCGCTTGTGCTGGGCGTGCAAGGGGAACCGACCGCCTACGAAGTGGCCTGGCCGAGCTTCTTCAGCTCCATGATGCCGCGGTTGAGTTCCGCTCCCAGGATCACGATGATCGCCGAGACCTGGAAAAAGATCAGCGCCACCATGATCTGCGAAAGACCGGCGTAGAAGCGCGTGTAGTCGGAGAAGCTCAGATAATGCGAATAGAGACCGGCAGCGGCCAGCCATAGGAACGTCGACAGTGCCACGCCCGGCAGCACTTCGCGGAGGCTGCGCTGTCCGGCGGCGATCCAAAGATGCAGCACCGTCAGCTGCAGCATCATTACGAGGGCCGCGAACAGATAGCGCGATGTCGCCGTCAGCCAGGACGAGTCGAGCAGCGTCTTCATCCACGACGGCTCGAAGCGCGCAGCGACACCCGGGCCGACGACGACCGCCCAAGTCAGCACGAGCATCGATGCAGCACTGACGAAGACAAATAGCATCGAAAGGCCGAGCATGACCGGATAGGAGCGCGTCTCGTGCTTCCGATAGGCACCGTTGAGTGCCGCCCTGAGCGTTTCCACGGCACTCGTTGCGAAGAACAGGGCGATGCCGCCGCCGACGGTGAGCAGGTCGATGCGCGTGGCGCTCATCAGGTTCTCGACCTGCGGTGCCAGCGAAGTGACCACCGCGGCAGGCAGGATCTGGAACAATCCGTCGATCGCCTGCTCGGCAAGCTCCCGCCCGCCGAAGACACTCGCCAGCGCACCCAGGAAGATGCAGAACGGAAACAGGGACACGACGGCCGCATACGCCACCGCGCCGGCCATCGAGAAGCCGGAGTGCTCGTAGAGCCGGTAGACGGCTTCCAGAATTGTCTTGTAGCGCTTCATCCCGCCGTCCGTCGCGTCCCCCGGTCAAGGTGACCGACGTTCTAGGCCGTCGTGCCGCGCGAGGGAAGCTCGCGCCGTCTCGGTTCGGCTTCCCGCCAACTCCATGTTGCGTCCATGTTGCCCGCGCATGGCAGGCACCTCGCCGCCCGCATTGCCAAGCCGCGCGCCGTGCCCCAGAAACGCGCCACGAGCCGCCAGCGCCCGCAACGGCGCATGTGCGGCGCGCCTGCCACCGGTTCCCCCGTCCGAAGTCTGAGCCGCCACCTCCGGGTTTCCCAGAGACGTTCGTCATGCTGCTGCGCATCGCGCCACTCCTGTTCGTGCTGCTCTGGTCGACCGGCTTCATCGCCTCGAAGGTCGGCGCGAGCTATGCCGAGCCGTTCACGTTCCTCATCGTCCGCTTCGTCGCGGTGATTTGCGTGCTTGCGCCGTTCGTCGCCCGGTTGCCACAGCCGCCTCGCGCCTCGCGCCGAGACGCGGCCATTGCCGGCATGCTGATCCACACGGCCTATCTTGGAGGCGTTCTCCTGGCCCTACAGCACGGGATGCCCGCCGGCATGGTCGCGATCATCGTCTGCCTCCAGCCGGTGTTGACTGCGCTGCTGGCCGGCCCTGTGCTCGGCGAGCGGATAGCGCCGCGCCATTGGCTCGGCCTCGCCGTGGGACTGGCCGGTGTCGGCCTTGTCGTCGGGCCGAAGCTGGCCCTGCAGTCGGCCGGCGCCTTCAGCGTCAGTACAGGCGCGGTGGCCTGGGCGGTCGTTGCCCTCATCGGTATTACGCTCGGCACGCTGTTCCAGAAGGTGCGGGGCCAAACGGGCGACCTTGGCGTGCTGGCTCTCTGGCAGTACCTGGGCGCCCTTGCGGCCGCGGTTCCGCTCGCGCTGCTCACCGAGAGCCTGCACGTGGCGTGGACGCTCGAATTCTCGCTGGCGCTGGCCTGGCTCGTGCTGGTCCTCTCGATCGGGGCGATCGGCCTTTTGCTGATGATGATCCGCGCGAGCGCCGTATCTCGTGTCACGACGCTGTTCTACCTCGTGCCGGCGACGACGGCGGCCATGGCGTGGCTGCTGCTGGGGGAACAGCTCCAGCCATTGCAGCTCGTCGGGGCGGCGCTCGTCATGGCGGCCGTTTTCCTGACCGGAGGCTTTCGCCGAGCATAACGCCCCAGGGATTGCACGCTGCCGGGAAGGCGTTTTGCTGGTGGCGTGGCCGGCGAGGTCTTCATACCCCGCTCACCCGACGCTATTGTCGGTCTCATGATCGAGGACAACGGACAGAGACTGGCACGGCTGCGCGCCGAGAGCGTGCGCATGGAGGAGTTGCTCGCCGGGAACGCGGCGTGGCGCTCGTTCACGTCCGGTGCGGTGGATGGCGGCACCGCCGATCCGGAGGCGCTCGCGGCGCTCGAGCGCGAGCTGTCACACGATCCCCTGTTCATTGCGCACCGCGGATTGCAAGCGGCCATCGCCGCGCTCACAGCCATTGCAGAAAACCAGCCAGCGGCGGCATCATCGCAAACGCCGGATCGTGCTGGTGAGATCGGACCAGCCTTGGCCGAACCATTGCCGGTCGAGCCGTTGAACGGCGCGAACACGCCGGAAGCCGTTGCCGCTCCAGCGACAGGAGAGGGAGAGGTTTCGGAAGCAGCCACCGCTGTTCAGGATGAGCCGACTGTTCCGGACACGCCGGCGGTGGTGCCTCACATTCAACGGCGGGTGGGACTGCTGCCCGTCGGCGGCCGTGCCTCGACCATCGAGGCCCTGCGAGCTGCCACGATACACCGGGGTCCGCCAGGCGGAACGGCAGGTCACGCCAGTGACCGCAGTCGCGCGCCGGATGACCTCACGCGCATTCGCGGGGTCGATCGTGGTCTGGCGCAGGGGCTGATCAAGCGCGGCGTCAAGACGTTCGCCCAGATTGCCGCGTTCTCCGCAGCCGACGTTAAGGCGTTGTCGGCGGCTCTCGGCCTGGGCACGCGCATCAGCCAGCAGAATTGGATCGAGCAGGCAGCCGTCCTCCATCGGCGCTTTGGCGCCGCTGCCGGGCAGGAGCCGATCGCGCCTGCTGAGGACGGGACTCTCGATGCGCCACCGCCGCCTCTGGAACCGTCGGACATCGTGGCTCGAGTGGCCTTGCAACTGGCTGCCCGGCTCAATCAACCGGTCGAGGTCGCGCAGGCATCGCCTGAGCCGGCCGCGCTCGAAACAGAAGCCGCTGCGCTTGAGCCGGCCGAGCCTGGGGTCAATGAGCTTCTTGCCGAAGCATCAAGACCCGATAACGCGGCTGTTGCCGCCAGCGAGACGGATGAAAGCGGCGCGGAGGGCGAGCCGCTTCCTGGTATCGCCGCGGCTTCGGCAGCCGCGGCCGCGACCGCCTGGCTCACTGCCGGGTCGATGATCGCTGAGGTGAACGCTGATGACGGCTTAACGCAGCATGGTTCTGATGCCGGCGAAGCGGTTCCCGCCGCGGAAGCGGAAACAAACGTCGCCGACACTGCCGCGTCCGACGTCATGGGCCCAGAGCTGCTTATTGAGCCAAGCGACGATCTTGAGATGATCTCGGGGATCGGCCCCGAACTCGCTCGGGAGCTGTACGATCTGGGGGTTCACACCTACGAGGAGATCGCGACCTGGACGAGCGACGATGTCGCCGTCGCATGTTCGATCCTGCAGGATCGAGCCGCCATCGGCCGCGATCAGTGGATTGAGCAGGCCGCGGTTCTAGCGGCCGGCGGCACGACAGCGTACGCCCGTCGCCGTGCGCGCGGGGAAGCGGTCTGCCTCAGCCCTAGACCAGCGAGCGGCCCTGCGAGGGATGACAGCTTCGCCGGCTGGCTTGAGGCGCACTCGCAGAGTCTGGCGCCCGCAGAGCCCCAGGTCGAACCGCCAGCCTTTTCCAGTCCGTTGCAGGATGCTGAGGCGACTGCGGTCGAGACGACCGCGCACGATGCTGTCGCAGAGACGGACATTGTTCCACCCGAGGCTGAACCGGCGCCAGCCGCTGCCTACGGTTCCCCCGACGTGGTGGCTGCCGCGGCTGCGGTTGCGGCAGCGCTTGCCGCTACGCGCTTGCCGGTCGCGCAGTCCGGAGAGCCCGGCATGCTGCTGCCTGCACGGTTCGATGATCCCTCGTGGCCGCCGCCGCTGCCCGACGGGAATCCGGTCGTAGGATCGCCGATCCTCCCCTACCTGCCCGGGGAGGAGCCCACGGAGATACGGATTCCGTCGGGGGCCTATCCGCCACCGCTCGCCGGGGCTGAGCAGGGTGGCGCATCAGACGATCATGAGACGGAGGACGGCGACCCGAGTTCGCCGCATCACACATCGATCGCCGATCGCATCACGGCGATCGAGCGTGACCTTGCGGGTCTCTCCCACGCCGAACGGAGATTGGCGGTTGCACCCCCAGCACGGGCTGCCAGCCCGGCCCCCACCGCTCCGACTGCCGACCTCGTGCCAAACGGCGTGCCGCCGGCGAAGCCGCGGGTGGAGGAACGCTCTGTCGAGGCCGACGTGACCATCGTCCAACGGCCTGCATCGGAAATCGGTCTCGATCCCATCCCGGAACGGGTTCCCGACGGCGGCGACGAGGGGCGGTTTGGCGGCCAGACCTACGCGGCCTACCGCGACCGGGTTGAGGAGGCGAGCGTCGAGATCGTGCCTGTCTGGCATACACCCGTCCCTGCCGCAGGTGACGGCACCGTTGTGGGGTCTGACGGTACGCTGAGCCGCTTCCTGAAGGCTCTGCGCGGCCGCTGAGCGGGCCATAGCCGCCCGAAATGCCGCGTCAGTGGACCCCAACTCGCCCTTTGGCTTGCCGAAGCAGGTGGCGAAAGCGGTTGCCTCACCTGCCGGGCCGATTATCTTGCACTGCAACGAAGACATCGCGGCGCAACCCGCCGCCGACCGGAGACGAGACCATGAGCGTTGCCCAGATGAAGCCCGCCGCGGACGTACTTGCCGAGGGCGCCGACCGGTTGATCGAACGGGTCGGTGGTGTCGTGAGCGAGGCGGAACGCGTGCTCGGTGCCGCCAAGGCCGGGGTGCGCATCAGGGTGCAGGAAGCAGGCGGCGTCGATGCGGCGCAGCACGCCGCACACGGCCTCGCGTGGCTTGCGACCACCGTCGAAGGCATCCGCCAGATGCAGCACTGGGCGGCCAAGCTCAAGGACGAGGGCCGCTTGGGTGAAATGGAGCTGCTGCTGCTCGCCTCGGCCGCCTCCGAGTATGCGGCGCAGATCGCTGGCGGCATCCCGATGAGCCAGGGCGAGATCATCCGGCCTGAAGCGCTGGGAGTTTCGCGGGCCGATATCCGGCGTTTCGAGGATGCCGCCGCCGACATGATCGCGGCAGGTGGCACCGAGAGCGTCAAGTCGCGCCTCGCCGAGCTCATCCGCGACGCGCAGGGCGCCACCACGTATGGCGACAGCGGTCTCGACGAAGTGCACGCCGAGATCCACGAGCAGATGCGCAAGTTCTCCGAAGCCGAGGTCGTGCCGCACGCGCACGAGTGGCACCTGAAGAACGACTACATCCCGATGGACATCGTGCGGCAAGTGGCGGAGCTGGGCGTCTTCGGGCTGACGCTGCCGGAAGAGTACGGCGGCATGGCGCTGGGCAAGGAATCCATGTGCATCGTCTCGGAGGAGCTGAGCCGAGGCTACATCGGCGTCGGCTCGCTGGGCACGCGCTCCGAGATCGCGGGCGAACTCATCCTCAACAACGGCACCGAGGAGCAGAAGCAGAAATATCTGCCGAAGATCGCCACCGGCGAGATCCTGCCGACCGCCGTGTTCACCGAGCCCAACACCGGCTCCGACCTCGCCTCGCTCAAGACGCGCGCCGTCAAGGAGGGTGATGTCTACAAGGTCACCGGCCAGAAGACATGGATCACCCATCCCGTCCGGGCCGATGTCATGACGCTTCTCGTTCGCACCAATCCCAACGAGAAGGGCTACAAGGGCCTGTCCATGCTGCTGGCCGAGAAGCCGCGCGGTGATGATGCCAACCCGTTTCCCGCCGAAGGCATGACGGGCGGCGAGATCGAGGTGCTCGGCTATCGCGGCATGAAGGAATACGACATCTCGTTCGATGGCTTCGCCGTGCCTGCCGCGAACCTGCTCGGCGGCGAGGAAGGCCAGGGCTTCAAGCAGCTCATGAACACCTTCGAGGCGGCGCGCATCCAGACGGCAGCGCGTGCTGTCGGCGTGGCGCAGTGCGCGATGGACCTGGGACTGCGCTACGCACTTGAGCGCAACCAGTTCGGCAAGCCAATCTTTGCGTTCCCTCGCGTCGCCAACAAGATCGTCATGATGGCGGTCGAGATCATGGTGGCGCGCCAGCTGACCTATTTCGCCGCGCGCGAAAAGGACGAGGGACGCCGCTGTGATCTGGAAGCAGGCATGGCCAAGCTGCTTGGCGCGCGCGTCGCCTGGGCGTGCGCGGACAATGCGCTGCAGATCCACGGCGGCAACGGCTTCGCGCTCGAGTATCCCGTCAGCCGGGTGTTGTGCGATGCGCGCATCCTGAACATCTTCGAGGGTGCCGCCGAGATCCAGGCGCAGGTCATCGCCCGCCGACTGCTGGAAGGCGCGAACTAGGAACGCATTTCATCAAGGATCGGATGGCCCGCGAGCACGTGACTCGCGGGCCTCTTCACATTGCGCGTCAGAAGACGACATATTTGCAGGGCTTGGCCTTCGCCGTACAGGTCCACTTGCTGCCCGACTTGCTGCACGGGACTGACGGGTTCTTGGCGATCGACCAGACCGACCACTGCATTCCGTGATTGGACTTCACCATGGCGACCCAGGCGGCCTTGGCCGAACTCTGGGCCACGGCCTGGGTAAGCTTTGCGCCTCCCGCGGCCATCGCGTTGATGTGCTTGCACTGGTAGGCCGCAGCAGGCTGAGGGGCAGCGATGGCGAGGAAGGCAACGGCAAGGCTGGAGGCCGCGAGCTTCGCGGCCAGGGGAACATGACGCATTTGAAAATATCTCCATGACTGAATTTTGCGTGTCTGCGGGCAACGTCCTCCGGTCCAAGACGAACGCGGCGCGCTTTCGATTGGTCGTCGGTGCGAGACGTTCGGTTCAATCTGCTTGCATGAGGAAACGCGCGCGCGTGTCATCGCGGCTCGTGACCGTCGATGGTGCACCAAAGCAGAGGGGCGGACCTGGCGGCCCGCCCCTGGGTGACGTCGCGTTTCGTCTTTGAGCACCTAACCGCAGCGTGTCGCGATTCGACCGAACGGCAGTCGGTCAGGCCGACCTGCGGCGGTTGCTGTCGAGCCAGCCATCGACTACGGCGACGGTCCGGTCGATGGCGGGCAGACGCTTGCCGTGCTGCACGGCGATCGCCTGCACCAGTCGGTCGACGCGCTCGATGTTCTGTGCGCCTGCCGCCAGTGCCCGGGCGGCAGAGGACGGGCTGAGCAGCGACGTGGCGGCGGCCGCGTACTTCTCGAATGGCACCATGTCGGAGCGAGCAGCACCCAGCGACACGCACAGGTCGACGACCCAGTCGTAAACTGCGCGCGAGGCGGCAAGATCGGAATGCACCGCGTCCTTGATGGGTCGCATGCCGTGCGCCTCGATGCAGCGATAATTACCAGCGAGCAGCATCGCCCACTTGGCCATCGGCACGAACACGGACTCGTGCACCTTGAGCTTGACAGGCAACTCGAGCGCCTCCTGGCCCACTGTGAAGCGCGCCGCCTCGATGCCGTCCTGCAGACGGCGCAGCATGGCCGTATCGGTGCTGGAGGCAAAGCTGGCCGCCTTGAAGTTTGTCGGCAGCCGCACCTGCAGGACGTTGGCGTTCTCTTCAGGCGGACGGAACGCCTGCGGGTCCGGGCTGCACAGCGTGAAACGTTCCGGGTCGAAGCCACTCCAAACGCTCGGATCGGTGTAGCAGTGGCGCAGTGCCGTCGTATCGATGGCCGCGATGCGCTTGAGGTAGGGCAGCGGCGGCATGTTCATGATCGACATGCAGGGCACGCGCGCGGCCGCCACAGCGGCGAGCAGATCGCGCACGCCCGGGGCGCCATACTGCGGCTCTTGCATGGCGAGCGCGACGAGATCGAAGCGGCTGGGGTCGATACCCGAGGGCCCGCTGGCCGAGAGCTTGCCGGGCAGTAGCTTGGAGTTGATCTCGACGAGCCCGTCCTTGCCCTTGACCGGCATGCGGACGACGGCACCCTCGCGGTTGATGAGTTCGGCTTCGGCGGGCAGGCAGACGAGCTGTGCATTGTGCCCGGCGAGTGCGATCTTGGTGCCCAGCAGTGAACCGTAAGAGGCACCGAGTACCAAAACGTTCAATGGCTTCGTCATGAAATTCGAACCCCTTTGTTGCGGCGGCCCTTGGCGGGCCCAACAGCATGTGTTCGAACTAGACTGCAGATTCGTCAGTCACTCGGCGTCCGAATTGACGCAGTGCCGCCAACCGCGTTTGCGGCCACATCTTCGTAAAAACTGGTATCCCAGGTTTGACAGGCCGGGCTCGACGCGGCAAAGGCAATTCAACAGTGGTGCGCGAAGATGCCAAACAGTCCCGATCTGCGTGCTTCATGCGATCATGTTCGTTGATTTGGATTTGAAGATGTCTGCGCCGACAAATTCCAGGCCCGAAAGGAATTCGAAGTTTGCTTCGATCCAATCAGGGCGAATTGCCGCACACAGATGGGTGCCGTTCTGCGACGTCGATCGAGGGAAGTCTTGCCGGGTCCTTCGGCAATTGGATGCGATATTGGGCGTGAGCGCGGATCACTGTTCGTGGAGATCGATGAAAAAGGGAGATCGGAATGAGCATGCGCAACCTGCGCTTGGCGCTCGCCGCCTGCTGCGCCATCGCTGCGGGGTTGACCGAAACGCAGCGGGTCGTGGCCGCCCCCTGCGGCAAGAACGCTGCGGGCTTCTCCCCTTGGCTCGAAGATTTCAAGCGCCGCGCCCGCGCCGAAGGCATCACACAGGGGACCATCGATCGGGCGCTGTCGGGCGTCTCGTATGACCGAGCGGTCATCGGGCGTGACCGGTCTCAGAAGTCGTTCAAGCTGTCGTTCGAGCAATTCTATGCCCGCCGCGCGGGCTCTTATCTAATCGGCAAGGCGCGGCGCAAGCTCAAGTCTCATGCCGGACTGATCGCCAACATTGAAAAGCGCTACGGAGTACCGGGCCAGATTCTCGTTTCAATCTGGGGACTCGAGACCAACTTTGGAGCCGACGGCGCGGGCAAATATTCGATTATCCGTTCCATAGCGACGCTGGCCTACGATTGCCGGCGCTCGGAATTCTTCACGGGTCATCTGATGGCGGCGATGCGCATCGTCCAGAAGGGCGACATGGCGCCTTCGGAGATGCGCGGCGGGTGGGCGGGGGAAATCGGTCAGGTTCAGTTTTTGCCCGGCTCCTACGACAAGTACGCGGTAGATTTCGATGGCGACGGGCGGCGCGATCTCGTGCGGTCGGTGCCCGATATCCTCGCCTCGACCGCCAACTTCATGAAGGGCCACGGCTGGCAGCGCGGCGCGCCCTGGGGACCGGGGACGGCGAATTATTCGGTGATCAAGGACTGGAACCGCGCCGACGTCTACGCCCGTACCATCGCCTTGATGGCCGAACGGCTGTAGGCGGGTCCGAAGGCGGGGGGCTTGCCAGGTAGGGCCGTACGGTGCGATGCACCCCCCATGACCGATCCATCACGGCAACAGAGCCCGTTACGGGTTGCATCGCTGATCGCGAGCGCTACCGAGATTCTCCATGCGATGGGCGCGGGCCCGCTGCAGGTCGCGCGCTCGCACGAATGCGATTGGCCCGAGGGCGTGCTGGCGCTTCCGGCGCTGACCGAGGCGAAGTTTGAAGTCGCCGGCACGAGCCGCGAGATCGACGAGCGCGTCAAGGCGCTCGCGTCCGATGGTCTCTCTGTCTACCGGGTCGATGCGGATGGGCTGCGCACTGCGGCGCCCGACGTGATCCTCACGCAGGACCAGTGCGAGGTTTGCGCGGTCTCTTTGGGCGACGTCGAGCGCGCCGTCTGCGACTGGACGGACCGGCCGGCACACATCGTTTCGCTCCGTCCGCACACGATGGGCGACGTCTACGCAGACATTCTCCGCATCGGCACGGCTCTTGGGTTGACCGGCGATGCCAGCGCTCTCGTCAACCGAATGCAGGAACGCCTCGCAGAGTTGACGGCGCGCGTTGCAGGCCGTCCTCGCACGCGCATCGCATTCATTGAATGGATCGACCCGCCAATGTCGGGCGGGCACTGGATGCCGGAGCTGATCGCCGTGGCCGGAGGCTTAGATCTGCTGGGCAAGTCGGGCGTCAACTCGCCGTGGATCGCATGGGAGGATGTTGCAGCCGCCGACCCCGACGTGATCGTGGTCGCCCCATGCGGTTTCGATCTTCTGCGCACGGAGGCCGAGATGGCAATGCTTGCCGGCAACCCGATCTGGCGGGGCTTGCGGGCCGTCCGCGACGGGTCGGTGTATGCCGCAGACGGCAACGCGTTCTTCAACCGGCCGGGGCCCAGGCTCGTCGAGACGGCCGAGATCATCGCCGAGATCCTCCATGGCGACGTTACCGACTTCGGCCATCGCGGACATGCGTATCGGGCCTACGGCAGCGTCTGAGGCGTGCGGTCTCCCATGAGCGCCGGAGCTTCCCTCCCGGACGATCAGCCCCTATCACTGACCAGCATGGAGCAACGCCCTCAGATCGTTTTCGATACGGACTGCGTTCTGTGCAGCGGGTTCGTACATTTCATCCTGCGGCATGAACGAGAGCCGCGGTTGCAATTCATCGGCGCGTGGTCGGAGCCCGGACTCGAAATTGCTGCTGCCCATGGCCTGTCGCGCGCCGATCTCGACGAAACGTTTCTGGTTGTCGAGCATGGGCGGTCTCACACGAAATCTGACGCGGCATTGGTCATCGCGCGCTATCTCAGAGCGCCGATGTCGTGGCTGCGTCTGCTGCGCGTCGTGCCACGTCCGCTGCGCGACGCGGCCTACACCTTCATTGCGCGGAGGCGCTATCGGTGGTTCGGGCAGAAGGAAAGCTGCTTCCGGCCGCCGCCCGGATCGGGCGATCGCTTCGTCAACGAGTGAGAACCGGGGCTGATGCAGCATCCGCAGAGAGTTGCGATTGTGACGGGCGCCAGCCGTGGCATCGGGCGGGCGACGGCGCTCAAGGCGGCTGAACTGGGCTATGCGGTCTGCATCAACTATCAGGCCGATGCTGATGCGGCTCAGGCTGTCGGCGCGGCCTGTGAGCGGAGCGGCGTGCGCGCAACGACCTTCCGGGCCGACGTTTCGCGCTCTGACGAGGTCGCAGCCCTGTTCAAGCACGCCGACGAGGTGTTGGGCCCGCTCGACCTGCTCGTCAACAATGCCGGCATTATTGGACAAACCTCGCGCCTGGAGGACCTCTCGGAGGCGGCCTTGCGGTCCACGTTTGATGTGAACGTGTTCGGGGCGATCCATTGCGCGCAACAGGCCATCCGGCGCATGTCCCGCGACAGGGGCGGGGCGGGCGGTGTCATCGTCAACCTGTCCTCCATCGCCGCGGTCCTGGGGAGCCCCGGCGAGTACATCCACTACGCCGCCTCCAAGGCGGCAATCGAGACGCTGACGATAGGACTGGCCAAGGAGGTCGGTCCGCAGGGTATCCGGGTCAACGCGGTGCGAGCCGGCACGACCGATACGGAAATCCATGCTCGTGCGGGCAATCCGGACCGCCCGGCGATGGTCGCCAGGACTGCGCCTTTGCGGCGTGTTGCGACGCCCGATGACATCGCCGAAGCGGTGATGTGGCTTGCCTCCGATCGCGCGGGGTTCGCCAGCGGAGCGATCCTGAGCATTTCCGGAGGGCTGTAGCTAATGGCCGCCAGCGCCTTCGGCTGCTTGCGAGATTGCCGCGGCGGGTCGCGCGATGCTAAGTGGCGATCAATCCCGCGCGCATCCGCCGATCACATATTGCGACAGCAATGACCAAGAAGCCCACAGCCGCAGCGTCAGCCGCCAAGCGTAAGCCTTCGACCAAACGCAAGGCGCCCGCGCCGATCGTTTCCACCGGCTATTGGCTGCTGAAATCGGAACCAGACGCATTTTCGTGGGAGCAATTGAAGGCCAAGGGCTCGGCGGGTGAGGAATGGTCCGGCGTGCGCAACTATCTCGCGCGCAACAACATGCGCGCCATGAAACTGGGCGACCTTGGTTTCTTCTATCATTCGAACATTGGTCTCCAGGTCGTGGGTATCTGCGAGGTGTCGGCGCTCGCCCATCCTGACTCGACGACGGACGACCCGCGCTGGGAGTGCGTCGACGTGCGTGCGATGCGCGATATGCCCAGGCCGGTGACGCTCGCTGAAGTGAAGGCCAATCCCAAACTCGCCAAGATGAGCCTCGTCACCTCGATGCGGCTCTCGGTTCAGCCCGTGACGAAAGCGGAATGGGATGAGGTCTGCCGCATGGGTGGGTTGAAGGCCGCAGAACGGGGAAAGAAGCGGTGAGGCGCAGGCATGCAACGCGATCGCGCGTGAGCTTCGTCCGTCGGCGTACGGCTTTTGCTGTCGCAGGGCGGCGGTAGACGCGCATGCGCGATCCGGAAGCGTTCATCCGCGCGAATACGAAGCTTCTCACACCGCCTCTGGTGCCTGAGATCCGTCTGCACCTTGCCGAGGAGGCGCTGCCCATCTGGCAGAAGACCGAGGAGGAACTGGGCGAGATCAACGTGCCGCCGCCCTACTGGGCCTTTGCCTGGGCCGGAGGGCAGGCGCTCGCGCGTTACGTCCTAGACAACGCCGTCCTGGTCGAGGGCCGCAGCGTGCTCGATCTCGGAGCCGGCTCGGGGCTGCAGGCTCTCGCAGCCGTGCGTGCGGGGGCCACGCGCGTGCTGGCGTCTGACATAGATCAAATCGCGTTGGCCGCTTGCCGCCTCAACGCCGAAGCAAACTGCGCGAGCCTCGAGACCTCCGCGGAAGACCTGTTGCCGCGGCCGGAGCGGGTGGCTCAGTTCGACGTGCTTCTGGTGGGCGATCTGTTCTACGAGCGTCAGCTTGCAGACGCCGTCGCGCGCGTGGTCGATCACGCCGTCGCGGCAGGCCGGCGTGTGCTCATCGGGGACCCTCAGCGCAACTACTTTCCGCGTGGCCGCTATCATGAGGTGGCGCGCTACGAGGTGCCGGTGACGCGCGAGCTGGAGGACAACGAGATCAAGCGCACTGCGGTGTGGGAGGCGCGCTAGGCGAGAGCGCCATTCCGCACTGCGGCGTGACTGCCCGCGCCGCGGATGTACTATGTGCGATCGGCCAGCAGGCAATCAGGAAAAGAGGCGCATGAATTTCGCAGGTCTCAATGCCTTCGGCGTATTCGCGGCGGCAGGCGCAAGCTTCCTGTTCGGCGGCGTCTGGTACGGCCTGCTCGCCAATCAATGGATGGCCGCGGCGGACGTCGATTTCGACGAGATGCGTAAGCGCAGCGGTCACTTGGTCACGCTCTACGTCATTACACTGTTGGCGCAAATCGTTATGGCCCTGGTACTCGCCGGAACGATGGGCCACCTCGGACCCGGGCAAGTCACCGTCAAGAACGGCATCATCTCGGGCGCTCTAATGTGGGCTGGCTTCGTCATGCCTTCGCTGCTGGTCAATCACGTCTTCCAGGGAGCCAGACGATCCCTGACGTTCATCGACGGTGGCCACTGGCTGGGCGTGCTTCTGCTACAGGGAGCGATCATCGGCTGGCTGGGGGTGGGCTAGCCTGCGCCGGACCGCACGATGCTTGTGCAGGCACGGCTGGCAGAACGTCTCAATTGGAGTAAAGTCAGAAAAAACAAGGGCTCAGGGCGTGGTCCGTTACGACCAACGGTCGGGTTGTGACACGTCGCCCCACCCATATAATGCCGCCAAACATCAAACCACGTGGGAGGAGTAACTTATGTCGGACAAGGTTTACCCCGTACCGGCCGAATGGAAGACACGCGCGTTCATCGACAACGCCAAGTACCTGGAGATGTACGAACGCTCGGTCAAGGACCCGGTCGGCTTCTGGGGCGAGATGGGCAAGCGGCTCGACTGGATCAAGCCCTACACCAAGGTCAAGAACACCTCGTTCGACGTCAGCAACGTCTCGATCAAGTGGTACGAGGACGGTGTCCTCAACGTGTCGGCCAACTGCATCGACCGGCACTTGGCCAAGCGCGGCGATCAGGTCGCGATCATCTGGGAAGGTGACGACCCGACCCAGGACGAGCAGATCACCTACCGCCAGCTCCACGAGCGGGTCTGCAAGTTCGCCAACGTTATGAAGGCGCACGGCGTCAAGAAGGGCGACCGCGTCACCATCTATCTGCCGATGATCCCGGAGGCGGCCTACGCGATGCTCGCGTGTACCCGCATCGGCGCCGTCCACTCCATCGTCTTCGCCGGCTTCTCCCCCGACAGCCTGCTCAACCGCATCGACGACGCCGATTCCAAGTTCATCATCACCTCCGATGAGGGCCTGCGCGGTTCCAAGACCGTACCGCTGAAAGCCAATACCGATGCTGCGCTCAAGGGAGCCAAGGGCGGTGAGAAGGTGCTTGTGGTGCGCCGCACCGGCAATCCGGTGCCGTGGACGCCGGGCCGCGATATCTGGCTTCACGAGGAGCTGGTGAAGGTGTCCGCGGACTGCCCGGTTGAGCCGATGAACGCGGAAGATCCGCTGTTCATCCTCTACACGTCGGGCTCGACGGGCAAGCCCAAGGGCGTCGTGCACACCACGGGCGGCTATCTCGTCTACGCTTCGATGACGCACCAGTACGTCTTCGACTATCACGAGGGCGACATCTACTGGTGCACCGCGGACGTGGGCTGGGTCACGGGCCACAGCTACATCGTCTACGGGCCACTCGCCAACGGCGCCACGACGCTGATGTTCGAAGGTGTGCCCAACTATCCGACAGCCTCGCGCTTCTGGCACGTGGTCGACAAGTGGGGCGTCAACACGTTCTACACCGCGCCCACCGCTATCCGCGCGCTGATGGGAGCTGGCGAGGACCTCGTCAAGCGCACCAGCCGCTCGACGCTGCGGCTGCTGGGATCGGTCGGCGAGCCGATCAATCCGGAAGCGTGGGAATGGTACTACCATGTCGTGGGCGACGGCCGCTGCCCGATCGTCGACACGTGGTGGCAGACGGAAACCGGCGGTATCCTCATCACGCCGCTTGCCGGCGCGACCGACCTGAAGCCCGGCTCGGCGACGCGCGCCTTCTTCGGCGTGCGGCCGGCGCTCGTCGACGACAAGGGCCAGACGCTGGAAGGCGCGACACAGGGCAACCTCGTGCTGCTCGACAGCTGGCCCGGCCAGATGCGCACGGTCTACCGCGACCACGAGCGCTTCGTGCAGACGTACTTCTCGACCTATCCGGGCACCTACTTCACCGGTGACGGCTGCCGGCGCGACGAGGACGGTTATTACTGGATTACGGGCCGCGTCGATGACGTCATCAACGTGTCGGGCCACCGCATGGGTACAGCCGAGGTGGAGAGCGCACTCGTTGCCCATCCCAAGGTCGCGGAGGCTGCAGTCGTGGGCTACCCGCACGACATCAAGGGCCAGGGTATCTACTGCTACGTGACGCTCAACGCCGGCGAGCAGGGAACCGACGAGCTGCGCAAGGAACTGGTCAAGCACGTGCGCACCGAGATCGGTCCGATCGCGGCCCCCGATCTTATCCAGTTCTCGCCGGGGCTGCCCAAGACGCGCTCGGGCAAGATCATGCGCCGCATCCTGCGCAAGATCGCCGAGGACGACTTCTCCAACCTCGGCGATACCTCGACGCTCGCCGATCCGGCGGTGGTCGATGATTTGATTGCCAACCGCCAGAACAAGAAGAAGGCGTGAGCTTCGGCGCGAATCCGCGCTGAGACACGATCGAAAAGAGTCAGCCACTGATCCGCATGTTCGTGAGCCTCTTGGCGATATCGGTGAACGCATCGACCAGCTGGGAGGATGAGTTCGCATTCATGAAGTTGGCTTCGCCCGAGCACTGTTTCAGCAAGGCTTCGGCCTCGAGTGGTGTCTGGAACCCGATGGTGTAAATCTGCACGTCGCCGTTGGTCTTGCTGATATTCTCGCACAGACGCAGGGCCTGATATCCCGACGTGCCGGGCTTGGTTGGATCACCCGTGGCCGCATCGGGCCACACGTAGTTCTGCCCGCCGTTGCGATAGGCCGTGTTGAACATGCCGTCGGTCATCAGGACGATCACCTTGATCGTCTTTTCCTTGTCATAGGGTTTGGGTTGGCTGGCGCTCGGCCACACCGACGACCAGTCGGGCGAGATCGTGTACCAGCCCCAGGCCGTTCCGATGTGTCCTGCGGTGCCGCCGAAACCCGTCAGGGCAGCAATTGCATTCTTCACCTTGTCGAGGCCGCTTTTCGTGGAGATGTCCGTCAGCGGCAGAACGCGAGCGCTGGGACACGAGTAGGACTTGTTTTCGGACGTGCTGCTCGCTTCCAACGCGTTCGAGCCAAAGGGGTCTTCATCCGAATAGGCCTGGCCGCCTTTCCGCTCCACGACGCACCCGTCGGTGCTCTCGCCACTGGACACGGTCCCGGCATAGCTGCCGGCGTTCACCGAGGCCGAATAGGGCACGATCGAGACGCGGATGGCGGCCGTCGCTGGTCCGGTCGCAGCGAGACTTTCGATCATGCTGTTGGCGGCGCTCTTGAGGGCAGAAATTTTCGTGCCGGTAGAGCAGGCATCGGCCGTATTTGCAGGCGGCGAGTCGCACATCGACCCCGTAATGTCGAGCACGAGCGACATCTCGATCTTCTTGGGCTTGTAGACGACCTTGGACGTCGGGCTGAAATCGATCTTGGTGACATCGCCGCTGGCGAAGCCGAAGTACGTCTTCACGGCGACGTCGACACGGCCGACCACCGAGGATCCGGTCATGTCCGGCACGAACTGCAGATTGTGCGTGCTGACGCCGTCGATTCCCAGCTCCTTGATGTGAGCGTCGAAGAACGCCTTACCGGTGGTCTGGAACATTTCCGCAGTGGCGTATTCGTTATCGAAGTTCTTGGCGGCGGCCAGGGCCGCGGCGTCGAGCGCATCCTGGATCTTGTACTTCACCGAATGGGCGCGGGTGACGTCGATGGCGATGCCCGACAGTGCCATCAGCACCACCGCGCTCAACCCGAACATGATGGCCACGCCTCCCCGTCTGTCGGAGACGAACCGATCAATTGGGCAATAGCGTGTGAACATCGACGCACTCCGTCAAATACAGGTGCGCATGATCGCAGCCAATCTTTAACGATGACTAATGCGTTAGAGCCTTCTGGAAAGATGGTTGCATTTTGGTTTGTTCCGCCATCGTTCCATCTGCTGTTCTTGAGCGGGCAGCCGATAGGCGGCAGGGGGGCTCATGGGTACGCGGATACAGCGAGGCGCCGGCCTCTCCGCAGTGGGGCCGGCGCCTTGCAATAACTGGGCAGGGGATTGTCAGTTGGTCAGCCGCAGCTTGTTGAGCTGGACGGCGATCGCCTGGAATGCGGAGCGCAGCTCGTCGCGCGCGGTGGCCTCGAAGTAGCGCGTCGATGCGCCGGCGCAGTCCCGCAGCGTCTGCTCGGCACGGCGGCGGCGGCCGGGGTTGCCGATTTCGTCGAGCTTGAAGCCGATCGCGAAGACGATGACGTTCTCGTTGCGGGCCCGCTCACAGACGTCCACGGCGATGCGCTGCGACTGGGTGGCCGTGGGCGAGTCGTCGCCGCGGTTGACGCCGCCCATCGTGTTGAACAGGCCGTCGGTCATCAGCAACATCGCCTTGATTGTCTTGCCGTCGCGATAGGGTGCCGGTGCGCTGTCGCCACCGAAGATGGGGCCCCAGTCGGGCGAAAGCATGTTGGCGGCCCAGATCGCGCCAAGGTGTCCGGCGGTGCTGTAGTCGGCCCGGTAGGCCTCGACCTCGCGCTCGAGCAGTCCGCGGTCGGACGTGAGGGGGACGATGCGCGCCGTGGGGCAAGGGGCCGTCGCCGAAACGCCAGCGTCGCCGCGCACCTTGAAGTAGGTGCCGTCGACCGGAGGCCGCTCGCTGGCGTTGTCGCCGTCCTGACGCTCGAACACGCAACCGCCCGGCGCGGTCTTGCCCGCGATCGACAGGTCGTAGCTGCCGACGTTGACGCCCGAGGCGTACGGGGCGAGCGCAATGCGCACCTTGTTGGGCGTGCCGCCGTCGGGCAGCAGGATCTCGAACAGATCCTTGCTGGCATCCTGCAGCGCGTCGAGCTTGCCGATCGGCTGCATGGATCCCGTAACGTCGAGAGCGAGCGACAGCTCGATATCGTTCTGCTCGAACAGTGTTGAGGCCGATACCGGGAACACGACGCGCTCGAAGCCCGCGACGCGCGTCAGCGTCATCGGGACCTCGACATCGGCCTTGATCGTGACGCCGTTGGTCGAGCGGTCGAGATCGACCGAGAAGTTCTGCAGCTTGCCGAAGCCGGGGCCGCTGCCCTCCAGATTCTTCTCGAAGTAGGCAAGCGCCATGGCGCGAACCTCGTCGTCGCCCATGCGTCCGTCGAGCATCGCCTTGCCGGCGGCGAGCGCTGCGGCGTCGATGGAGGCGAACATGCGCGAGCGCTCGTGGTTGATGCGTGAATAGTCCACCGCGATGCCGGCCAGCATGGTGATGACCATGGCCGACAGGCCGAACATGATGGCCACGCCTCCGCGATCGTCACCGGAAAGGCGCTTCAGGCTGAGGGCAGGGGCGGCAGGCATCGTGATCTCCCGTGGCGGTTCGCCGAACTGATGCGGGAGGGAGTGCAAGGGCGGTGCCCGGAGGGCCGAGGCAAGCGAGGCGTACGCGTGAGCGTGGTTGAAAATTCGTCAACGCGGTGCAGGCGCGGTCAGTTGGAATTGGAAAAACATCATGTATTACAGTATGTTGTTGTTTGGCGGGCAGCGGGTGGCGATGCTCTGGTCGCACCGATTTAGAAGTCGGATGCGATGCCGGCTTTTTCCCAGTCGCCAAACCGTGTCGGTTCGGGGCCATCCCGCCCGCCGACCTCGCCCGTTCTCGACGGCTCGTTTTGGGTCAACCGGCGACGCCGTTCCTCGGCCTCGGCGAGCGCGCGTTGGGCCGCGGGCGACAGAGGCCTCGGTCGATCCTGCGCCCCGGTACCGTCGTCGGCGGGGGGATCGCGATAAGGGCCGGGTTCCCTTTCGATATCGGACATCGGTCCTCGTCCCATTTCGGTGCGGTTGAGGGGAGCTGGGCTGGTTGCCGCTCGTCGCCGCACCCATATAGCATGTCGCACCGCCGGCTGCGCATGCCTGCGGATTTTGGACACGGGAGCCGTCGCATGCCGATGAATTACGCCAAGACAGCGATGCTGCTGGTCGTACTGACTGGCATCTTCGTCGCCATGGGCGCTGTTGTCGGCGGGCAGACCGGCATGGTCATCGCGTTCGTCGCCGCTCTGGCCATGAACCTCATCAGCCTTTGGAACTCCGACAAGATCGTGCTTCGTATGTTCGGTGCGCGCGAGGTCGATCGGGCGGCCGCCCCCGACCTGCACGAGATGGTGGCAGGCCTCGCGAGACGCGCCGAGCTGCCGATGCCGCGCCTCTACGTCATGCAGAACCCGCAGCCCAACGCGTTCGCGACCGGCCGCAACCCGCAGAACTCGGCCGTCGCCGTTTCGACCGGGCTGCTCGATACGCTGTCGCGCGAAGAGGTCGCTGGTGTCGTGGCGCACGAGCTGGCGCACATCAAGAACCGCGACACGCTGACGATGACGGTCGCCGCGACCATCGGTGGCGCCATCTCGATGCTCGCGCAGTATCTGCAATTCGGCATGATCTTCGGCGGACATCGCGAGGATCGCGGCGGCGTCGGCTTCATCGGTGCGATCGTGGCGGCCATCGTGGCGCCGTTCGCGGCGATGCTCGTACAGATGGCGATCAGCCGCTCGCGCGAGTATCAGGCCGATCGGCTCGGCGCGTTGATCGCTGGAAATCCGCTGTGGCTCGCCTCCGCGCTGGAAAAGATCGGCGCTCGGGCGCGTCAAGTCGTGAACCGGCCGGCAGAGGCCATTCCGGCGGCGGCGCACATGTTCATCGTCAATCCGCTGACCGGGCGTGGCGTCGACAATTTCTTCTCGACCCATCCCAACATCGAGAACCGGATCGCCGAGCTGATGAAGCTCGCTCAGGAGATGGGCGCAGCGGGAGGTGCTGCGGGGCAACCCGGCGGCTTTGATGGACCACAGGGCCCCTGGTCGGCCGAGCCGCCTCGGCAGGCCGGCCGTAGTGGGCCGTGGGGCTGACATTGCTATTCGTCGGCTCGCCCCTGCCATGAATGCGGAGTCGTCCGCCTACACGCCGGCTTCGAGGAAGCGTACCGGTTCGCCGGCAGCAGGAGTGGCAATCTCGCCCTGCCACATCACCCGGCGGCCACGCACGAAGGTGCCGACCGGCCAGCCCGTGACCGAGACACCGTCATACGGCGTCCAGCCGCAGCGGCTGGCAATCCATCCGTTTGTGATCGTCTCGCGCCGCTTGAGATCGACGATCGTCAGGTCGGCATCGTAGCCGACGGCGATGCGTCCCTTGCCGACGATGCCGAACAGCCGCTGCGGTCCGTGGCTCGTGAGGTCCACGAAACGGGCGAGCGAAAGCCGGCCCGCATTGACGTGGTCGAGCATGACGGGCACCAGCGTCTGCACGCCGGTCATGCCGGAGTGGGACGCCGGATAGGCGTGATCCTTTTCCTCGCGCGTGTGCGGTGCGTGGTCCGAGCCCAGCACATCGACGACGCCTTCGGCAAGGCCCTGCCATATAGCGGCGCGGTGGCGCTCGTCGCGTACCGGCGGGTTCATCTGCGCATAGGTGCCGAGCCGCTGGTAACAGTCGGGTGCGGCCAGCGTCAGATGATGCGGCGTCACCTCGACGCTCACCCAGCGCTTGTGTTCGCGCAGGTACTCCATCTCGGCGGCTGACGAGATGTGCAGCACGTGCACGCGCCGCCGGTGCTTCTCCGCCAGCGTGGTGAGCAGGCGCGTGGCGTTGAGAGCCGCAGTCTCGTCGCGCCAGACGGGATGCGATGCGGGGTCGCCGGGTACGCGTTCGCCCGCACGCGCGATGAGCCGTGCTTCGTCCTCGGCGTGGAAGGCAGCACGTCGGGAGATGGCGCCGATGATGCGGTCGAGGTGCTCCGCGTCGTCGACCAGCAGGTCGCCGGTCGAGGATCCCATGAACACCTTGATACCGGCCGAGCCCTCGAGCCGTTCGAGCATGGGGATGTTGCCGATGTTGTCGCGCGTGCCGCCGACGTAGAAGGCGAAATCGCAGTGCATACGATGGCGGCCGCGCGCGACCTTGTCGGCGAGCAGAGCCGGTGTCGTGGTCAGCGGCTTGGTATTGGGCATCTCGAAGACGGAAGTGACGCCGCCCAGGACAGCACCGCGGCTGCCGGTCTCCAGATCTTCCTTGTGCTCGAGACCTGGCTCACGGAAGTGCACCTGGCTGTCGATGACGCCGGGCAGAACGTGCAGGCCCCTGGCATCGAGGACGTCGGCGGCACTGGCTCCGTCTTTTCGCCCGATGGCGGCGATGCGCCCGTCGCGGATCCAGATGTCGCGTTCGCCCTCGCCGTCGTGATTGACGACCGTGCCACCGCGGACGACCAGATCGAAGCGCTCGTCCATGTCGCATGTTCCCAAAGATGCCATGCCTGTAAGCCGGCTGGCGGGTTGACCAGGGCCGCTTGCCTTGACCCGTGGAGGGGCATACCTAAACCCTCGGCGCCCGCTATCCAAGCCGCGCTTTGAAGCTGAGCGGAAATGGCCGCGGCAGGCATTCTGGACAGGATAAGATGTCGAGATCGAAAGTGGCTCTGTTGCCGGCGCGCGGCGTGCTCTCGGTCTCCGGGCCCGATGCCTCGCGCATGCTGCAAGGCATCGTGACCAACGACATGGAGCTGCTGGGCTTGCAACCCGCCCTGCATGCCGGCCTGCTCAGCCCGCAAGGCAAGATCCTGTTCGACTTCTTCATCGTGACGTCTGGCGATGGCTTGCTGATCGAGACGCACAAGAGCGCCCTGGCGCCGCTCAAGCAGCGCCTGGAGATGTACCGTCTGCGATCCAAGGCGGACATTCGCGATGTTTCGGCGGACTATACCGTCAGCGTCGCGTGGAAAGAGAATGGCGAGGCTGCGAGCCTGGCTGCACATTCGAGCCACACGCTGGCTTTCGCCGACCCTCGTCATCCGGGCCTGGGCGAGCGGCATCTGGCTTCACTGGAAACCAACTGGCGCCGCGATCTTTCGGGAACGGATGCGGCCACCGAGGACGACTACCACGCTCACCGCGTCGCGCTTGGCGTGCCTGAGGCCGGGCTCGACTTCGAGATCGGCGATGCGTTTCCACACGAGGCGCTTTACGATCAGACGCGAACTGTCTCGTTCACCAAGGGCTGTTACGTCGGTCAGGAGATCGTCAGCCGCATGCAGCACAGGGGCACGGCGCGCAAGCGCGTCGTCCTGGTGACGGGGGAGCGCGCGTTGCCGCAGCGGGGAGCCGAGGTGCAGGCGGGTGGCGTCGGTATCGGACGGCTCGGCACCGTGGCGGGAACACACGGCCTCGCACTTGTGCGGCTCGATCGGCTGGCAGAATTCGCCGCCAAAGGGGAGGGTGCGCGCGCCGGCGATGTTCCCATCTCGGTGACCGTACAGGACTGGGTGAGCTTTTCGCTCGTGCCAGCCGGCACGGGCGCTCCCGGTGAGCCGTCGTGAGGCGCTGGTGATGGCACGCAGAACATCGACCCGGGAGATTGCGCGATGCCCGTGGCCCGGCATCGACGATCCGGCCTACCAGCGCTACCACGACGAGGAATGGGGCGTGCCCCTGGGCGATGACCGGGCCCTGTTCGAGAAGATGGCTCTGGAAGGATTTCAGTCGGGCCTGTCGTGGCTGACGATCCTGCGCAAGCGCGAGAACTTTCGCGCCGCCTTCCATGGCTTCGACCCACAGCGGATCGCGCGTTACGGTGCCCGTGACGTGGCACGCCTCATGGACGACGCGGGCATCGTGCGCAACCGCGCCAAGATCGAGGCGACGATCGGCAATGCGCGGGCCTATCTGGAGCTGGCGGAGGGCGAAGGTCTTGCCGCGCTGCTGTGGGGAATTGCAGGCGAGGACCGCGTGGCGACGGACGCGCCTGCGAGCCTGCGCGAAGTGCCGCCTCAGACGGCGGCCTCGCGACGCATGAGCCGGGAGCTGAAGCGGCGCGGTTTCCGCTTTGTCGGGCCGACCACCATGTACGCGCTGATGCAGTCGGCAGGGATGGTCAATGATCATCTGGCCACATGCCATCGCCGCCGTCCGTGCGCAGACCTGCAGCGCCGATTCCAGCAATCCACGCGAAGGGGAGGGCGATGACCGGGAGACGCGCGCCGTTAGGTCGAACGCCGCCGATGGCTGCCGCTCGAAGCGAGCCGCCACGGCGTGCATGGCAGCGGATGCTGTCTGGTCGCCGTCTCGACCTGCTCGACCCGGATCCGGCAGACATCGATATCGAGGATATCGCCCATGGTCTTGCCCGCGTAGCACGCTGGAACGGACAGACGTCGGGCGCCCATGCACTTTCAGTTGCCCAGCACGTGCTGCTGGTCGAGGACATTGCGTGTGATCGAAATCCCGATTGGCCAAGCACGTGGCGTCTTGCAACCCTCCTGCACGACGCACCCGAGTATGTGGTTGGGGACCTCATCAGTCCGTTCAAGACGGCGATCGGCTACGATTACAAGGCGTTCGAGAACCGCCTGCTGGAGGCGATTCATCGTCGTTTCGGTCTGCCCGCGGCGCTGCCCTCCGACGTTGCCGCCGAGGTGAAGCTCGCCGATCGGGTTGCTGCCTATTTCGAGGCGACGGTGCTCGCCGGCTTCGCCGAGGCCGAGGCGCTCGAGTTCTTCGGCACGCCGGACGGCGTCAGTGCACGACTGGCGCGGCAGCTCAAGGGCCTGGAGGCCAGCCCGGCGGCCGACGCGGAGCGCCTGTTTCTGGACCGGTTCCACGCCTTGTCGGAGGCATGAAGGGCGCTTGATCGGGTGCGCTCGAGCCATGAGCATGCTTTCCGCGGAGCCTCACTCGATTGTCGTCACGCCGCTGCGGCGCCTCGACGAAACTCTGCGCGTGACAGGTGCTCGCCGCGTCGTCAGCGTCGTCAACGCGCACCTGATGCCGCCGACGCCGGATGGGGTCGCGCAGCGCAATCACCTGCGTCTGCCGTTCGGAGATGCCCGCCCGGACCGGGTTACGGCTCATGCGGCGCAGCTTCGACTTGTCGCGGAGCTCATCGACTTCGCGCGTGCCTGGCCGCGGGACGCACCCCTCGTCATCCATTGCTTTTCCGGGCTCAACCGGTCGACGGCTGCCGCCTACGTTGTGCTGGCAGCCCTCAATCCGCAGGTGCCCGAATCAGTTCTCGCTCAACGTTTGCGCGCCGCATCGGCGACCGCGTCGCCGGCCCGTCCGCTGGTCGGCCTGGCAGATATCGTGCTTGGTCGCCGTGGGCGACTGGTGGCCGCAATCGATATGATCGGCCCGGGATTGCCGGCTGCCGAGTGCGAGCCGTTCTCAATTTCAGCATCTGATGCAACCAGTTAGGCGCTGGCGCATTGTACCCGGGACGGACCGTCATCCCGTCAGAGCCGCCCGCTTTATTTCGTATGGAGCAAATCAGTTGTGCCTAAAAACGCCACGATCCGGACCTAACCGGCAAGTCGGGGAGCGGAGGAACAACGCTCGGGGGACTGCTTGAAGCACACGCTGGAAATTGAAAAGCCCGTTTCTCCGCGACGCCACGTGGCCCCTCGCAAGGAGCGCGCTGGTGTGGAGATTGGGCTCAACGCCGCGATCGTCTCCGTTCAAAACGACGAGCCGGTTGTCCTTGTCGTTCGCGATGAGACGGAGCCGCACGCGGCGGGCGACAGCCTGCCCTACGGACCGTTCGCGCCGCTCGAACACCGCACCCTGGAAATCGGATTGAGATCATGGGTGCGTGCGCAGACGGGCCTGGATTTCGGCTACGTCGAGCAGCTGTACACGTTTGGCGATCGCGGACGTCACGCGCAGGCCGACGACCAGCAGCCCCACGTCGTTTCGATCGGTTATCTCGCCCTCACGCATTTCGATGACGCGGAGGACCAGACCCGGGGTACCTGGCGCAGCTGGTATCACTATTTTCCGTGGGAGGACTGGCGTAAGGGCCGTCCGGCCGTCCTCGACGAGGAGATCGTTCCTCGCTTGCGCACATGGGCGGCATCGCCGCAGTTGCGTCCGTCCTCCGAGCGCCCGCTGCGCCGCGAGGATCGGCTGCGCATGTGCTTTGGCATCGATGGCGGCACGTGGGACGAAGAGAAGGTACTCGACCGCTACGAGCTTCTCTACGAAGCGGGCCTAGCCGAAGAGGCACGTCGCGATCGCCCTGAGACGGCTGGCGCGGCGCAGCACTTTGCTGGTCTTGGAGGATCGATGGTGTACGACCACCGGCGCATCCTGGCGACGGCCATCAGCCGCCTGCGAGCGAAGATCAAGTACAGGCCGGTCGTCTTCGAGCTCATGCCACCCGAATTCACGCTGTTCGAATTGCAAAAGACGGTGGAGGCGATCCTCGGCCCGCATCTTCACAAGCAGAATTTCCGCAGGCTCGTGGAGTCAGCAGGTCTCGTGGAGCCGACGGGTGACATGAAGACGAGGACCGGCGGCCGTCCGGCGAAGTTGTTCCGGTTCCGGCGCGAGGTGCTCCTGGAGCGTCCCGCTCCCGGTGTGCGCGTCAAGCCGGGCCGCGCTTGAGCCTTCGACAGAGCAGGTCAGAGTCAATTCGCGCCGGTTGCCGGCCGCGTGGCCTGCTCTGAGCACTCCGCAAGACTTTGATTTGGCGCCCTCGATGTGCTGAAGAGGTTCGATCCGGCTGATAGGTGTTGCCTAGCCGGTAATCGAAAACTTCAGTGCCCGGCGCAGGGATAATCCCTTTAAAACTGGTTGCCGCTGCCCTATCTTAAACGGCAGCGGCAATGCTCTGCTAGAGCATAATGAATTGGGGTGCGGCTCATGCCGTTGAGAGTCACGCTCCAGAAATGCTCAAAACGAGCATTTTAGAAGTGAGGGTGATCGGCCTGTGGCCATCGCGCTCGCGAAAGTCCGGAAGCGTCTTGGCGCCCGCCGGCAAACGAAAGGTAGGGACATGAGCATCTCACCGGCCGTTTCCGCCACCTGCAGCAAGCCGGTTGGGACGGCCTCGCCAGCAGAACCGGCGTTGCCCGCGTTCACCCCGGCTCTGGCCGCCGAAATGGCGCCGCTCTACGAGCGGGTGAAGCACGTCGTCACGCCGATGGAGTGGCCGCACTATGCGCCGCTGATCAAGGCGATCAACGACCTCAAGAAGGAGCGCAACGCGGTCATCCTGGCGCATAACTACATGACGCCTGAGATCTTCCACTGCGTTGGCGATTTCCGCGGCGACAGCCTGCAGCTGGCCAAGGAGGCGGCACGCACCGAGGCCGACGTGATCGTGCAGGCGGGCGTGCACTTCATGGCCGAGACTTCGAAGTTGCTGTCGCCCGACAAGACGGTGCTGATCCCGGACATGAAGGCCGGCTGTTCGCTCGCCGAGTCGATCACCGCCGAGGACGTCCGCATGCTGCGGGACGCCTATCCCGGCGTGCCCATCGTCACCTATGTGAACACGTCTGCCGCTGTGAAGGCGGAGTGCGACATCACTTGCACCTCGTCGAATGCGGTCAAGGTTGTCGAGAGCCTCGGCAGTCCGCGCGTCCTTCTCATTCCCGACGAGTACCTGGCGAAGTACGTGCAGACCAAGACCAAGGTGGAGATCATCGCCTGGAAGGGTCATTGCGAGGTGCACGAGCGCTTCACGGCCGAAGAGCTGGAGGCGTTCCGGGCGGCCGATCCGGCGACGCGGATCATTGCACACCCCGAGTGCCCGCCCGACGTTATCAAGGCGTCGGACTTCACCGGCTCGACGGCGGCCATGATCGACTGGGTCAAGACGAAGCGGCCCAAGAAGGTCGTGCTCGTCACCGAATGCTCGATGTCGTCCAACGTCGCCGCCGAGGTGCCGGACGTGGAGTTCGTGCGCCCGTGCAACCTCTGCCCGCACATGAAGCGCATCAGCCTCGAGAAGATCTACGAGAGCCTGCGCGACATGAAGCATGAGGTTCATGTCGATCCGGACGTCGCGCAGAAGGCGCGGCGCGCGGTCGAGCGCATGGTCAACTTGACCAACTGATGGTGGCGCCCGCTGCCGGTCCTGAGCAGCGGGCGTCTGAATTTCGCAGCGCGTAACGGCCGCGCAAGGGCGGTCGACGGAGCACGACGATGACACAGCGCAAGGGCAGGCAGGCCGGCCGGCGTAGGTCCTCTCCGCAGCATCATCATGCCTCGCCCGTTCCAAGCCCCGGCCGGGGCGACATCGTCATCGTGGGAGCGGGTCTTGCCGGTCTCTATGCGGCCTTGAAGCTTGCACCGGTCCCCGTCACCGTCGTTGCCGCCGCGCCGCTGGGCGAAGGAGCCTCCAGCGTCTGGGCGCAGGGCGGCATCGCCGCCGCGGTGGGCGAAGGCGATACGCCCGCGCGCCACGCCGCCGACACGGTGCGCGCCGGCGCCGGCATCGTCGACGAGGACATCGCGAGGCTCGTCGCGGAGGAAGCGCCGGAGCGCATTGCAGACCTGCTGCGCTACGGTGTGCCCTTCGACCGTGACCTGGAGGGCCACTACGTTCTTTCGCGCGAGGCCGCCCATTCCGAAAAGCGCGTGGTGCGGGTGGCTGGTGACCGCGCCGGATACGCGATCATGCAGGCGCTGATCGCACGCGTGCGGGCAACTCCCTCGATCCGCCTGCTGGAAGGCTACGAGGCGATCGACCTAGTGCACCACAAGGGCGTCGTGACGGGTGTGCGGCTGCTGCACGACAGCAAGAGTGCCGGTGCCAAGCGTGTGTTCGAGCTGCTGCCGGCGCGAGCCGTGGTTCTGGCGACCGGCGGTATCGGGGCGCTCTATGCGGTCACTACCAATCCGGCTTACGCGCGCGGCGAGGCCATCGCATTCGCGGCGCGGGCGGGCGCGGTCATCGCGGACGCCGAGTTCGTTCAGTTTCATCCGACCGCGCTTGACGTGGGCGCCGATCCTGCGCCGCTCGCGTCCGAAGCGCTGCGCGGCGAAGGCGCGGTGCTGATCAACAGCGAAGGCCAGCGCTTCATGCGCGCGGCCCACGTGGACGCGGAACTGGCGCCCCGCGACGTCGTCGCACGCGCCGTGTTCTCGGAGATTGCGGCGGGCCGACGCGTCTTTCTCGATTGCCGCGAGGCGATCGGCGCGCACTTTCCGAAGCTGTTCCCGACCGTCTACGCCCACTGCCGCGCTGCGGGTATCGATCCGGTCCGCATGCCGATTCCGGTGGCGCCGGCCGAGCACTATCATATGGGCGGCATCGAGACGGATGCGAACGGCCGCACCAGCGTGAGTGGCCTGTGGGCGGTCGGCGAGGTTGCCTCGACGGGGCTGCACGGTGCCAATCGGCTGGCGTCGAACTCGCTGCTGGAGGCGGTGGTGTTCGCTGCACGCGCAGCCGAGGACATCGCACGCTCCGTAGCATCGGGTGACGGGCTGGTCGCCGCCAAGCTGCACGCGGCCGAGGGACTACCGGAAGGCGACCCTTCGAGGCGCCGGTCGCAGGTGGCCGAGATCCGCCGCATCATGGCCGAAGACGTCGGCGTCGTACGCAATCGCCGTAGCTTGCAGCGGGCGCTGGCGGCGCTCGTCCATGTCGCGGGCGATGCGGAAGGTGACGTGCAGCTGTCCAACATGGCGCTGGCCGCGCGCTTCGTGGCCGCCGCCGCTCTCAAGCGGCGCGAAAGCCGTGGCGGCCACTACCGGAGCGATTATCCCGAGGCGGCGCCGGCACTCGCGTGCCGGTCGCGGCTGACGCTGGCGGATCTGACCGACATCGAGGCCGCTGTTCTGGCAACAGTGCGTGATCGCGTGCCCGAGAGCTGGGTCACGGAGACGGCGGCTCAGCACACCGTGGCTCCGTGAGCGCCATATGAGCACGAGAGCGAAGTCTTCTCGCGGCGGGGCTGCCAGGACCGAGGTAGATGCCGCATCGCCGGTGGTTCGGCCTCGACCCAGGCAGGCGCGTGAATTGGCGCCGCTGCCGCAGCCGTTGATCGCGCGTGCCGTGGCCGAGGCGCTTGCCGAGGACCTGGGTCTTGTCGGTGATATCACTACGGCTGCAACGATCCCGGCCGAAGCGAAGGCCCGGGCCATGCTGCGCACGCGCAAGACGGGCGTGGTCAGCGGGCTCGACGTTGCCGAGGCTGCATTCCGCGCGCTCGACCCAGCGATCTCGTTCTCATGCCTGTGTGCCGATGGCGACGAGGTTCCGGCGGGTGCGACGCTGTCGAACATCGAGGGCGACGCGCGTGCCATCCTGTCGGCTGAGCGCGTCGCCCTCAACTTCATGGGCCGCATGTCCGGTATCGCGACGCTGACGGCGCGCTATGTCGGCGCGGTGGCGCAATCGCGCGCCGCCATCGTCGATACGCGCAAGACGACACCGGGGCTGCGAGCGTTCGAGAAATACGCGGTCCGGTGCGGCGGTGGATGCAATCACCGAATTGGATTGTTCGATGCGGTGCTGATCAAGGACAATCACATCGCGGCGGCGGGCGGCATCGGCACGGCGGTGGCGGCGGCGCGTCGCAACGCCGGTCACATGGTCAAGATCGAGGTCGAAGTTGATAGCCTCGAGCAATTGGCCGAGGCGTTGCAGCATCGCATCGATGCGGTGCTGCTCGACAACATGTCGCCTGAGACGCTGCGGCGGGCCGTGGAGATGGTCGCGGGGCGGGCTCTGACCGAGGCATCGGGCGGCGTCAGCCTGGAAAACGTCGCGGCCATAGCCGAAACGGGTGTCGATCTGATCTCGGTAGGTGCACTCACCCATTCGGCGCCGGTGCTCGATCTCGGCCTTGATTTTGCCGACTAACCGGGCTTGATGCATGGACCCCGGCGTCACGCCGGATTTCGCCCTCTGGCGCAGGAGCCGGGCGAGCACCATATGTCGGCAGCGTATGACGTTTGGCCCCGGCGAGCGTGGCTCGCGGAACGCGCCTGGAGGCACCGCACATGAACGGCATCGCCATCATCGTCTTCATCGGCTCGCTGTGCATCGTGGGCGGCATCGTCGGCGCGCTGCTGGCCGGCTTCAAGAACCGCGATTATTCGTTCTGGGCAGCTTGGGGCTTCCTGTTCCCGCCTTCCATCCTCGTTCTGTTGCTGTTGCCCAAACATGTCGGCCCCCGCCCGCGTCGCCCTACGCTTGACGAGGAAGACCGGATGCATCTTTGAGGCCCGATCAGCTCGCCGCGTAGTCCACGCCAACGAGATAGAGGCCAGCGGCAGGCGCTACCACGCCGCAGCGGGCACGGTTGCGCGCGGCAAGAGCTGCGGCGACATCGGCTGACGTCCACTTGCCTTCGCCGACGTACTTGAGCGTGCCTACCATCGAGCGCACCTGGTGGTGCAGGAACGAGCGCGCATGGGCGCGGATGAGTAACTCATCGCCGTCCCGCATGACGTCGAGCACATCGAGCGTGCGGACAGGGGACGTGGCCTGGCACTGCGCATCCCGGAACGTGGTGAAGTCGTGCCGGCCGACGAGGGCACGCGCAGCTTCGGCCATGCGCTGTGCATCGAGCGGCACCGCCACCCACCACACGCGATCGCGCAGCAGGGCCGGGGGCGAACGCCTATTGAGGATGCGGTATAGGTAGCGCCTTCCGGTTGCCGAGAAGCGCGCATCGAAGTCGGCGGCGACCTCGTCGCACGTGACGATGGCGACAGGCGCCGGGCGAAGGTGAAAGTTGACGGCCTCG
The DNA here is from genome assembly GCA_050250815.1 of Hyphomicrobiaceae bacterium. Taxonomy (GTDB): domain Bacteria; phylum Pseudomonadota; class Alphaproteobacteria; order Rhizobiales; family Hyphomicrobiaceae; genus JAEUMD01. The sequence goes on from JBFWNY010000001.1 coordinate 139,316, forward strand.
CGGATCGTGCGGGGCTCGCGCGGGGCGGTGAGATCGAAATGCGCGACCTGTCCAAGCGCATGCACGCCGGTATCGGTCCGCCCAGCCGCGCGCAGGCTCACGCGCTCGCCGCAAAAGCGGAAAATGGCTTCCTCCAGGGCACCCTGCACGGTTGCGCCGCTCGCCTGGCGCTGCCAGCCGAGAAAGGGCGTGCCGTCATATTCGATGGTGATGCGGTAGCGCGGCATAGGGAGGAATAGATAGCCGCGCACGCCCGCGATCGCCAGTCGCGTCACGTCGCGATGGCTGAGTGGGGAGCAGCCGTTTGGCGCTCACATCAGCGGGGACCGCCGTGGCCGCCGCCGCGGTGCCCGCCGCCGCGGTGGCCATGATAGCCGCGAGCGCCGGGCCCGTATCCGTAATAGCCGCCGTAGACGGGTGCGCCGGACGAGGAGCTGTCCTCGCGCTCGGGGCTCTCATTGTAATTGTAATTGTAGCGGCGCTCCGTCACCGTCGTTTCGTTGAAGCCCATGCTCAGCGGCGTGATGCCGCCGGGATTGATGATCACGCGCTTCGTTGGCGGCAGCGGGCGGAACACGCGCACGCCTTCCTCGATGGTGACGACGGCACCGTAGAACGGCCGCGTCTCGATGCGTGTCGTGCCGTCGGCGGCGGCAGGCGCCGCCAGGGCTGCAAGAGAACCCACTGCCAGGACTGCCCTCAGAAGATTACGCATGCACACACTCCTCCGCATGAGGCGCCCGCGACGGGAGCGCTCGGGTCAGAGTACCATCCTAGCGAGGGTGGATCGCGGCGGCTCAACGGTTCGTAAACCATGATTAACGCGAGCCGGATCGCCACCGGATCGAGCTGGCGCAGGGGCGGTTCGTCAACGGCGGCGGCCCACCAGCGTCCCGTGCGGCAGCGGGAAGCCGCGCAAAAGTTCTCCGGCGGGCTGGGCCTTGCGTCCGGCTCGCTGCACCTCGAGGAGGCGCACGGCGCCCTCCCCGCAGGCGATAGTGAGTTCGTCATCGATAATCTCGCCAGGGCGGCCGCTGCCCCCGTACGGCTCTGACCGCAGTACCTTGATGCGTTCGCTCCGGCCGGCCGCCTCGACCTCGAACCAGGCTCCCGGCACGGGCGAAAGGCCGCGGATGAGGTCGTGTATCGCGCGGGCGGGGCGCGTGAAGTCGATTTCGGCCTCGGACTTGTCGATCTTGGCGGCGTAGGTCACGCCCTCGGCGGCCTGTGGCTTGGCCTGGACCCCGCCCACTTCCATCGCCGCCAAGGTCTCAACCATCAGCCGCGCGCCGATGCCCGACAGCCGCTCGCCCAACTCGCCCGCCGTCTCCAGCGGCGCGATCGGCGTGTGCGCAGTCATCAGCACCGGGCCGGTGTCGAGCCCGGCCTCCATCTGCATGGTATTGACGCCAGTCTCCGGGTCGCCCGCCATGATCGCCCTCTGAATCGGTGCCGCACCGCGCCAGCGCGGCAACAGCGAGCCATGCAGATTGATGCAGCCGAGGCGCGGGGCGTTCAGCACCGGCTTCGGCAGGATCAGCCCGTAGGCGACGACGACGGCAACATCGGCATCGAGGGCCGCGAACTCGGCTTGCGCTTCGGGCCCCTTGAGGTTCAGCGGCGTCCGCACCGTCAGCCCCCGGGCAGAAGCAAACGCGTGGACGGGCGAGGGTGTCTCGGCAAGTCCACGGCGTCCGGCCGGGCGTGGTGGCTGGGAGTAGACCGCGAGGATGTGGTGGCCGGCGCCGATCAGCGCCGCCAGCGTGGGAACCGCAAACTGCGGTGTGCCCATGAAAACGATAGCTAGGCTCATGCGCCCTGTCCGCCCTGCCGCTGCCGGCGCCCAAAGCGCCTCACAACCCGCGCGCCTGCTTCTTGAAGCGGCGCACGATCATGTCGCGCTTGAGCCGGGACAGGTAGTCGATGATCAGGCGCCCGTCGAGGTGGTCCACCTCGTGCTGTATGGCGGTCGCGAGCAGTCCTTCGGCTTCGAGCTCGTTTGGCTTGCCGTCGGCGTCGAGGTAGCGCACGGTGAGCGTGGCCGGCCGTTCGATTTCTGCGAGCACGTCGGGCAGGGAGAGGCAGCCTTCTTCGTAGACCCGTTTGGTATCCCCCAGCCGAACGATCTGGGGATTGATCATCGCGATGGGTTGCGGCGGATCGTCCTTGCCGGCGACGTCGAGAACCAAAAGGCGCCGCGGGACGTTGACCTGTACCCCTGCGAGGCCGACGCCGGGGGCGTCATACATCGTCTCGAACATGTCGGAGACAAGACGGCGCACGTCGTCATCGACGCGCTCGATGGGTGTCGATGGCGTCCTCAGAATGGGGTCGGGCAATTTGACAATGGGCAGAATGGCCATGCCGGTGAGATAAGGGTGCCGACATGCGGGGTCAATCGGATAACCAGGCCAGTGCGTCGTGGTGCGAATCCGGATTAGATTGTGGCCGCCGCTGCTTGGTGGGTGACGCTACGTGCTGACGCGACGGAATCTGATCTGCCGCGGAGGGGCTGCGGGCTTGATCGCGGCTGCGCCCGTATGGCAGCGCCACAGCGCTCTCGCCGCTGGTCCTGTAGCGGTTGCTCCGGCGGTCCCTGCTGCCGTAAGCCTGCTGCGCAAGGCGCGTTCCTGGTCATACCAGCTCCAGAACTACGACATGGCGGCGCTGGCGGCCTCGCCCGCCGATATCCTCGTCGTCGACTACTCAATCAACGGCCGTGAGGCGGCGCGCTTCACGGAAGGCAACGTCGGCCGCCTGCGGGTAAAGCCCGACGGCAGCCGCCGCGTCGTGCTGGCCTATCTGTCGATCGGGGAAGCCGAGGAGTACCGCTACTACTGGAAGGCCGACTGGCTCGAGCAGGACGGCGACCCTGGTGCCCGGCCGGACGGCGGTACGGACAAGACCACAGAAGACAAACGCGGGGACGAGAAACGCGAGGCATCCGCCAAGCCCGAGCGCTGGCTTTCGCCGTCCGCACCATCCTGGCTGGGTGATGAAAACGAGACGTGGTCGGGCAATTTCGCCGTTCGGTTCTGGGACCCGGGTTGGCAATCGATCATACTGGACGGGCCGCGGTCCTATCTCTCGCGGATCATCCGAGCGGGATTCGACGGCGTCTACCTCGATCGTGTAGACGCCTTCTACGAGCATTCGGACGAGCGCCCGTCGGCTGCCGATGACATGGTCGCATTCGTTGAGCGGCTCGCGGCTGCTGCGCGGGCGCAGGTCCCGGGCTTCCTCGTCGTTCCGCAGAATGCTGAGGAACTGCTCGTCAAGCCGCACTACGTCGCGCTCATTGATGCCATCGCGAAGGAAGATCTGCTCTACGGCAGCCCGGTACAGGGCAAGCGCAATTCTGAAGGTCTGATCACCAACTCGATGGGCTGGCTCGGTCATGCGCGGCTTGCCGACAAGCCGGTGATGGTCGTCGAGTACCTCGACGACGCGGCCGAGATCGCCAGGGCAACGCGCGAACTTCGCGCGTCCGGCATGATCCCTACGTTCGCTCCGAGGCTGCTGGACCGCCTGTCGCGATTTGCAGTGCCCGGCTAGGCAGGGCCAGGATCGCGAAACTGTCTGCCCGCCCCGATCAGGCAATTCTACCTAATGCTTCCTTAAGCCGTTGTCCGTGAGCGGCGCGCCCTTTACGCCTTCGCAAGGCTGTTTCAGTAGGCTGCCCCCGAATTGTAATCGTGCGTTCTTGTAACCGTGCGTTGGGGGACCCCTTGGACAAAGCGCCGCTCGAGGAGATGTTCTACAGGCTGCAGCAGCGATCGACGAAGTGGACGTCCTACTTCCCGGTCTATCAGGAGCTGCTAGCGCCGTTTGCCGGGAAGCCGGTCACCATCGTCGAGGTGGGAGTTCTGAATGGCGGCTCGCTGTTTCTTTGGCGCGAGCTGTTTGGCCCCGACGCGCGCATCATCGGCGTCGATGCTGCACCGGGCGCGCGACGCCTCGAAGCGGATGGCTTCGAAATCTACATCGGCGACCAAGCCTCGCCCGAGTTCTGGGCCGCCTTCTTCGGCAAGGTCGGCGACGTCGATATTCTGATCGACGACGGCGGACACACCAACAAGCAGCAGATCGTTACGCTCGCGGCCGCACTCGATCACATCCGCGACGGCGGTCTCCTCATCACCGAGGATACGCATACGAGCTACATGGCCCATTTCGCCAATCCCTCGCGTTTCAGCTTCATGAACTTCGCCTACCACGTCGCCGACAGCATTCAGGCGCGCAACCCCTTCGTGCCGCGCGGCAAGGGAAATGCGTTCGCCGCCGCGGTGTACGCGGTGCAGATTTTCGAATCGATCGTTTGCTTGCGCATTGACCGGCGCCGCTGCGAACCTGCGCGCATGGTGGTTGCCGGCGAGCGCCACATCGGCGCGGTCGATCAGCGGCATGCGGCGCACTGGGAGCCGGAAAACGCAACGCTCGACCGTCTGGCCGCGCGCCTGCCCGGTGAGCCGCTACGCAAGCTGGCGCGGCGCCTGCTGGCGACGTTCCGCGGCCGCGTCCTGCGCACGCAGCTTGCGCTCGAGAACCTGTCGCTCAAAAGCCATTTCTGAGGTGCGTCGCCTGCGGCGGGTTACCGTCGGCTCTCAGCCGTAATACGAGCGGAACCAGGCGACGAAGCGGGCCATACCATCCTCGATCGAGGTGCGCGGCTCGAAGCCGACGGCGCTCGTCAGCGCCGCAACGTCGGCGAACGTGCGCTCCACGTCGCCCGGCTGCATGGGCAGATACTGCTTGATCGCCTTGCGGCCGACGGCGCTCTCGATGCAGGCGATGAAGTGCTCGAGCTCAACGGGCGCGTTGTTGCCGATGTTGTAGAGCCGGTAGGGGGCTTTCGACGTTGCCGGATCAGGATCGTCACCCGACCAGCCGCTATCCGGCCCGGCGGCTTGGTCGAGCGTGCGCAGAACACCTTCGACGATGTCGTCGATGTAGGTGAAGTCGCGCGCGTGCTTCCCCATGTTGAACACCTTGATCGGCTCGCCTGCGGCAATGGCGCGCGTGAACAGGTAGGGCGCCATGTCGGGGCGCCCCCAGGGACCGTAGACCGTGAAGAAGCGCAGGCCGGTGACCGGGAACCGGTAGAGGTGCGCGTAGGCGTGCGCCATCAACTCGTTCGACTTCTTCGTCGCGGCGTAGAGGCTCAGGGGATGGTCGACGTTCTGGTGCACTGAGTAGGGCATGTGCGTGTTGGCGCCATAGACCGAGCTCGACGACGCGAACACCAGATGCTCGACCGGCGTCCGCCGGCAGCCCTCCAGCACATGCAGCATGCCGACGAGATTGGATTCGGCATAGGCGTGCGGGTTTTCCAGCGAGTAGCGAACGCCCGCCTGCGCCGCCAGATGCACCACGCGCTGCGGCCTGGCGCCTGCGAACAGGGCCTCCATCGCGACGCGGTCGGCCAGGTCGATCTGTTGAAACGAGAAGCCTGGACGCCCCTCAAGGTGTGCGAGGCGCGCCTGCTTGAGGCCCACGTCGTAGTAAGTGTTGAGATTGTCGAGGCCGACGACCTCGTCGCCGCGATCAAGCAGCCGTGCTGCCGTATGAAAGCCTATGAAACCGGCTGCCCCTGTGACCAGGACCTTCATGCGCTCTCCGCACCCCGTCCGTGCAGCGCGATGGATCGCTGCCTTACGTGCGAGGGATCGGGCAAGCGCCCCCGATTGTCAACGCCGGCCGGGCGATGCCCTCGCACGCCTGCCGGCTCGGTGCAGATGCAAGTGAACAGCGAGGAAACGCTTGCCGCTGGGCTCGCCGCTCATTGAAGACGACTGCTTCCCCGTCTTTCCGCCGAATTGGTCTTGAAAAGTGCCATCACACCAGTGGCCGCCTTGACGCCCAGGCGGCGATGGCGAATGTGAAGTTTCGAGCGGTCATGCGACGATTGTCGTGGCATGCCTGCCGCTTTTTGAGGCGTGAGGGTTCGGCGATGACGAACAAGGGCAGGCGCACGGCGCTCGATACCATGGCCAACGGCAAGATCGTGTCGGCAGCCGACGCGGTGCGCCTCGTGCGCCGCGGCGATACGCTGGCGACCGGCGGCTTCGTCGGCATCGGGTTTCCGGAGAACGTCGCGGTGGCGCTCGAGGCGCGCTTTCTCGACGAGCGCGCGCGCGGTGTGGATCCCGACGAGGGGCTCGGCGCGTTGCAGCTCGTCTACGCTGCCGGCCAGGGCGACGGACAGGAGCGTGGGCTCAATCACCTCGGCCACCCCGGGCTCGTGGCCCGCGTTGTCGGCGGCCACTGGGGACTGGTGCCCAAGCTGCAGCGAATGGCCGTGGCTGGAGAGATCGAGGCCTACAACCTGCCGCAGGGCGTCATCTCGCATCTCTACCGCGACATCGCGGCGGGCAAGCCTGCCCACATCTCGCGAGTGGGCCTTGGCACGTTCGTCGATCCGCGGCACGGCGGCGGTAAGATCAACGCCAAAACCAAAGACGACCTCGTCCGTCTGATCGAACTCGACGGTGAGGAGTACCTGCTGTATCGCACGTTCCCCATCGATGTGGCCATCGTGCGCGGGACGACCGCGGACCCGGACGGCAACATCACGATGGAGCGCGAGGCGTTGACGCTGGAGGCGCTGTCCATATCGATGGCCGCGCGCAACTCCGGCGGCATCACGATCGTACAGGTGGAGCGGATCGCCGAGCGCGGAAGCCTCAATCCACGGCAAGTCAAGATCCCCGGCGTGCTCGTCGATTGCGTGGTGGTGGCCGAGAAGCCCGAGTACCACATGCAGACGTTCGCCGAGCCCTACTCGCCCGCCTTCTCCGGCGAGGTTCGCGTGCCGATGACGTCTCTCAAGCCGATGGAAATGAGCGAGCGCAAGATCATCGCGCGGCGGGCGGCGATGGAAATCCGGCCCAACGCGGTGGTCAACCTGGGCATCGGCATGCCCGAGGGCATATCCGCCGTGGCCGCGGAAGAACGCATCATCGACATGATGACGTTGACGGCAGAGCCGGGCGTCGTCGGCGGCGTGCCCGCCTCGGGCCTCAACTTCGGTGCGGCCACCAACACGCAGGCGATCGTCGATCAGCCCTATCAGTTCGATTTCTACGACGGCGGCGGGCTCGACATTGCCTTCCTCGGCCTCGCGCAGGCCGATGCGGAGGGCAACCTCAACGTCTCCAAGTTCGGACCGAAGCTCGCCGGTGCAGGCGGGTTCATCAATATTTCCCAGAACGCAAAATCCGTGGTGTTCGTCGGCACGTTCACCGCGGGCGGGCTCGACGTGAAGATCGAGGACGGCCGGCTCGTCATTGCGAGCGAGGGCAAGGCGGTCAAGTTCGTGCGCGAGGTGGAGCACCGCACCTTCTCCGGCGCCTACGCGATGAAGCGCGGGCAACCGGTTCTCTATGTCACCGAGCGCTGCGTCTTCCGCCTCACCGGGCGCGGCATGGAGCTGTCCGAGGTTGCGCCCGGCATCGACATCGAACGCGACATCCTCGCGCGCATGGACTTCATGCCGATCGTCGAGAACCCCGAGCTGATGGACGAGAGCATCTTCCTCGACGAGCCGATGGGCCTGCGTGATCGCATGGTGCAGCAGCCGCTATCGAGCCGCCTCAGCTACGACGCCGATCTCAACGTCCTGTTCATCGATTTCGAGCGCATCCAGATCAAGTCGGAGCGCGACGTGCGCGATGTGCGCCGCGCGGTCGAGACGATCGTCAAGCCGCTCGGGCACCGCGTCAACGCCATCGTCAACTACTCGGGAGCGGAGATCGCGCCGGAAGCTTTCGACAGCTACAGCGCTATGGTGCAGAAGCTCGTCGAAACCTACTACGCGGACGTGACGCGCTACGGCACGTCCGGCTTCCTCAAGGCCAAGCTCGGCGCGTCACTGGAAGAAAAGGGTGTCGCGCCGCAGATTTTCGAAACGGAAGATGCGGCGCGCCAGGCGGTGGGGCGATAACGGCGAGATGCGTCGCGACGGGCCGTTCGCTTCGCAATTCGATCACGGCGGCTTGGGGCCAGGAGCGCCAACTTCCAAACGCGGATGATCAGTAGGAGTGTGGTTTCTGCGTCACGATGTCTGGATATTGGCTTGATTAAGAATTGCTGCGACTCACTCGAGCGTCTTGGCAGCTATGCGACCGACGCGGACTGTCCTAGGTTTATCGAGCGAGCGTAAGATTAGTGTCGCAGCAGGTACGGGGGAAAGTATGCGTCACAAGACCGTTCTGAGCAGCGTGGCCGCCGCAGTGCTCGGCATTGGCCTCGGTTCCGTGGCCTCGGCCCAGGAAACGGACACCACACTCAATGCGTTCTCAACCGTCAAACTCGAGATCAAAGACGGCACGAAGACCACGCGCGGATGCAAGGCGGTCTATAGCGGAACGTACAGCCCGTCCAATCCGAGTTCCAACCCTTTCCAGCTCGTGGTCGAGATTGATCCCGAGTGGCATGCGGTCGACATCCCCACGACGTCTACTGTCAAGAATGCCAAAGTGACGTTCAAGACCGGCAGTGGCGAACAAGAACAAACCTTCAGCGTGACGCAGCAGCGCGACGATAATCTGATCGCGTCCAAGTTCGTTCGCATCGTGAACCAGAGCAATCTGCTCAATAGGCTAGTCGACGTGACGGGAAATCTTCGCGTCACCGTAGAGGGCGATCCGATTGAATACACATACAATGTCGGTCAGATGAGGCTGATGTTTACCGCGCTTGAATCATGCTTCGACTCCCTCGGCCCGGGAGCCTCCTGCGAGGTCGCCGGGCCACAGACCCCGCGCGACATCGCAGACAAACGGGGCGAGCATCGTATCACCTTCGGCTTTGCCCCCGAGGTTGCGAACCTCAACCTCTGCAACATCCACTTCCACGCGACGGCCGAGCACAAAGGGCCCGGCTTCAGCCTGAAGGCTCCAGGCGAGGGCGGCTACCTCTGCACTCCGGTAACCCTGACCGATGCAGAGAAGGCGGAGCCCGCCGACGAAGGCTGCGAGGCGGAGCCCGGCCAGAGCAGACTGAAACCCGGCGACACCATCGAGGTGCACTGGGTCTACACGTCGTGCGACGTGAAGCCGGGCAAGGGCCTCGACTCCTGCGCATCGAAGAGCTGCGCCAACCCCGCGCTTCGCGTCGAGTCGCAGGTGTTCATGCTGGTCAACGATCCGAACGCGGCCAAAATCAGCGACTACGACTATGCGGGACAGGCCAACACCGCGGGTCTCCACCAAGCCAAGGCGCTGCCGGCCGCGACGGGTGCCGTGCTGTTCCGCGGCTCAACCACGGGGCGGAAGTACAACGACAAGGGCTGCTCGCCCTATCAGGCGACGTGGAACGTGCGTCCCGCCTGCGCCAAGCTCGACATCAACTCGCTCAACACCTGGTGCAAAGGCAACGTCTTCAAGGAAGCGGGCGGCCACGACGTCCGCGAGCTGGTGACGGAGCTCAAGCAGCTCGATCCGATCCAGTGATTGCCCGACGATTGGCGGCTGTCGAATATAGTGAAGGCTGCGGCGCACAGGGCGGTTGTGCAAGCGTCTGGCAATCTTGACACACCACTGTTGAGCCCCGACCCTCCGTCTGCTTGGGGTCACGAGCCGAAGTGGGTGCGCAGCGCGGCGTCTCAACTGTTGTCGCCGTCGAAGATGCCGCCAAGGCCGCCCAGGATCGAGCCCTCGCCGGTGCCGCCCATCGGACCGGCATTCGCCAGCACGCGGCCGGCAAGGCGAGAGAACGGCAGCGATTGCAGCCACACTTTGCCCGGGCCGCGCAGGTGGGCGAAGAACACTCCCTCGCCGCCGAAGATCATCGACTTGATGTTGCCCGCGCGCACGATGTCAAATTCGACCGTGGGTGTCATTGCGGCGACGCAGCCGGTGTCGACGTGGATCTCCTGGCCGCGCGCCAGTTCCTTCTCGATCAGGCAGCCGCCGACGTGGATGAAGGCATAGCCGTCGCCCTCGAGCTTCTGCATGATGAAGCCCTCGCCGCCGAACAGGCCGGTCATGATCTTCTTCTGGAAATGGATGCCGATGGAAACGCCCTTGGCCGCGCACAGGAACGCATCCTTCTGGCAGATCATCATGCCGCCGACATCAGCCAGGTGGAACGGCAGGATGGTGCCCGGATAAGGAGAGGCGAAGGCGACGCGCGCCTTGCCCTGCCCCTGGTGGGTGAAGACCGTCATGAACAGGCTCTCGCCCGTCAGCAGTCGCTTGCCCGCGCCCATGATGCTGCCGAAGAAGCCCGACGCCTGCTTCGAGCCGTCGCCAAACACCGTGCTCATCTCGATGCTTGGCGCCTTGAACATCATCGAGCCGGCTTCCGCGATGGCGCTTTCGCCGGGGTCGAGCTCGATCTCGACGAACTGCATCTCCTGGCCGAAGATTTCGAAGTCGATGTCGTCGGCGACGCCAGCGCGGCGCGAGTGTTGGGAATGCGGTACGTTGGGAACCGAGCCGAATGGCGGCATGGGGTGCTCCTGCGCAATGGTTGTAGACCGCGGGACCGGAGGAATGCCCGCCGGGTCGCTCGGCACGATCATAGCGCGGAGCGGTGTGAGACGTGCAACGGTCCACATCAGTTGCCGCTTGTGCCGGCGGGTCGAGCCGGCAGGCCCAAAGGGCACGATCCCCCACAGTCCCGGTCGCAAGCGTTCGCTTGCGCCGGTCAGGCCGCGGCGATAGAAGCCGCCCCATGACGACTTCCAGATCGCCGAAACATCGGCCCGCCGCGCGGACCGGACCAACCGCTCGCGCCAAGTCGCCGGCCGCTGCCCAGGCGCCGACGGTTGGCTTCGTGTCGCTCGGCTGCCCCAAGGCGCTGGTCGACTCGGAGCGCATCATTACGCGGCTGCGAGCGGAAGGCTACCGGCTGTCACCCAGTTACGAGGGTGCCGATGTCGTCGTCGTGAACACCTGCGGCTTTCTCGACAGTGCCAAGGCCGAAAGCCTGGATGCCATTGGCGAGGCGCTCGCCGAGAACGGCCGCGTCATCGTGACCGGCTGCCTGGGTGTGGAGGAGGACCGCATCCGCAGCGCGCACCCGGGCGTTCTTGCGGTCACCGGCCCGCACCAGTACGAGGCGGTGGTGTCGGCGGTGCACGACGCGGTGCCGCCGCTGCACGACCCGTTCACCGACCTCGTGCCGCCCGAGGGCCTGCACCTCACGCCGCGCCACTACGCCTATTTGAAGATCTCTGAAGGCTGCAACAACCGCTGCACCTTCTGCATCATTCCCTCGATCCGCGGCGATCTGGCGAGCCGGCCGGCTGGCGACGTCATGCGCGAGGCCGAGCGGCTGGTGAAAGCGGGCGTCAAGGAACTGCTGGTCATCAGCCAGGATACCAGTGCCTACGGCGTTGATCTCAAGTATGCCGCCAGCGACTGGCGCGGTGCGCCGCTCAAGGCGCGCTTTCTCGATCTGACAAAGGCGCTGGGTTCGCTCGGCGCGTGGGTGCGGCTGCACTACGTCTACCCTTACCCGCACGTCGACGACGTCATTCCGCTGATGGCGGAAGGGCACGTGCTGCCTTACCTCGACATTCCCTTCCAGCATGCTTCGCCCAAGGTGCTGAAGGCGATGCGCCGGCCCGCTGCCCAGGAGAAGACGGCCGACCGCATCGCGGCCTGGCGGCGCGGCTGCCCGGACCTTGCCATCCGGTCCACGTTCATCGTCGGCTTTCCCGGCGAGACGGACGAGGACTTCGAGCTGCTGCTGTCGTGGCTGCGCGAGGCGCGCCTCAACCGGGTCGGTTGCTTCAAGTACGAGCCGGTAGCCGGTGCCGCGGCGAATGCCATCGACGGTGCCGTGCCCGAGGAGGTCAAGGAGGAGCGCTGGCACCGCTTCATGGCCGCCCAGCAGGAGGTGAGTGCATCCCTGCTCGCCCAGAAGATCGGGCGTGACATCGATGTCATCATCGACGAGGTCGACGAGGAGGGTGCCATGGGCCGCTCCAAGTGGGACGCGCCGGAAATCGACGGCTCGGTGTTCCTCAACGGCGATACGGATGTGGCGCCCGGCGACATCGTGCGCGCCCGCGTTGCGCACGCCGACGAATACGACTTGTGGGCTGAGCGCTGAGTCCCGCCCGAGGGCTACATCAGCACATGGGCTTGGCGCGGCTGGCTGGTCCGTCCGCGCTTGGGCGTGTCGGCGCGCACGTCAGCAAGCGTCTTGGCCAACCCAATGGTATGGAAGACGGCGCCGCGACCGAGGTCGAGCGCGATCACTCGATACGGGCGATAGCCGTTCTTCTGGCACAGCGGCAGGCCGGTCAACGTGGCGGCGATGCGCACCGCGGCGAGGCCGGTGCGGCGGATATCGTCCTCCAGCAGGCTGAGCAGCCAGCCGGCAAGACCAAAGCGTGCCAACGACGGGTCGACGTAGAGCCCGGCGATCTCAGCGATCGTGCCGTCGGTCACCTTGGGCTTGGGCAGCGGCGTTCCGTCGTCCTCGTCAGCGGCGGTCAGTTCGGCGGCATTGTCGTCGGCAAGGCCGATATGCTCACCGTTCGACGTGCGCCACGCCCAGCCACCGGTGGCGATGATGCGGCCCTGGGCTTCCAGCAGCAGCATGCGGCCGTTCGTAAGCAGGTCCACCGGCATGGTGCCGGCAGCGGCGATGTAGCGCTCGATCAGCGCGGGCTCGTACTGGCCGGTGGCGAGACGGCGCAGTGAAGCCTCCTGGAACCTGAGAATGTCGGGAAAGTCGTCCCACGTCGCGTGGCGGACGGTGATCTGGCTGAGGTCGAGGGCGCGGGCCATGGCGCGGGTTCCTTGGCAAGGGCGACAGTTAAGCTCCTGCAAGGTTGGTACGCTCGAACCGGAAAAAGGTTCATTTCTGACGCCCCGAAGGCCTCGGGTGTCATCCTCGGGCTTGTCCCGAGGACCCAGTCGTCAACGTGGGGAAAGATCCGGCTTGAGCCACGAGAGGCATGCGCCCACTGGCTACGCTGATGCTGCGCCCGGCGCTCCTCGGGACAAGCCCGAGGATGACAATCTATGGGCGTTTAAGAAGTGCGGGCGGCTGGCCGCTCACTCCTCCATCTTCAGCGCGTTGATGAAGGCTTCCTGGGGGATTTCGACCTTGCCGAACTGGCGCATCTTCTTCTTGCCCGCCTTCTGCTTCTCCAGAAGCTTGCGCTTGCGGGTGATGTCGCCGCCGTAGCACTTGGCCAGCACGTCCTTGCGCAGCGCCTTGATCGTCTCGCGCGCGATGATGCGGCCGCCGATCGCCGCCTGCACGGGAATGACGAACATGTGCTGCGGGATCAGCTCCTTGAGCTTCTCGCACATGACACGCCCGCGCGCCTCCGCCCGCGTCCGGTGGACGATGATGGAGAGCGCATCGACCGGCTCGGCATTGACCAGGATCGACAACTTGACGAGGTCCTCGGGCTCATAGCCGATCATCTGGTAGTCGAACGAGGCATAGCCGCGGCTGATCGATTTGAGCCGGTCGTAGAAGTCGAACACCACCTCGTTGAGCGGCAGCTCGTAGACCAGCATGGCGCGGGAGCCGGCATAGGTGAGGTTCTTCTGCCGGCCGCGCCGGTCCTGGCACAGCTTCAGCACCGCGCCCAGGTAGTCGTCCGGCACCATGATGGTGGCGGTGATCCACGGCTCTTCGATGCGGTCGATGCGCGTCGGGTCGGGCATGTCGGCGGGGTTGTGCATCTCCATCAACGTGCCGTCGTTCAGGTACACGTGATAGACGACGGACGGCGCCGTGGTGATGAGGTCGAGGTCGAACTCGCGCTCCAGCCGCTCGGTGATGATCTCCAGATGCAGAAGGCCGAGGAAGCCGCAGCGGAAGCCGAAGCCGAGCGCCGCCGAGCTTTCAGTCTCATAGGAGAAGCTTGCGTCGTTGAGACGCAGCTTGGCCATCGCCTCGCGCAGGTCCTCGAAGTCCGCGGCATCGACAGGGAACAGGCCGCAGAACACGACAGGCTGAGCCGGCTTGAAACCGGGCAGCGGCTCGGCCGTCGGATGGCGCTCGTCGGTCACCGTGTCGCCGACGCGCGTGTCGGCGACCTCCTTGATGGCGGCAGTGAAGAAGCCGATCTCGCCTGGGCCCAACTGGTCCATCATCTGCTGCTTGGGGCGGAAGACACCGACGCGCTCTATCGGGTGCACGGCGCCGGTGGACATGAGCCGAACCTTCTGGCCCTTCTTGAGCACGCCGTCGATGACGCGCACGAGCACGATGACGCCCAGGTAGGCGTCGTACCAGCTGTCGACCAGCATGGCCTTGAGCGGCTTCTTGGCGTCTCCCTTGGGTGGCGGCAGGCGCGCCACGATCGCCTCCAGCACGGCAGGGACGTTGAGGCCGGTCTTGGCCGAGATTGGCACGGCATCGGATGCATCGAGCCCGATTACGTCCTCGATCTGTGTTTTGACGCGATCGACGTCGGCGGCCGGCAGGTCCACCTTGTTGAGGACCGGCAGGATCTCGAGGTTGTTGTCGAGCGCGGTATAGACGTTGGCGAGTGTCTGCGCCTCGACGCCCTGGGAGGCGTCGACGACCAGGATCGCGCCCTCGCAGGCGGCGAGCGAGCGCGACACCTCGTAGGCGAAGTCGACGTGGCCGGGCGTATCCATCAGATTGAGCTGATAGATGTTGCCGTCCGCGGCCTTGTAGTCGAGGCGCACGGTCTGCGCCTTGATGGTGATACCGCGCTCGCGCTCGATATCCATCGAGTCGAGGATCTGGTCCTTCATCTCACGGTCGGTGACGTTGCCGCACAGCTGGATGAGCCGGTCGGACAAGGTCGATTTGCCGTGGTCGATGTGGGCGATGATCGAGAAGTTGCGGATCAGCGATGTATCGGTCATGCGCGGCTCATTAGCACCGGCCGGTTGCGGCGGGAAGCGGCAGTTTCGGGGCCTCAGGCCGGCATCGCAGCCCGGCACCACGCGGCGGGTGACCGTCGGGACGTTTATGCTACGTTCCGCGCCTCTCGTGCGTACGGAGGGCGGCGAGCCCACGGGTTGCGGTGTCCTGTTCGTTGGTCGGTTGGGCGCTCAACGCGCTTGACGGGCGCGGAACAAATGGCTCATACGACGGTTGACAGCGCCACAATTGCAACAAGGAGCACCGATCATGGCAGCCGAATTTTCTCCGCAGTCCATGAAGGAATTCAACGACGATGCGCGTCGCGCCATGGGCGCCGCCTTCGACGCGCTCAACGACTGGCGCAACGAGATGGCCGGTGCCAACGAGCGCTACTCGGCTCGCGTGTTCGATCAGATGTCGTCAGCGACGCGCGCGATGGGCTGGCCGGAGGAGATGGTCAACGCAACGCGCGAGCAGCTTCAGAACGCTTCCCGCATGCAGCTGCAGATGATGGACCAGGTCATGCAGGCCTGGAAGATGCAGATCAAGAACCCCGCGGCTTCCTCGATGGGGATGGGCATGCCGGGCGACTTCATGAAGGGCATGCCGGATTTCACCAAGGGGCTTGGCGATATGGGCGGCTTCGGCGGGATGAGCGCCGCGCCCTTCCAGTTCTGGATGCAGGCCGCCGAGATGTGGCAGAAGAACTGGGCATCGGCGATGTCCTTGTGGATGAAGGGGCCGCAGGGCCTCAGCGAGATGATGGAGCAGATGCGCCGCGACATGGGCGGCCGGGGCTGATCCCTCTGCCGCCGGGACGGCGCAATCCCATCCGTTGCAAGACAAGGCCGCCGCATGCCACGGGCACGGCGGCCTTTCTCGTGCCGGATTGCCGCCGCCGATGCCGGCGGGCAGCACTTCGGCTCAAATCGCCCAATTGGGGCCGCGAACGCGCGCACAATGGGTGGCCTCGCTTGACGAAGGGATGCGATCGGGCACACTCCGCAGCCGCATCGGACCCGGACACGAATCATCGAAGAGGATCGGAATGCGATTCGCCACGCTGCTGCCCGCCGCCGCCCTTCTCGTTGTAACCTTCGGCGGAGAGGCCGGTGCCGTCGCGCCCGGCGGCTTCAAGGAAAATTCCCGCGATTGCCGCAACACTGGCAGCTTCAGCAGTTGGCTGTCCGATTTCCGCAAAACGGCGGAAGCTGAAGGTATCTCCAGGCGCACGATAGGACGCGCGCTCGATGGCGTGTCGCTGGACGATGGCGTCATTCGCCGCGACCGCCGCCAGGGATTCTTCGCCCAGGGCTTCCTGTCGTTCCAGAAGCGGCTTGCCACCAACAGCCGGGTCTCCGCCGGGCGCAAGAAGATTCAGGCCAACCGGACGTTCTTCGACCGTGCGGAGAAGCAGTACGGCGTGCCGCCCGAGGTGATCACCGGCTTCTGGGCACTCGAAAGCGACTTCGGGGCCGGCATGGGCAACCTGCCCGTGCTCCGTTCGCTGGTGACCCTGGCCTACGATTGCCGCCGCGGCGAGATGTTCACCGAGGAACTGAAGGCCGCGCTCAAGATCATCGACCGAGGTGATCTCGATCCGGAGGATATGATCGGCTCGTGGGCGGGCGAGCTGGGACAGACGCAGTTCCTGCCGACGCGCTACCTGGAGTTCGCGCTCGATTACGATGGCGACCGCCATGCCAACCTGTTCCGTTCGGATGCCGACATCATTGGCTCGACCGCGAACTACATGAAGCATCTGGGCTGGCGGGCCGGGGAGCCGTGGATCGAGGAGGTCAAGATCACGGGCGACCTGCCCTGGAAGGAGGCCGATCTTGCGATCAAGCACCCGCGCTCGGCGTGGGTGAAGTGGGGTATAGAGCGGCGCAGCGGTGATGCGCTGCCTGCCGACAACATGCCCGCCTCACTGCTGCTGCCGATGGGGCGCGACGGCCCGGCCTTCCTCGCGTACGACAACTTCGGTGTCTATCTGCAGTGGAACCAGTCGCTCAACTACGCGACGACGGCGGCCTATCTGGCGACCCGCATCGCCGGGGCGCCGGTGATGAGTTCCGGTCGCGGTGCGCCGCAGGATCTGAGCGACGAGCAGACGAAAGAGCTGCAGCGGCTGCTTACAAAACGTGGGTATGATGTCGGCACCATCGACGGCCTCGTGGGCGAGAAGACCCGCGCGGCGGTGAAGGACATGCAGATCAAGCTCGACCAGCCGGCCGACAGCTTTCCTACGCCAGAGCTCCTGAGCGCACTGCGCCGCATGTAGCGTTCGCAGAGCTGGTTGGTGACAGCGCGCCAAAAGGGGATATGGCGGAGCAGAAGCACGACAGTAGTCGGCGGCTTCTGCACTCCGCCACGAGAGGTGTGACCTGATCGAAATCGCAGCGGCAATTGCGCCGGTCTTCGCGTTGATCGTCGTCGGTCACGTCATTCGCCGTCTGCTGGTCGATGCGCCCGAATTCTGGAGCGGTGTCGATCGCCTGGCCTACTGGGTGCTGCTGCCATCGCTGCTGTTCAACAAGATTGCAACGATGAGCGTATCGGCCGACTTCATCGGGCCGTTTGCCGTAGTCGTTCTTGCTGGCTTCCTTGCCGCCTTCGTGTTCTCGTACGTCGCTTCGCGGATGCTCGGTTTCGCGGGGCCGGTCGCCAGTTCGGTCGTACAGGGCGCATCGCGCCACAACACGTTTGTCGCCCTTGCAGTGACCGAGCGGATGTTCGGTGCCGCGGGCCAGTCGGCCGCCTACCTCGCATCCTCGATCCTCATTCCCATCACCAACGTCGCAGTCGTCATCGCGATCGTCGTGCTGCATCAGAGCGCGACGGGCGCCGCGAGCGTGACGCGCGCCATCCTGCGCGATATCATACGCAATCCGCTCATTATTGCCGTGACCGCCGGCGCACTTTTCAATGCTGCGGGCCTCGGCCGGACGCCGGTACTGCATGACGCGACCGACTTGCTCGGCCGCGCGGCATTGCCACTTGTTCTGCTCGCCATCGGCGCGAGCATCCGCTTCGAGGGGCTGCGGGCGACATTGGCACCAATGGGCATCGCGACCGTGGGCAAAATGCTCGTTTTTCCGGTTGCGATGATCGCTGTCGCGCAGTGGCAGAGCCTCGCGCTGATCCCCGCGTGCGTCGCCATGATCTATGGGACGGCGCCGACGGCCACGTCGGCCTATGCGCTCGCCCGCCAGATGGGCGGCGACGCACCGCTCGCTGCCACCATAGTCACGGTGCAGACCTTGTTGAGCGTGCTGACGATCCCGCTAGGCATTCTCGCCGCTCGCATGCTGTTCTCGTGAGGCAGCGGTCGCAACGGGTCAGTGCAGTTTGACGTGCGGCTCGGTGCGGCGCGTCATGACGCGCGAGAGCGTGTCGAGCGCGACCTTCGAGACGCCGTGCAGCGCCATCTGGTGCATCTTGTAAAGCGAGCGATACATCAGCTTGGCGAACAGTCCCTCGATCATCATCGAGCGTCCCGACACGAATCCCATCAGGCTGCCGACCGTCGAGTAGTGGCCGAGAGAAACGAGCGAACCGAAATCGCGATAGACGAATTTCGTGGGCGGCTCGCCGCGCAGGCCGCGCCGGATGTTTGACAAGATGTGGCTCGCCATCTGATGGGCGGCCTGGGCCCGCGGCGGTATAGGATCCTTGGCGCCTTCCGGCACCAGATATGCGCAGTCACCCAGAGCGTAGATGGCATCGTCTTTCGTCGTCTGCAGCGTCTCGCGAACGACGAGCTGGTTGGAGCGCGCCACCTCAAGCCCGTCGAGGTGGCTGAGCACGGAGGGGCCCTTGACGCCAGCAGCCCATACGACCAGTTCGGAGGGGATGAAATCGCCACCTTCCAGGGTGACGCCCTCGCCGGAGACGGAAGTGACGCGCGAGCCGGTGCGGATCTCCACGCCAAGATCGGTGAGGATCTTGGCGGTCGCTTCCGAGAGCCGCTCGGGCAAAGCCGGAACAATACGCGGCGCCGCCTCGATCAGCGTGATCTTGATGTCCTTCTGCGGATCGATGCGATCGAGCCCGTAGGCGACGACGCCGCGTACAGTGCGGTGCAGCTCGGCGGACAGCTCGGTTCCGGTCGCGCCAGCGCCGATGATCGAGACGTGCAACTGGCCGGCGCGGATGGGCTCGGCCTGCGCATGCGCGCGGATGCATGCGTTCACGAGGCGGCGGTTGAAGCGCTCGGCCTGATCTGGTGTGTCGAGCATGATCGCGTGCTCGCGAACGCCCGGCGTTCCGAAGTCGTTCGACACGCTGCCGACGGCAAGCACCAGCGTATCATAGCGGAGCGACCTTTCCGGGGTGATCGGCCGGCCGTCCTCGTCGAAGGTGGCGGCCAAATGCACGAGCCGGTTTGCGCGGTCGAGCCCAACGAGTTCGCCGAAGCGATAGCGGAAGCCGCTCCAGTGGGCCTGCGCGAGGTAGTCGAGCTCGTGCCGTCCGACATCCATTGATCCGGCAGCGATTTCGTGCAGCAGCGGCTTCCAGATGTGGGTGCGTGCCTTGTCGATGAGCGTGACGCCCGCCTTGCCTTTGCGTCCCAGCTTGCGGCCGAGTTGCGTCGCGAGTTCGAGCCCCCCAGCACCGCCACCCACGACGACGATCTGATGCAGAGTCGGATCGGAGATCGACGGCAACCTGGGATCGGGGCGCTTCAGTTCTCGTGCCATGGCGGACCTTCTTGTTCTTGGCGACGCGCTGGCGCGTTCAGCCTTATGGGTGCCGGCCAACTCCGGTGGTTGATGCGGGGGACAGCCCCCGCAGGAGGGACAGCAGAGCCCCCGGACTATTGAAATAGCACTTTCGGTCGGCGGCCCGCCATGTCGCGGTTGCAACCTGCTTCAGCCCCGTATCGCGCCTCCCGTCGCCTTGGCGACAGCGGCAATGATCCGCTCCGACACGGCCTCGATCTCCTTGTCGGTCAGCGCCTGATCCTTGGGCTGAAGCGTCACGGCGATGGCGAGCGACTTCTTGCCCTCCTCGGCGAGGCGCCCACCTTCGAACAGATCGAAGACGGAGACATCACGGATGAGAGACTTGTCGGCGCCCTGCGCGGCGCGCACGACGTCAGCAGCGGGCACGTCGCGCGCCAGCACGAACGCGAAGTCGCGAGACAGTGCCATGAGGTTGCTGTCCTCGAGGGGCGCCTTGGCGCGGGTCGCCTTGCGCTTCTCGGGTGGCAGCGCGTCAAGAAACACCTCGAAGCCCACAACGGGGCCAGCAACGTCGAGTGCGCTCAGCGTTGCCGGGTGAACCTCTCCGAAGTGCGCGAGCACGACCTTGGGCCCGAGCCGCAGCGTCGCGGAACGGCCCGGATGGTAGTGGCCGGGCGCATCGCGCGTGACTTGAGGCTTTGATGCGTCGAGGCCGAGTGCCGTGAGCAGCGCCACGACGTCGGCCTTGGCATCGAACAGGTCGACGTCGGCGGCTGATGCCGACCAGTGCCGGCCGCCGCCGTCAAGCCGCGCCGTGCCGGCGCGGACGCCGGCCGCGATGTTGATCTGGTCCTCCGGGCGCGCGCCGCGGTAGCATTGGCCGATCTCGAAAAGGGCGACATCGGCAAGCCCGCGGTTCTGGTTGCGCCGTGCGCCGGCCAATAGTCCGGGCAGCGGCGTCGGCCGCATCGACGACAGGTCGACCGAGATCGGATTGGCGAGATCGAGCGTGTCGTCGCCGCCGCCGAACAGGGAGGCCTCGGCCTTCGGCACGAACGACCATGTGACCGCTTCCACCAGGCCGCGCGCGGCAAGAGCCCGGCGCGCGCGGCGGACGCGCCGCTGGCCTTCCGTGAGAACGGCGCGGGCGACGCCGGCAACCTTCGGCAGCGGCACGGACGGAAGCTTGTCGAGCCCTACGATGCGGACAACCTCCTCGACGAGATCAGCCGCGCCCTCGACATCGGGACGCCAGCTCGGCACGGCAGCCTTCACCTTCGCGCCCTTGCCGCTGAGGACGAAGCCGAGCGTATCGAGGATCGCGCGGATACGGCCTTCGTCGACCGTCATGCCGGACAGCGCAGCCACGCGGCCGAGATCGAACTCGATGGTGCGCTTGGGCTCGGGAACCTTGCCAGCCACCCTTTCCTTCGACGGCGTGCCGCCGCAGATGTCGAGGATCATGCGCGTGGCGAGATCGAGACCGGGCAGGACCGAAGCCGGATCGACACCGCGCTCGAAGCGGTAGCGTGCGTCGGAGAAGATGCCGACCGCGCGGCCCGTGGTGGCGATAGTGACGGGATCGAACCAGGCGCTCTCGATGAGGACGTTGCGCGTCGCCTCCGTCGAGCCCGTATCCTCTCCGCCGATGATGCCGCCCAGGCCCAACGGGCCGCTGTCGTCGGCAATGACGCACATCGCGCCATCGACGCTGTAGGTCTTGCCGTCGAGCGCAAGGAACGTTTCGCCGGCTTTCCCCATGCGGGCGCGAATGGCGCCTTTGAGCTTGTCGGCGTCGTAGACGTGCAGCGGGCGGCCGAGATCGTAGCTGATGTAGTTGGTGACATCGACGAGCGCGTTGATGGGGCGAAGGCCGATCGCCTTCAGCCGTGCCTGCAGCCAGCCGGGCGACGGGCCGTTCTTGACGCCTGCGATGTGCCGTGCGGCGAACACCGGACAGGCATGCGCATCGTCCTTGGAGAACTCGAGCTTCACGTCGACTGGGCATGGCTTGCCGCCATCCACCGTGCCCGCGTCGCGCGCGGGTTTCAGCGTGCCCAGGCCCGCGGCGGCCAGATCGCGCGCAATGCCGCGCACGCCGGTGCAGTCGGGCCGGTTCGGTGTCAGCTTGACCTCGAATAGGGGGTCGTCGAGGCCAAGAGCACTCACGTAGCGTTCGCCGACATTGCCCGCCAAGCCCTCGTCCACCTCGATGATGCCGTCGCTCTCGGACGAGAGTTGCAGCTCGGCGGCGGAGCACATCATTCCGTTCGAGGTGACACCGCGGACAGGCTTCTTTTCGAGCGTGATTCCCGATCCTGGAATGTAAGTGCCGAGCGGCGCGAATACACCCAGCATGCCGGCACGCGCGTTGGGTGCGCCGCAGACCACCTCGACGGCAGGCTTGCCCTTGGCTATCTCTACCTGGAGCACGCGCAGTCGGTCGGCGTTCGGATGCGGCTTCGCCTCCAGAACGCGCGCGATGCGGAAGGCGTCGAGCTTGGCGCCGGGGTTCTCGACGCCCTCGACCTCGAGCCCGATGGCCGACAGTGTCCGTTCGAGCTGCTCGACCGTCGCCTCGGTTTCGAGGTGATCCTTGAGCCAGGAAAGCGTGAATTTCATCTCGCCACCGTTGTCGTCGTTGCGAATACGTTTGCGGTCATGCGCCGGTCTGCTGCTTCTGCACGGCGCGCACCTTGGCCCAGATCCACACGAAGCTCACGGCTATTCGAATGAGCGTCAGGCCGTAGTAGATGCGGAACACGAAGCAGTACCAGACGAACCAGCGCAGCGCGCGGTTCATGAAGATCACAGTCACCGACAGCTCGAAGTGCTCCATGATGTCGAAGAAGCCGCCGCGTAGAACCAGATCCAGCGCGAAGAAGGCCGCACCGATCGGGCCGGCGTCCATCACCGCGTTCTGCCGGTCGACGAAGATCGGATTGCCTTCGGCCTGCAGCAGCAGGCAACTGACCACGAACAGCACGTAGAACACGACGAGCGAGATGCCCATCGAGCGATAGTAGAGCAGAACGTGGCGCAAGGTGTCGCGGCTGAAGCCGTATTCGATCCAGCTATCCAGGTCGCGATGCTTGGTGTCGTGGTAGAACCACGTCCAGAAGGCGACAATGGCCATTGCCAGCGAAAGGCCGATGGCGAACAGGACCGGGATTGACGTGGCGAGCAACGGCGTCATGACCAGGCCCGTCCAGCAGCTGCACGCCTAATGCCGCCGTCCGGGCGCTTCATGATGAAAGGCCGCCTGCGAGCGTCGGTACCTCGAGCATCGAGAAGCCGTAGTGGCGCAGCCACCTGAGGTCACCAGAAAAGAACGCGCGAAGATCGGGCAGGCCGTACTTCAGCATGGCCATGCGGTCGATGCCCATGCCGAACGCGAAGCCCTGGTAGCGCTCCGGGTCGATGCCGCAGTTGCGCAGCACGTTGGGATGCACCATGCCGCAGCCGCCGATTTCCAGCCATTGGCCGGGTTTGCCGATGACGTCGGCGGCGATGTCGATCTCCGCCGAGGGCTCGGTGAACGGGAAGTAGGACGAGCGGAAGCGCATCTTCACCTCGTCGACCTCGAAGAAGGCGCGGCACATTTCCTCAAGCGTCCACTTGAGGTGGCCCATGTGTGTCTCTTCGTCGATCACCAGCGCCTCGATCTGGTGGAACATGGGCGTGTGCGTCTGGTCGCTGTCGCAGCGATAGACGCGGCCGGGAGCTATGATGCGGATCGGCGGCTTCGATTTCAGCATCGTGCGGATCTGCACGGGGGAGGTGTGGGTGCGCAGCACCAGCCGCTCGCCCTTGTCGTTCGGCTTGAAATAGAAGGTATCGTGGTCCTGCCGGGCTGGATGCTCGGGCGGGATGTTGAGCTTGGTGAAGTTGTTGTCGTCGGTCTCGATGTCCGGCCCCTCGGCGATCGAGAAGCCCATGTCGGCAAAGATCTCGGCGAGTTCGTCCATCGCCTGGCTGACGGGATGAATGCGCCCTTCGGCCGCCGGACCTGGACGCACCGGTAGAGTGACGTCGGCGCGCTCGTTGGCGAGGCGATGCGACAGCGCGGCGGCCTCGAGCACCGCCTTGCGGTTATCGAGCGCGCCTTGGACTTGCGACTTCACGGCATTGACCGCCTGCCCGAAGGCCTTGCGCTCATCGGGAGGCATGCGTCCGAGCTGCTGCATCAGCTCGGAAACGCGGCCCTTTTTGCCGAGCGCGGCCACGCGCACCTTGTCGAGGTCGTCGAGGCTCAGCGCGCCCGCGACCTCGTCGAGCAGATCGGACTGCAGTTGATCGAGCGCCTTGTTGTCCATCGGAGGGCTCGTCCTGTATTTGTTTGCCGATGGCGCCTCGAGATACGCGATAGGCGTCTGGCCATCCCAAATGTTGCCGAGAGCCACCTTGGCGAGCGACGTCGATCGCCGACGCTGTCGCGTGGCGCGCCGATGCCGGTCTCAGCGGCAATGAAATCAGTCCATCGCGTCCCGGGTTGCGCTCCGGGCGACGGGGAACCTCAGGCGCGCGGCTTGACGGCAGCGGCAGCCTGATCGACCAGCGCCTTGAAGGCGGCGGCATCGCGCACAGCGATGTCGGCCAGAACCTTGCGGTCGATCTCGATGCCGGCCTTGTTGAGGCCGTCGATAAATCGGGCGTAGGTCATGTCCTGACCGCTCGCCTCGCGGACAGCGGCATTGATGCGCTGGATCCACAGGGCGCGGAAGGTGCGCTTCTTCGCCTTGCGGTCGCGATAGGCGTACTGCATCGCCTTCTCGACCGCCTGCTTGGCGACGCGGATCGTGTTCTTGCGGCGGCCGTAGTAGCCCTTGGCAGCCTTGATGACCTTCTTGTGCTTGGCGTGTGCGGTGACGCCGCGCTTTACGCGAGCCATGAGATTTCTCCGCTAGGAATTAGGGTGCGTTGACGTATCGAAGTTCACTGGAGCCGGATCGGCAGTACCGCGCGGGCAGCCGGTACGGGTCTCAGCGGTTGTAAGGCATGTACTTCTTGACGATGCCCTCGTCGCAATCCTTCAGCACCATGGTGCCGCGTGCATTGCGGATGAACTTCGCGTGACGCTTGATCATGCCGTGGCGCTTGCCGGCGGCCGCGACCTTGACCTTGCCCGATGCGGTGAATTTGAAGCGCTTCTTGGCGCCGCTCTTGGTCTTCTGCTTGGGCATTTTGCTCTCCTCGAAAATCGAAAGCGGACGCCGTGCCGGGCGAGGGTTCGACCGGCAAACCCATCCATGAGAGCGGCAAGGGGCAGGAAGGCCCTGGCCGCCGCTCCAGCCGGTTGCCCGGCGGAATGGGGTGCTTTGAACGGCTTTCCGCTATGGGATCAAAGCGTTCGGAGCCGCCACGGCATGCCCCGCCGGGCGGCTCGATGCGCGCGTTATACTGGTAAGGGCCGCGCCGCGCAACCGGGCTCGAAGGCCGCTAGATCAGCGGCTGCGGGCGACGGTCGCAGGGCCGTAGCGGTGCAGGTCCATGCCGCAGCGCTGCAGCCAGGCCTTGGCAGTCTCCATCTGCGGCATGGTCCGCCGGACCAGCGCCCAGAAGCGGCGGCCGTGGTTCATCTCGGCCAGATGCGCGACCTCGTGGGCGGCCACGTAGTCCAGTACGAGCGGCGGGGCCAGGATCAGCCGCCAGGAAAAGGACAGGGTGCCGGTGGTGGAGCAGGAGCCCCAGCGGCTCGACTGATCGCGTACCACGATGCGCTTGGCGGTGAGCCCGAGGAACCCGGCATGGTGCTGGACGGAGCGGTCGAGGTCCCGCCGCGCCTCGTCGAACAGCCAGTCCGTAAGGCGCCGGCCGGCATGCTCGATGGCGCCGCTGACTTCGAGAGAGCCCTCGGCGTCGCTATCGGCTGGCGTGGTGGCGTGTACCGGTGGTCCGCGTCGGACCTCGCCGGCATAGACCAGCCGATGGGGCGCGCCACGCAGCGGAATGATGGCATCGTGCACGAACGGGACCGGCTCCGGCAGGCTGCCGAGCCGCTCGCGAACCCAATCAATGTTGCGGTCGAGGAAGGTATCCGCCTCGCCGATATCGCACTTCATCGGCAGCGTCACGATGACGGCGCGTTGCGTGCGCGATACCCGCAGCGTCAGACGCCGCGCGGCCGGGTGACGCCGGATCTCAACGGGTGCGCCGATATCCTGAATGCCAGTGACGCAGGATGGGCGCGTGGCGTTGCGCCGAGCCATACCTTACCCCTCAGCTCGCTTGGCCGACTTTGATGGGAACGCGCGTACGCACTGCCCGAGGTCGAACGGATCGCTCGATTTTGGCGATCTCGTGCCGCCGCATCCAAAAAGCTGTGAATGCTGCGAGGCCGCCCCCGGCCATCCCATCTAGCAAGCGCTCGGCCGGTTCGGCCAGACCAAATCGCACACGCCGCGCGGATCGCGATGCGCTGTTGCCGGGGTGCGCCATGCCGGGCACGGCCCACTTGTGTCACCAAGTGCACGCTCCGCAAGCCGCGATCAGGCTGGTACCGGATCGCACTGCGTCATTCGCGATTGCGAAGGGTAACGCTGCGTTCGCCGCCATCTTCGGGGCGCGCCTGCGTGTGCATGTGGAACAGGCCGTCGATGAGCAGATGGCCAGCCAGCGCGATCAGACGGAACGGACCGCTTTGCGGACCCGAAAGCGACTGGGCGCGTTTCTCGCGCGCAGCGATGGCCCGCGCAGTCGCCGTGGCATGGTCGACCGCGGCCGTCTCCGGGATGTCGCGTGCGCGACGGTCGTGTGTGCGGAAGAACTGCGCAATGCGCGGTGCGATGTCGTTGCGGAAGCGCGAGCCGTTGAAGATGCCGTAGTGGCCGACGCCGGCGCACTCGTAGTGCAGCTTCATCTGTTGCGGCAAATTGCGCGCCAGCTCGAGTGCGGCGCGACACTGGCCGAGCCCGGTGATGTCGTCCTTCTCGCCCTCGATGGTCATCATGGCGACGCGGCGGATGGCGCCGGGATCGACCGGCTGGCCGCGATGCATCATCTCGCCCTTCGGCAGAGCGTGGCGGACGAAGACCGTGTCGATTGTCTGCAGGTAGAACTCGGCCGTCAGGTCCATGACCGCGAGATACTCGTCGTAGAACTCGCGATGCTTCTCCGCGCTGTCGCCGTCGCCGTGCACCAGATGCAGGAACAGATCCTTGTGTGCGGTGAGGTGCCGGTCGAGGTTCATGGTCATGAACCCCGTGAGTTGAAGGAAACCCGGATAGACCGCGCGGCCGTAGCCGATCGCGGGCCACGGCACGGTGGTGATGACGTTGTTCCGGAACCACTCGGTCCCGCGCTCCTCGGCGAGCTGGTTGACCTCGGTCGGGCTGATACGCGTGTCGACAGGGCCGCCCGCCAGAACGAGCGAGTGCGGCACGTTGGAGTCGCCCTCCGCTTCCATCCGCGAAATGGCCGCGAGCACCGGAACGGAGGGCTGGCACACCGCGAACACGTGTACGTCGCCGCCCAGGTAGTGCAGCATCTCGCGGATGTAGTCGACATAGTCGTCAAGGTCGAAGCGGCCGGCCGAAAGCGGCACGTCGCGCGGATCGAGCCAGTCGGTGATGTAGACCTCGTGATCGGGCAGCAGCGTCTCTACTGTGCCGCGCAGCAGGGTCGCAAAATGGCCCGACATCGGCGCCACCAGCAGCACGCACGGGTCCTGCGCGGCGCGGCTCGGGGCGATATCGCGGACGAAGTGCTGGAGACGGCAGAATGGCCGCTGCCAGACGGTCTCCTCGTGCACGGCGACCTGTGTTCCGTCGACTGTCGTGCGCAGGAGGCCGAACTCGGGCTTCTCGTAGCGGCGCGTGGTGCGCTCGAAGACTTCGCAAGCGGCCGCCGCATGACGGCCGACGGGTGTGTGGGTGAGCGGGTTGAATGGATTGTTGAAAAACAGTCGATAACTATCGGCGGCGACACGCGCCGGCTTCACGGCGGCGTGGCCGATTTCATACCAGTGATAAAGCACGCGTTCCCCCCTCGGAATGCAGTGTTTCCGCGGCCAAGCATTTGACGAAACATGGAAACACGAGGACTCATCCCGCCCCCCGGAGGGATGGTCGCCGCCAGGACGTGCGGCGCCAACGAGGCTGCACTGATTCGCAAGAAGGCGAAAGTCGCGAGCAATTCACAGCTTTTTTGCAAGCCATTCGCTCAGCGCCGCGCTGTCGTTGGGCACCAGTGTCTGGTCCTGGAAACGGCCGTCGCGGTTCATGAGGTAGAGGCGCGGTACGGGCAGGGGCGGCAGGCCGCGTACCGGCTTCGTATGGACATAGCCAGGGACGAGATAGGCACGGGCCAATGCGTCGATCCGCTCGGCCGGGCCTGTGAGGCTGGTCCAGGGATAGCCCAGGCTGTCAATGAACGCCGCGTCTGACTGCGGACCCTCGACTGCGTCCAGGTTCACCAGGACGGCAGCCGGGCGCCGTTCAGGTGCCAGACGCTGCAGTGCGTCGCCCACCACCTGCATGGCCGGGCGTAGGCTCTCGGTATCGGAAACGCGGCCGAACAGCACGATCATGGGACGGCCGAGGAAGTCCGCATCCGAGACCTCACGCCCCGTCTGGTCGGTCAGGACGAACGGGGCGCCGATGGCCACCGTTCCACCACCCGCAGTCGCGCCGACCTCGCTGGCCGAGGGCGGCATCGCGTCCGCCTTGTGCAGCGAATCCCGGCGCGCCTTCTCGTTGATGGCGACGAGCGCGAGTGCGACGGCGCCGACAGCGGCAAGGGTCAATCCCGCGAGAATCCTGCCTCGGGTGGTCATGCGGCTCCTGAGATGGACGGTTCGGGACGGCTTGCCAGACCGCGACTGCAGCGCTGGGCAGCAGGCCCGGGCCGGTCTATCGTGCGCGCTCCCGCCGCTGTCAACGTCCGCTCGATCGCGCGCCGCCACGAGGCCCTGTCCCGACCGTGCCAAGCCTGGAAAGTCTCGCCCGCCAGCTTTCGAAGATTTCGAGAGCCGATAGCCGCCTGCGACTGCAAACCATCGTGCGACTGCGCTGGCTCGCAGTGCTGGGGCAACTCGGCGCTGTGGCCTTCGTCTGGCTCGTCATGGGCTTCCCGTTGCCGGTGGGCTATTGCTTGGGCGTCATCGCCGCGCTGGCGTGGATCAACGTGGCGCTGAGCGTCAAATACCCGGCCCGCCATCGGCTCAGCATCCGGCTGGCGACGTCGCTTCTGGCCCTTGATGTCCTGCAGCTTTCCGCCCTGCTCTACCTGACCGGAGGCATCCAGAACCCGTTCAGCGTTCTTCTGCTGGCGCCGGTGACGGTGTCCGCCGCCACCCTGCCCGGCGCGAGCACGGTGCTGCTGGCTGTGGTGGCGCTCAGCGCCTGTTATGTGCTGGTTTTCGCCTACTGGCCGCTCCCCTGGTACAGCGGGATGCGCTACGAGATGCCGCTCGCCTACAAGATGGGCGTGCTGGCCGCAATAGGCTCGGGCATGGCGTTCATCGCACTCTATGCTTGGCGGCTCGCACGCGAGGCCGAGCAGATGGCCGAGGCGCTGAAGGCGACGGAAGCCGTGCTCGCCCGGGAGCAGAAGCTGCACGCGCTCGACGGACTTGCCGCAGCAGCAGCCCATGAACTCGGCACGCCGCTGTCGACGATCTACCTCGTGTCCTCGGAGCTGGAGCGGGAACTGGCCGGCTCGCCGCATGCGGAGGACATCGCTCTCCTTCGAGGGCAGTCGCATCGGTGCCGGGAGATCCTGCAGAAGCTGACCCGCCAGCCCGACGAGCCCGACGTCTGGTACACGCGCCTGACAGTCCGAGAGCTACTCGACGAGGCGACACGGCCCTATCGCGACGGCCGGGTCGCGATCGCCCTCTCGCTCGCGCCCGACACCCTCGCCAGCGGGACGGGTGTGATCGAGCCGGTGGCCTTGCGCCGCCCGGGCATGCTGTATGGCATCGGCAACCTGATCGAGAACGCGGTCGATTTTGCCAGCTTCAAAGTGGAGATCAGCGCCCGCTGGACCCAGAGCATTGTCCGTATCGTCATCGCGGACGACGGGCCCGGGTTTCCCGCCGAGCTGATCGAGACCCTGGGCGATCCCTTCATATCCAGCCGCCGCAGCGACAGCGGCCGCCCAAGGCCCAAAAGAGCCGGCGGGCTCGGCCTGGGCTTTTTCATTGCCAAGACGCTGCTCGAGCGATCTGGAGCGACGCTGGCCATCGAGAACAAGGCGGGCGGCGATCAGGGGGCCGTAGTGGTGGTGACGTGGCCACGGCGCGAGTTCGAGCCCTGAGGGCGATCACGGCGGATCTGACCGGGTGATGTGCCGGTTCGGGACAGCGGCGAAGGCGTTTCCCAAGCCTGCGGAAGGGCTTGGCTCGGACCGGGGCGAGCCTGTATAAAAAGCCGCCTTGGGAGGACAAAAAATTGAGCGAGGATCTTTCATTCCGCCAGGACGAGCTTCCGGAGGATCGGACTCTCCTCATCGTCGATGACGATCGTCCGTTTCTGCAGCGGCTGGTTCGCGCCATGGAGACACGCGGCTTCGAGGTGCGCAGTGCCGAATCCGTGAGCGAGGGCATCGACTTGATCCGTCAGCTCGCCCCCGCGTTCGCGGTTGTCGACATGCGGCTCGAGGACGGCAGCGGGCTCGACGTCATCGCCGAGCTGGGCCGCCTGCGTCCTAATGCCCGCGGCATCATCCTGACCGGCTACGGCAACATCGCGACGGCCGTCACAGCCGTGAAGCTGGGCGCAGTCGACTATCTCGCCAAGCCTGCGGATGCCGATGAGATCACGGACGCTCTCTTGGCGGCGCCCAACACGAAGGCGGCACCGCCCGAGAACCCCATGTCGGCCGATCGGGTGAGGTGGGAGCACATCCAGCGTGTCTACGAATTGTGCAACCGCAACGTGTCGGAGACCGCGCGCCGTCTCAATATGCACCGGCGGACCCTTCAGCGTATCCTGGCCAAACGCGCTCCGAAGTAGCCGCGGGAGGCTTGTGCCAGCTTAGCGTACGCTCGCGTCGCCTTGACGGCGGCCGCGCGCCGGTATGTGTGTCGTCGCGTTCCCCGCTGGGGGGCGTAACGGGGGGAGAAGGTGACATGGCCAAGCTGCCGCCGCGCTACAACGCGATCGCGATACCGTTCGTTCTGACCATGCTGATGACCATCGTCGTTGCTGGCATCTCGACGGTGACGGCGCTGGGTTTCGCCCCTGGCTGGCTGATCAGCTGGTTCAAGGCTTGGCTGCTGTCTTGGGCGGTCGCCTTTCCCGTCATGCTCGTCGTGCTGCCCATCGCGCGCCGCTTTGTGGCGACGTTCGTTGAGCCGCCACGAGGTTGAACGGTCGTCCCAGGCCGCACGCGGCTCTGCCGGGCGACGCTGGTCGCCACG
The DNA here is from genome assembly GCA_050250815.1 of Hyphomicrobiaceae bacterium. Classification (GTDB taxonomy): domain Bacteria; phylum Pseudomonadota; class Alphaproteobacteria; order Rhizobiales; family Hyphomicrobiaceae; genus JAEUMD01. The sequence goes on from JBFWNY010000001.1 coordinate 170,183, forward strand.
TCTAAATCTTCGGATCGATGGCTGAGGCAAGACGCAGCGCGGCCGCACGCGCGAACGACGTCGTCAGTGCACGCCGTCGCGGCGCAGCCAATCGGTGCGTAGGACCGTCGCGGATGATCTCGCCGCCGTAGCGGTCGGCGATGATGAGGCCGGCGTCGGTCGGGATAAGGTCCGAAGGAAAGTCCGCGGCGACCGCGAAGAAGAAGCGGTCGCAATAGTCGCGATACTCCGGCCATTTGAAATCGGCCTGGAAATCCGCGACCGAGGATTTGATCTCCACGATCCAGATGTCGCCGGAGGCCGATAGCGCTGCCACGTCCGCCCGGCGGCCGTTCGCCAGCGCGAGCTCGGTCAGCGGCGCCATGGCATGAACTCTGAGGAGCCGGCATACGCCGCGCTGGATGCAGAGCGCTGCCTCCGACTGCCGTCCGTCGGCGAGCGTCGCTGCGATCCGCGCCGCCTCCGGGTCCGCCAGCTCGACGTCCTGCGTTTTGGACCCGGCCTGGCGAAAGTCTTCATGCGGGAGTGCAACCTTCCTGTCGGTCATCCTATCGCCATCTGTTGGCGCATTCTGCTCCTTGATGCGCCGGGGGGCTGCCATCTTCAGGGTCGCGCTGGCCGCGCCCTGCGAGTTCTTCCGTTTCAGGTTCGCGTCGAGCCACCCCGCGCACCGGCCGCAGTCAAGCGGCTATACGTGCGACAGGACTGCCGAGACGAGAGCCGATGTTCTTCCGAAAATTGCGCAGAGAGACGGTCGCCGCAAGTGTGAGTGGCGGAGCCGAGGCCGGGGTACCGGACAGCCAACTGGCAGAGACGGCAGAGGCTGGCGCGGCACCGGCCGAGGCCGACAGTGCGCAAACCAGCGAAAGACCTCAGGCGGACCACGATGTTCCAGCCGCCGCCAACGCGCAAGCGCGCCAAGGGTGGCAGACGACTGATGATCTCGTTGCCGTTCCAGACCCGGTCGGGCAGCAACGGGCGCGCGAGGCGTTCCAGTTTGGCCTCGCCATGGGCGGTCCCGGCTACAATATCCTGGTTGCCGCACCGGCAGGTCTTGCTGGGTCGGATGTCTTGCGAGCTGCCGTGCGCGGCTGGTGCCAGTCACATGCCGCGGGCCTGCCTCCCCCTCCCGACCGCGTGATTGTCTGCGACCCCGCGCAGGAGGGGCGCGACGTGCTGCTGCAGCTGGCACATGGACACGGCGTTGCCTTTGCCGGCGCCTGGAATGCGGCGATGCTTTCGATCGCGGCGACAGCGGCGGAGGTTTTCACGGCCGATACGCACGACATGCGCCGTCGCGCCATCTCCGAGGCGCCCCGTGCCGGCATCGACGGGCCGCTCGCGCGGCTCGAGTCGCGCGCAGAAGAACAGAACGTCGCACTGCTTCGCACCCCGACCGGCTACGTTCTCGCGCCGATGCACGAGGGAGAGGTGGTTCGGGCAGAGACGTTTCGCGGTCTTCCTCAGACTTTCCGCGAGGATGTCGAGCAGCGCATTGCGAGGCTGGAAGGCGAACTCGTCGAGATCCTCGCCGCTACTCCGGTCCTCGCGCGCGAGGCGCACGCCGCGCGTGTCGCACTCGAGCGCGAGGCGGCGCATGACGTCGTGGTGCCGATTTTCGACGGATTGCGCGCGACGAACGAAGCCGGAGTCGTCGCCGCGCAATTCTTCGATCTCGCGGAAACGGCAATCGTCGAAAGCCTCGTTAGATGTTCCGGTGAGATTGTGTTGGGTCAGGACGGCTCGCACGGCACATTGCGGTCGCGCCTCGATCGCTGGTGGCGGCGGAACCGAGCGCGTGTGCTGCTGAGCACCGACACTGCGGCCGTGATCGAGCTTCGCGAACCCAACGCTGTGGCGCTAGCGGGCTGCATCGAGCAACAGCCGGCGGGCCGTGGTGCCCGGCGACCGGCAATGCCCATCCCCGGTGCACTGCATCGCGCCGAGGGTGGCGTGCTCATCCTCGATGCAGCGGCGCTGCTCGACGATTCGCCGGCACGAGCGATCTTGCGGCGTTCGCTCGTCGGCGAAATCACGTGGGCCGCGGCCTCGGGAACCGCATTGGCCGGCCTTGCGACGCCCTCTTCGATCAAGGTCGTCCTGCTCGGCGATGCCACGACACGTGCGCGGCTCGACGAGGTCGATCCACGTCTTTCGGCGAGCTTCAAGGTTACCGCGGCGTTTGCGCCCCGCGTCGCGCTGACCGCCGAGCACGAGGACGGACTGGCCGCTCAAATCGCCTGGATCTCTGGGCACTATGGTCTGTTGCCGGTGACAGCAGCTGGCGTCGACACCCTCGTGCAGCGTGCGGCGCGCGATGCCAGTGCGGAAGCCCTGATCAGCCAGGACGTCGAGCACTTATGCGAGATCGTCCGTGAGGCGGATCATTGGGCGCGCCGTGCCGGCAGCAGTGTGATCGAGGCGACGCACGTGGCCGAGGCAATGAGGGCGCGCGACGAGCGCGCTGAAACCGTGTGGCCGGATGGCAAGCCCGTACGGGGGCGGCGATGACAGCGCACGTCGCCGAGCACGGCGAGGGCCGCGGACGTGTCGTGCTGGCGGCGACGTGCGCGTCCCCTATCGCCCGAACCGCCATAGATGGTGCGATCGATCTCGCGCGGGCCTTCGATGCGGAGATCGAGGCGCTAATGATCGAGGACCGGCAACTTGCCGAGATCGGCGCGTATCCGTTCGCCCGGCAGATCGGATTTTCGGGCAGAATTTCCGCGTGGCCCGACGCCGATGTGGTGGAGACCGGTATGCGCCTTGTCGGCAAGGCCGCTGCGCGGGACTTCGAGCGGAAGTCGCGGGCGTCCTCCATCGGGCTCGTCTGCCGCTTTGTCGTGGAGACGCCGCTGCGCGCCGTCCAGCATGCGTGCCAGTCGATGGGACCGTGGAACGTGGTGGCGTTGACGCAGAGCACCGGCGCCGCATCGTTGGCTTCGGCCGGCAGGTTGTTCGATCGGGTCACGGGCATGACGGGCGTCCTGCTGCCGGCGCAGCGGCCGGCCGCACCTGCTGCTCGCATCGTCGCTCTCGTGGAAGACGAAGACCGTATTGCCGGAATGCTGCGCACGGCGGAGCGGTTGGCGCGACCGTTAGGAGCCGAAGTTGTGCTGGCGTGCTGGGCGCAGCGTTCGGCAGAGCGCAAAGCGCTTCTGAGCGCGGCAAATAAAAGTCACAAGGCCGTCTCGGGCGAGCTTGTCGAAATTGCACGATCGGGTGCCGGCGCCGATGCAATCGGCGAGGCATTGCGGCGCTTGAGGCCGCATACGGTGATTGCGGTAAACGGCGGAATTGCTTCCCCGGCTGGGGAAGCTCGCGCACCGTTCGGTGATGCACTCGACGCCTCGGTTCTCCTCGTGCGCTGATCGCGTCGCCCGCGGGTGCTTCAGGTGCCGTACAAAAAGGCCTTGTCGTTGCCCACGATCTTCGCATCGGGTGCGTGTGCGACCGAGATGTCCTTGGCCTCATAGTCGAAATGGGCGAGCACGAAGCGGATTGATTCCAGGCGCGCGCGCCGCTGGTCGTTAGCACGTACGACCGTCCACGGCGCTGTCGCGGTGTTCGTGAAACGGAACATGGCGTGCTGCGCTTCCGTGTAGGCATCCCACTTTGCCATGGAGGCGCGGTCGATATCGGTGAGCTTCCACTGCTTCAGCGGATTGTGCCGGCGCTCATGAAAGCGCAGCAACTGCGTCTCGCGGCCGATGGTGAGGTAGAACTTGAACAGGTGGATGCCGTCCTGGACAAGCAGGTTCTCGAACTCGGGCGCATCACGCAGGAAATCGGCAAGCTGCTCCTCGGTGCAGAAGCCCATGACGCGCTCGACACCCGCGCGATTGTACCAGGAGCGGTCGAACAGCACGATGTCGCCGGATGTCGGCAGGTGGGGAATGTAGCGCTGGAAGTACCACTGGCCACGCTCGACGTCGCTGGGCTTCGACAGCGCCACCGCACGTGCATGCCGGGGATTGAGGTGCATCATGAACCGGCTGATGCAGCCGCCCTTGCCGGCGCTGTCGCGTCCCTCGAAGACGATGACCAGACGCAGCCCGTGTTTCTGGACATGGGTTTGCAGTTTCACCAGCTCGAACTGCAGAAGCTCGAGGTCCTTCTCGTAGCGCTTGCGCTTAAGCTTCTTCTCGTAGGGGTAGTCGCCGGCGGACAACGCGTTGTCGGCGATGGCATCGGGCAGGTCCGGATCGTCCAGGTCGAAGGCATCGAGATCGGCCGCGCCGGCTTCCCGGGCAGGCTTGTCGTGCTCCACCTGCTTGGCCTTCGTCTTGTCCTTGGTCTTTGCGGCAGCGGCCTCCTTCTTGGCGCGCGACCCGCGCGGTGTCTTGGCGTCATCACTCATCGTCGTGCATGCTCCCGGTTCGCTGCGCGATGAAGCCTACACCCGTACGCGGACTTGTGCAGTCCAATAGGGCAAATGGCGGCTTCAAACATGCGGGTGGGGCCTCGGGCTTCCGCTCGCCCCGGCTGATGCGGTAATGAGCGCGTGATGCCATCGGACGAAACCGGGAATAGGGACGGCACGTTGTCGAATTGGATACCGAGGGACCCAGGTGACGCGATCGGTCGCCTCAGGGCGTGGGCCTTCGATCGGGGCGAAGCCTTTGCAGCGGTTGCCAGGCGATCGCTGCTGCCGGCCGTCCTCGCATCGGCCGCCGTGCTGTTGGTCGCGGCCGGGTCCGGGGCGATTTCCGCATTCGGTGCGCTCGCTATACTTTCGGCACTCGTGGCCGCTGAGGTCGTGCGCAAGGCGCTCGTGCCTTCGAGCCGCGAGGTTGCAGTCGGCTCGTCGAGGCCGGACAGCTCCGCGCGGGTCTCGACTGAGGCGGTCCGTCTTATCGATGCGATGCCCGACCCCTCCATCCTGCTCGATCGCGAAGGGCGGGTGCTGCACCACAACGAACTGGCGGCCGAACGCTTCCCCACCGTTCGCCGTGGCAGCCTGCTGAGCCGCGCCCTGCGCCATGCTGAGCTACTCGATGCGATCGAGCGCAGCAGCGGTTCGGGTACTCCGGCGACAGTCTCCCTTGTGGAGCGCGTACCGGTTGACAACAGGCTATCGGCGAGCGTGCGTCCGATCGGCGCGCGGGGCGTCATTGGGCCCGGCCAAGCGGCGACACTCGTCACATTCCGCGACCTGTCCTACGAAGACAAGCTGGCAAAGATGCGCGAGGATTTCGTAGCGAACGCCAGCCATGAGCTGCGCACGCCGCTGTCGGCGGTAAGGGGCTTCGTCGAAACTCTGCAAGGGGCGGCGCGCGACGATCCTGTCGCGCGCGAACGGTTCCTCGGACTCATGGCGGCACAGGCAGAACGGATGACGCGGCTCATCGACGATCTGCTGTCTCTTAGCCGGGCCGAGATGCAGGCGCACTTGCCGCCGCGCGAGATCGTCGACCTCGACGATCTGGCGGCCAGCGCCGTCGAGACGATGCAGGGGGTGGCCGCACGCGCGGGCGCCACGCTTCTCTACGATGCGCCCGATGGTCCAGCGTACGTGCGCGGAGACCGCGATCAGCTGGTGCAGGTTGTGCTCAATCTGATCCAGAATTCGATCTCGCACGGCGGCAAGGCGGTGAGCATCCGGGTTTCCGTTGAGCGGCAGAAAATGCCGCCCGGTCCCGCCCGGCTGCTGCTGAAGGTCCGCGACAACGGACCGGGCATCGATCCGCAGCACTTGCCGCGGCTCACCGAGCGATTCTACCGCGCCAATGTCGCGCAGAGCCGGGCGAAAGGCGGCACCGGACTGGGGCTGGCCATTGTCAAACACATCGTCGCACGCCATCGCGGCGAACTGTCGATCGAGTCCGACCTGGGCAGGGGAACCACCTTCGGCATCGCCTTCGAGGCGGCTGACCAAGACGTTAAATGACAATACAATACGTGTAATAACAGCATATTATGCTGTCATATTACCTTTATGCCCATAAACTAAAAGGGCCTCGCCGGCACCGATACCGGCCCGTCGCGTGTTGAGACAGATTTGGGTCGCGCGGCGGATGCAACCTCGAGCATGAGGGTCATCCAAGTGATGAATTCGAAGTTCCTCGCACTCACGGCGGCAGCTGCCGCCCTCGGGTGCTTTGCCGGCGCTGATGCGGCGCTGGCACGTGAACAGGTGCAGATCGCCGGTTCGTCGACGGTTCTGCCTTACGCCAACATCGTGGCCGAGCAGTTCGGCAAGGCATATTCACAGTTCAAGACGCCTGTCGTCGAGTCGGGCGGCTCCTCGGCTGGCCTCAAGCAGTTCTGCCAGGGTCTTGGTGAGAAGACGATCGACATCGCCAACTCGTCGCGCAAGATCAAGGACAAGGAAGTCCAGGCCTGCGCTGAGGCCGGCGTGAAGGACATCATGGAGATCCGCTTCGGCTACGACGGCATCGTCTTCGCGACGGACGCCGCGGGCGAGGCCTGGGCCCTCGAGCCCAAGGACATCTATCTGGCGCTGGCCGAGAAGATCCCGGCCGACGGCAAACTCGTCGCCAACACCAACAAGACTTGGAAGCAGGTCAACGACAAGCTCCCCGACTGGCCGATCGTCGCCTACATCCCCGGCGAGAAGCACGGTACGCGTGAAGTCTTCGAAGAGAAGGTGCTGCACGTGGGCTGCAAGGCCACCGGCGGCCTGAAGCTCATCGAGGCCGCGGCCGAGGGTGACGAGGCTGCCAAGAAGAAGGCTGCTGACAAGGGCTGCATCAAGGTCCGCAAGGACGGCGGCACGGTCGACATCGACGGCGACTACACCGAGACGCTTGCCCGCCTGAAGTCGAACCCCAAGGGAGTCGGCGTGTTCGGTCTGTCGTTCTACGAGAACAACACGGATAAGCTGAAGGTCGCGACCATGTCCGGCATTTCGCCGTCGGTCGAGACGATCGCCACGGGCAAGTATCCCGTGTCGCGTCCGCTGTTCTTCTACGTCAAGAAGGCGCACATCGGTGTCATTCCCGGCCTGAAGGAGTATGTGGACTTCTTCACGTCGGCGAAGATGATCGGCTCCGAGGGTCCGCTCGCCGAGTACGGCCTCGTTCCGATGCCGGCTGAGGAGCTGAAGGCGCTCCAGGCTGACGTCGCGGCGTCGAAGACCATGTAATCCAAGTTGTGCGGCGGGTTCAGGCCCGCTGCACTCACTATCTGACCGAGGTCGAAGGGCGCTGCGGCGCGCTCCGGCCTCGGGCTTCGGTTCGTCAGTGACCGCGGTGTAAATTTCGTCGAGGCCCCAAGACCTCGACGTAAATGCAGGGGCTTGAGGCGGACGTGTCGATCGGGGTTATCATTCTCGGAATCGTCCTGCTGGGCGCCATTGCGTTTTTCGTTGGTTTGGTGCGGGCGCGCAGCACGCAGCAATCCAGCACCGTCGCGATGCATTCGCGCATTGGCTACTATGCTTGGTATCTGGCAATTCTAGCTGCTCTGCCGGCCCTGCTGTTCACGATAATCTGGAGCTTCGCCGAGCCTGCTGTCCTGTCCCGGATCGTGGGCGGACAGCTTCCCGAGAACGTGCGCGCGGCCTCCGCTGCGCAGCGCTCGCTGGCGATGGGGCAGATCGAGACAGTTGCGGAGGGCATACTCAAGCTCGACGCCGGCGCGCTCAAGACGCTCGAAAAGGCGCGGCTCGGCTTCTCCTCTATGAGTGACGCGCAGAAGGTCCTGCGAGACAACAGCGTCGTGCTCGGCTCGGTCCCGGAAGCCTACATCCTGAATGCTGGCATCGATCTGTACCGCCATCGCAATTTGAGCCGGATGTTGCTGGCGGGCGGCGCGGCGCTGATTGCGCTTGCCGGATTTGCCTACGGGTGGACGCGCATCCGTCCCCGCCTCAGGGCGCGCAACGTTGTCGAGCAGGTCGTGCTTGGGCTGCTGATCGGTGCGTCAACCGTGGCAATTCTGACGACGGTCGGCATCGTCTTCTCCGTTCTGTTCGAGACAATCCACTTCTTCCAGAAGGTCTCGCCGTCGAACTTCTTCCTGGGCACCGTGTGGGATCCGCGCTTCTCGTCGGTAGGCCGCTCGCTGAGCGGCGATGAGGGCCAGTTCGGCCTGTTGCCGCTGCTTTGGGGAACGCTTTTCATCTCGTTCGTGGCGCTGCTCGTCGCCGTGCCTATCGGCCTGTTCGCCGCCATTTACATGGCGGAGTACGCCACCAAGCAGGTGCGCGACGTGGCAAAGCCCATGCTCGAGGTGCTGGCCGGCATCCCGACGATCGTCTACGGCTTCTTCGCCCTGGTGACGTTCGGCCCCTTCCTGAGAGATGCCGGCGCGATGGTCGGACTCGACATCGCTGCCTCCAGCGTTCTTACCGCTGGTGTCGTCATGGGCGTGATGATCATCCCGTTCGTGTCGTCGCTCTCGGACGACATCATCACGGCCGTTCCCCAGTCGCTGCGCGAAGGTTCCTACGGGCTCGGCGCAACGCAGTCCGAAACGATCAAGCGCGTCATCATGCCCGCAGCACTGCCCGGCATCGTCGGCGCGGTCCTGCTCGCGGCATCGCGTGCCATCGGCGAGACCATGATCGTGGTGCTTGCGGCGGGCATTGCCGCAAACCTGACGCTCAACCCCTTCGAGCCAGTGACCACCATCACGGTCAAGATCGTGAGCCAGCTCACTGGCGACCTTGAGTTCGATAGCCCACAGACGCTGGTTGCATTCGCATTGGGCCTGACATTGTTCGTCATCACGCTGGCGCTCAACGTCTACGCCCTCTACATCGTGCGCAAGTACCGGGAGCAGTACGAATAATGGCTACCGCTGACATTGCTCACGACGCGCTGCCCCGTCTCAACGACCCGGCCCGCCTGAAGAAGCGTTACGCGGCGGAGGCACGGTTCCGTTCCTACGGCGTCGTGGCTCTTGCAATCGCGTTCGCGTTCCTCCTTGCCCTGTTCTATTCGATCATTTCGAATGGCTGGTCTGCGTTTCTCCAGTCGCAGTACAAGCTCGACGTCTTCCTCGATCCCGCGCAGCTGACCGACGCACAGGGCAAGGTAACCGACGCGTCGCTGAGGACGGCGAGCTATGACAAACTCGCGCGCGCCTCGCTCATGAAGCAACTCGGGATCGCCAAAGCGTCCAAGCCTGAACTGCGCGACCTCAACGTTCTGCTGTCCCGCTCAATCGACGTTCCGATCCGCGACGCCGTGCTGCGCGATGCCTCCCTGGTCGGCAAGACGGTGCCCTTCTGGCTGCTCGCCGCAGATAACGTCGATGCCCTGCTCAAGGGTTCGATCGACCGGGCAATTCCCGAGGACCGCCGCCAGCTCAACGACCGGCAGGTTGGATGGGTCGACAAGCTGGTCGCCGACAATGTGCTGCAGAAGCGGTTCAACACGGGACTGTTCACCTTCGGAGCATCGAGTCAGCCCGAGAGTTCAGGGCTGGCGGTGGCGCTTATCGGTTCGCTGCTCATGATGCTGACCGTGGCGATGCTCGCGGTGCCGCTCGGTGTCGCGGCGGCTGCGTATCTGGAAGAGTTTGCGCCCAAGAAAACGCTCACCGACATCATCGAGGTCAACATCAACAACCTCGCCGCGGTGCCTTCCATCGTGTTCGGTCTCTTGGGCCTTGCGGTGTTCATCAACTTCATGGGCCTGCCGCGATCCGCTTCGCTGGTCGGCGGCCTCGTGCTGACGCTGATGACGCTGCCGACGATCATTATCGCCACCCGTGCGGCGATCCGCGCCGTGCCCCCCTCCATCCGCGAGGCGGCGCTTGGTGTCGGTGCATCAAAGATGCAGACGTTGTTCCATCATGTCCTGCCGCTGTCGTTCCCCGGCATCATGACCGGGACGATCATCGGCCTGGTGCAGGCATTGGGCGAGACAGCACCGCTACTGATGATCGGCATGGTGGCTTTCGTTGTCGACATGCCGCAGGGTCTGACCGATCCGGCGACCGCGCTGCCGGTCCAGATCTACATGTGGGCGACTTCGGCAGAACGAGGCTTTGTCGAGCGCACCGCTGGCGCTACCATTGTGCTGCTGCTGTTCCTGTTCGCGATGAATGCGGTAGCCGTCTATCTGCGCCGGAAGTTCGAGAGGAAATGGTGAACAGGTCGGAGACCATGGACCATCAGATCGTTAAGGCGTCCGGCGTGGCCGATGACGTCACGACAGGCCCCGCAATCGCGGCGCGTGGCGTCAACGTCTTCTATGGCGCCAAGCAGGCGCTGTTCGACGTCAGCATCGACGTGCCACGGCACGCGATCACGGCGTTTATCGGACCGTCGGGCTGTGGCAAGTCCACGTTCCTGCGCTGCATCAACCGCATGAACGATACGATCCCGATCTGCCGCGTGACGGGGCTCATCACGCTCGACGGGCGCGACATCTACGATGCCGATCTCGATGTCGTCGAGTTGCGCGCACGCGTCGGCATGGTGTTCCAGAAGCCCAACCCGTTCCCCAAGTCGATCTTCGAGAACATCGCCTACGGGCCGCGCATCCACGGTATCACGCGCTCGAAGGGCGAGCTCAAGGATCTGGTGGAATCGTGTCTTGAGAAGGCGGGCCTTCTGAAAGAGGTGCACGACAGGCTCGATGAGCCGGGCACAGGCTTGTCCGGTGGACAGCAGCAGCGCCTGTGCATCGCGCGCGCCATCGCCACACGGCCCGAGGTGATCCTGATGGATGAGCCGTGCTCGGCGCTCGATCCGATCGCCACAGCGAGGGTCGAAGAGCTGATGGAAGAACTCAAAGAGAACTACACGATCATCATCGTGACCCACTCCATGCAGCAGGCGGCGCGCGTTTCGCAGAAGACGGCGTTCTTCCACCTGGGCAAGCTGGTCGAGACGGGAACCACGCAGGACATTTTCACGAATCCGCAGGACCAGCGCACACGGGACTACATCACGGGCCGGTTCGGCTGAAGGTGCGGGCCAGTCGGATTTGTCCGGCCGCTGCCACGGAGAGGGGCATGAACACTCATACCGTAAAGTCCTACGAGGCCGAGCTCGAGCTGCTCGACCGGAAGATCGCGCAGATGGGCGGCCTTGCCGAGCGCAACCTGGGCGAAGCGTTCGATGCGCTCCAGCGCCGGGATCCCAAGCTTGCCGAGATAGTGATCGTCGCCGATGGATCGATCGATCGGCTCGAGCATGATGTCGAGGCGCAGGTTATCCAGATGATCGCGCGCCGCCAGCCCATGGCGGACGACCTGCGCCATGTCATCGCGGCTCTGCGCATCACCAACGATCTGGAGCGCATCGGTGATCTCTCCAAGAACATCGCCAAGCGTGCTCGCGCGATCGCCGAGGAGGTTCATCCCAAGCCGGTGATCCTCGGCCTCGGGCATATGGTCGAGCTGGCGCTGAAGCAGCTCAAGATGGTGCTCGATGCCTATGCGGCACGGGATGCCGATCTCGCACTCAAGGTTTGGCGCGACGATCAGCAGATCGACGCCATGTACAACTCGCTGTTCCGCGAACTGCTCACCTACATGATGGAGGATCCGCGCAATATCGGCATCTCCACGCACCTGCTGTTCGGCGCCAAGAACATCGAGCGGGTCGGCGATCACACGACCAACATTGCGGAAACGACGCACTACCTCATCCGTGGCATCGCCATCGTCGACGATCGCCCCAAGGGTGACAGCACAAGCACGACGCTTATAGGCCGCAATGATTGAAGCGACGCGACAGCCGCAGCGATCCGGAGCCGCCAAGGTTCTCGTCGTGGAGGACGAGGCGGCGCTGACCGAAGTTCTGCGGTACAACCTGGAGGCACAGGGTTTTCACGTGCTGCACTCGGAGTCGGGCGAGGACGCTGAACTCATTGTGGCCGAGGAATCGCCCGACCTCATCCTACTCGATTGGATGCTACCCGGCGTGTCGGGTATCGAGCTGTGCCGGCGCCTGCGCGGCAAGAGCCAGACACGCAACCTTCCGATCATCATGCTGACGGCGCGCGGCGAGGAGGCCGACCGGGTGCGTGGCCTTTCGACTGGCGCCGATGATTACGTCGTGAAGCCATTCTCGGTACCAGAGCTGATGGCGCGCGTCATGGCCATCCTGCGGCGCTCCGCGCCCGAGCGTCTCGCCGATGTTCTGGTGTCGGGGGACATCACCATGGACCGCGCGGCCCATCGAGTGACGCGCGGTACGCGCGAGGTGCGGCTGGGGCCAACGGAATACCGGCTGCTCGAGTACCTCATGCAGAGTGCCGGACGCGTGCTCTCCCGCTCCCAGCTTCTCGACGGTGTATGGGGCAGGCAGTCCGATGTGGACGAGCGCACCGTGGATGTGCACGTCGGCCGCCTGCGCAAGGCGCTGATCCGTGGCCGGGAAGCCGATCCGATACGCACTGTGCGCGGTGCCGGCTATGTGTTCGGCGACCGCGTGGATTCCGCGGAAGCGTTCGACAAGGCCTGACGAACCGCTGCGCCTAACGCAGCGCCGTTTCGAGATTGAGCGCGGAAGCGAGCCCGCGCGCCTTGTCCAGTCCCTTGGCGCCCCTGAGGTCGACGCGCGCGAGATCTGCGCCTGTCAGGTCAGCGCCGGACAGGTCCGCACCCGAAAGATTTGCTCCCGTCAGGTCGGCGCGCTCCAGGACGGCGTTGGTGAGGTCGGCTTTGGCGAACACGGCGTAGCGCAGGATCGCGCGGCTCAGGTTCGTGCGGACGAGTATGGCGCTGGTGAAATCGGAATTCGACATCTCGTTCTTGGGAACCGTCGTGATGGTGCCTTCACCCGGGCGATCCTCCAACGGGCTGAAGTCGGCGTCGGTGAGATCGGCACCCGTGAAGCTTGCGCCGTCGATGCGGGCTTGGAACCGCGCCCCGATCAGGCGCGCACGGGTGAAGTCCGGCGCGTCCGCGCGGTCGAAGCGCATGTCGGAAAAGACAGTCGGCCTCAGCAGCGTCGCTCGCTCGAGGTTGGCGTCCACGAACTTGGCGCGGATGATCGTCGCGCGGTCGAGCCGCGTATACGACAGGTCGGCGCCCGACAGGTCCGCCGAGGTGAGGTCGGCTCCGTAAAGATCGGCGTCAGACAGGCGCGCGGCCTTGAAGTCGAGCGCGGAGAGATCGAGGTAGGTGAGGTCCAGGCTCGCGAGGTCGGCGGGCGAATTGCGCGTCGCCTTCACCAGAGCCTCGGTGACCTCGCGCGCGCCCATGTCCGCGGCCAGCGGCGCGGGTGGGAGCTGCGTCAGCGCCGCCGTCATGAAGCATGCAGCAGCGATGATAGTGATATGGCGACGCCAACGCAGGCTGGCACGGCGGTGCATGTTGGACGTGTCGCCTGTTGGAGGGAATGCTCTCATGCCGGTATTGTGCCGCCGGTTGGGCGGCGGCGCAACGCCGCTGGCGCAAGCGCTTGCCGATCTCAGTGCAGATCGTCGTCGCTGAAGGGGTAGCGCGTCGAGCAGAACTCGCAGGTGACGGCGATGGTGCCGTCGGGCTCGCGCATGTCCTTCAACTGCTCGGGACCGAAGCTTCTGAGAAATGCGCCGACTTTCTCGCGCGAACACTTGCAGTGTTCCTCGACCGGAATTGGCCGCTGTACGCGCACGCCCTCCTCGTGGAACAGCCGGTAGAGCAGCCGCTCAGGCGCCAAGGTCGGGTCGACTAGCTCGTGATCCTCGACCGTGCCGGCAAGCAGCGCCACGCGGCGCCAGTGGTCGTCCTCCTCGCCGGCCAGTACGCCGCGCTCCTCCTGGTCAGCCATTTCGTCGGCGGTATGGCCTCCGGCATGCGCCACGTTCTGGAGCAGCACTCCACCCGCGCGCCAGCGCCAGGCTTCTCCCATTTCCGCTCCAGCGATCCGCTCGCGTGCGATTGCGAGCCGCAGGAAGGTGGGAAGCTGCTCGGATTGCCGGAAATAGGTCAGCGCACCCTCGGCGAGTGTCGTGTTCTGCATGGCGACGATGCCCTGGTAGCGGTCCATGTCGCCACCCGGATCGATCGTCATCGCGAGATGCCCCGCACCGATGAGGTCACCTTCGCTCGGCTTGTTTCCTGCGGCCATCAGCCGCCCGATACGGTCATTGTCGAAGCTCGCGTAGCCTCGCACGCGCCCCGGCGTTTCGTAGTCGACGACGAGAAAGCCGAGCGGTCCATCGGTCTTGGTCTGGACGATCAGGCGTCCGTCGAACTTGAGGCCGGTCCCCAGCAGTGCCGCCAGGGCGATCGCCTGGCCCAGCGTCTCGGCAACGGGCAGGGGATAGTCATGCCGCGTCAGGATCGTATTCACGGTCTCGGACAGGCGCACGATCCGGCCCGATACGCGCGAGCGCTCGGTGCGAAACGGCAGCACCATGTCGGCTGCCGCATCGGCCACCTCGGTCGGCGCATCATGGCGTGATCGAGCCATCAATCGGCTCCCAGGCACCACGCAAGGATGGCCTTTTGCGCGTGAAGTCGGTTTTCCGCCTCGTCCCAGACCGCCGATTGCGGACCGTCGATCACTTCGGCTGTCACCTCGTGACCACGGTAGGCGGGAAGGCAATGCATGAAGATCGCGTCATTCGCGGCGAGGCGCATCAACGCATCGTCGACGGCGAACGGCTTCAGCAGGCGCTTGCGGCGTGCGGCGTCCGATTGGCCCATCGAAACCCAGGTATCGGTCACGATACAGTCGGCGCCAGTGACGGCCTTGCGCACGTCGGTTGTCACCACGATATCGCCCCCGGCCTTGCGCACGTGATCCACCAGGATCTTCTCCGGCTTCAGCTCCGCGGGCGTCGCCACACGCAGCGTGAAGCCGAATGGTACGGTCGCGTGCATCCACGATGCGGCGACGTTGTTGCCGTCACCCACCCAGGCGACGGTACGTCCCTCGATCGGTCCCAGTCGTTCTTCGAACGTCATGAGGTCTGCCATGACCTGGCAGGGGTGGCTGAGGTCGGTGAGGCCGTTGATGACCGGGATGTCCGCGTGATCGGCGAGCGACATCAGCGTCGCATGCGAGTTGGCGCGGATCATCACGATGTCGAGATAGCGCGACAGCACGCGGGCGGTGTCTGCGATGGACTCGCCGCGGCCAAGCTGCATGTCGGTATGATTGAGCATGATCGACTGGCCGCCGAGCTGCCGCATGGCGACATCGAAGGACACGCGCGTCCGCGTCGATGGCTTCTCGAAGATCATGCCGAGCACCTGATCGGCGATTGCCTTGGGCTTGAGCCGCGCTGGCGGACGTTTCCCCGCCTTCTTCATCGCGTGCGCGGCATCCAGAATGCCGCGCAGTGTTGAAGCTGGGAGGTCATTGATGTCGAGGAAATGTCTTGGTGCCATGGATGAGCTTTCGAAAACGGAATGGGGACGGCTCGATCAGAGCCGCGCGTTGGATGCCTCGTATGTGGACTAGCTGTGTTTCTGCCGCACGCGAGCGAGCGCGCGGCTGAGGCGTGTCACGGCCTCCGCGATCTCCGTATCGGAGATGGTCAGGGGCGGCAGCACGCGGACGACGTTGTCGGCCGCACCGACGGTCAGAAGTTTTTCGGCGATGGCGGCCTTGACCAAGTCGGCAGGCTGCACGTCGGCGGCGAGCTTAAGGCCCATCAGCAGTCCGCGCCCGCGCACCTCCAGGACCGTTTCGGGATGCGCGTCGTGCACGGCCGCCAGCGCCTGCTTGAAGCGCAGGGCCTTGCGTTCGACCTCGGTGAGAAAGTCCTTTTCGGCGACGATGTCGAGCACGGCATTGCCGACGGCCATGGCGAGCGGGTTGCCGCCAAAGGTCGAGCCGTGCGAGCCCGCAGTCATGCCGCTTGCCGCGTCTTCCGTCGCCAGGATCGCTCCGACGGGGAAACCGCCGCCCAGCCCCTTGGCCACGGCCATGATATCGGGCTCGATGCCGGCCCACTCGTGCGCGAACAGGCGGCCGGTGCGGCCAATGCCCGTCTGCACCTCGTCGAGCACCAGGAGAATGCCGTTGCGGTCACACAGATCGCGCAGGCCCTTCAAGCATTGGTCGGGGACCGTGCGCACGCCGCCCTCGCCCTGGATGGGCTCGATCATGATCGCGGCCGTCTCCGGGCCGATGGCAGCCTCAAGCGCGGCGTGGTCGCCGAACGGCACGTGGTCGAAACCACCAGCCTCTGGCCCGAAGCCCTCCAGGTACTTGGGATTGCCGGCAGCCGACAGGGCCGTCATCGTCCGGCCGTGGAAGGCGCCCGAGAACGTAATGATGCGGGTGCGCTGATGCTCGCCACGCGCGAAATGGTAGCGGCGCGCGGTCTTGATCGCGCCTTCGCAGGCCTCGGCGCCCGAATTGCAGAAGAAAACCCGGTCGGCGAATGTGAGCTCCGTCAGCCGGGTGGCCAGGCGCTCCTGCCCCTCGACACGGTAGAGATTGGACGTGTGCCAGAGACGCTGGGCCTGATCCTGGAGCGCGGAGACAAGGTGCGGATGCGCGTGGCCGAGCGCATTGACTGCGACGCCCGAGCCGACGTCGAGGTAACGCTCGCCGGTATCCGTCTCCAGCCAAGCTCCCTCGCCGCGCGCGAAAACGAGGTCCTGCCGGGCATACGTCGGCATGACGGCGTCCGGAGTGGAGAGCCTGTCGGGGTCAGCGCGGGTTGCGAGCGCCGGGACGGCGCCTGCGGTCTGTGGACGAGACCCGGTCATCGACCTGTGTCCCTCTCCCAGAAAACCAAAAAAGCCGCCTCGAGCGGCGGCCGGCAAGGCTCGCCTGATACGCGTTCCGGCGGCCTGTTGTCAACGCAATGGAGCCCGCCAGGCACGATAATCGGCGGCTTTTGGGCGGGTTCGCGCTTGCAGGCACCTTCCGGGCAGCAATGCGCCCCGCCGAGCAAGGGGGGAGCCGCATGGGACTGGGGATAGAATCCAAACGGCGGAGCCGAACGCCCGGCGCGCCAGGCGGATTGCTGCATTTTCCCACAGCGGCTGTTTTGCCGTAGAATCGGGCCACGCCGCCCGTTTGGTGCATGCACAAGCTGGTCGTGCCACACAGGGCAACCCGAATCGATCTGTTGCGATGACGCCACGAGCGGCTGTCAATGCCCGGCGTAACGCTCGCGACAACCTTGTAGGCGCCAGACGGCATGTTGTAGTCTCCCAGCGTCCAGTGACGAGATGTCGGGGGTCTACCCCGCTCCTCGCTCACTCAGGTGCAGGCGTGTAGCGCCTCACCGGAAGCTGGAGGCCTCTGGCCCGGCTTTGTTTGCGTCGGGAGTTCCCTGCGTTGACGAGCACCTTGGGGTGCTCTCGTGCCGCGCACATGTCGTGCGCTCGCGTCCCGCGTAAGTTTTCCCCTGTAAGCGTCCCGAAATCCGAACTGGTCAGGCAATGGCTCCGTCGGCGCGTCTTCGTCGTGCCAGCACGTGCCACGTCGGCCGCCAACTTCGCGACTCCGCCGCTCGAGAGCGGTTCTGAGTCTGCCACGATTCTCGAGGAGCGACACGATGGCCTGGACCGACGAGCGGGTCGAGCTTCTGAAGAAGCTCTGGTCCGAAGGGCTGAGCGCAAGCCAGATTGCTAGCCGCCTGGGCAGCGTCACCCGCAACGCCGTTATCGGCAAGGTGCACCGGCTCGGCCTGTCCGGCCGCGCCACCACCTCACGCATGAAGACGCACCGCGCGCGCCCGCGGAACAACAACGCCACGCCTGCCAAGCGTCCGGCCGCTGCCCGCTCGCGGTTTGCGAGCGTGGGCAACCCGGCGCTGCGCGCGCTGTACCACCCGGATGCCGAGCCGTTCGTGGCGCAAGAGGCCGAGCTCGATATCCCGCTGAAAGAGCGCAAGACCATTCAGACGCTGGCCGAGTGCCATTGCCGCTGGCCGATCGGCGACCCGCAGTCCGCCGACTTCCACTTCTGCGGCAAGGAGAAAGTCGCCGGCCTGCCGTACTGCCAGTTCCACGCCCGTCGCGCCTACCAGCCGCCGCAGTCCAAGCGCCGCGAGCCGGTGGAGGCGCCGATGACGACGCTGGTCAAGACGGAGCAGAGCCAAACCGCCGACGCTTGAGCCGACCCATACGAATACTGCCGCGGCTCGCCGCATGGCAGCGGGGGAAAACCGGAGCCATTCAGGGGGGATGGCTCCGGTTTTTTGTGTCTTCTACCGGGGTGAAGGGCGTGCTGCGCGTCAGCTCGCCTTGGCCTCGCATTGCGCCGGGAAGCTTTCGATCTTGATTGTGCCGTCCTGCTCGTAAGCGCGGGTTATCTCGACGATCGCGTCCGTAACGCCGGGCTTTTCGCCCGGGAACATTCCAATGCGGACCCAGACGGTGCCCTTGGCCGGAGCGATCGTGATCGTACGGTCCGCCATGCACTGGTCGCGAGCGAAAAGACGGGTGTCCCGATCCGTGGCGCCGCCCGCCTTCGTGGCGATGCACGACTTCAGTTTTGGCAGGTCAGGCATCATCGATGAGGCGGCACCGCTTCCGTTGATCGAAGCGCCGTCGCCGAGCTGCGACTTCTGCTTCTCCATCTTTGCCGGCAGCTTGAAATCGCCCAGGGCGCCGGAAAGTGACAGAGTGCCCTTGTCGCCGCCATCGTAGCTCATGGTCAGCGGCTTCATGAGCGCCGGGACCATGACGTCCGCCTTTGCGCATGTGATCTGGTAGCCGGCAGCGGCGGCCGGGCCGTGGCCGAAGCCAAGAGCCAAGCTCGCAATCAGGAGATGCCATCCGTTGGTCAGCGGCAAACGTAGTTGAAGCATGTTGAACCTCGTGACACTCGTGCGATCGCGGGGCTCGCGTTGGGCACCGCAGATCAGCGTTGCTCAGGATGACTTGTGGACCAGCAGCGCGAGACGCTTCCAGTCAAATTGTTGGGTGCGGTTCATGCGGACCTCTGCGGTGTTGAGGCGGGCAATGCACGTGCTCATGGCAGCTCGAACGGGCCGAGATCGGAGCGCGCGCCGCGCCGCGCGCCCGACCGATCCGTGGGCGCGTCGGCAAGGAAGGCGCCAACATCGAGGAAGGGCGCGGATGCAGTTGGAGCGAAGCCTTCGACGCCGTCGCCCACTGTCACCGGAAAGCTCTTGAACCACGCCGGTGATACCTCGGGCTCGACGATCTCGCCGTTGACCGGCTCGCGGCCTTCGAACCGGCCTCCGCCCAGGTAGATGTTCGACGCGAAGGTGTTGGATGCCGATGTGGCATCGATCTCCATCAGCAGGGCCGCCGGGTTGGCGCGGACGCTGCGGCCCTGGACCTGGATTCCCATGACGATGTTGTTGGCGAACGTGTTGCCGCTGGAGTGGTTGTCGAACTTCACGGCATGGCGCGCCGTCGTCAGGAAGATGTTGTGCAGGATCTTGTTGCCGCTGGAGCCGAGCTTGGGGTTGCCGGTCTCCTGCCAGAACGACGCGTTGTGGCGCGCCTGCGGACCGAAGATGTTGTTGCGCACGATACTGCGGCGGAGGCTCGTGAAATTCGGGCCAGGACCGAGGCTGTGGTGGAAGTAGTTGCCTTCGATGAGGAAGTAGTCGCTGGCGCCTTGTCCACCCTCACCTTCGCCCGCATAGGCGTCGCAACGCGGATCGTCGAATGGGATACCCACCTCTTTGCACGTCGAATCCGGATCGGGGTTGATCTGGAAGTCGCTCGAGTGGTTGCCGTACGTTTCGTTGAACCGGACGATGTTCCAGTCGCCACCGTTGCTCAGATAGATGCCGTGGCCGTCCCCCTTCTTGGCGCCGTAGGCGACGTTACGCTCGAGAACGAACCAGTCCGACTGGCCGGTGAAGAATGGATCGCGGTCCTGGTCGTGGCCCTTGCAGTTCATCACCGCCACGCCGCGCGAGTGCTCGCTCGCGGCAAAGCCCCGGCCGACCGCGCGGACGCCGTAGTTGCCGCCGGCGAGTTCGAACCCGTCGATGGCGACGTAATCGGAGCCTTCAACATTGAGGCAGGACTTTCGCCCCGCGGCACAGCACTGAATTGTTACACCCAGGCCGCCTTCTGTGCCGCGCTCTCCGAACAAGACCAGCGGTTGATCATAGGTGCCGCCGCGGCCCTCTTCGATATCGAAGCATCCGGAGTATTTGCCGCGGACGAAGTGCACCAGCGTTCCGGGTTCGGCTCCCGCGAGCCCGTCGGCAACGCTTGCCGCGGCCTCGCGGCTCGTCCCGTCACCGCCGCCGTCCGGGCTCACGTAGATGGTCTTGCGCGGCTTCCACGAGCGGTCGCTGTAATAGCGGTTGAACCTCTCGGAGAAGCCCATGTAACGGGCGCCGCGGCTTACCGCCGGCTGGAGTGTGGCAGATGCTCTCGCCACCGGCGCCGCGACCGCCGCGGGCTTTGGCGCAGGAGCGGGAGCCGCGTCTTCAGAACGCGGCCGGGATTGGCGCTGGGCGCTCGGCGGGGTACCGGGAGTTGCGCTGCTGGCGTCGATCCGCGCGATATAGGCGCGCGCCAGATCGGCAAGGAAGCCATCTGGGTAGCGCTGCAGGAAGGCGTCCCACGCTTCGCGCGTGCCGAGTTCTTTCGCGGCAGAGAATGCGTCCTTCGCCGACAACTGCTCCTGGGCGTGTGCCGCGGGGACTGGGCCGGCGCCGGGAAAGGTGGCGATCACCAGGATGAAGGCAATGACGGCCAGAACCGCAGAGGCGGCGATCCGGCCATTTGCCGTCCCAATGGGCAACAAACAGTCGCGCTCCCGCCGCGCAGCCCTTAGCGCATCTGGTGGTCGGTCGAGGGCGGCAAGGGGGCTCGGCGGCATGCGGCTGTTTGGGAGCGGGTGGTTGAGCCGGGAACAAGATGGTCGCGGCGTGGGTTAGCCCGATGAGCGCATAAATGCGCATGACGACAGTCTCAGACCATGCCACTTCTTGCATCCACTGTTTGGTGGAGACGGATGCGGATGACCCGCCCGCTCGAATAGGATTTTGATCTGAATGCATTCGCCTCCGTCGCAAGCGGCACTGCGCAGCGAAGCCCTGTCGGCGTTGCTGGACCAGGCTTACGACTGCGTCCTGGAACCGGCGAACTGGCAACGGCTGCTCGCTTCCTTGTGCGAGCGCCTCGACCTGCTGCATGGTGTGCTCGGTTACTACGAGCCCCTCTCGGGAAAGCCGCTGCTGCGCATACAGCATGGCATGTCGCCGATCTGGTACGACAAGATGCCGGCCTATGGCTTGGATATGGCCAACTTCTGGGGTGGGCCCGAGCGCATTCTTTCTTATCCGGTCGGTGAGCTGGTGGTGCATTCCGTGGCCAATCCGGGACTCGACGCGCACAGCAATCGATTTGCAAGGGAGTGGTGTGCGCCACAGGGGATCGTGGACCTTGCCGCGATGACGCTCGCAGGCGACAGCCGCGGTCTGGGCACGCTGGTGTTCACGAGTGCTCACAGGCTCGATCAGGCGAATGTCGATGAGCTCGAGTTGCTTCGGGCGCTGGCGCCGCACCTGCGTCGTGTCATTTCGATCAGCCGCCTGCTCGAGCTCAGAACGATCGAGGCCGAGTCCCTGCGATCGGCGCTCGAAGTTCTGCCGACGGGAATCTTCCTCGTCGATGGCGCGGCACGCATCATCCACGCGAACGACGCGGCGCACAGGGCGCTCCAGGAGAACGACGCCATCCGGATCTCCGACGGCCGCTTGTCGATGCGCGACCACCGGCTGGCGCAGGCCCTGACCGACGCAATCTCCAATGAGGATCGAGGCGCGATAAGCGAACGCGGCTGCGGAATCCCGGCTCGGGGAACCAACGGGCGCCGCGCGGTCGTGCATGTGCTGCCCTTGCGCTACGGCCGACTGCCCGATGGCGTCGAGGGGCGCGCCACGGCAGCGGTATTCGTCACCAGCGAGCATGCGCATGCGCCACTTCCAAGGGACACGTTGCGGCTGCTCTACGATCTGACGCCCGCCGAGGTGAGAGTTTGCGAGCTAATAGTGGCCGGCATGTCGCCCGCGGCTATAGCGGAGCATATCGGCGTGGCGCCGAGCACCGCGCGGTCGCATCTGCAGCGGATTTTCGAGAAGACCGGAACCCATCGGCAGGCCGACATCGTGCGCCTCGTCGCGTCCTTGTCGCTGATACGGTGAGTGCGCGCGAAGTGGAGTGGAGTTGCGGGAGTGGCGAGCATGATCTGTCGAGTGCGGTTTGCTGCCGGCGTTGCTGTGCTGGCCGCGATTTGTTCGAGTAAGGCGGCGGACGCAGCTGAGGAAGCACCCCAACCCGTTGAGGTTGCGCGCGCGACGGCGATCCCCCAGTGCACGGTTTTCGTCGATGCGGCGAGCCGGGGCGGAGACGGCAGCGCCGACCGGCCGCACGCAACGATTGGCGCTGCGGTCCGCGCCGCGCCGGCTGGAAGCATCATCTGTGTGGCGGAGGGGCGCTACGCAGAGCAGATCGCGCCCGGTGCAAAGAATTTCTCGTTGGCCGGCGGGTTTCAGAGCGGACAGCGCTTCCGGGTCCGCGACAGCGCAAGGTTTGTGAGTCGTGCCGTCGGCAAGGGTGGCTCCTTCCTCCGCATCGCCGACGAGGCGCCGGGCAAGGGCAAGCTCACCTCGATCGACGGCTTCGATATCAGCGGATATTCGCAGGCTGTCGTGCGCGACTACTGGGAGTCGCAGCGCTTCGACCTGACCAACAACTTCATCCATGACAATACCTGCGCGGGCGAGAATCTCGCCGGTGCTGGCTTTTCGCTCGCCAACGTGTCGGGCACGATCCGCGGTAATGTGATCCGCAACAATTCGTGCGCACGCGGCGGTGCGGGCTTCCTCAACGATGCGGTCAATGAGAACACGGTTGTTGTCGAGAGCAACTGGATCGACGCAAACCACGGCACGTCGTCCGACTCGCACGGCGGCGGGTTCTACCTGTTCGGTAATACGCTGCGGATCGCAGGCAACCTGTTCAGCGGCAACACCGTGACGCAGTGGGGCGGCGGCCTATTCGTCGGCGCATTTGCGCCCGGTAATCAGCCGACCAACGCCAAGCTGTCCCGCAACGTGTACCGCGCCAATCGCGCCGGCACGTCGGGCGGTGGCTTCTTTTGCGACGATGGTGCCGCGTGCACGGCCGAATACGAGCTGTATGACGGCAATTGCGGCGGCAACATCCTGGTCGACGGCGGCGCCAGCGGCTCGGGCCCGACGGTGTCGCGGTTCGATCACGTCACGATCGTCAACGCTCTTTCCCCAGGCTGCAAGTCACCGGGTATTGGCTTCCTCATGGACACGTACCAAGCTGTCGCGCCGGACAATCACGTCATCTCCAATGCGATCTTCTGGGGCAACGGAGCTGGCCAGGACATCGCCGCCAACTGCGGGAGCGGCTGCGCGCAACTCAAGTTGAGAGTGGAGCGCTCGATGGTGCAGACGAAGTATGGCGACGGCACTATCCGCGTTGTGTTCGGTGAAGGGATCGTCACACCGCAGGACCCGATGTTTGTCGCACCTGCCCGCGGCGACTATCGGCTGAGACCAGGAAGTCCAGTAGCCGGCGTCCGCGGCTCGCCGCTCGGCGCGTTTGCCGTCGCTGCGGTGGCGGAAGAAGGTCGATCCGCGCCGGCGGCGTCTGCCGCCCCCGTGCCTGCCGCCAGGACATCCGGAGAGGGGCCGACGCGACGCGTAGTTCGCGCGCCGACCGAGCCGCAGGTGCAGCCGCAGCCTCGCCCCGAACCAGAGGGTGCCGTCCGCAACGAGC
Source organism: Hyphomicrobiaceae bacterium (assembly GCA_050250815.1). Classification (GTDB taxonomy): domain Bacteria; phylum Pseudomonadota; class Alphaproteobacteria; order Rhizobiales; family Hyphomicrobiaceae; genus JAEUMD01. The sequence continues at coordinate 193,760 of JBFWNY010000001.1, forward strand.
CGGTGTCTCGTGCCGCCGGCAATCCTGCACGGGATGCGTCGCTCTCCCCGAAGGAAGCATTCGATTTTGCCAAGGAGCTGAACACTACCCAGGGGTGGAACGCCTTCCTGAAGCACTATCCGGAGGGATTTCTAGCCGGGCTCGCCCGGGCCTACGTCAAGCAGCTCGATCAGCGCCAGTAATCGGCCCCAAGGCCGCGCTGGGTGTGCTCCGGCCGGCGGAGGTTTGCGCAATGCCGACGTGCTGCTTCACTCTCCGGGCATTGGCGCCAGCGTTGCATTTCTCTGTGCCACGTCGGGGATCGCATCGGCAGGCTGGCGCTCGGGATAGCGATGCAGAAGCGCACCGATCTCGGCACGGCAGGAGCCGCAGTTCGTACCGGCGTTCAGCCGTTCGCCGATTGCTGCCACGGTTCTGCAGCCTTCAGCGGCGGCCGCCGCGATCTCCAGTTCGCCGACGCTGAAGCACGCGCACACGATCCGGCCACGCTCTTTGACGCCAGGGCCCGGACGGCCCGCCAGAATGGCAAGTCGTGCATCCGGCTCGACTGATACTCCCAGTTGTTCGACGGTATACGTGCGCGAGACGGCCACCGGGTCGGGGGACAGGAACAGTGCCGCGACAAGCCTGTCGTCGGCGAACACGCCGAACCGGTGCTGTCGCGAGGCCGCGTCGCTATACACGACCAGGTCACCACCGTCGGCGATCGCGGGAGCGAGCATGCCGCGGGCGAGCTTTTCCCAGCTGGCGGGCTCGCCGCCGCCGGCCAGCTCGCACCGGTAGCCCTGCCCGGCAGGGGCAGTCGCATGATAGGCGGCAGGGGGGGCGTCTGGCCGTGTCAGGCTGACGAGGAACCCGTACCATGCGGCCTTGAACGGACGAACCGCTACCGGTGTGCCCTTGAGTTCGGGCTGACCGGAGACCGGATCGACGTTGGCTGCGATGACAGCGCATATGCGGGCCCCGCGGGCCAACTGATCGGTCCAGTGCATTGGCGCAAAGACGGAGCCGGGACGTTGACGCTCGGTGACGCACACACGCAGAAGCGCGCGTCCATAGTCGCTTTCCACCTCGGCGATCACCGCCGGCTCGAGACCGTGCCGTCTGGCATCGTCGGGATGAATCTCAAGGAAGGGCTCGGCGATATGACTCATCAGGCGAGACGTTTTCGCGGTCCGCGTCATCGTGTGCCACTGGTCCCGAACACGTCCGGTGTTGAGAGTGAGTGGTCGTGATGCATCGCAGGCAAGCGCCGGTGCGCGGTAGGACGCGGCGACGAGGCGCGCCTTGCGATCGGGCGTAAAGAAGCCGCCGGCGGCGAAGAAGCGCGTGGGCGAGTGGCTCAGGCCGCCACGTCGAGGCCAGTGGAACGGTTTCAGCTCGTCGTAGTCCTGCTCGGACAGGTCGCCGTAGGCGGAGATATCGAGGTCGCGGGCGCCGTTGTTGCCCGCACCGGTCAACGCCGCATACTCCTTGAAGATGTGAGCAGGGTGCGCGTAGTCGAAGGCAGCGGCAAATCCCATGCGTTGCGCGACCTGAGCGACCTGCCACCAGTCGGGGCGCGTCTCGACCGGTGCTTCCATGAAGCGTCGCTGGCGCGAGATGCGCCGTTCCGAGTTCGTCACCGTGCCATCCTTCTCGCCCCACGCCGAGGCCGGAAGCAGGACGTGTGCGTGGGCGGTGGTATCGGTGTTTTCATTGACGTCCGACACGACGAGGAACGGGACGCGGGACAATGCGGAGCGCACGGCGTCGGCTTCCGGCATGCTGACCACCGGATTGGTCGCCATGATCCACAGGGCCTTGATACGGCCGTCGGCGACCGCCTTGAACAGATCGACTGCCTTCAGGCCGGGAGCCGAGGCAAGCCGGGGTGCGCCCCAGAACGTGCCGACGATCTCGCGATGCTGCGGATTGTCCAGATCCATGTGGGCCGCAAGCATGTTTGCAAGGCCGCCCGTCTCCCGCCCGCCCATCGCATTGGGCTGTCCCGTCACCGAGAACGGTCCCATGCCGGACCGGCCGATACGGCCAGTGGCCAGATGGCAGTTGATGATGGCGTTGACCTTGTCGGTGCCTGCCGTCGATTGATTGACGCCCTGGCTGTAGACGGTGACGACGCGCTCTGTCGCTGCAAACAATGCGTAGAACTCGGCAAGCTGCGCGGGTGAAATTCCGGTGATCCGAGCGATTTCGGCCGGCGCGAGTCCGCGTGCTGCAGCGAGCGCGCCGTCGAGACCCGTGGTGTGGGCTGCAATATAGGTTCGGTCGAACTTGCCCGCATCGCACAGATGAGCAAGCAGTCCGTTGAACAGGGCGACGTCGCTGCCGGGTGCCACGCGCAAGTGCAGGTCCGCGATTTCGCACGTTGCGGTCTGGCGCGGGTCGACAACGACGACGCGCGTGCCGTGTGCTTCACGCGCTGCAGCCAGCCGCTGGTACAACACGGGGTGACACCAGGCGAGATTCGAACCGACGAGCACGACGAGATCGGCGATCTCCAGATCCTCGTAGGTGCCCGGCACGGTGTCGGAGCCGAACGCGCGCTTGTGACCTGCCACGGAGGACGCCATGCACAAGCGCGAATTGGTGTCGATGTTGGACGTGCCGACGAAGCCCTTCATGAACTTGTTGGCGACGTAGTAGTCCTCGGTCAGGATCTGACCGGAGACATACATCGCCACGCTGTCGGGTCCGTATACGGCGGCAGTCTCGGCAAAGCGCTGCGCCACGAGGTCGAGCGCATCGTCCCAGGATGCGCGGCGGCCGTTGATGCGTGGCTCGAGGAGCCGGCCGTCGAGCGACACCGTTTCGCCGAGGGCCGAGCCCTTTGAGCAAAGGCGCCCAAAGTTCGCCGGGTGGTCAGGATCGCCCATGATTTCGGCTGTGCCGTCATCACGGGCGCGGGCCATGACGCCGCAGCCGACGCCGCAATACGGACACGTCGTCCTCGTCCACGAGCGCTCGCTCATGTGGACCTCACGCCGCCTGCCGTGCGCGCAGCACGGTTGCGTCGATCAGAATGCGGCCCTGCTCGACGCGCACGGGAAAGGTCTTCACTTGGCCCTCGTCGGCGCCCTGCGCGCTGCCCGTGTCGAGAGCGATGACCCAGTTATGCAGCGGACACGTCACCGAACTGCCGTGTACGATGCCCTGGCTCAGCGGGCCGCCCTTGTGCGGGCACTTGTCGTCGAGCGCGAACACCTCGTCGTCGGCGGTGCGGAACACCGCGATGCAGCCGATTCCAGTCTTCAGCACGCGGGCGCCCTGGCGGGGAATGTCGTCGAGGGCACCGATCTCGATCCAGTTCTTTTCCATCATCGTCATTCAGCGGCCTCCGCAATCCGCAGGTCGTTGATCGGGGCAAACTCGTGCGCGTCTTTGCCTTGGGCACGCTCGGCCCACGGATCGATCTGAGCGAATTTCTGCGCATGGACGAAGCGTGCGACGAGCGCGCTGCGCCTTTCGAGGTCGTCCACCACGTGGGCCTTGATGCTTTCGGCTCCGACGCGCTTGGCCCACTTGTAGATTCGCTCCAGGTAGTGACCCTGCTCGCGATAGAGCTGGACGGTTGCCGCGACGATGTCGATCACCTCCTGCTCGCTGGCGGCATGACAGAGAACTTCGGTGCCCTTGATGTCGAGACCGGCGGCACCTGCGTAGTGGATCTCGTAACCGCTATCGACGCAGATGACGCCGATGTCCTTGCATGTCGCCTCGGCGCAGTTGCGCGGACAGCCCGAGACGGCAAGTTTGACCTTGGCCGGTGTCCACGACCCCCACAGGAACTTCTCGATCTTGACGCCGAGGCCGGTGGAGTCCTGCGTGCCGAAACGGCACCACTCCTTGCCGACGCAGGTCTTCACCGTTCGCAGGCCCTTGGCGTACGCAGCGCCGGAGACGAGACCAGCGCGGTTGAGCTCGGCCCACACGGCTGGAAGTTGCTCCTTCTCGACACCCAGCAGATCGATGCGCTGCCCGCCCGTAACCTTCACCGTGGGGATGTTGAACTTGTCGACGACGTCGGCGATGGCACGCAGCTCCTGCGCATTGGTGAGGCCACCCCACATGCGCGGTACGACCGAGAAGCGGCCGTCCTTCTGGATGTTGGCGTGTACACGCTCGTTGATGAAGCGTGACTGGTTGTCGTCTTCGTATTCGCCCGGCCATGTCGCCAGCATGTAGTAGTTGAGCGCCGGCCGGCACTTCGCACAGCCGCCCGAACTCTTCCACTCCAGCTCCTGCATCAGAGCGGGGATGGTCTTCAGCTCCTTGGCCACGATCAGGCGACGCACGTCTCCGTGGCCCAGGTCCGTACAGCCGCACATCGGCTTGACGGCGGCGGGGTTGTAGGCCTCCCCGAGCGTCAGATGCAGCAGTTGCTCGACAAGGCCGGAGCATGTCCCGCAGGATGCCGACGCCTTGGTGTGAGCGCGGACGTCGTCGATCGACGTCAGTCCCTTGGTCGTGATCGCATCGACGATGCGTCCCTTGCAGATGCCGTTGCAGCCGCAGATTTCCGCATCATCCGGCAATGCTGCAACGGCCGCCGTAGGGTCCAGTGGGGATCCTCCCGCATAGTCCTGGCCAAAGATGAGTGTCTCTCGCAGTTCGGTAATGTCGGTGCCGCGCTTGATGAGATCGAAGAACCAGGCACCGTCGGAGGTTTCGCCGTACATGACAACGCCGACGAGCTTGTTGTCCTCGATCACGAGGCGCTTGTAGACGCTGCGCGAGGCGTCCCGTAGCACGATCTCCTCGCGCCCGGGACCGTCGGAGAAGTCACCGGCAGAGAAGAGATTGATGCCGGTGACCTTGAGCTTGGTCGCGGTCGCGGCGGGGTGGAAGGCTGCGTCGTTCTTGCCCGTTAACTGGGCCGCCAGGACGTTCGCCATTTCGTAGAGCGGTGCCACGAGACCGAACACCTGACCCGAGGTCTCGGCGCATTCTCCCAGCGCAAAGATGTCCGGGTCGCTGGTTGCCATGCCTTCGCTGACGACGATGCCGCGATTGACGCGCAGACCGGCGGCCTTTGCGATCCCCGCATTGGGTCGGATGCCCACGGCCATGACGACCAGGTCGCAGGCGATTTCGGTGCCGTCGTCCAGCCGAACGGCCCGGACGCGCGACGGACCGAAGTCGGGATTGGTGCCAAGAATGGCGTGTGTGTTGGCCTTGGTCAGTATGTCGATGCCGCGTGCTTCGACGGCCGTCTTCAGCAGATAGCCCGCGGCGGGGTCGAGCTGCCGCTCCATCAGCGTGGGCATGAGATGCAGGATGGTGACCTCCATGCCCTGCGCCTTGAGGCCCGCGGCGGCCTCCAGTCCCAGCAGACCGCCGCCGATCACCACCGCGCGTCCGCCGGACTTCGCGGCGATCAGCATGGCATTGACGTCATCGAGGTCGCGATACGTGATGACGCCGGCCAGGTCGTGGCCCGGAACCGGGATGACGATCGGCAGGGAGCCGGTGGCGATGATGAGCTTGTCGTAGGGTACCGTCTCGCCGTGCTCGGACGTCACCGTCTTCGCATCGCGGTCGATCGCCACGATCTTGTGGCCCTTGTAGAGCGTGACGTTGTGATCGACGTACCAGCCGTCGCCATGGATCACGATCTCCTCGAACGACTTTTCGCCCGACAGGACAGGCGAGAGCATGATGCGGTCGTAATTGACGCGCGGCTCAGCGTTGAAGATCGTGACGTCGTAGGCATCCGGCGCTGTCTCGAACAGGCGCTCCAGACAGCGGCCCGGCGCCATGCCGTTGCCGATGACGACCAGTCGTTCGCGGCGATCCTTGCTCATGAAATCGTCTCTCCGTCGTAAGCTGCGGCCATCATTTCGTGAGCCAGCGATGAATAAGCGGCCCGCCAGGCAGCGGTTGTCTCGTCGTCGAGTTCGCCCTCGGAGGCTTCGTTGATCATCCAGACGAGGGCCTCGCCGACCGGCTGGTAATGCTCCGGCCGGACGCCGTAGCCGACATGGCGGATCGCCATCTGCCTTGCGAGCGGCAACAGGTGCTCCATGTCGTTGAGGTCGGCGACGACCACGCTGAGCATGCTCACGAGCTTGCCCGCCTGCTCGTCGAGATCGCCGCGGAACAGCGGCCTGACTTCGGGCGCGATGTTGAACAGTCGCCCGTAGAAGATGCGCCCGGCTTCTTCGCTCAGCGGAGAAATCTCCGCCAGCGAATGCTGCACGAGCTCGACCTGGTGTGGCGTCATTTCCAAGCCTCCTCTTTGGATCGGATCGCTTAAGCCGCCCGCCCCGGCGACAATTGCGCAACCGCGGGCTTGTGCCGCTTGGCTTTGATCGTGGCGAGCGTGTCGGCACTCGGATTTGCGCCGCCCTCATACGCTTCCAGGAACTCCAGCAGTTCCTCGCGATAGGCGTAGTAGTCTGGGTGATCGAGCAGTGCGGCGCGTGTCCTGGGTCGCGGCAGGTCGACTTCCATGATGTTGCCGATCGTGGCGTTGGGCCCGTTCGACATCATCACCACCCGGTCGGCGAGCAGGATCGCCTCGTCGACGTCGTGGGTGACGCAGATGGCCGTCACTTTCGTCCTGCTCCAGACGTCCATCAGGACTTCCTGCAGCTCCCATCGCGTGAGGCTGTCGAGCATGCCGAACGGCTCGTCCAGAAGGAGCAGCTTGGGCGAGAGAGCGAAGGCGCGGGCGATGCCGACGCGCTGCCGCATGCCGTTGCTCATCTCAGAGGCGAGCTTGTCCATGGACTGTCCAAGCCCGACGCGGTCGAGATAGTACTCGACGATTTCCTCGCGCTCGGTTTTGCTTGCATGCGGGTAGACCCGGTCGACGCCGAGACCCACGTTGTCGCGCGCACTGAGCCAGGGGAAGAGCGACGGTGCCTGGAATACGACGGCGCGATCGGGGCCGGCGCTGCTGACCTCCTTGCCGTCGAGGATGATGCCGCCTTCCGAGATCTCGGTCAGTCCAGCGGTCATCGACAGCACGGTCGACTTGCCACAGCCGGAGTGACCGATCAGCGAGATGAACTCGCCCTTGCGCATCTTGAGCTCGAAGCTGTCGACGACCTTCAGAGGACCTTTCGGCGTTGGATAGATCTTGGAGAGCTGCGAGAACTCGAGATACCGATCCTCGTTGATCGCCTGGGACGCGGCGGCGTAGGCCTTGGGCAGGCGCTCACGGCGCGACTTGATGCTGATCGGCGAGACATTGGGCAGGTGCAGCGTGTCGCTGGAGCGCGAGGCGCGGTCGGCGGCAATGCCGCTGAGGTAGGTGGTGATGTCCCGTCGCAGGGCCTTGAAAGCGTCGCTCTCACTCAGGTTGACGTGATCACGGGGACGGGGCAGGTCGACATGGAAATGGCGGCCAAGCGTTGCGCCGGGTCCCGGGAGCAGTGCGATGACGCGATCAGCGAGTAGGATCGCCTCGTCAACGTCGTTTGTGATAAGGACGACGGTGCGCTTCTCCTCGCTCCAGATTCTCTGGATTTCTGCCTGCAGCTTGGAACGCGTCAGTGCGTCGAGCGCCGACAGCGGCTCGTCGAGGAGCAGGATCTCCGGGTTCATGGCGAGCGCGCGCGCCACCGAGACGCGCTGACGCATGCCGCCTGACAGCTCCGCGGGCCGCCGGTCGACCGCATGCGACAGGCCGACGAGATCGACATAGCGTAGCGTGCGGGCTTTGCGTTCGGCGCGGCTTTCGCGCTTGAAGACCTCGTCGACGGCGAGCGCGACGTTGCCGTAGACGGTGAGCCAGGGCAGCAGCGAATAGGACTGGAACACCAAGCCGCGATCGGGGCCCGGAGCCGTTATCTGTTGACCCTTGAGCAGAACTTCGCCCGAGTCGGGAGCGACCAGACCGGCGATGGTCGACACCAGCGTGGTCTTGCCCGATCCGGAGAAGCCGACGATGGCGATGAACTCGCCCTCCGCGACGTTGAGATCGATGTTGCGCAGCACGTCGGTACGCTGGTCTCCGAAGCCGTAACCCTTCGACACGCCCTTGAGTTGGAGGAACGTCATGGTTCCGTCTCCTCAGCGGTTGGTTGAGTAGGTGAAGGCGCTCTGCAGCGCATACATCAGGCGGTCCAGCAGGAAGCCGATGAGGCCGATCGCGAGCACCGCGACCATGATCTTGGCGAGTGATTGCGACGAGCCGTTCTGGAACTCGTCCCAGACGAACTTTCCGAGCCCGGGGTTCTGCGCCAGCATCTCGGCGGCGATCAGAACCATCCAGCCCACGCCCAGCGAAAGCCGGAGGCCGGTGAAGATGAGCGGCAGGGCCGACGGCAGCACGAGCTTGGTGATCGTTCGGCTGGTCGGCAGCCGTAGCACGCGGCCGACGTTGAGCAGGTCCTTGTCGATCGATGCGACGCCAAGCGCGGTATTGATCAGCGTCGGCCAGAGCGAGCACAGGGTCACAGTGATCGCCGAGATGACGAGCGACTTGGGCAGCCAGTCGGATACATCGACGTAGAGAGCCGATACGACCATGGTCACGATCGGCAGCCATGCGAGCGGCGAAACCGGCTTGAAGATCTGAATCAGCGGATTGAGGGCGCCGTTCACGGTCGGGAACAGGCCGCACATAATGCCGAGGGGAATGGCGATGGCCGAGCCGACGACGAAGCCCATGGCAACCGTTTTGAGACTCGTCAGGATCTGGTCGAGGAACGTCGGCTTGCCCGTGTAGGCGCGTTGCTTGGCGAGTTCGGGCTTGCCTTCGGCCACGAACTTGGCGTTGCGCTCGTCCTGGCGTGCGTAGAACGCAGCTTCCTTTTCGCGCTCCGCCAGATGGTCGGCATAGAGGTTGCGGGCCTGTTCCCACACCTGCACCGGGCCGGGGATTGCGCCCAGCGACGTCTCGACCTTCGGAGCCGCCCAGGACCACGCGGCCAGGAATGCAGCGATGCCGATCAGCGGAATGACGAGCTGCTGCCACAGCGCCTTGATCTGTGTCTTGGGGCTGTCGCCTGCAGCGATCTTCAGCAGTGCGACGAGGAAGCCCAGCCCGAACACGTTGAGCGTGCCGGAGGCCTTGTTGATCCACTGATGCATCCGTTGTCGCCGCAGTTCGCGACGCTCGTCCCTGCTGAGATCTGCAACTTCTGTGGCGGTGGTCATGCGCTGTCCCCTGTCGCTCGTGTCGCCTTACGGCCTGATCGGGGAGCGGCGACGCCGCTCCCCGTCTTCATTCATGTCAGGTGTTCTCAGCCGCCCACGACGGTTGCGCCGTCGACCTTCTGCTGGCCCTTGAGGCCGATCGGGAGGCTGTCGATGTAGGCGTTGGGAGCTTTCGCATCGAACGGGATGCCGTCGATGATGTCGGCTGCCGGTGTCGGCGCGCGATAGCCGTCAGTGTCCCAAGGGAAGTCCTCTTGCTTCGCCTTGCCGTCAGAAACGAGGAGCTTTGCCGCCTTCAGGTAGATGTCCGGGCGGTAGACCTTCTTGGCCGTGTCCGCGAACCAGGCGTCGTCCTTCGCCTCGCCGATCTGGCCCCAGCGGCGCATCTGGGTGAGGTACCAGACGGCGTCCGAGTAGTAGGGATAGGTCGCGAAGTAGCGGAAGAAGACGTTGAAGTCGGGGATGTCGCGCTTGTCGCCCTTCTCGAACTCGAACGTGCCGGTCATTGAGTTGGCGATCACCGCCTTGTCAGCTCCCACGTACTCGGGCTTGGAGAGCATCTCCACCGCCTTCATGCGGTTGGCGTTGTTGTTCTCGTCGAGCCACATTGCGGCGCGGATCAGCGCCTTGGTCAGAGCCAGCGTAGTATTGGGATACTTCTCGGCGAATTCCGCGGTGATGCCGAACACCTTCTCGGGATTGTTCTTCCAGATCTGGTAATCGGTGATGACGGGAACGCCGATGCCCTTGAATACGGCTGCCTGGTTCCACGGCTCGCCGACGCAGTAGCCGTTGATCGTGCCGGCTTCGAGCGTTGCGGGCATCTGCGGCGGCGGTGTCACCGAGAGCAGGGCCTGCGCCATGACCGTGCCCGTCACGTCGGTCTGCGAATAGAAGCCCGGATGGATGCCACCGGCCGCGAGCCAATAGCGGAGCTCGTAATTGTGCGTGGAAACCGGGAACACCATGCCCATCTTGAAGGGCTTGCCGTCCGCCTTGAGCTTGTTGATGGCCGGGACCAGCGCCTTGGCCGAGATCGGATGCTTGGGCTTGCCGGCCTCGTCCATTGCGAGCGCCGGCTTCATCAGCTCCCACACCTCGTTGGAGACGGTGATTCCGTTTCCATTCAGGTCCATCGAGAACGGCGTGATGATGTGCGCTTTGGTGCCGAAGCCGATGGTCGCGGCGAGCGGCTGGCCGGCGAGCATGTGCGCGCCGTCGAGCTCCCCGGTGATGACGCGGTCGAGCAGAACCTTCCAGTTGGCCTGCGCTTCGAGTGTGACGTAGAGGCCTTCGTCCTCGAAGAAGCCGAGTTCCTTCGCGACGGCGAGCGGCGCCATGTCGGTCAGCTTGATGAAGCCGAATTTCAGTTCGTCCTTTTCGAGCTTTAGCGCCTCAGCTTTGACGGCGGTGCCGACCAAGGCGCTGGCTGCGAAAGCTAGGGCGGTGAGCCCGGCCGCGATCATTCCGCGGCGGGCAATGCAATCCGGCGCCACGCTGGCGGTGGGCGTGCCACCCCGGCGGGCGGCCTGCGGATCGCGATAATCAAGAAGATCGAGAGAGCTCATGCGGTGTCCCCTGTTCGCGCCTCGGGCGCTCGCACACAAAAAAAGCCGTCGATACGAGCCAGTCTCGCGCGGAGACTGCGTTCGGATCGGCGGCGTTGCCTGTGCCCTGCGTCGGGCTAGGATCGTGGTGAGGGAAGATCTGCGATGATCTTCTGCATGTTGCATTGCACGCGTCGTGCCAACCGCGCGGCACCTAAATTTTTAAAGAAAAAACAGAACGTTGTGTTGAAAGTCAATTCTTAGGCAGCGTGTCGGGTTGCCGATTGAATGCGCAAACCCGGCGTCGGCTGCACATCAATTGTGCGTCGCAGCGACGCTCAGCCTTCGCTCCGTGCAGCCGAGTCCGTGCGGCTTCTATCCGGCTCGATGCGGTAGGCGCTCACATAGGCGTCGATGTGATCGGGATCGAATATGCTGCCATCGAAGAAGGCGTCCGCGCCCAGCGTAAGCCGCCCGCTCGGCGATCCCACCGGCGTATCCCGTAGCACTGCGCCTTCGACCTTGGAGCTTGCCGACGGCAGGGCGATTCCGGCGTCCGCGAGGGCGCCGCGATAAATGTCGGCGCGGTAGGTCTGGCGTGCTCGCGCGAGATTCTCGGGCGTATACGGTGCCTGACCCCAACGCACCATCTGAGTGAAGAACCACAGCGCGTGGCTGGTCCATGGGAAGGTCGCGGCGTTCGCGGCGAAAGTCAGGAATCCGTCGACGGGCCGCTCCGTGCCATCGGCGGCGACCAGACGCCGTCCGAGCGAGGCGAGCAGTGCAGCGGGCTCATTATCGAGCAAATGCGGTTGAGAAAGAAGCTCCGCCAGTTTGGTCCGGTTCGCGGGATCGTCGCACCAGTGCGCCGCCGCGTGCACGGCACGCACCAGGGCACGCGTTCGCTCCTCGTCGGCCGAGAACCAATCCGTCCTCACCCCCAGAACCTTTTCAGGGCTCGACCGCCAGATGTGCGCGGTCGTCGTAAGGATCTTCCCGGCGTGCCGGCGGACCGCGATCGAGCCCCACGGCTCGCCGGCGCAGAACGCATCGACCTGGCCACCCTCGAGTGCCGCCGCCGTCAGCGGCGGCGGCACGATGACGAGTTCGACATCTCGACCTGGAACGAGCCCCGAAGCACCCAGCCAGAAAGCGACCTGATAGTGGTGTGCCGAATGCGGGTGGACGATCGCCAGGACGATACGATCCTGTGACCGGCGGCGTCGCGCCTCCACGACGCGGGCGAGCGCCTTTCCGGCTGCGGCCGCCTCGAACGAGGTCCCGGCACCCTCGGCGGCGAGTGCTGCCCAAAGTTCATCCGAGACGGTGATCGTATTGCCGCCAAAACCCAGAGCCATCGGTGCGACGAGCGCCATAGGCAGGGGACCAAGCCCCAGATTGGCGGCAATCGGCATGGGCGCCAGCATGTGGGCCGCGTCCAGATGCCCAACGGACATGCGGTCCCTGAGCGTAGCCCAAGAGGTTTCGCGGACCAGCTCCAGCTGCAGCCCCTCACGCTGGACGAAGCCGAGTTCGGCGGCGACCAGAACCGGGGACGCATCGATGAGCGGCATGAAGCCGACGCGTACCTTCATCGCTCTTCCTCTCCTCCGAGCATCGAGGCCGCGACGACGAGACTCTCGGCTACAACGGCGATTTTCTTGCCCTGGTTCATGGCTGTTCGCCGCAAGAGCGCGTAGGCGCCGTCCTCGGTCAGCCCGCGGGTGCGCATGAGGATACCCTTGGCGCGGTCGATGACTTTCCGTTCGGCCAGCTCGCTTTTGACGTCGGCGAGCTCCTTCTGCAGCCGGTCGAAGGCATTGAAACGTCCGATGGCCGTGTCGAGCACGGCCTTGACGCGATCCTTGCGCAGCCCATCGACGACATAGGCCGAGACGCCGGCATCGATGGCGGCTTCGATCGAGGCCCGGTCCGAGTTGTCGACGAACATGGCGACCGGTCTGCGCAGGGCGCGAGAGACCTGGAACATGTGCTCCAGCTGATCGCGGTTGGGCGACTTCAGATCTATGAATACGACGTCGGGATCGATCTCGACGATGCGTCGCATCAGCTCCGCGGAAACGTCCAGGATCGTGACGCGCGTCTGACCACCCTCCGTCAGTCCCTCCTCGATGATGGAGGCACGGATGCGGTCGGCATCGATGACCAGGATGTGGAGCGGCTTCTCGGCCATGGGCGAGCATCATGTGTGCGCCGCACAACGATGGCAAGGTTCGAAGCGAATGCCTCAGCAAATAGTTGAGCTTGCCAAGGAGTTGGCTCTTTCCTGCTCCCGGCGAATGGGGGGGCATGGTAGAGTTGTCGGTGTCCGGGATTGGCCCGGGCGAACCAGATAAGGCGCGGCCCGGTTCTGCCCCGGGGAAAGACGCCGTCTCGGGTAAGGATACGCCCATGCTTCACGGGCCGGCGGCCACCACAGGTCGCCCTACGCGCGTTTCCGTTCCTGGCGATGTCGTTCTTGGCGATCAGGCCGGATGCGCACCCTTCCGCCGTACTCGCACCGTCGTAACGGCCGTTCTTCGTGAAGGGTCGGCGGCTTTGGGTGCCGGAGGTTCCGCATGAATGCTGCCGCGGACGCGGTCATAGAGACCCGCGCGCTCACCAAAAGCTTCAAGGGCTTCACAGCGGTCAACAAGGTCGATCTTAAGGTCCGGCGCGGTACCATCCATGCGCTCATCGGCCCGAACGGAGCGGGCAAGACGACCTGCTTCAACCTGATCACCAAGTTCCTGCAGCCGACGTCCGGTCAGATACTGTTCAAGGGCAAAGACATCACCAGCGCGGCGCCCGCCGACATCGCGCGCATGGGCCTCGTCCGCAGCTTCCAGATCTCGGCGACCTTCCCGCACCTGACACTGCTGGAGAACGTGCGCATCGCGCTGCAGCGGCCGCTGGGGACGCACTTCCACTTCTGGCGGTCCGAAAAAACACTCGACGTGCTCAACGACCGGGCCATGAGCCTGCTCGAAGAGGTTGGCCTTGCCGACCGGCATGACGAGCGGGCGGTGGAGCTGTCCTACGGCCGCAAACGGGCGCTGGAGATTGCAACGACGCTCGCGCTCGATCCGGAAATGCTGCTGCTCGACGAGCCGATGGCCGGCATGGGCGCAGAGGACGTGGCACGCGCCGCGGCACTCATCAGGAAGGTGTCCAAGAACCGCACGATCCTGATGGTCGAGCACAACCTGTCGGTCGTGGCCGACCTGTCCGACTGGATCACGGTGCTGGCGCGCGGCGAACTGCTGGCCGAAGGCACCTATCAGGACGTGTCACGAAATCCTGAAGTGATCGAGGCCTATATGGGGACTGGCGGAGACACCGATCCGGTCGGGAGAGCGACGCATGCATGACGGCACGGGCGCCATGCTCTCGGTCAAGGACCTGCACGCATGGTACGGCGAGAGCCACATCCTGCACGGCATGACCTTCGACGTGGCGCGCGGTGAGGTGGTCACGCTGCTCGGCCGCAACGGCGTCGGCAAGACCACAACGATGCGCTCGATCATGGGTGTAGTGCGGGCGCGCCGCGGGTCGATCCGCTTCGACGGCACCGAGACGATCGCCTTGCCGTCCAACAGGATCGCCCACTTGGGCGTCGGCTACTGTCCCGAGGAGCGCGCGATCTTCTCGAGTCTCACAGTGACGGAAAACCTGTTCCTGCCGCCGGTCGTGCGGGAAGGTGGGCTGTCGACAGATGAAGTCTACGCGCTGTTTCCCAGGCTGAAGGAGCGCGGCTCGAGCCAGGGTACGAAGCTGTCGGGCGGCGAGCAGCAGATGCTAGCCATCGCGCGCATTCTGCGCACGGGCGCGCAGCTGTTCCTGCTCGACGAACCGACCGAAGGGCTTGCGCCGGTCATCGTGCATCAGATCGGCGAGATCATCCGCGCTCTCAGGGCCAGGGGCTACACCATCCTGCTCGTCGAGCAGAACTTTCATTTCGCGTCGACCGTCGCAGACCGCCATTACATCGTCGAGCACGGCCAGGTGATCGACATGGTCGAGCGCAGCGAGGTCGCCGCCAACAAGGCAAAGCTCGAGGCATACCTCGGCGTCTGAAAAATCAATCCGCAACGGAGGTTCGTTATGAAGTTTAGGCATATGGCGATCGGTCTCGTGGGGACCGCGCTACTCGCCGCTCCCGCATCAGCCGAGATGACGGACGGCGTGATCCGCATCGGCGTGCTGAGCGATATGTCGGGCACCTACTCCGACCTGTCGGGCGCCGGTTCGGTGTTTGCCGCCAAGAAGGCAGTCGAGGACTTCATGAAGGATCATCCCGATCTCAAGATCGAGGTGATCTCGGCTGACCATCAAAACAAGGCCGACATCGCGGCCAATACGTCCAGGCAATGGTACGACGTCGACAAGGTCGATGTGATCGTCGATCTCGTGACGTCGTCGGTGGCGCTCGCCGCGATCAACGTCGCCAAGGAAAAGAACAAGGTTGCGTTGGTTTCCGGTGCCGCATCGTCAGCGATCACCGGCAAGTCCTGCACACCAAATTCGATCCACTGGACCTACGACACCTGGGCGCTCGCCAACGGCACGGGCAAGGCGATCACCAAGACGGGTGGCGACAGCTGGTTCTTCCTGACGGCCGACTATGCGTTCGGCCACGCGCTCGAAAAGGATACTGCGGCCGTCGTCCAGGCCAACGGCGGCACCGTCAAGGGTTCCGTGCGCCATCCCTTCCCCGCGCAGGATTTCTCCTCGTTCCTGCTGCAGGCGCAGGCGTCTGGCGCCAAGATCATCGGCCTCGCCAACGCGGGCGCCGACACCACCAACGCGATCAAGCAGGCGGCCGAATTCGGCATCGTTGCCGGCGGCCAGAACCTTGCCGGACTGCTCGTCTTCCTGACCGACGTGCACGCTCTGGGTCTCAAGACGGCGCAGGGCCTGATCTTCACGGAGGCCTGGTATTGGGACCAGAACGACAACAACCGCGCCTTCGCGAAGGAGTACGCGGCGGCAATGAGCGACAAGCACCCGACCATGGTGCACGCCGGTGTCTACTCGTCGGTGATCCACTACCTCAAGGCGGTGACCGCCCTGAAGAGCGATGCCGATGGCGCCGCGGTCGTCGCGAAGATGAAAGAGCTGCCGACGGAGGACAAGCTGTTCGGCAAGGGCTCGGTCCGCGAGGACGGCCGGCACCTGCACGACATGTATCTTTTCGAGGTCAAGAAGCCTGAGGAGAGCAAGGGTCCGTGGGACTACTACAAGACGCGCGCGACGATCGCGGCAGCCGAGGCTTGGCGCCCGGTCGCTGAGGGCGAGTGCCCTCTCGTCAAGAAGTGATGCCAGAGGCGGACAGGCCGGCGCGATCCAGCGCCCGGCCTGTTCGTGCCTCGCCCCAGGGATGATTGCGCGATGTTCGAGCTGCTCGGGATTCCGCCTCAGGTGCTTTTCGGCCAGCTTCTGCTCGGCCTCATCAACGGCGCTTTCTACGCGCTGCTGAGCCTCGGGCTCGCTGTCATCTTCGGCATGCTCAACGTCATCAACTTCACCCACGGCGCGCAGTACATGATGGGTGCGTTCGGCGCGTGGATGCTGCTCGAGTATCTGGGCATCCCGTTCTGGGGTGCGCTGTTCATCGTGCCGCTGCTCGTCGGCTTGTTCGGTGTCGTGCTCGAGCGGCTGCTGCTATCGCGCATTGCCCATCTTGATCATCTCTACGGCCTGCTGCTGACGTTCGGCCTGGCCCTGATCATCGAGGGCCTGTTCCGCCAGCGGTTCGGCATCTCGGGGTTGCCCTACTCCAATCCGCTCCCTGGCGGAATCAATCTGGGTTTCATGTTCCTGCCGTGGTTCCGCGGCTTCATCGTCCTTGTCTCGCTCGTCGTCTGCTTTGGCACGTGGTTTGTCATCGAGAAGACGAAGCTCGGCTCCTATCTGCGCGCAGCGACCGAAAATCCGGAAGTGGTTCGTGCTTTCGGCATCAACGTTCCGCTGATGGTCACGCTGACCTACGGTGCCGGCGTGGCACTGGCTGGACTGGCCGGCGTGCTGGCTGCGCCGATCTACTCGGTAAGCCCTGTCATGGGCTCGAGCCTCATCATCGTCGTGTTTGCCGTCGTCGTGATTGGCGGCATGGGATCGATCATGGGCTCGATAGTGACGGGCTTCGGCCTGGGCATCGTCGAGGGCCTGACCAAGGTGTTCTATCCGCAGGCTTCGGCAACGATAATCTTTGTCATCATGGCGATCGTCCTGATGATCAGGCCGGCTGGCCTGTTCGGCGCGACCAAATAAGGCAGGCCCCATGCGCATCCTCGACGAACGCCTCGTCTACGCGGCCCTCTTCGCCCTCCTTATGGTGGCGCCCGCGGTCATCTATCCCGTGTTCCTGATGAAGCTGCTGTGCTTCGCGCTGTTTGCCGTCGCGTTCAACCTGCTGCTCGGCTACGTCGGCCTGCTGTCCTTCGGCCATGCGATGTTCTTCGGTATGTCGGCCTACGTCGCTGCCCATGTCGTCAAGGTGTGGGGCTGGCCGACCGAGATCGGCATCCTTACGGGTGCCGCGACCGCGGCCGTGATGGGGCTCGTCGTCGGAGTCATAGCCATCCGCCGGCAGGGCATCTATTTCGCGATGGTGACGCTGGCGTTGGCGCAGATGGTCTACTTCTTCTGTGTGCAGGCACCATTCACCAAGGGTGAGGACGGCATTCAGGCGGTACCCCGGCGGCCGTTGCTGGGCGTGCTCGACATCACGAACGACACGACGTTCTATTACGTTGTGCTCGCGATCTTCGCCGCCGGTTTCTTCCTCGTGCACCGTGTCGTGCATTCCCCCTTCGGCCAGGTGTTGAAGGCGATCCGCGAGAATGAGCCGCGAGCGATATCGCTGGGCTATCGTGTCGACCAGTACAAGCTGCTGGCGTTTGTGCTCTCGGCGACGCTGACCGGCGTCGCGGGTGCGACCAAGGCATTCGTGTTCCAGCTCGCCTCGCTCACCGATGTCAACTGGCACATGTCGGGCGAGGTCGTGCTGATGACGCTTGTGGGCGGCATGGGCACCATGCTCGGCCCCGTTGCGGGAGCCGGCATCATCGTATCGATGCAGAATTACCTGAAGAGCTTCGGCGAGTGGGTGCTCGTCATTCAGGGCATCGTGTTCGTGGTTGCCGTGCTGCTGTTCCGCCGCGGTATCGTGGGCGAGCTGATCGAGCGGCTGCCGCGTGCCGGCACCAAGACGGAACGCCCAGCCGCCTCCTGAGTGGCGGGCCTGAAACGAGCGCATCAACGCTCGTTCCAGGCCGCAAGGTCAGAGGTCCTTGGCCTTGTTGCGCAGCTGGAACTTCTGGATCTTGCCCGTCGACGTCTTGGGCAGCGGACCGAACACGACCGTCTTTGGTGTCTTGAACCCTGCCATCCGCGTCTTGCAGAAAGCGATGATGTCGGCTTCGTTCGCCGTCCCGCCCTCCTTCAAAGTCACAAAAGCGCACGGTGTCTCGCCCCACTTCTCGTCGGGGCGGGCGACGACGGCTGCCTCCAGCACGTCGGGATGCTTGTAGAGCACATCCTCCACCTCGATCGAGGAGATGTTCTCGCCGCCCGAGATGATGATGTCCTTCGAGCGATCCTTGATCTCGACGTAGCCGTCCTCGTGCCAGACGGCGAGGTCCCCGGTGTGGAACCAGCCGCCTGCGAAAGCGTCCTTAGTGGCCGCGGGGTTCTTCAGATAGCCGCGCATGAGGTTGTTGCCGCGCATGAAGATCTCGCCGATGGTCTGGCCGTCCTTGGGCAGCGGCACCATCGTCTCCGGGTCGGCCACCATGACGGCTTCCAGCATCGGCCCGCGCACGCCCTGCCGCGCCTTGATCGAGGCCTTGGCATCCAGCTCCAGCGCGTTCCATTTGTCATGCCAGACGTTGAGCATGGTCGGACCGTAGCACTCGGTCAGCCCATAGACGTGCGTCACCTCCCACCCCATGCGTTCCATGCCGGCGATAACCGCAGCGGGTGGCGCGGCGCCAGCCACCATCGCCTTGACGGGATGGGAGATGCCGGCCCGCAGCTCCGCGGGTGCATTGTTGATGAGGTTGAGCACGATCGGTGCGCCGCAGAAGTTCGTCACCTTCTCCTTGCGGATCGCGTCGAAGATGGCATCCACGCGAACGGCGCGCAGGCAAACGCTGGTGCCGGCCACCGCCGCCATCGTCCAGGGGAAGCACCAGCCGTTGCAGTGGAACATTGGCAGCGTCCACAGGTACACCGTACCGTCGCCCATGTGCCACGAAAGTGCATTCGAGATCGCGTTCAGATATGCGCCGCGGTGATGATAGACGACGCCCTTCGGGTTACCCGTTGTGCCCGATGTGTAGTTGAGGGCGATCGCCTCCCACTCGTCGGCGGGCATCATCCAGGGGTGGTTCGGGTCGCCCGTCTCCAATAATGCCTCGTAGTCGAGATGGCCGATCCGCTCGCCCGTCGTGCATTGGGGATCGTCGATGTCGACGACGGCGATGGGGCGGCCGATCAGCTCGATCGCCTTCTTCGCCGTGGCGGAGAACTCGCGGTCCGTGATGAGCACGCGCGACTCGCCGTGATCGAGGATGAATGCGACGGCTTCCGCATCGAGGCGCGTGTTGATGGCGTTGAGCACGCCGCCCATCAGCGGCACGCCAAAGTGAGCCTCGTACGTCTCCGGTGTGTTGGCCCCGAGCAGGGCGACGGTGTCACCCTTTCCGAGTCCCAGCTTCAGGAGGGCCGACGCCAGCCGGCGGCAGCGCGTGGCGGTTTCCGCCCAGGTGCGGCGGACGGGACCGTGGACCAGGGCGATCCGGTCAGGCCAGACGGCCGCGGCGCGCTCCAGGAACGTAAGCGGCGTGAGCGCGACGTAGTTGGCGGCGTTCTTATCGAGGCCGTGGGTATAGGGGTTGGTATCGGATGGGGCGGCGGCCATTACAGACTCCGAACAAGCAAACAAAGGCCGAAGAAGCAGCAAGCCTCCGCCGGCAGATCTCGGTTGAGGCAACCAATCTAAGCCGCGCATCCGAATGTGCGAAGGCCTACGAATTACGCATCGGCCCGTGCGCCGCGCGGACCCGCAGATCATCGCCAAGGACGCCACAACGGCCGCGAACTACGTATTGTCTCGCAGGTGCGAGGCCGAGCGACCGAGCTCACGGCCTGGGCGGGAAGGCCTGGGGGGTGTCCGCAGCCCGGAAACCCTGTGGGCTGGTTGCGCGTTTTGTTCCCGGGTATTGTATGTTCTAAGAAGCGTCGACACCAAATCTAGGTATTGCGTCATGCCCAAGAAGCACCGTGCGTACTGGAAGGGATATCTCCGGCTCAGCCTCGTCACCATCGGCGTGGAGATCTACAACGCCGTTGAGAGCGGCAGCGAGATCAGCTTCCGGCAGATCCATAAGCCATCGGGCAAGCGGGTTAACTACGAGAAGGTTGTCCAGGGCATCGGCAAGATCGAGAACTCGGACATCGTCAAGGGTTACGAGGTCGATACCGATACCTACGTGATCGTGGAGCCCGACGAGATCGACGCGCTGAAACTCGAGAGCAAGAAGACCATCGACCTCGTGCAGTTCGTCAATGCCGATGAGGTCGATCACCGCTACTTCGAGCGCCCGTACTTCGTCGCGCCGGCCGACTCCCTTGCTGGCGAAGGCTACGTCGTCATTCGCGATGCGCTGCGCAAGACGGGAAAGTACGGCCTCGCTCAAGTCACCATCGGCGGCAGGGAGTGGCTCGTCGCGATCGCGCCGCTCGGCGACGGCCTCGTCATGGAGATGTTGCGCTACGCGGGGGAGCTGCGCGATCCGGCCGACTTCTTCGAGGAGGTGCCCACCGCCAAGCCGCAGAAGGAAATGGTCGATCTGGCGGTGCAGCTCATCGAGCAGAAGTCCTCGGTGTTCAAGCCGGCTGCTTTCCAGGACCGCTATCAGGTGGCCCTGAAAGCCCTCGTGCAGGAGAAACTCAAGGGCAACAAGGTGGTGGCGGCCGAGGATCCGGCCGTGCGGCCATCGGGTGCCAACGTGGTCGACTTGATGGAAGCACTGAAGCGCAGCGTCACCCAATCGGAGCCCGCTAAGGGTAAGCCGAAGGTGGCGCCCAAGCCGGATAGGGGCCCTGGCGCGAAGGCTGGTGCGACGGGCAGCAAACCGAAGGCCAGGAAGAAGGCTTAAGCGGCCCCGGCCTGACCAGGAAGCCCGGAGCGATGGCTGCGCGCCTCACCGAGTATCGCCGCAAGCGTGATTTCAGCAAGACGCCGGAACCTGAGGGCGCGGGGACGCCCCGCATTGCCGCATCGGAGCACCTGCGCTTCGTCATCCAGAAGCACGACGCGACGCGCCTGCATTACGATCTCCGGCTCGAGCTGGGCGACGTCTTCAAGTCATGGGCGGTGACGCGCGGGCCTTCGCTGGACCCCGCCGAGAAGCGCCTTGCGGTCGAGGTGGAGGATCATCCGCTCGAGTACGGGGACTTCGAAGGCACCATACCCAAGGGCGAGTACGGCGGCGGTACGGTGATGATCTGGGACCGGGGCTTCTGGGCGCCGGAACTCGACGCGCCGGCCCAGGCACAGCTCGACAAGGGCGAGCTAAAATTCGTACTGGCCGGGACAAAGCTCCAGGGCAGCTGGGTTCTCGTCCGCCTGAAGCCCAAACCCGGGGAGAAGCGGAGCAACTGGCTCCTCATCAAGCATAAGGATCGCTGGGCGACACCCGGACGCGATGAGGTGCTGGAACAGGACCGCTCGGTAGCATCGCGGCGGACGATGGACAAGATCGCAGCCGGAAAGGGTAAGCCACCGGCGCCGTTCATGACCGTGGGAGCGAAGCTTCCGGCCGCTTCGCGGTGGGATTCAAAGGCCACCGCCCAGGCGCAGGAGAGGCTTGCGGTGGCGCGGCAGAAGGCGGGGCCGTCCACGGCGGTCCAGATGCCGAAGCTCACTACGCCCGAGCGCATCCTCTGGCCGGACGGCGACGGCAGCGGTAATGCGCGTCCGTTGACGAAGCGGGATCTGGCTGAATACCTGCTCGCCATCGCGCCATGGATGATCGCTCACCTCTACGGCCGGCCCACATCGCTGTTGCGCGCGCCTGAGGGCATCGCGCGCGAGACGTTCTTCCAGCGCCATCCGCTGGCCGGTCAGCAGGGCAAGGTTGCCGCGGTCACGGTTGATCGCGAGCACGAGCCGTATCTGCAGATCGATGACGCGCAGTCGATTGTGTCGATGTCGCAGCTGTCGGTGATCGAGTTGCACCCATGGAACTGCGCGCCGTTTCAGCCGCACGTTCCGGGCCGCCTGGTCTTCGACCTCGATCCGGGGCCGGGCGTGGCATTCGACCGGACCATAGACGCCGCGCGCGATCTGCGTCGGCGCCTCGACGCTCTGGGCCTCGTTGCCTTCTGCAAGACCACCGGCGGAAAGGGGCTGCACGTGGTCACGCCGCTGCTGCCCGATGCGTCCGTTTCGTGGGATCAGGCCAAGTTGTTTGCGCAGACGGTGTGCGCGCAGATGGCCGCCGATGAGCCAGACCGGTATGTGACGAAGATGACCAAGGCGCTGCGCGCGGGGAAGATCTACCTCGACTACCTGCGCAACGACTTCACCGCGACTGCCGTTGCTCCGCTCTCGCCGCGAGCGCGGCCTGGAGCCGCCGTATCGATGCCCCTCAACTGGTCACAGGTTCGCAAGGGCCTCGAGCCGCTGCGATTCACCATCCTCAGTGCCCCGCAGCTGCTGGAGCGCGCCGCGCCTTGGAAGGGTTACGAGCGATCCGCCCGGCCGCTCAAGGATGCCATCGCCACCTTGCTGGGCTGAGCCATGGCCGGCCAGAAGAAGACGGGCAAAACGAAGGCAGTTCGCGGAAAGCCAGCCGCGGCAGGCCAGCCGATGCCCGCGTTCGTGCCACCGTGCCTGCCGCGCGCCGTTGCGGCACCGCCCTCTGGCGAGGAATGGGTGCACGAGATCAAGCACGACGGCTACCGTGTCCAGGCGGTCATCGCCGATGGCGCCGCGCGCGTGCTCACACGCAATGCGCTGGACTGGACGCACCGGTTTGGCCCGGTGGTGCGCGAGCTGGCGGCCCTCGACGTGCGGTCTGCGATCATCGATGGCGAGGCCTTCGTGCCCGATGCGCGGGGCATCTCCGATTTCGACGCCCTCACGCGCGAGCTGCAGCGGGGCGACGACAAGCGCATTCACGTTGTCGCTTTCGATCTTCTCTGGATCGATGGGGAAGATCTGAGGGGCAGGCCGCTTATCGACCGCAAAGCAAGACTGCAAGCCTTGTTGGGGCGCCGATCGAAGTCATCGCTGCTGTCATTCTCGGCGCATACGGCGGGTGACGGTGCCGCGATCATGGCCAAGGCCTGCGAATTGGGGATCGAAGGGATCGTTTCCAAGCGTGTCGACAGGGCATACCGCTCCGGGCGCACGGGTGACTGGACGAAGTGCAAGTGCGTCATGGCCGACCCGTTCGTCGTGGTCGGCTACGTGGCGTCCGCCGTTGCCGACGAGGCGGTGGGCTCGCTGGTGCTGGGCTACTACGATAGAAATCGCCTCGTCTATGCCGGCCGTGTCGGCACGGGCTTCTCGCAGCGCGAGGCCGTCGCGCTGTGGGAAGGGCTGCAGGTCATTACAGCGCCGCCGCCGGCCTTCGCGCGCCGCATGAGCCGCGAGCAGAAAGCCGGCGTGCATTGGGTGCAGCCGCGGCTCGTCGTCGAGGTCGCCTACCGCGCGTGGACCGAGGACGGGCTGCTGCGCCATGCGAGCCTGCTGCATTTCCGGGACGACAAAGAACCCGAAGAGATCGCTCGTCCAGCTTCGCTGTCGCGTACGCTCTGACGGCCGACCCTGAACTGGCAATGGGCCCGCGTTAACTCTTCTGGCACCGGCGTTGCATCGCACCTCTCATCGTCACACGACGCACCACGGTGAGACAGCTCCGATGCCCCGCTTTCCCGATCTGCCAGCCAGCCCCCTCGTGCATGTCGCACGCCGCGCTTCGGCCTTTGCGGCCGTGAGCCTAGCGGGCCAGAATGGCCCCGCGCTCGCCATGCTGTCGGTCGTTTCGCTGCCGCCGCTCGTCGTGGCAGCCTATCTCGTCAAGTCGGCGCTGGGCATCAATTTGCTCCCCGGCCCTTCGCCCCTCCACGACCTGTTCTATCACTGGGTGCGGTGACGGCCGGCGCACCGGCTCACGGGTGCTCCATGAAGGAATGCCAGGTTCCGTCGGCGCCGATGACGAGGCGATACCAGGTCCACGTCCCCTGCTTCTGCATCTCAGCGGCCTTCTCAGCCGGCACGATGCGATAAAGCTCCACGATCTGCTGCGGCGTCAGCTTGTCGAGTGGCAGCTCGGCCATATACGGCCAGACGTAAACCCCGCTGTTCTCAGGATCGCGACCGATGGGGAGGCGCGTCGCGCCTAGCGACAGCAGGTCGGCGAGGATGGCGAGGATCTCCCGGCCCTCGCCGTCGCGCGACTGCTTGCGCCAATGGGCGATAGGGTCGCTCACCTTCTCGTCCGCGACCGAAGGCGGCAGCTCATTCCATTCGAACGGCGTACGCAAGTCGTCGATGTTGCCGGAGGATACCGCCGTCTGAATGGCGTCCACCATCTCGCGAACCGGCCTGGGCAACGAGGCCGGGTCGATTCGGACGGCAGCAGCGGCTGGAGCCGGAGCCGCCTTTGACTTGTCCGTCCGCTGTTCCGCGCCGCTTGCGGAAGTGGCCGGTGCGCCCGCGGATTCGGCACCGCGCCCTTCCGCAAACTGCGGATGGACAATGACGGCGAGCGTGATAACCAGAGTCAGAAGGCAGATGCCCGGATTCGGCAGGCGAGGACGGATCGATTTCGAGGGGGCGGAATTTTATGCTGGACGCGCGCTTCGGGCGGCGCACGCTGAGGCGTGGGCCGTGAGGCCCCCGTCTCACGTGCCGTTGCGTGCAGCCGTGGCTCATCATCTTGCGACGGCGCCCGGGACCGGCCGAGAGGCTCGGCTGGGTGCGGCGTGTGCAATCCCGCCGGAACAGGTCGCATGCAGCTGATCCCCAATCCCCTCATTATCCCCGTGGGCATGGCCATCGGCGTTCTTGTGGCTGCGCCAGTAGGTCCCGTCAATGTCCTGTGCATCCAGCGGGCGATCGAACGAGGATTCTGGGGTGGCGTGGCGGCGGGACTGGGCGCGGTTCTGGGAGACGGTCTCATTGCACTGTTCGCCGCGCTGGGCGTGGGTGCCATTTCCAGCACGGTAAGCGACTACCGGACGGCGATCCAGATCGTCGGCGGGCTGGCACTGGCGCTGTTTGGATTGAAGCTCTACCTGACCAAACCGCGCCTCGACATGCTGCATCCGAGCCATGCCGAGAACGCCTCCCTCAAGGACTTCGCCTGGGACATACCGCAGACGTTCTTCCTGACGATCACCAACCCGGGTGCGGTGCTGGGGCTGTTCGCCATATTCGGTGGCGTCAGCACGTTCGTAGAGGTCAAGTCCTACGTCGATGCACTGACCATGGTGGCGGCGATCATGGGAGGCAGCCTCGCATGGTGGATCGGCCTGTCGCATCTCATCGGCCGCATCCGTCACAAGCTGACGGGTGAGCGGCTCGGACTCGTCAACCGCATCGCCGGATTCCTACTGATCGTATTCGGCGGCGTTCTGGTGGCGGAGATGATCTTCAAGGTCGCCGTGCGCTCGTTCTGAGCGAGAGTGGCGTCCGGTGTCATTGCACCGGGGCTTCGGAGAACGTGAACTCGCCGACGCGAACCCTGTTCTCCAGTCCCCGCGCCAGCGTCGCGACCGCGTCCTCGCCATAGATGGCGACGAGATCGGACAGCGCTGTGAACAGGGCGGCGTAGGCCATGAGCTCGGGCGCGACGCCGGTCTCCTCGCCTTCGTCCCGAGCTATCCCCAGAAGTTGGTGACGGCGTGAATCGGTGAAGGCGGCATATCGTGGGGTTTGTTGACGACCTCACTTCTCCACCAAAGGAGCGATATGCCGTGCCCAACGATAACGTGACGAAACT
>JBFWNY010000002.1:0-191485 GCA_050250815.1 Hyphomicrobiaceae bacterium
CGCGCACGCCGGGCACGTGGCGCGCGCCGATTTCGACGCCGTTGCGGCAGATGAATTCAAACGCCGTCAGATCCGTTGCGGCTACCGCCTCGGCGCGCTTGAACAGCTCGAGCACGCCCGCGAGGCTGTCGAGCGCGGCGAATGCCGTGGCCTTTTCCTTGGGACGGGGAAACAGCTTAAGGGCCGCTGCGGTAATGATGCCGAGCGTACCCTCGGATCCAACGAGCAGGTTCTTGAGGTCGTATCCGGTGTTGTCTTTCTTCAGTCCCTTGAGCGACGACCAGACGCGGCCGTCGGCCATCACGGTCTCGAGCCCCAGCACGAGTTGGCGCGCGTTGCCGTAGGCAAGCACGTTGACGCCGCCTGCGTTGGTGGCGAGGTTGCCGCCGATCTGGCAGCTGCCTTCCGCGGCCAGGCTGAGCGGGAACAGCCGGTCCATGTCCTCGGCGGCACTCTGCACGTCGGCGAGCGTGACGCCTGCTTCCACAATGAGCATCTGTCCCGCGGGATCGCGCGCGCGGATGCGCTTCAGGCGTGCGACCGACAGCACGATGTCACGGCCGTCCTCGTAGGGTATCTGCCCGCCGACGAGACCGGTGTTTCCCGCTTGCGGCACGATGCCGACGCGCGCTTCGTTGGCGAGCGCAAGAATGCGCGAGACTTCCTCCGTTGAACCTGGCTTCAGCACCAGAGGCGTGCGTCCGATGTAACGGTCGCGCCATTCGCGCAAGTAGGGCGCCTGATCTTCCGGCGCGGTGATAGCATTGGCCGGTCCGACGATCTCACTGAATGCAGCGATGAGGCTTGCGTCGGGAGCTTTGAGTTTCGGGCTGTCGGCTGGTCGTGTCATCGCGGGTCCGGAGCGAGGTTGGCATTCGCACCGGCAATGGCCCAGACTGGGCGCGGGAGCGCTGCCGACGCGAGGAGGACATGCCATGCTGCTCGATAGGACCGCAAGATCGTATGCTTCGATCTTTGGATCCACGCTTGTCGGCGTGCTGCTACCCGTCGCGCTGCTGATGCTGATTTCGGTGCCCGGCGCGGCGGCGGCCGACACATCCGGCTCGCATTTGAAGATAGCCCTGGCGCAAACGGCCTTGCCTTCGGCGGGCGCGGCCCGGATGCAGTCGCGACCACTTGTACAGCAGGCGGCGGGCTATGCCTGCCGGTCCTGCCGCCGCGCTTGCTACTACGAATATCGCATCGATTGCTGGGGAGCGTGGTGCCGGAAGGCGTTCACTTCGTGCATGCGGTCCTGCTGGTACGAGATCTGCCGCTGACAGCGGAGGTCGACGCGGTGCAGCCTATCCGCACCGCGCTCGCACTGCTGAAAGGTGCTGTGCGTCACGCCGGGACGTGTGCCGGCATGCCGCCGCTCATGTACATCAGCGCGCCGAACAGCAGTGCGAACAGCACTGCGGTGACCAGCGCATTCATGGCGCGGTTTGAGAACGAAAGCATGTTGGCAACGAGGTCGAGCACGAACACCAGAGCCGCCGACATGCCGATCATGCGGATCCACATGTCCTGGCTCATATGGCGGACTTCGGCCGGCATGGCGCCGCGGTCGAGCAGATAGAACACGCCGGCATAGATGGCCGCGAACACGAGAGCGGTGACGAGGGCGTTCACGAACCGGTTCGAAAACGACATCAGGTTGCCGATGTAGGCTACAACGAACAGGACGCCGGCACCGGCGAGAACCTGGGTCAGCATTGCGGTAGAAGCGGGTGACATCGCGAGTACTCCTGGTCAGAGGGCGAGAGCCGGCAAGGTGACCGGCATGCGTGACAGACGTGAGGCGGGCTCATCGGGGAGCGGCCGCACGCCGCAGCCGGTCGTTGATTGCCTCGCCCAGGCCGTGGCTGGGGATCGGCATCACGTCGATCCTCCCGACACCGGACTGATCGAGAACCCTCAGTGCCGTGAAAAGGTTCGCCGCAGCCTCGGCAAGATCGCCACGCGGACTGAGATTGAAAACGAATCCGACGTCGCGGCGGGGCACGCTGGGGCCGAAGGCGAGCAGCGCAGCACCGGGTGCGGGCTCGGTGATGTTGAGGCGCACCTGAGCCCGCGGCGCGTAATGGCTGGCAAGTTGTCCGGGCGCGCGGGGAGAGGCTTCGTCCGTCCTTCGCTGCAGTGCGGCATCGGCAACTCTGGCGATCTCGTCAGCAGGAATGGCGCCCGGGCGCAGCAGCACCACCTCACGGCCGTCGACTCTGATGATCGTTGATTCCAATCCCTGTGGGCAGGAACCTCCATCGAGGATCATGCCGACCTGGCCGTCGAGGTCGGCGGCGACATGAGCGGCGGTCGTCGCGCTGACGTGTCCCGACCGGTTCGCGGATGGCGCTGCGACCGGGCTGCCTGCGGCGCCCAGAAGTGCGCGGGCGATGGGATGGCGGGGTACGCGCACGGCAACGGTGTCGAGCCCGGCGCTGACAATGTCTGACAGGCCCGAGTCGGCACGTCGCGGAAGAACCAGCGTGAGCGGGCCCGGCCAGAATGCCTCGGCCAACCGCAGGTCCGCAGGTGACAGCTCGGCGAGCGCGGCCGCCGCCTCGATACTGGCGACGTGGACGATCAGCGGATTGAAGCGCGGGCGGCCTTTGGCCTCGAAGATCCGCGCGACCGCGGTGCCGTTGGTCGCGTCGGCGCCGAGCCCATAGACGGTTTCCGTTGGAAACGCCACGAGCTCGCCGCAGCGCAGCAACGCACCAGCCTCGGCGATAGCGTGCTCGTCCGCAAAGCGGACTACGCCGGCCGGATTCCTGACTGCGTGTGCGATCTTCTCTACCACGGCTTTCAGCGGCTTACGGTTCGCTCTTGAGGCTGATCACCCAGACGGAAACGCTCGCGTGTCCACCAAGGGCGTGAATCAGAGTCTCAGACAAGGACATTAGAGCGGGTCACGACGATCGAAGTGATTCAATTTCACCTGAACCGGCTCTAATGTGCGGGGCCCCGAGGCTGATACGGCCCGGAGACGGACACCCATCGAAGGACCCGCCATGACCTACCAGGCTCCAGTAGACGACATTCTGATCGCTCTCAAGGCGGCGGCACGCCTCGATGAGCGAATGGCTGCGGGTCTATACGGTGATCTCGACGCCGATACGCTGACGGCCGTCGTCGAGGAGGCCGGCAAGTTCGGAGCGGAGGTGTTGGAGCCGCTCAATCGGGTGGGAGACAAGTCGGGCAACCGGCTCGAAAACGGCCGGGTCATCTCCCCGGAAGGCTGGGCCGAGGCTTACAGCCAGTTCGTCGAGAGCGGCTGGTCCGCGCTGCCGTGCCCCGAGGCTTTCGGCGGCCAGGGACTGCCCGAGATCGCCTCGATGGCGGTGGGCGAGATCTGGAATGCTGCCAACATGGCGTTCGGGCTGTGCCCGCTGCTCACCCAAGGTGCGATCCACGCGCTGGAGATTGCCGGCACGGATGCGCAGAAGGCTCTGTACCTGCCGCAGATGGTATCGGGGCAATGGACCGGCACGATGAACCTCACTGAGCCGCATGCCGGCTCCGATCTGGGTGAGCTGAGAACCAAGGCCGTGCCGCAGGGCGATGGCACCTACCGCATTTTCGGCACCAAGATCTTCATCACCTACGGCGAGCACGAGCTTACCGAGAACATCATCCATCTGGTGCTGGCACGGCTGCCCGACGCGCCGCCTGGAACGCGTGGCATCTCGCTGTTCATAGTTCCCAAGTTTCTCGCCAACGAGGACGGGTCTCTGGGTGCGCGTAACGACGTTGTGTGTGCCGGTCTCGAGCACAAGCTCGGAATCCATGCGAGCCCGACGTGTGTCATGAAGTTCGGCGAGGGCGACGGCGCCATCGGCTACCTGCTGGGAGCCGAGAACCGTGGCCTCAACACGATGTTCTACATGATGAACCAGGCCCGGTTGGCGGTCGGCGTGCAGGGCGTGGCGATCGCCGAGCGCGCGACACAGCGGGCGGAAGAGTATGCGCGCGAGCGGCGCCAGGGTGCGGCATTGGGCGGTGACAAGTCCGTCATGGCGCCGATCATCGTCCACGCCGACATTCGCCGCACGCTGCTCGCCATGAAGGCACTGACGCAAGCCTCACGCATGATCTGCCTCGCCACGGCCAGCGAGATCGACGTATCGCACAAGGCCGCCGACGGAGCCGCGCGCGAAACGGCAGCGATGAAGGCGGCGCTGCTGACCCCAGTCGCGAAGGCCTTCTCCACCGACAACAGCGTGGAGGTCGCCTCGATGGGCGTGCAGGTGCACGGCGGCATGGGGTTCATCGAGGAGACGGGAGCCGCGCAATATTTCCGCGACGCGCGCATCCTGCCGATCTACGAGGGCACCAACGGCATCCAGGCGATCGATCTCGTCACGCGCAAGCTTCCGCTCGCCGGCGGCGAAGTGATGAAAGCGTATCTGCGTGAGCTCGGCGAGATGGTCGCCGAGGTTGCGGCCTCCAACCGTCCGGAGTTCGGGCGCATGGCCGAACGTCTCCAGGCCGCGGTAGCAGCACTTGGCGAGGCGAGCAAATGGATGGGCGGCAAGCTGGCCGCGCAGCCCGAAGCTGCGCTTGCCAGTGCGCAGCCCTACCTGCGGCTGTTCGGGATCGCGGCCGGAGGCGCCTATCTAGGCCGCTCGGCAGTGCTCGCCGCCCGCACCGGCGACGGCGCCTCGCGCGCGGTCACGGTCGCGCGCTACTTCGCGGAAAACATCGCCACCGAAGCGCCGGCGCTCAAGGAGACCGTGATCTCCGGCGCCGACATCGTTCTGGAAACCAGCGGCGAGGCTCTGGCAGGCTGATGAGCGGGATCATCATTTCGCGGGAGGGCTCGGCGCAGGTTCTGCGTTTCGATCGCGTTGCAAAGAAGAATGCGCTCACCGGCGAGATGTACACTGCGCTTGCCGATGCCCTGGAGCGCGGTGATGCCGACGACACCGTCGCCTGTCACGTCATCCTTGGCCAGGATGGCGTGTTTACCGCTGGCAACGACATTTCGGAGTTCGCAGCCTCCGCTATGGGTGACGGGGCGACGTTGAAGGCGGTGCTGCGCTACATTCAGCTGCTGCCGCGCGTAAAGAAGCCGATGGTCGCGGGCGTCCAGGGGCTGGCGGTCGGCATCGGCACCACGCTGCTGCTCCATTGCGACATCGTTTTGGCGAGTGAAGACGCGCAGTTCCGCACGCCCTTCCTCGATCTGGGGCTGGTGCCCGAGGCCGGCTCCAGCCTGCTGGTGCCGGCGCGCATGGGCTACCAGCGCGCCTTCGAGATGCTGGTGCTGGGTGCGCCGTTTTCCGCCGAGCGCATGCGCGAGGCTGGTCTCGTCAACGCCATCGTGCCGGCGGCGGACCTGGAGGCGCGCGTCATGGGCATAGCCCAGGCGCTCGCCGCCAAGCCGCCAAAGGCGCTCGCCGAAGCACGGCGGCTGATGCGCGGGAACGTCGAGGAGCTGGCAACAGTTGTCGACGAGGAGGCGCGGGTGTTCTCGGCCCTGCTCAGGTCGCCGGAGGCGCGCGAGGCCTTTCAGGCGTTTTTTGAGAAGCGCCGCCCGGATTTCGCGAAATTTCGCGGTTCATGATGGCGGACGAGCCGCCCGTCGGGTGCGGACCGATCGGTACGGGACGCCGGGATGAGGTCTGACGAGTTCCTCTGCAATGATGCCTGGCGCACCTTGTTGCGTGCCTCCTTCGCACGGCTCGGCGCCGTCGTGCTTGCTGCATTCGTGGTGGCGACAGGCGTGGCCTGCCCTGCCGAGGCGCATTGGCTCACCAAGCTCGCGCGCGAAGCAGGCGAGCTTGGAAGCGGTGCCGCCCGGCACGCCGCGCACGGTCTCGACAACCTGGGCGGTCTCACACGACACCTCAAAGCGCTACCCGACGATGGGAAGGCGATCGCGCTGGGCGCCCACGCGACGCCCGAGGGCCACTGGAAATTCGTCAACCGCGACGGTGAGGTGTTCACCGCAGCCTCCAAGGACGAGATGGCGCGGGTGACACGTTCGCTGGCACCCGACGAGGTCGCAGCCGGCCGCTCCGGGCTCGATCTCTATCTTACCGAGGACACTGCCTTCGCACGGCGCGACGCTTTGGGCGATCTGCCGACGGGTGCGCGGCTGCACGTGGCGACCGGGCAAGGGACCTACCGCCTGCTGCCCGAGCCCGGCGGCGCGAATGGCGGCTTCGTCGCGCAGCTTCGCCCCGATCTGCTCGTCCGACTGACGACGCGCGACCTGTTCGACGAGGCGCTGTGGCAGCTTGGCCGACCGCTCCGCCGCTCCGAAATCCGCGTCGTCTCATTGCAACCTGGTGGCGCGCAGACGTTGACACCGTCACCGCGGCTCGATCCGGCCAGCAAGGCCGCCCTCGTCGACCGCGTCGATCCGTGGAAGCTTGCGGCGAGTCTGCGCTCCGTGCGCGGCCAGACCGTTGTCGTCACCGGCCGCATCGATGGTCGCTATCTGCACTTCAAGCCGGAAAGCGGCGCTGAACGTTCGCTGCTCATCGACGACCTGCGCACAGCGGCACAGGCGAGTGACGTCAATCTCGTCGTGCTCGACGCGGCAAGCCCGCGTCAGCCGGGCGGACGCAACTGGTTCTGGCGCCGGATCGAGATCGAAGGCCTGAAGTCGGCGCTGGAGCGGGCGCAATTCTCTGACTTCGTCGTGACGCTGGGGGCGGGCCGGGGTCCTCTCGTTGTCACTGCCGAGCGTGGAGCGGCCGGCCGTACCCGCTTGCAGATCGTGGCGACGGGACAAGAACGGGGCGTCGTCTCGTCGATCTTCGGAGACTGGACCGACGACATCGTCTCCGAGGTTGTCGGTAACGTCGCCACCCGGGTCATCGACGTGGACCTAGTCGACAAAGGGCGCCAGGACGAACTGGACCTGAGGCTCATTCCGGGCGTGCCCTTCACGGTCCAGGCGCTCTACATCATGGGTCTCGTCCTCGGCCTTGCCGGACTGGGCCTGACGCGGCGTTGGTGGCGGGCGCTATGGCCGCCGGAGCGGCGGGAGGAATACGCGGGTGCCGCCGGATACCACGCCGCGCGGTTCGTGCGGGGACTGCTGTTTGCGCTGATCTTCCTGCCGGTCGTGGGCATACCCGCCGGCACATGGACGATCGTCGCAGGGGCGTTGCAGCAGCTTTGGTGGGTCGTCACGGCGCCCTTCCGGTTCGTGATCTGGCTGATCGGGAGGCTGTCCCCCGCCCGTTGAGCCGCGTCCCCTCGCGCTACCCGTCAAGTCTGCTGGTCTTGCGCCGACACCGCGCTAGGATGGCCGCCAGAGGCGGCGTCAGCCGCTCGCAAGAATAAGAGGGAGCGGGAGAGACGCATGGCCGGGCTCGAGGGTAAGACGCTGTTCATCACGGGGGCGAGCCGCGGTATCGGGCTCGCCATCGGCCTCAGGGCGGCACGCGACGGCGCCAACGTCGCCATTGCCGCCAAGACAGCCGAGCCGCATGCCAAACTCGAAGGAACCGTCTTCAGTGCCGCCGAGGAAATCGAGAAGGCTGGTGGCAAGGCGCTGCCACTCGTCTGTGACATCCGCGACGAGGCGCAGGTGCGCGAGGCGGTTCGCACCGCGGCCGAGCGTTTCGGCGGCATAGACATCTGCGTCAACAATGCATCCGCCATCTCGCTGACGCCCATCGACAAGACCGATCCGAAGCGCTTCGACCTCATGTTCGGCGTCAACGCGCGCGGCACGTTCGTGACCACGCAGGCCTGTCTTCCCTATCTCGAGAAGGCAGAGAACCCGCATGTTCTCATGCTATCGCCGCCGCTCGACATGAAGCCGCAGTGGTTTGCGGGCCATGTCGCCTATTCCATCGCCAAGTACGGCATGAGCCTCGTCGTGCTCGGTCTTGCCGAAGAGCTCAAGCCCAAGGGCATTGCGGTCAACGCGCTGTGGCCGCGCTCGACGATTGCGACGGCCGCTATCAAGAACATTCTGGGGGGCGACAAGCTCATGCGGATGAGCCGGTCGCCGGACATCCTGGCGGACGCGGCGCATCTGGTCTTCATGCAGCCTTCGCGCTCCTTCACCGGCCGCTTCTTGATCGACGATACGTTCCTGGCGGAGACCGGTGGCGTCACCGATTTCGAGCACTACCGTATCGACCCTTCGATGCCGCTGGCGCCCGACTTCTTCGTCCCCGCCGACAGCAAGCCGCCGCCGGGCGTCGCGCTGGCGCCCCTGGCCATGCTCAAGGGATGAACATGGCGGGCGCTGCTGCGCAACGAATGCCGGCACGAGCCGTGTGACAGGCGCGGTTGGCTCGGCTAAGGTCCCCGCCACTTCACAAGACATGTCGAGGAACGCGCCGGCCCATGTCCACGCTGCTTCTAACGCACCCGTGCTTCGTCAATCACGACACGGGCTACGGCCATCCCGAGCGACCCGACCGCATGCGGGCTATCGACCGGGTGCTGGGCCATGAACTGTTCTCCGGCCTGAAGCGCGAGGAAGCGCCGCTGCGGGCCGACGTGGAGCAGCAGATCCTTCTCGCGCACCCCAAGGGCTATCTGGAACAGATCCGCGGGGCGCGTCCCCAGGATGAGGGCGAGCACGTCCACCTCGATCCGGATACCGTGATGTCGGCAGGCTCATGGGAGGCTGCCTTGCGCGCGGTCGGCGCCGGGCTCGAGGCGGTGGACCGCGTGATGGACGCCAACTCCGGCACACGCAACGTCTTCTGCCAGGTACGTCCGTGCGGCCACCACGCCGAAGCACTCCGAGCCATGGGCTTCTGCCTGTTTTCCAACATCGCGATCGCGGGGCTCTATGCGCGCGCCAAGCACGGCGCGGAGCGCATCGCGGTGGTCGACTTCGACGTGCATCACGGCAACGGCACGCAGAACATCTTCGAAGCCGACAAGGACCTGTTCTTCGGCTCGACGCACCAGATGCCGCTCTATCCCGGCACGGGCGCCCTCTCAGAAGTCGGTGTCGGCAACGTGTTCAACGCGCCGCTGCGTTCCGGCGACGGCGGTTCGGTATTCCGCGAGGCCATGGAGAGCCGCATTCTGCCGGCGCTGCGAGCGTTCAGCCCCGACATCATCCTCATTTCCGCCGGCTTCGACGCGCATCGATCCGACCCGCTGGCCAGCCTGGAGCTGGTCGAGGACGACTTCGCATGGGTGACGGCGCGCCTGCTCGACATCGCAGACAAGCAGTGCGGGGGCCGGGTCGTCTCGATGCTGGAGGGCGGCTACGACCTCACCGCGCTGGCCCGCTCCGTCGGGGTGCACGTCAAGACCATGATGGACGCGGCGGCCTGAGAGGAGACCGATGAACACGCCAGGCAAGACCCCGGACCATGCCGATATCCGCCAGATGACCTTCGAGAAGGCGCTGAAGGAACTGGAATCGATCGTCAGCCGCCTGGAGCGCGGCGATGTGGAGCTGGAAGAGAGCATCGCCATCTACGAGCGGGGCGAGGCGCTGAAGGCCCATTGTGACCGCCTGCTGAAACAGGCCGAGGCCAAGGTCGAGAAGCTCACCTTCAACGCAGATGGCAGCCCGCGGGGCTCAGAGCCGCTCGACCCCCAGTCGCGTTGAGCCCTGCGCTGGATCGGTTGAGCGCCGTTACCGTCTGCCCTAGACTTGGGCCGTGCCGCTGCCGGCGGTGGTGGCGCACGCTGACCGGTGGGGCCTGGGGCCACCGGCAGGGCGGGCTAGCGAAGACAGCAGATCATTGCCCGCACCGCGCAGATGTGGCCGCCGCAAGAAGGGTGCACGTGACGTGAGCAGAACGCCGCTCCTCGACCGGGTCGAGACGCCGGACGACCTCCGCAAGCTCGACGAAAGCCAGCTTCCCAGCCTTGCAGAAGAGCTTCGTACAGAACTGATCGATGCGGTGTCGGTGACCGGCGGACATCTGGGAGCAGGCCTGGGCGTCGTCGAGCTGACCGTGGCACTGCACTGGGTGTTCGACACGCCCGGCGACCGTCTCATCTGGGACGTCGGGCATCAGGCCTATCCGCACAAGATACTGACGGGCCGGCGCGAGCGTATCCGTACGCTGCGGCAGCCTGGCGGATTGTCCGGCTTCACGCGCCGCGCCGAGAGCATCTACGATCCCTTCGGTGCGGCGCATTCATCGACGTCGATCTCCGCTGGGTTGGGCATGGCCGTAGCGCGCGACCTTGCCGGTCGCGACAATAACGTCATCGCCGTCATCGGTGACGGCGCGATGTCGGCGGGCATGGCTTATGAGGCCATGAACAACGCAGGCGCTCGCGACGAGCGCCTCATCGTCATCCTCAACGACAACGACATGTCGATCGCGCCGCCGACCGGCGCGATGTCGGCTTACTTTGCGCGCATCACGTCGAGCGGCACGTATCTCTATGTGCGCGACATCGCCAAGCAGTTGGCGAAGATGCTTCCCAAGCACTGGGAGCGTCGCGCGGCGCGCGTCGAGGAGTACACCCGCCATCTGTGGCAGGGAGGTGCGTGGTTCGAGGAGCTGGGCTTCTATTACGTCGGTCCCATCGACGGTCACGACTTCTCGCAGCTTCTGCCGGTGCTGAAGAACGTCCGGGAAGCGCGGCAGGGGCCGATCCTGGTGCACGTGGTGACCAGGAAGGGCAAGGGCTATCCACCGGCGGAAGCCTCCGACGACAAGTACCACGGCGTCGGCAAGTTCAACGTGGTGACCGGCGCTCAGGTGAAGCCGTCATCCAATGCGCCAAGCTACACGAAGGTGTTCGCCGAAAGCCTGATCGGCGAGGCGCACAAGGACAAGCGCATCGTCGCCATCACCGCGGCCATGCCCTCGGGCACCGGACTCGACCTGTTTGGCGAGGCCTTCCCCGAGCGCACGTTCGATGTCGGCATCGCCGAGCAGCACGCGGTCACGTTCGCGGCGGGGCTCGCCACCGAGGGCCTGAAGCCCTTCTGCGCGATCTACTCGACGTTCCTGCAGCGAGGCTACGATCAGGTGGTGCACGACGTCGCCATCCAGCGCCTGCCGGTGCGCTTCGCCATCGACAGGGCGGGGCTCGTCGGCGCGGACGGCGCGACGCACGCGGGTGCCTTCGACATCGCATTCCTAGGCTGCCTGCCCGACTTCGTCATCATGGCTCCTGCCGACGAGGCGGAGCTGAAGCACATGATCGCGACGGCGGCCGTCATCGACGACCGTCCCTCCGCGGTGCGCTATCCGCGCGGCGATGGCGTCGGCGTCGAGATGCCCGCCGATGGTCAGGTGCTGGAGATCGGCAAAGGCCGCGTGCTGCGCGAGGGTTCGGCAGTCGCAATCCTGTCGCTGGGTACGCGGCTGGGAGAAGCGCTGAAGGCCGCCGACCAGCTCGCTGCCTATGGCCTGCCTACGACGGTCGCCGACGCACGATTTGCCAAGCCGCTTGACACGGCGCTGGTCGAGAAGCTGGCGCGCGACCACGAGGTGCTGGTAACCATCGAGGAAGGCGCGATCGGCGGTTTCGGGTCGTTCGTGCTGCAGCACTTGGCGCATGCCGGCCTGCTCGACCGCGGCCTCAAGGTGCGCCCCATGGTGTTGCCCGACACATTCATCGACCACGGCAAGCCCGAGGCGATGTACGAGGCCGCCGGCCTCAACGCATCGGGCATCGTCGAGACGGTGTTCTCGGCGCTTGGCCGCGAGCGCCTTGCGAGCGAAGGCGGCGACCGCGCTTGAGGGTGCAGCCGTTGACCCCTGAGCGGACATTAAGTCCCGCAGTTGCCACTCCCACGACTGTCATCCTCGGGCTTGTCCCGAGGAACCATCGTGCTGCGGTCTCCAAGCGAACCGGATTGCCGCGGCCAAGCGTCGTCCGCTTTGCCCCCGAGAGCAGACGACGACGCGCACGTCGTCACGAGCGAAACTCCTACATGTCGATTGAAGACTAATTGATCGTGTTCTTGTAGATTTTCCCGTCTTTCATGATGACGGCGAAGTTCTTGACCGGATCGGCGATCAGGTCGAGCTTCTCCAGCGGGTTGCCGTTCACCAGGATTAGGTCGGCATAGGCCCCCTTCTTGATGACTCCCAGATCACCGTTCGGATATGGATCGCGCGGCCCGCTCATCTTGAGCATCTGAGCGTTGTCATGCGTTGCTATCTTCAGGGCTTCGTATGGCGTAAACCACTTGGACAGCTTTGTAAGGAATTTGCCCTGCTTGGGCAGCAAGGTCGCATCGAACTGCAGGTCAGTGCCCCAGGCGATGTGAACGTTATGTTTCCTTGCAAGGGCAACCACCTTATCGATCCCAGCGACAGCCGCTTTGAACTTCGCGTTGCTGGCGGGGTTATCGAATACGAAGGCATCTTCGCCGGTATCCTCCATCGCCTGCATGCTCCACCACACGCCGTTGGCGGCCATCAATTTGGCGGTCTCCTCCTCGATGAAGAATCCATGCTCAACTGTCTTGGCGCCGGCTTTGACCCACTGTCGGATAGCGGCATCGGTGTTTGCGTGGATCATGACATAGGTGTTCCACGTCGCAGCGACGTCACATAGGGCTTTCGCCTCCTCGAAGGTATATTGCGTTACGTCGATCGGGTCGTACAGGGAATTGACGCCGCCGCCCGCCATGGCCTTAACCTGCGAAGCGCCCATGCGAAGGACTTCGCGCGTCCGCTTCATGATTTCCGGAACACCATCAGCAATCAGGGTGTGGCCGGATTTCTGCGTATAATCCAGCGGTTCGTCCTTTTCTTCGGGAATATTGAGCGGATTGCGCCAATCGCCGTGGCCTGACGTCTGGCCTATGACGGGACCCGAAGGGTACATGCGCGGCCCGTCTATCAGCCCCGAGTCAACGGCCTTGGCGATCGGTATGGCGGCGCCGCCAGCGTCCCGCACTGTCGTGAACCCTCGCATGAGGGTCTCTTTGTGGGCCTTTGCGGCGGCGAGGCTGAGTGTGGCGATGTCTGTGGTCAAAACCTTGCCGACCGGCCAGAAGCTCAACATGGTGTGCCAATGTGCATCGATGAGACCGGGCATCAGCGTGCGCCCGCCGCCGCCGATCACAGTGGCGCCGGCAGGCGCATCGATTTTAGCCGTCGATATTTCCTTGATCAGATTGCCTTCGATCAGAACGTTGGCGTTCATGATCCGCTTTTCATTCATGCCGTCGAAGACATGAACGTTGGTGAAAAGCGTTTGCCGCTCCGGCGCGGATTGCTGCGAAAATGCCGGAGCGGCGAGCATCACCGCTGCCATGGCAAGTGCGCAGGTCAGGCGATTCATATGATGGTCCTCCCCGGACTACTTGATCGCGGCGTTGTAAATCCGCCGATCTTTCATGATGAGATCGAACCCGACGTGCGCGTCCGGTGTAGGACTGCTAATTGGGCTTCAAGTCCGTATCCAGGTTGTTCATGAGCTGATAGAAGAACCCTATCGTCTTTTCGTACTCATCCACCTTGATGCGCTCATTTACGCCATGAAAGCCGGCAAACTCCTTCATTGATTCAAGCTGAATTCCCGTAATGGTGTAGACATCCGGAGCGAATGGCCGCGCCTGGAAATGTTTCGAATCCGAGCCGCCGATCACAAAAAACGGCGCCACGATCAGGTCATTGCCCCAAATCTGGCGGACGGTCTTTTCGAGCGCCTTGTAGCCGGGACCATCGGGGTTCGCCACGTTAGTGGCAGGCGTGGAGGCGGAAATATCCCGGATGGCTATGCGATCGTCGTTGATCGCCTTTTTGACGTGCTGGATGATCACGTCGGGCGTATCGCCGGGCATCGGCCTGAAATTGACCACGGCAGTCGCTGCTGGCGGTAGCACATTATCCTTGATGCCGGCATTGAACATTGTGACGGCGATCGTGGTGTGCAGCATGGCTCTGGTGACCTGATTGGATGCCATTTCCTCGATAAACTTCTTTTCGAGGTCGGTCATCTCGCCATCTTTCCCGAAGGCAACCGCGGCATACATCGGCTGTTTGGCTTTATCCAATTCGGGGCCCATATAGCGGTACTGATGGCGAACAGCCTCATGAATCCGATAAGGGAATTTCGCAGCTTCAAGCTGGGTGATGGCTTTCGCCAGAATGCCGATATTTGTTTCTTTGGGTGGCTGCGAGGAGTGGCCGCCAATTCCGCTCATGGCAAGCTCAAGGCTGACATAGCCTTTTTGCGCAATGCCGATGAGCGCGGTGTTGTCCGGGATGCCAGGGAACACGCCGGGAATCAGGGGCGCTGATTCATCTAGAACGAAGGCAAATCTCTTGATGCCGCGCTGTTCTAGAACATCGGCGATGTGCTTGGCGCCCTCCGGTCCGCCCACTTCCTCGTCCTGGCCAAAGACGAAATATATGGTGCGGGAGGGCTGCCAGCCTTCCTTGATTCTCATCTCCGCAGCTTCCAGCATGCCGTGGATCTGGTTCTTGTCATCCAGTACGCCCCGGCCCCAGATGTGGCCATCGGCTACCGCGCCAGAAAATGGCCTTTGGTGCCACTGGTCCAAGGAATCCTCTGGCACCGGGACGACGTCCTGATGCGCATAAAACAGCGCCGGTGGCAGGTCAGGATTCTTTCCTTCCCACGTATAGAGCAAACTATACGGACGAGGATCCCCCAAGACCTCCCGTTTCAGCGTCTTGTGAACCATGGGATACGCTTCCACCAAGAACTTGTGATAGTCCTCAAAGGCTTTCACATCGAAGTCATTTCGATCCTGGTTGGAGATCGTTGGGAACTGAACGGCTTTGGACAGCCGCTTTACTGCCCCGTCAAGGTCGACACCGATAGTTATTTGCTTTACGCCTTTCATCTGTAGCGATGAAAAGTCTTGCTTTTGGTCGGCCCTTGCGGGGAGGCTGATTCCGAATGCTGCAACCAGCAAAACACTCGCCGAGACTTTCACGTATTCATGCATACTAGACCTCGTCACGTGCAAAGGCTGCTCCTGGCCCATCGCGGTCGCAGACCGAAGCGGCTGGTGGGGCTCGCGGGGCGTCATGCGACGGCGTTCTGACGTTCCGGCAGTGCTGCCCAGACCTGCTCGAGCGTACTCTCCTTGCGGACGCGCCAAAACCGCGCGCCATGCGCGGAAGAAGTCTGGTAGCGGACATTTATCCAGCGCCTCGTCGCCCCCCCCTAGCAGAAGCACCGCCGTTTCGCCAAGCTGGTTCTGTGATCGATTGCACGTTCCCAAGCCGCTTGCTGCGCGCGTCAAGTGAGAACGCGTCGTCGACGCGGGCATCGACGAG
Organism: Hyphomicrobiaceae bacterium; assembly: GCA_050250815.1. GTDB lineage: Bacteria > Pseudomonadota > Alphaproteobacteria > Rhizobiales > Hyphomicrobiaceae > JAEUMD01. The sequence continues at coordinate 15,174 of JBFWNY010000002.1, forward strand.
CTTCACCAGATCGGTGAAGTCGCGGAAGGCCTCGGACGCGTTGAACCAAGGGCAAGCAATCGGCAGGACAAGAACGAGGGCTCCGTTCGTCTCGGGGACGTCGACGGCAATTTCTTGTTGAGCGGAACCTGGTCTAGCGGCGGACGCCGAGCCGGCGCAGCGCGTTTCGGGCGTAGGCATAGTCGGCATCGATGTTGAGCGACTCCTGCAGATCGGCGATGGCACGTGCGCGCTGTTGTCTGTTGGAGAACAGGACGCCGCGATTGGCCCATGCGTGCTTGTTCTTCGGATCGGCGCGGATGGCATCGGTGTAGTCCGCCATCGCCAGCTCCCATTGCCGCTTGTTGGCATAGAGCACGCCGCGGTTGTTGAAGGCCACGGACATGTTGGGGTCCGCCTTCAACGCCTTCGTGTAGTTCTCGATGGCGAGATCAGCGTTGCCCACACGATCGGCGATCCAGCCGATCCGGAAATGCGCATCGCCATTGTCGGGATCGAGGCTCCTTGCGGTTTCAAAGTCGAGCAGCGCGGTGGCGTAGGTCACTGCCGTTTCGCATTTCTTGGGTGGCGGTATCAACGTCGGGCAGCGCGCGACTTCCGCCGCGGCCTGCTCCTGATAGGCACGTCCCCGCAGCACATGGGCGCGTGCCACCAGAGGCCTGCCGTCCTTCCTGCTGTCGAGCTTCTCGATCATCGCGTCGTAATCCTTGAGCGCCGCGACGAAATCCTTCTTCTGAAGATGCAGATCGGCCCGCTCGGAAAGAACCTGCGCCGTGCCCATCCCGTGCTTGTCGATGGCGGCCGAAATCTGCTCCAGCGCCTTATCGAGCTCGCCTCGCTTGGTGTAGATCAAGGACTGATTGTAATGGGGCCAGCCGTCGTGCCCTGCTTTGGATGCAGCTCGCGCATAGTCGCTCAGGGCCCGGTCATAGTCGCCCTTCTTGTGATAGGCGATGCCGCGGTTGTTGAAGTCGTTCGCAATGCCCTTCTCCTTCCGAATGATGTCGGTGTAATCGGCGATTGCGCTGTCGTAGTCTTCGCGGTTGAGGTGACCACGCGCCCGCTCCCGTAACGCCGCCGTTTCAGGATCGCTCGGTTCCGCAGGTGCCGCAGGTGCTGCGCGTTCCTCCGCCGGGGGCGGCCCCTTGGCTTCGGTCTTCGACTTCGCCTGACCGCTCTCTTTCTGGCTGGTGCTGTCGCGGTCTTCGGGCCGTTTGAGGTCGGCCAGGATTGCCTGCTGCGTTCGCTTGGCGGGCTCGAATTGCGCATCGACTTCGAGCGCGGCGCGCACCTGCTCCAGGGCTTCGGTGAGCTTCCCCTTGCGCCGGAGGACATCGGCACGCCCCGACAGCACGTACTTGTGCTTCGCGTTGATCTGCAACGCCGCATCGAGGTCGGCGAGCGCGGTATCGAGATCGCCGCGCTTGGAGTGGATCAGCGAGCGATTGTAGAGAGAGGCCAGCGATTGCGGATCCTGCTTGATTGCCTCGTTGTAGGCGGCAAGCGCCGCGTCGTCCTTGCCCTCCGCACCGAGGGCCGCACCCCGGCCAAACCATACAGTCGAAAGCTCCGATGGGGTGCCCTTCCCTGAATCGATCACGCGATTGCAGGCGACGAGGCGGTCCGCCATCTTGGCGCTCGTATCCTCGCAGGCCTTGTAGTCGGCGGTCTCGGTAACGCTGGTCGTGCTCGGCTGAGACGGCTTGCTTTCGGCGGGGGCTTTCTCGTCCGGCTTTCGCGCAGCACTCTTCCGGTCGGCTTCGATCGTATCCAGTGTGCGCTTCGCCCATTGGTCGTCCGGGCTTTCGTTCAACGCAGCCTTGGCGGAGGCCTCCGCTTCGTCGAGGCGGCCCAGTCCGTAGAGGGCCGCCGCTCGGCCAGCCAGGGCCCGCACGTACTTGGCGTCGACTGCGAGTGCCGCATCGAAGTCGGCAAGTGCCTTGGCATACTCGCCCTTGTCGCGCAGAATATTGCCACGATTGTTGAGCGCGCCCTTGAGTTTGGGGTCATGCTTCAGCGCCAGGTCATAGTCGGCCAGAGCTTCGTCGACTTTCTTTTCGATCTTCTTCACATAGCCGCGGCCGAAGTAGGCGAGCCCCAGCTCCTCCGGCCGGCCGAGCCCCTTTGCGATGACGCGGTCGCAGGCGCTGGTTCGCGCGCTATTGTCGGCCTTCGAGTCGACGCAGGTCGCATAATCCTCGGTGTCGGCGATGCTCGCGTCGGTGCGTGCCTTGCTCCCGTCCAGTGCGGCGGCCTCGACCGGCGGTGGTAGCTCGACGCCCGGATACTGCAGCGGTATCTCCGCCGGCATGGGCTTGAGTGAACCTTTGAGTTCCTTTTCGTAGGCATCGGCCTTCTTCTTCTCCTCGGCACTGAGGGCAGCGTCGAGCGAGGCGATCTGGGCCTTGGCGGGTTCGTGTCCAAGGCTTGCCGATATGGCGAAGTGGGCACGGGCGAGCGCAGCGTTACGGGGTCCGAACTGGCCGTTGTTCCAGCCAATGCCAGCGTTGAACTGGCAATAGCGGTTGTCGAAGCCCGAGCACTTGCGCACGTAGGCAAACGCCTTCTTGTCGTCCTTCCAGGGTGGCGCCTTGCCGACGGCCGCGTGCAGGTAGGCGAGCTGGACGAGGGCGCCGATCGAACGGCCCTTTTCGTACGCCAGCGTGTGCCAGGCGACGGCATCCTTCATGTCGGCCTTGAGGCCTTGCTTGTATTGTTCGATGTCCCAATCGCCCAGCGTGATCTGCGCTGGCGTCAAGCCGCTCTCGGCCGCCTTCCGGAGATATGCCTCGGCCGCCTTGCCGTCGGCCGAGGGCACGCCGATGCCCTCTGCAACCATGCGGGCGTAGGTGCCCATGGCCATGGCGTCACCGCCGTCGGCTCCCTTCTTGAGAAGCTCCGCCGCCTGGACAGGATTGAGCGTTCCGAAGTCGCCGCTCAGATAGCCGACGCCTGCAAAGCGCAACGCTTGCGGATCGCCGGCCGCCGCCGCTTCCTCGATCAGGGCACGGCCAGCGTCGACGTTCTGCTCGATGCCGGGCCGGCCACTCAACAGCAGCCGCCCGAGCAGCGCCTTTGCTTGTGCGTTACCGCCGGCTATGGCCTGCCGCCACAGCGCTTCGGCGGATTTGTTGCTCGCCTCCGTGTTGCGCATCGCGAAGGCGGCGCCGCGGAGTAACTGCACGTTGGCATCGTCGCCGTCTGCTTCGCGCAGCGCCTCCATGATATCGTCGGGGACTCGCAGCATGACGCCCTGCCGCGCCTTGAGCAGGCGTTCCTTGTCTTGGGGTTTGGATTTCTCGAACGCCGCCTTGTCGATGTCGAACAGGAAGCCGATGCCCAGGCGCGGGCTCTTGAAGGTTTCTGCGAAGGGGATGGCGACGACCGGGCCGGTTGTGCCGGCACCCGCCGGCGGCTGCGGCTTGACCGCGGTCCCGGTTCCGGTCCCAGTTCCGGACGCGCCGGACCCTTGCTGACCGGACAAGCCACCGAGCAGTCCCGCCGCGGGGCCGCCTTGCGACTGGCCAGCGCCTCCGCCAGCCCATGGCCACTTCACCGATTGCGGTGGATGCAGGAACATCATGACGAGCGCGCCGATCACGGCAAAGTCGGTCATGCCGCGAAAGGCGAGATCGCTCCGATAGAGATTTGCCAGAGTGCCAAAGAACGACCGGTTCCGCGTCTCGGTCGCGAGCATGCCCTTGGCGCCTGCTGAACCCGACATTCTACAACTCCGTTACGCACTATCGGCCGCCCGGGGTCCCTGCTCCAGCGCGTTACGCGCCGTGGACGGTCACCTCGCTGCCATCGGCCTCTAGCATCACCTTGTCCGAGCCGTTCGACTTGGCCGCGATCAGGCCGTCGGCGATTTTTTCCTCGATGTGGCGCGCGATCTCGCGAACGCCGCCCTCGGGCTTGTTCTGCGTGAATTCCTCGATCGCGGCCATCAGGATGCGCGGGTCGATGCCGGCGCCGGCGATCTCAAGTCCATACTCGCGTGCCTTCTTCTGGATCTCGAGTGCCACGACGCGCGCAATGTCGAGACCCTCGAGCTCGCGGAAAGCAAAGACATCGTCGATGCGTGAGAGGACCTCGGGAGCGAACTGCGCATCCTGCAGCGCATTGCGGGCGAACTTGTTGAGATCGTCCTGGCTGACGGACTTGTCGCGCGCCCGTTCCGCGATCTGACGCGAACCCGCATTGACCGTGAGGATGAAGATCGCATCCTTGGTCGAGTATTTGAGCCCGTCGTGCAGGTCGGTGATGAAGCCGTCGTTCCATGCCGAGAGGAAGCGCAGGTGGATGTCGCGGTGCGCCTTTTCGAACTCGTCGAGCAGGATGATGGAGTTGGGCACGTCGCGCAGCGCCTTCGACAACTGTCCGCGTCCGCCACGGTATTCGGGCGGCTGGCCGAACAAGGTGGAGGCGGAGTGTGCGTCGCGGAGCTGGCCCATTTCGAAGAATGCCAGGTGCTTGCTAGATCCGAACAGCTTCTCGGCAAGGAGCTTGGAGAGGTACGACTTGCCGACGCCGGGGGCGCCCGCAAAGCAGATGACGGCGATGGGTCGCGTTGCCTTCGAGCGGTCGATTGCCATGCGGCGGTGCAGCCTCGTGCAGATCGAGTCGACGACCGTATCCTGGCCGATGACGCGCGACTTGAGATGCGCGGCCAGCTCCGCAGCATCGATGAGACGGAGCGTCTTCTGCTTCGCTCCCCACATGTCCTCGAGCGCTTTCATGTCCGTCAGGTTGAAAAGGGGGTCATGGGCTGCCGGCCCACCCTTCGCATCGCTGCTCATCGTCAACTCCTGTCCCTGAGGGCGGTGGGTGCCGGAGCGACGTCACCCTCGGCCGTCCGGATAGCGCTTGCGGACGCCGCGGTGTCGGCATCTGCGACCTCGGGGTAGTCCGCTGGATACCGTGCGGGCGAACTCGGCCCCGGCGCGTCGTCGTCGCCAATGGGCACGACCTCGATACCCCGTCCCGCTGCGACGAAGCGGATCCTGCGTGCATTGTTGGCCCTTGCCTCGATGAGGCCGTCCGCGATGAGGTGCTCGATGTCACGGGAGATTTCGCGCACGCCGCCCTCGGCCTTGCCTTCGCTCACCCTGGTCATCGCCTGTATGAGGATCTCCGGGTCGATGCCCTGGGGGACAATCTCAAGCTGGTATTCCCGGGTCATGCGCTCCATCTCGAGCGCGACAATGCGGGCGATGTCGAGCCCCGCAGGCTCGCGGAACGCGAAGACGTCGTCGATGCGCGACATGACTTCGGGTGCGAAATCTGCATCGACAAGGGCCGCCTTCGCCAGCCGGTTGAGGTCGTCCTGCGCAATCGTCGGATCGCGGGCGCGCTCGACGATGCGCGCGGCGCCGGCATTCGTCGTGAGCACGAAGATCGCCTCGGTCGTCGAAAACCGGGAAGCGGTACCCAGATCGGTGACGAACCCGTCGTTCCATGCCGACAGGAACTGCAGATGGATCTGCCGGCTCGCCTTCTCGAACTCGTCGAGCAGGATGATGCAGTTTGGCGTGTCGCGCAGCCCTTTCGAAAGCACGCCCGGTTCGCCGTGACCCGAATAGCCCGCAGGGACACCGAAAAGCGAGGCGGCGGAGTGGTCGTCCTTGAAGCGCGCCATCTCCAGGATGTGCAGATGGCCGGCCTCGCCGTAAAGCTTCTCGGCCACGCACTTGGCCAGATAGGTCTTTCCGACGCCGGGCGGTCCGGCGAAGCACATGACGGCAATGGGCTTGCCTTCGCGGCGTGCGGCCAGTCGCTGTCGGACGCGCCGCGCCAATGCGTCGATGACCTGATCCTGGCCGACGACCCGTGACTTGAGGTAACGGGCGAGTTCGGCTTCGTCGATGACGGTGGGTGCGCGAGGCCTCTCCTTCGGGGAAGCGCGTCCGGTCATGCGATCGACGAGGCCGAGAACCGGTGCAGGCAGGTAGCGGCCGCCGTACAGCGCGAGGAGGACGGCTCCGACACCGGCCAGGATGACGAGCACCCAGGCGAGGGCGGGCGAAGCGCGTTCGATGATGATCAATGCGATGACAATGCCGAGACGGCCTGCCCATGCCATGCCCGTCATGGCTGCACCCTCCGCCGGTCAACGCACAAGAATATGGAGCTGATCTTTGCAGGGCTGGCCTTACGCGGCCCAGCGAGAGGCCCCTTGTGCTGCGTACGCGACATTGACCAGCCACAGAGATTCAGACGCGCAGGGCGCCATGGGCGAACGAAACGCCCCCCGCCGTTCAGGGCGAGGGAAGGTGCAGGGCTTCCCCCTTCTTGAGGGGCTTGAGTGAGATCTGTGAGCTTCCCAGATAGACCGCGACTGTGATGTCGCCGCCGCCGCCATCAACCAGGCCTGTGACGGATACCGGCATGCCGGGCAAATAGGGCACGGCAATCGTATGGGGCTTGTTGAGCAGTCGAACGTCCTGGACGAATGGCCCAGCGGCGATGCGCACCCAGTCGCCGTCCTCGGCGCGGATGTCGGAAACGGTGATCCAGCCGAGCCGCGCGCGGTCTTGTGTGACAGCCGTGCGAACGTCTGTCTTCTGCGCCTCGCTCATCATCAGCGCGGCGATGGCCTGCTCGACCTGCTGCGGCGCAACGGGCCGGATCATGCTCTGACTGGCCACCTTGGGGCGGGCATTATTGGCCCCCTCGGCACCGTCCCCCGTCGACGCACCGAAGCCGTCGAACAGGCCCAGGACAACCGCAGCGGCCAGCAGAAGAACGCCGGCGCCGACGACAACGGCTGCTGTCGCCGGCCCTGGCTGGGCTTGCCCGGTCGCGCCGCCGACGGGCAACGGCTTTCGAGCAGGCGCCGGATCAGGGCGGGGCTGGTTCGTCGAGGGTTCCGGCCTTTGCACGCGCAGGCTCCAAAAGAGCGGCGGTGACGGCATTTAGCCGACAACGGAGTGAATTGAGTATCAATCCAATCTAGCTCTGATCGGGCCGTCCATTCAATATGGCTTGCCGTTCATGGTGGATGGCATATGGCGCGAGCCGCCGGTGAGGTTTCTCGGGCGGCTGTATCACGCGATTTCGTGCGGGTTCGTTTGGCAGTTTGCCAAGAAACCGGTCGTCATGTCCGAAGGCTGGGCGGATGGTGACGCATGCAGGAGACCGGCAAGTCACCCCCGGCCAATGAACTCATGGAGGGCTCTGGCCATCACGCGTTCCTCGAATGTGGGAACGACGAGGACGCGGCATGCGCCTGCACCGATCTCGGCGGAGTTGGACACGTTCGCCGAAGCCGCGACCTCGACCCCGAGAAATTCCAGGCCATCGCAAATGCGAGCGCGAACATCGGGAGAGTTTTCGCCGATGCCGCCGCAGAACACCAAGGCATCGAGGCCGCTCAGCACTGAGGCGAGCGAACCCAACTCCATGCGTGCACGATGCACGAAGTAGTCGAGGGCCTGTCGGGCCTCGGGCGTGGGCGACTCCAGAAGCGTTCGCATATCGTTCGAGAGCCCCGACAACCCGAGCAGCCCGGAGCGCCGGTAAAGCAGATCGGCAAGTTGTTCGACCGTCATCCGCTCCTGCGCCAGAAGATAGAGAAGGACACCCGGATCGATCTGACCGCATCGGGTTCCCATGGCCAGCCCATCGAGTGCGGTAAAGCCCATTGTGCAGGCGACGCTCTTGCCATCGCGGAGCGCGCACATGGAGGCGCCATTACCCAGGTGAGCGACGACAACGCGGCCCTGCACCACCTCAGGCGCAACTTCTCGCAGCCTGCCGGCAATGTACTGGTAGGACAGACCGTGAAACCCGTATCGGCGCACACCTTTGTCGTAGTAGGCGCGCGGCAGCGCGTAGCAATCGGCGACGAAGTCGTGACCACGATGGAATGCGGTGTCGAAGCAGCCGATCTGGCGCGCGGCCGGAAACACCGCCCGTGCGCCATCGACGACCGCCAGATTGTAGGGCTGGTGCAGCGGTGCCCATGGGATGAACTCCCTAAGGCGGGCCAGGGTCGCGACATCGAGCTCACGCGGATGGGCGAAATCGGGCCCCCCGTGCGTGATGCGATGGCCAACGCCGGCCACCGCACGGTCTCCGAGCAGGCTCTGCACGGCACCAAGGATGGCGCGCAGAGCCGCATCGTGATCCGCCGCCGGGATCTGCGATCGCGACGCCGTCCCATCGGCGTGCGCGATCCGCATGTTGGCGGCAGCGCCGATGTTCTCGACCTGGCCGCGGGCGATTTCGTCCTGCTCATTGGTGCTGTCGAACAGCGCGAACTTGATCGACGAAGAGCCGGCGTTGAGCGTTAGCAGGGTCGCGGCATGCATGGGATTTCGCGCAGCTTCACAGAGGCTGTTGCGGGCGCATGTCAGCCGGGTCGATGCCCGCCACAGCGACTGGCTTCTTCATTGCATCGCGGCGGAAGGGCTCACCCAGCTCCTGGTTGAGCAACACCTCGATGAAGGTCGTCCGCCGGTCCCGCATCTGCGCCTCCACCGCCTCGGAAAGTTTCGCGCGCAGCTCGTCCATGGAGCGCACCTGCACACCGCTTACGCCACAGGCCTCGGCGATGCGCGCGTAATTGACATCGAGGTCGAGCTCAGTGCCGACGAAGTTGTCATCGAACCAAAGGGTCGTGTTGCGCTTCTCAGCACCCCACTGGTAGTTGCGGAAGATGACCATGGTGATGGCGGGCCAGCTCTCCCGTCCGCACGCCGTCATCTCGTTCATCGAGATGCCAAAGGCCCCGTCCCCGGCAAAGCCGACGACAGGTACGTCCGGATTGCCGATCTTGGCGCCGACGATGGCGGGAAACCCGTAGCCGCACGGTCCGAACAAGCCTGGAGAAAGGTATTTCCGGCCTTCCTCGAATGTCGGATAGGCGTTGCCGATGGCGCAGTTGTTGCCGATGTCGGATGAGACAATGGAGGATTTGGGCAGCGCATCCTGGATGGCGCGCCAAGCCATGCGGGGCGACATCTTGTCGGGCTCGCGCTTGCGGGCGCGCTCGTTCCAGCTCGTACCCGGGTCGTCATCCTCGTGATCCATGGACGCGAGCTTCTGCAGCCATGCGGACTTCGTCTTGTGGATCAGCGCCGCGCGCTGATCGCGACCGTTGGTGGCGGCGGCTTCGGGCAGTCGCGCCAGGATCTGTTCGGCGACGGCTCTGGCGTCGCCCTGTATGCCGACCGTCACCTTCTTGGTCAACCCGATGCGGTCTGCATTGATGTCGACCTGGATCAGCTTGGCGGTCTTCGGCCAGTAGTCGATGCCGTAGCCCGGCAGTGTCGAGAATGGATTGAGCCGGGTGCCGAGCGCGAGCACGACGTCGGCCTTGGAGATGAGTTCCATCGCGGCCTTCGAACCGTTGTAGCCGAGCGGACCGACCGACAGGGGATGCGAGCCGGGGAAGGCATCGTTGTGCTGATAGTTGCAGCAGACCGGCGCCATCAGGCGCTCGGCAAGCGCGGCCGACGCCGGGATTGCACCGGAGAGCACGACACCTGCGCCGTTGAGGATGACCGGGAAGGAGGCGGCTGCGAGCAGCCGCGCCGCCTCCGCGATGGCCTGCTGGCCACCGGGCGAACGCTCGAGGCGCACGATCTGCGGCAGCTCGATATCGATGACCTGCGTCCAGTAATCGCGCGGTACGTTGATCTGCGCGGGCGCCGATCCCCGCCACGCCTTCTCGATCACGCGATTGAGGACTTCGGCAATCCGGGAAGGATCACGCACCTCCTCCTGGTAGCAGACCATATCGGCGAAGAGCCGCATCTGCTCGATCTCCTGGAAGCCGCCCTGACCTATGGTCTTGTTGGCTGCCTGGGGAGTTACAAGCAGGAGTGGTGTGTGGTTCCAATAGGCGGTCTTGACCGGTGTGACGAAGTTGGTGATGCCCGGACCGTTCTGCGCGATCATCATCGACATCCGGCCGGTTGAGCGTGTGTAGCCGTCCGCCATCATGCCGGCGCTGCATTCGTGCGCGCAGTCCCAGAACGTTATTCCGGCCCTGGGAAACAGGTCCGAAATCGGCATCATCGCCGATCCGATGATGCCGAACGCATGCTCGATACCGTGCATCTGCAGAACCTTCACGAAGGCCTCTTCGGTGGTCATGCGCATGGAGTGTGTACCCTTTCTAAGATTGCTATCCGGCATTGCGACACGCAGGACGCTTTGGTGGCCGGCCTCGATCACTAACGGCGCGCTGCAGTTGGAAAGGCGCAGCGCTCAAGCAGCCTTGGACAGTTGTTTCAGCAGTTGCGGCACCTGGCTTGGCACGTCTGCGACGGCGACGCCTGCTGCCTCGAGTGCTTTGCGTTTCGATGCGTAGTCACCCTTGCCGCCGGCGACGATAGCGCCGGCGTGGCCCATCTTCTTGCCCGGTGGCGACTGACGGCCGGCTATGAAGGCCACCACGGGCTTGCTCATCGTGCGCGCATACTCGGCAGCTTCTTCCTCTGCGCTGCCGCCGATCTCGCCGCATATGGCCACGGCTTCGGTGCCGGGGTCGGCATCGAGCATGCGAAGCGCGTCGGCCGTGGTCGTGCCGATCATGGGATCGCCGCCGATGCCGTAGAACAAGGATTGGCCGAGCCCGGCTTGAGCAATGTTAAGGCTGACCAGCGTCCCCAGGCTTCCGGAGCGCGAGATGATGCCCACGCTACCTTTGCGGAACACCTTGTCGTTGAATGCGGGCATGATGCCCACGAAGCACTCACCGACAGTAACGAGCCCGGCCGTGTTTGGACCGACGATGCGCGTGCCGTTCTGGCGCGCTGCGACATGCATCTCCATGACGTCATGCGACGGAATGTGTTCCGTCAGACAGACGAGGAGCTTGGCGCCCGCCTCGCAGGCGTCGATCGCAGCCTCCTTGGCCATCATGGGCGGAATGAACATGCACGCGATTTCGAACGGCGCTTCCTTGGCGGCATCGCGGGCCGTCGCGAAGACAGGTACGTCCAGATGACGCGTGCCCGCCTTGTTCGGATTGACGCCGCCGACAACGTTGGAACCGTAGGAGATCATGGCTTGCGTCCAGAACGTGCCCTGCTTTCCGGTGATGCCCTGGATAAGAATGCGGTGGCTCTTGCGCGGGATCATGCCGCAGCCCTCCCGTTGGCGGCCGCGACCGCAGCTCTGACCGCGTCGTCCATCAAATCAAACGGTTCGATGCCGAGGCGCTGCCGAACCAGCTCGACGGCCTCGTCGGCGCCGGTCCCATGAATGGTGAAGAAGATCGGAATGTCCGGCTTCAGCTCCAGCCAGGCGTTGATAACGCCGTCGGCCATGACGTCGGTGCGGGCGAAGGCGCCGCAGAAGTTGACCAGGAGAGCCTTGATGTTGGGGTTTTCCAGCAGGATCGAAAGCGCGATCTTGGCTTTCGTGTAGGCTTCGCCGCCGATCTCCAGGAAGTTGGACGGGCTGCCGCCGTAATGCGCGATGACATCCATCGTCGTCATGGTGAGGCCCGCGCCATTTGCCAGCACGCCGACCGAGCCGCCCAGCTCGATGTACTTTAACCCGGCCTCGGCGGCTTTCGCTTCGAGCGCTGTGCGCTTCTCCGGCGCGGCGTTGGCGGCGATTGCCTGCTGGCGCGGGGCTGCACTATCGTCGAGCGTGAACTTGCAGTCGAGCGCCACGACACGATCGTCCTTGGTGATGACGAGCGGGTTGATCTCGATGAGTTCGGCGTCGAGCTGGCGCCAGGCGCGATAGAGCTTCAAGAATACGTCGCTCAGCGCGCCGGTATGTCGTCCCAGGTCCAGACCGTCCAGGGCGCCGCGCGCGGTTTCTTCGGTCAACCCCGTCTCGATGGGAATGGCGATGCGGCGCATGGCGCCGGGGTCGCGCTCCGCTGCTTCTTCGACATCCATCCCGCCCATGGCGGAGAACAGCAGCATCGGGCCTCGGCTCGACCTATCGTCGAGTACCGCGGCGTAAAGTTCGCGCGCGATCGGCGTCTGAGCTTCAACAAGCACCTTGCCCACGCGCCAGCCGCCGATGTCCATGCCCAGGATCTTCTCGGCATGATCGTGCGCTTCCTGCGGCGTGGCGGCCAGTTTGATACCGCCAGCCTTGCCGCGCTTGCCCGTCGGCACCTGAGCCTTGACGACGCAGGGACCGATGGCGGCCGCGGCCGCCTGCGCCTCAACGGCGGTGAAAGCGAGATGGCTTTCAGGGATTGCGATGCCGAACCTTGCGAGCAAGGGTTTGGCGGCGTGCTCCTCGAAATTCATGGTCCGAAGCGTCCTGTGTTCAACGGCCGTAGTGGGCCCAGTACTGGCCGAACAGCTCCTCCTCGGAGGGCTTGTCCTCAGGGATGGTCGTGACGAGGTGAGTGATGTTGATGAAGTTCTTGTAGTTGAGGTTGTCGCACATCGTGTTGCCGGCCCACGTGCCGCCGGCCATGGAGAGCGTGAACGGCAGCGCATTGTCGAAGCCGCCACCGTTGCCGAAGGTGTGGCCCTGGTTGACGAGCACGCGGACGACATCGGTCGCTTCGGCCAGTTCGCGCGCCCTGGCCATGTCGGCGGTATGGATTCCAACGGAATGACCCTTGCCCGTGACGTCGAGGACGGCAGCGACGATGCGCTTTGCATCCTTGAAGTCGCGCGCCCTGTAGATGGTGAGCACCAGGGATAGCTTCTCGTCGGCGAGCGAGTGCTTGCCGCCGACCGAATCTTCCTCGACCATGAAGAATTTCGCTGCACGCGCGCCGTCGCGCAGCTTCATTGCCTCGGCAAGAACGCTTGCGTCCTTGGCGATGATGGCACGATTGAGCTTGCCGCCGATCCAGAGAGTGTTGACGACGCCGTCGCGCTCGGCGCGATTGCAGCGCCAGCCTCCCGCACGCTCCAGCGCAGCGATCGCGGCCTCATAGACGTCGTCGAGAATGACCAGCGAATTTTCCGACGAGCACGAGGTCGAGTTGTCGAAGATCTTGGATGCGCAGATCTTGCGGGCAGCGTCGTCGAGATCAGCGGAGCTGTCGATGATCACCGGCACGTTGCCGGCGCCGACACCGATCGTCACGGTGCCGGACTGCATCGCCCGACGCACGTTGTCCTGCGAACCGGTGACCACGGCAAGATCGACCTGACGGATCATCTCCTCGGTCATCGCCTTGGAGACTGGTGGCGGCAGAATCTGGACGAGGTCGATTGGATGACCTGCCTTCTGCAGCTCGGCGCGCATCAGTTCGACCGTCCTGCGGGTTGTTTCGGCCCCGGCGGGCGACGGCGCGATGATGACGGCGTTGCCGCCCTTGAGCGCCATCATGGCCTTGTTGACCGGCGTTGCCGCCGGATTTGTCGAGGGGCAAACCGCACCCACGACGCCGACGGGCTTGCCGTACTTCACGATACCGCGATCGTGCTCGGTGGAAATCACCCCAACGGTCTTCGCCCGCAACAGGTCGCGCAGGGTGCCGAACGTCTTTCGCGTGTTCTTGATGACCTTGGACTCGACCGTGCCCAGGCCGGTGTCCTCGACCGCGAGTTCGGCAAGCAGGCGCGCGTGCTCGGGCTTATAGATTGACCATGCAAGCGCGCGCACGGCGTCATCGACGCGCGCCTGATCGTGGTTCTCATACGCCTCCATCGCGGCGCGCGCGCGCGCAACGGTTGCCGCGACCAATATCGCGGGCTCCTCCGCGGCCGACGAAGCGGCCTTCGTCTGACGAGTTTCCACCTGGGAATCCATATCCGTTCTCCCGCGTACACGTTGGGACCAGAGACCTGGTCAAAGCCGCTTCACTATTCGCGTCGATGCACCCGTGCGCCGCGCCACCTCTGACTTGATGGTCGGGTAGAGGGACCAAAGGACGAAGATTGCCGCCAGCGCCAGGATCGTTCCGGAGATCGGGCGCTGTACGAAAATCCAAAAGTTGTCCTCGTAGTTGGCAAGCGACGTCAGGAAGTAGCGCTCTGCGAGCGGTCCAAGGATCACCCCAAGCACGAGTGGTGCGGAGGGGAAGTTGGCGCGCTTCATCACGAAGCCCAGGACCCCGAAGATGAGGCAGACGTAGACGTCGAAGATGTTGTTGCGGACGCCGAAGGCGCCGATCACCGACAGCACGATGATGAATGCGCCGAGGATGGGTGGCGGCACGCGCATTAGAGCTGAGAAGCCACGCGCAACGGTGACGGCCGCAAGTATCATCAGTAGGTTGGCGACGAGCATGGAAACGAAGATCGTGTAGACGAGCGACGGGTCCATGCGGAACAGCAGTGGTCCGGGCGCGATGCCGTGGATCAGCATGGCGGCGAGCATGATCGCGGTGGCCGCGCTGCCTGGAATTCCAAGCGTCAATAGCGGGATCATCGCCGCGCCGGTCGTTGCGTTCTTGGCGGCCTCGGGTGCTGCCAGCGCCTGTTCGACGCCGGTGCCGAACGCTTCGCCCCGTCCCGATGCCTGACGCTCCACGCTGTAGGCGATGACGGCCCCGACCGTCGCACCGGCACCCGGAATCATTCCGATCATCGCGCCCAGGCCCGAGCCCCTGAGGATCGACCCTCGAAGCCCCCACAGCTCGCGCCAGGTGATCTGCTTGCCGGGCTTGGCTGCGAATTTGCGCTTCAGGTCGACCTGCTTGACGAGCAGATCGATGACTTCGCCGATCGCGAAGAGACCGATCATGACGACGGTGAAGTTGATGCCACTTTCCACTTCGGAGATGCCGAACGTGAAGCGCGGGATTCCAAACAGCGGATCGATGCCAACCGTACCGATCAGCAGTCCCATGAACATCGACAGCGCGCTCAGGATCGGCATGTCCTTGGCGATGGCAACGACGCTGGCAAGTCCCAGGACGGTAGCCGCGAAGAACTCGGGCTGGTCGAACTGCAGCGCGAAGGCCGCGAAGGGAGGGGAGGCTACGGCAAGCAGAACCGCGGAAATGAAGCCGCCGGTCGCGGATGCCGTGATCGCGATCCTCAGTGCCCGTGTCGACAACCCCTTCACGGTCATCGGATAGCCGTCCCAGCAGGCCGGCAGCGATGCGGGCGTGCCCGGTATGTTGATCAGGATCGAGGAGATCGATCCGCCGAACACACCGCCGACGTAGATGCCCCCGAGAAAGCACATCGCAGTGTTCGGCGCCATCACGTAGGTGAACGGCAGCGCCATTGCCATTGCGTTGACAAACGAGATGCCGGGAAGCGCGCCAGCGACGGTGCCGACCATCAGCCCCGTGACGAGAATGATGAAGTTGTGCGGCTCGAATGCGCCGACAATGCCGCCCCAGAACAATGACAGGAGATCCATACCGCGCGCCTCCTCAATAGATCTTGAGCAGGCGATAGAGGGAGATCGTCCAGCTGTTGAACGGCTCCACTCCGCGGTTGAGAGGCATCTTGGCGAGCGCTACGAACATGTAGAGCAGAAGTATCGTGCCGATGATCGAGACCGCCGCGATTGTTACCCAGGAGCGGATGCGCCCCATCAGGCACCAGCCTGCGATGAAGACGACCGTGGCCGTTGCGAAGCCAAGGTATGGGATCGAAAAGCCGTAGGCGAGGATCGCGCCGACACCGGCGAGCGCCATGGGTTCGACGCTGAAGTCCGACTGAGCGCCGGGGATTGCGTCGCCACCGCTGCGGATATTCCGGCGCCATGCCAGGAGTTCTGCTGCGAGCGCCAGGACGGCGAATATCGCAAGCCCCGCCAGCATCGCCCGCGGCCAGCCGCCCGGACCGACCGCATTCGGCACGGCGTCGAGCACGGCCCCTTTGCGTGCGATGTGCGACCACAAGAACGCGCAGATCGCCAGCACAACGAGCGGGAAGCCGATCCGGACGTAGCGTTTCGTTTCCGTCATCCGCTTTGGCTTTCAAGCGAGGACAAGCACCGGGCAGCATCGCGCCGTGGGCAGGTCGCCGATAGCGGCGAAGCCCTGAGGCATCGTGCACGAACATAAGTGCAGGCGGTGAGCGCCGCGCGCTTAGCACGCGCGGCGCAACAGACCGCGACGACTACTTCTTCTTGGAGGCTTCTTTTTCCTCGGCGGTGGTCGGGAATTTTTCCAGATATCCCTTCACCGTCTCATAGAACCTCTTCACCGTCGCCTTGGTCTCTTCGGGAGAGAGAGGGGCGGTGCACGTGTAGGTGCTCTCGCAGAACGCCTTCCACTCCGGAGTTGCCAGCACCTTGGCGGTTGCTGCGGCCAGGGTTGCAACCTGGGCCGGGTCCGTCTTGGCCGCCACCGCAATGGTCCGGAAGTTGGGCAGGTCGTTGATGTCGAGACCAAGCTCCTTGGACGTGACGACATCCTTGAACGCCTCGTGCCGGCTTTCATCGAAGACGACGATCGGGCGCAGGTCGCCGGATTTCAGGAACTGCGCCACGTCACCGGGTTCTTCATAGATCATGTCGGTATGGCCGCCGACCGCTGATGCGTAGCGCTCTGCGGGCTTTCCGAACGGAACGTTGACGATCTTTACGCCCTTGGTGGCCAGGTACTTCAAGGTGATGTCGTCCATCGTGCCATAGCCCGACGTCGCGCAGCGCAGCTTGCCGGGGTTAGCCTTGGCAAACTCCTCAAGATCCTTGAAGGTCTTGAACGGGCTGTCCTTGTTGACGAACAGCATCGACGGCGAACTCTGCATCATGCCGACGAAGGCGAATTCGTCGGGCGTCCGGTTGCCGATTCCGGCAGCCCAGGCCGACACCGACAGCGCGATCAGCGTCGCCACGGAGTGGCCGTCTGGCGCGTCGGTCAGGAGGCGGGTAAGGCCGGCATTTCCGGATGCGCCGGAAATATTGGCGACCGGCATGGCAACGCCCAACAGCGGCTCGGCAAACTGGGCGAACTTGCGCCCCATCAGGTCGGCACCGCCGCCTGGACCGAACGTTACGATGACGTCGATCGGGCGCGACGGATATTTGTCCTGCGCCGAGGCTGGCATCGCCAGGGCGGTTGCCAGCACTGACGCGGCAGCGGCGGAGAGCACAGTCGCCGCCCGTTTTGACACTCGTGACATTCCTGTTTCCTCCACGTTCGGCGCAGCCGTTGTACCCGGCGGTCGCCATGCCTGTGACGGCAGAGCCTGCGGCTTCGTGAGAAGCCTCGATGGAGCCCGACGAAGCGGCCCTGCCGGGCTGCAAGCCCCATCGTGATCCCTTGCCGGTCTTGCGTTGCTGCGGTCTGCGCCACGCCGGCCTGGACAAGAGGGGTAACAAATGAAAATGTTTCTGCAAACGTTTTCATCGCCGGTGCGGGCCGTGCGATGCAGCATCGCTCAGAAGGCGCCGTACCGTGAGCCGCAAACTCCTGCGCAGATCGATCCCCGGAATCGTCGATGTCGCCAAGCGCGCGCGCGTTTCGCCCGCCACCGTTTCGCGTTTCTTCAACCGGCCCGAAATCGTCAGCTATGACGCCCGCAAGCGCATCGAGGCGGCGGTGCAGGCCCTGGGCTATGTTCCCAATGCCGCGGCGCGGTCGCTCAACCGCGGGGCGACCGGCACCATCGGCCTCATCGTCCCCACACTGGACAATGCCATCTTCGCGGAGCTGACCCAGGCCTTCTCGACGGCGTTGTCGCGCAATTCGCGCACGATGCTGATCGCCGCCCACGGGTATGATCTGGCGCGCGAGGCCGTGCTCGTTGAATCGCTGCTGGAGCACCGCGTCGATGCGCTGGCGCTCGTGGGTCTCAAGCACGAGGACGCGACGTTCGAGCTGCTGAAGCGTCGTGACGTGCCGGCGATTCTGGTCTGGAACTTCCGTCAGCGCCAGCCGCTTCCGTGTGTGGGTGTCGACAACAGGGAGGTCGGACGCCGGGCAACGCAGCATCTGCTCGATCTTGGCCATCGCGACATCCTGTTCCTGTTCGCCGATCCGCGTATGAACGACCGTGCCGGTGACCGGCGCGCCGGTGCACTGGCTGCCATGACGGAGCGTGGGATCAAGGTGCCGGCGGAACGGCGGATCGTGTGCCCCTATGATGTTGACGCGGCCAAAGCGATCGCGGTCGAGGCGCTGAGTTCCTCCGACCGTCCGACCGCCATCTTCTCGGGCAACGACGTGATCGCACAGGGCGTACTGTTCGCCGCCATGTCACTGAATATCAGGATCCCCCGTGATCTATCGATCATCGGGATTGGCGACTTCCGGGGGTCGGCAGCCGTCGAGCCCGGCCTGACGACCGTGCGGATTCCGTCTCGCCGCATCGGCCAGCGTGCCGCCGAGATCCTGGTCGAAATGATCGAGTGGTCTCCTTCGGTCAACGTGCATGAGGAGCGCTTCGAAGCCACGATGGTCGAGCGTGGGTCGACAGCGCCCATCTGAAGTCCGGACGAGCCGGATGCCTCGTGCTCGAAGGACTTCGTGCGGCCTCGTCGCGTGTTTGGTAAACCGCAGATGACCGCAGGACGCCTGACGATGGCGGCAGGCTCCCATCGGATTTCTTGGTGTGTCCGCATGCAATGTTTTGGTTTGAGTTGATCTGTCGCCTAGGCAATCCTGCTCGGACAAAAAGTCTGGCGATCCTCCGAATTCGCTCGACCGGGCCCCGCCCATCGGATCGAAATCGGCGAAGGCTACGCCTGAACGTCGGAGGAAATCGCGTGTCGCGGGCAGAGGGAGATGCGTTCTCTCGACTGAAGTCAGTCATCGTCTTCATCGAGTGGATCAACGAGACGATAGGGCGGGCGGTCTCCATGCTGGCGCTGCCCCTCGTGCTCGTAACGTGCGCTGTGGCGGTGCTCCGCTATGGCTTCAGTATGGGCTGGGTGTGGATGCAGGAGCTCTACATCTGGACGCATGCCGTCATCTTCCTCGTTGCATCCGGCTATACGCTCCTGCAGGAGGGGCACGTTCGTATCGACGTGATCTATGGCCCCGCGAGTCTGCGGACGAAGGCCTGGATCAACATCATCGGCACGCTGTTCTTTCTTCTTCCGATGATCGGCCTGATTGCTTACGTGGCGCTGCCCTACGTGGCACTGTCGTGGTCCCGCCTCGAGACGTCGCAGGAGGCTGGCGGCCTGTCCGGCTTGTTCCTCCTCAAGAGCTGCATGCTCGTCTTCGCCGCTCTGCTCGCACTGCAGGGGCTGGCGCTCTTCCTGCGCAGCATCCTGGTGCTGGCCGGCGAGGCCGAATGGACGGCCGGGGCCTCCCAGACGGCGGGCGAGCACTGAAATGCCCCTCAACGAAATTATGAGCATCGTTCTGCTCGTGGTGGTCTGCGCTGCCATGATGATGGGCTTTCCCGTCGCCTTCACGCTTGGTGGCGTCTCGGTTCTGTTTGCGCTCGTGGGCAATGCGATGGGTGTCTTCGACCTCATCTTTCTGCATGCCGTACCTGGGCGCATTTTCGGCGTGATGACGAACGAAGTGCTGGTCGCAGTGCCGCTGTTCGTCTTCATGGGCGTCATGCTCGAGCGTTCGCGCATAGCCGAAGATCTGCTGACGACGATGGGGCAGTGCTTCGGGTCGCTGCCGGGCGGACTAGGCATCTCGGTCACCATCGTGGGCATGTTGCTTGCGGCTTCGACGGGCATCGTGGGCGCCACCGTGGTGACCATGGGGCTGCTGAGCCTCCCCACCATGCTGAAGGCGGGCTACGATCCAAAACTCGCGTGCGGAACGATCTGCGCGTCGGGCACGCTGGGGCAGATCATTCCGCCATCGATTGCACTCGTCATAATCGGGGATTCCCTGGGCGGCATCTATGCCGAGGCACAGCTCGCGAAAGGCAACTACATCGTCGAGCCCTTCAGCGTCATCGACCTGTTCGCGGGCGCATTGGTGCCCGGTCTTCTCCTCAGCGGGCTCTACATCATTTACCTGGGAGGATTCGCCGCCCTGCGGCCGGACCGCTGCCCCGCCTATTACGAAGAAGGCCTCAGCCTATCGTCCCTCTTTGCGCGCATCGCTCTGGCACTCGTGCCACCGCTGCTTCTGATCCTTGCCGTTCTGGGCTCCATTCTCACCGGGCTGGCGACACCCACGGAAGCCGCCTCGTTCGGCGGCGTGGGCGCGATGCTGCTGGCCCTGGTGCGAGGCCATCTGAAGCCGGCCGTGGTGTTCGACGTGGCACGCGCGACGACGCGCATCTCGGCGATGGTGTTCGCCATTCTCATCGGTGCCTCGATCTTCTCGCTCACCTTCCGGGGGCTGGGCGGAGATCACCTCGTGCAGGGCTTCCTGACGAGCCTGCCAGGCGGCTTTTTCACCGCCATGCTTCTCGTGATGCTGGTGATGTTCCTTCTAGGTTTCGTTCTCGATTTCATAGAGATCGTCTTCATCGTCGTTCCGATTGTCGCTCCCGCACTGTTCCGGTTCGATGTCGATCCGGTTTGGCTGGGAGTGATGATGGGCGTCAACCTCCAGACGAGCTTTCTTACGCCGCCGTTCGGCTGGGCCCTGTTCTATATGCGCGGCGTTGCTCCTGCCACGATTCCGACGCCCGATATCTATCGCGGTGTGATGCCGTTCATCGTTCTGCAGGTGATGATGATCGCACTGCTCTGGACGTTCCCAGGTATCGCGACGTTCCTTCCGCGCTTGTTGCTGGGAGGCTGAGCGCCTCGACGATCACGCCTTGCGCTTCGGGCTCGCGGCCATGTCGGACCAGAGAAAGTCGCTGATCTCGGCGGCGAGTTTGGCAACCTTGGGCGCCGCCGCCTGCAGGCTCTCGATGGCGCTGGTCGCCGTGAACTCGACCAACGGGAAGGCCGGGTCGGTCCTGAGCACTTTCAATCGTCCAGCCTCGATATCGGCCTCGTAGCATCGCCGCGGCAACAAAGTGATGCCGAGGCCGGCGATCGCTAGAGCACGCGCCACGCCGAAGCTCTTGCAGGTATCGATACGGCGGCAATGGGCGTTGCCCGAGCGAAACCAGTCCTCGATCGACGTATGATGGTAGGATTCACGCGAAAGGGCGATGACGGGGAAGGCCTGCAACTCTCGCGGGCTCAGCACCTGGTCGCCGATGCCCAGCGATGGGCTGGCCATCCAGGTGAACTCGACGAAGCCTAAAGACAGCGGCGTCACCGAGTAGCCGGGCACCTTGCCTGGGATGAGAATGAGGTCCAGCGAGCCCTGGTTTAGCCGGTCGATCAGGTCGTGGGTGAGTGCTTCATCGAGCTCCACGGAAATGCGCGGGAAGCGCTGGTGAATCCGCTTCATCAAATTGGGCAGCCAGGTCACCGAGACCATTTCGGCCACTCCGATGCGCAGGACGCCAGGAGTAGCCTCCTCGGATGCGACGCGCTGCTGCATCTCCAGAGTAAGCCGGAGAATTTCCTCTGCGTAGTTCATGAGTTCGCGGCCTTTGGCAGTCGGGCGTGCCGATCGCTGGCTGCGATCGAACAGCTCGACGCCAAGATCCCTTTCGAACTCCATCATGCGCATCGACACGGTCGACTGCGTGGCGTTGAGGCGCTGGGCGGCGGAGCTGAAGCTGCCGAGTTTTGCTGCCCAATAGAAGGTCTCAAGCTGCTTGAGGTTCATTCTTGAGACATCTCCTTGCTATCGGGTGCGGGTCCGATCCATGGGGACCAGGAACTGTCTTCCAGTTCGACTTCCATGGCCTGGTTGAAGCGGTTGAACAGGCCGGTGAGACAGACGCGAACGGTAAGCTCGACGATGTCCGATTGCGTGAAGTGCGCTCGCAACTTGTCGAACACGTCCTCTGGAATGCCCCATGCGCGCTCGGCAACGAGGCGGGCGTAGTCGCGGACAAGCCTTTCGGGTTCGGTGAGCCCGGGCACGTCCGGTTCGAGAATCCGCTCGACGGTGAGCTGTGGAAGTCCATGCCGAACAGCAGCGGTGCCGTGATGCGCAACGCAGTAGGCACATTGGTTGATGCGGCTGGTCGTCACGACGGCGACCTCGATGAGCCGCGGGGGAAGTCGCGAATTCCTGCCCAGGGCCGCCACGAGCCCGTAGAGATGGCCGAAAGCCGCCGGCGAATTCGCCAGCACACGGGCCTGATTGGCGAAGTCGTTGTCCTGCCTGCTGAACGCATCCCATAGCCCGCGCAGATCTTCGGGCAATTCTTCCCTGTCCCGGCCCACTACCCGAACCATGTCATCCCTATCCTGATCATTTGACCGACACCCCCCGTCGCCAGCGGACGAGACCGTATCCATCAGATTGGCTGAAGTTATTGGATCGGAAAATCACGTTTGTCGTGATGCCCGACCTGGCAGATAGTTTTTCTTAGTGGCTCAACGCACGAAGCCACGCAAGTGCCCGGCGGTTGCTTCCAGGCGACGAAGCCGAGAACGTGAAGACAAGTCTGAGAACCCGCTCGGGAGGAGCATGCCATGCATCGCAGGACGTTCCTGAAGACGGCCACGGCGACCACCGTTGCCACGACCGCGGTCGCGGCCGCACTGCCAAAACCGGCCCTGTCGCAGAACCTGCGCAAATGGCGCATGGTAACGACGTGGCCGAAAAACCTTCCGGGCCTCGGCACCGGTGCTCAGTATTTCGCGGATCAAGTGACGAAGTGCTCGGGGGGGCGCCTGACGATACAACTGTTTGCGTCCGGCGAGATCGTCCCAGCTTTTGAATCGATCGACGCCGTGAAGTCCGGCACCGTCGAACTCGGTCACGGCTGCCCGTACTATTGGAAAGGCAAGGCGCCGGCGGCGGAGTTTGTCTCCAACTTTCCCTTCGGTCTCACCGCCCAGGAATACAATGCCTGGTACCACTTCGGTGGCGGCGACAAACTCTGCGACGAACTCTATGCCGACGCCTTCGGATGCAAGTTCCTCGTTTGCGGCAATACCGGTGTTCAGCATCCCGGCTGGAGCCGCAAGGAAGTCAACACGCTCGCGGATTTCCAGGGACTGAAGATCCGCATGCCGGGCCTGGGCGGCGAGGTGATGAAGCGTGTCGGCGCGACCGTCGTCAATCTGCCGGGCAGCGAGGTTCCGACCGCTCTCGCCTCTGGCACCATCGACTGGGCGGAGTGGAACAACCCCTACGGCGAAGCCTCGATGGGGTTCTGGCGACATGCCAAGTACTACTACACACCTGGCTGGCACGAGCCGGGCACCTGCCTCGAGCTATTCGTCAACAAGGCGCAATGGGAGGGGCTCGAACCGGACCTGAAGGCGATCGTCGAGCAGTGCGCGTTCTCCGCCAACGTCGTCATGCTGAGCGAGTTTCAGGCGCGCTCGGGACCGGTGCTCGACCAGTTCGTCAAGAAGCACGGGGTTGAGATCAAGCGGCTGACCGACGAGCAGATCAAGAAGCTTGGAGCGGTATCGGCCGAGGTGCTGAGCGAGATCACCGGGCGCGATGCGATGGCCAAGAAGGTGTTCGAGAGCATGAACAAGTTCCGCGGCGAGCAGAAAGCCTACAGCGATGTCGCGGAAGGCGATTTCCTGCACGCCCGAGGGCTCGATTTCTCTTGGCCGACCTGACCGTAACTCTGGCCCGATTGCCCGCGGCGCTTTGTGTCGCCGCGGGCAATTCGCAGCGAATCCATGCATCAATAAAAATGGAGTAAAAGCTGCATTTTTTATCGCTTGTGCCGATATAGAACCCCGAGCATGATCGTCGGCAATTCACGTGGCGGAGAATACGTAGCGATGCTCGAAAGCGGGAACGAAGTGGCAGACGAGATGAGCCGGGATATCGCTTCAACCAGCGTCCCTGCTGCCAAGCCCAAGCTCCAGGTCCGGGTCGCGCGCATTACGCAAGAGGCGGAAGGCATTCGCGCCTTCGAGCTTGTCAGCCTGGTTGGCGATCTGCTGCCTCCCTTTACCGCCGGGGCGCATATCGAGGTCCATATCGAACCTGGGGTCATTCGCTCCTATTCGCTGTCGAGCGATCCGGCCGACCGCTCGCATTACGAGATAGCGGTGCTGCGCGAGGAGGGGGGGCGTGGTGGCTCGCGCTTCATGCACGACCGCGTGCGTGAAGGCGATGTCTTGACGATCTCCGAGCCCAAGAACCACTTCCCACTCGCGGGGCGGGAAGCGCGCGTCCATTTGCTGGTTGCGGGCGGAATCGGTGTTACGCCGATGATGGCCATGATCGCGGAGTTAGAACGCAAAGGCGCGCGCTGGCACATGCACTATCTGACGCGCAATTCCGGGCGGACGGCTTTTCGCCTCCGATTGGCGCCGCTCATCGCAGCGGGCAAGGTGACCCTCCACCACGACAACGGCGATCCGCAAAGCGGTCCTGGCGTTGCGAGCCTCCTATCCGATTTCGAGATCGGCACGCATCTCTACTACTGCGGCCCGCCAGGCTTCATGACCGCCTGTTCGAACGCGCTTGAAGCGTGGCCGCCGCACGCCATTCACCGCGAATACTTCGCCGCACCCGTCGGCGTCGACCACGGCGAGAACACGGCTTTCGAGATCAAGCTCAAGAGCACGGGCCAGACCTTGAGCGTTCCTGCGGAGAAATCGATCGTGGAGGTTCTGGCGGAGGCAGGAGTGATCGTGGAGACCGACTGCAAGGACGGCTACTGCGGCACATGCATCACGCGCTACGTTTCTGGACAGCCAGAGCATCGGGACACGGTGCTCTCCGAGAAGGAACGCAAGAGCTACGTCATGGTCTGCTGCGCGCGCGCGCGGTCGGGTGTGCTGGAGCTTGATCTGTGAATTGGAAGTTCAACAAGGTCGCAACAAGCATGAACCGAGAGAACGGAGCTGAGCAATGACCGAGCAATTCTACGTCAAGGACTGCTGGTACGTCGCCGGTCTCGCCGCAGACTTTCCGCCCGAGACTCTGACCGGTCACGTCGTAGCCGGTAGGCCCATCGTCATGTGGCGCACGAAGGACGGCGAGGTCGTCGCCTACGACGACCGCTGCTCGCACAAGCGCTTTCCGTTGTCCAAGGGGCGCTTGATGCCCGACGGCACGCTCGAGTGTGCCTATCATGGCATGCGCTACGATACGTCGGGCAAGTGCGTCATGATTCCTTCGCATCCCACCGGGCCGATCTCGCCGCAGGCGCAGGTTCGCGCCTTCCCGATCGTCGAACAGGATGGACTGGTTTGGATTTGGCCGGGCAATCCGGACAGGGCCGAGCTGCGCAAGCCTCCGCGCATGCCGGAGGTCGGCGACGACAGGTGGGAGACGATCTGCGTCGGGCCGATGAACGTCGATGCCAACTACCTGCTGCTCATCGAGAACCTCCTCGACATCACACACTTCTATCCGCTGCACGATGGCAATATCGGCGACATTGCAAACAGTCGTATTCCGATCGAGCTGGAGGAAGGTGAAAGCGACGGCAATGCGTACGTCATGACGATCCGCAAGACGTCGAACTACGATCAGCCGCCCTATCTGGTGGACTGGTTCCACTTCGATACCGTCGATCGCCACCACACGCATTGTCTGGTCAATCCGGGCCTGACGCGGGTCGTGATGCGCAATGCACCCCCCGGCCAGCTCCAGCAGCGTGCTGTCGAGAGGGAGTTCCCAGGCGAACTCGAGGTCGACGGCGACGAGCGTGGCTATGTGCTGATCCACACCCATACGCCAATCGACGAGACGCACCACGTCTGGCGCATCTTGGTGAGTTGTCCGGCCCATCACATGTCGAAGGGGGATCCGTCGAAGTCGACCGCAAGGCGCGTCGCCGAAATGTTCCCGGAAGTGGCCGCGGAGGACCTGTGGGCAGTCGCAGAGCAGCAGAGGATGTTCACCTATCCTGACGAGGGATATTCGGAAGTGTTCCTGAAGCCGGATCTCGCGCTGCGCCGCGCGCGGAAGATATTCCAGGATCTCGCTCGTGAGGAACGGACCACCGCGAAGGCGGAGGCGGCCGAATGACAGGCTCCGGCGAGCGCGGAGGGCCGCTCGCGGGTGTCCGCGTGCTCGAGTTCGGCCAGATCGCGGCGGGTCCGTTCACGGGCTCGCTGCTCGCCGATCTGGGGGCGGATGTCGTCAAGGTCGAAAACCCGACAGGCGGTGACGGCATGAGGAGCTGGCCGCCACTGTCCACGCCGGAGGGAGGTCGGCCGTTCAGCGAGAATTTCGCCTCGATCAACCGCAACAAGCGCTCGATCGCCGTCGATCTCAAGGACAAGATGGCAGTCGCTCGCTTGAAGCGGCTCGTCGCGGTCGCCGATGTGGTGGTCGAGAACTTTCGGGCTGGGGTCTTGCCGCGACTCGACTTGGGTTACGAGGAACTGGCGAAGGAGAACCCCCGCCTCGTCTACTGCTCTATCTCAGGCTACGGGCAGAGTGGGCCCTACGCTCAGAAGGGGGCGTTCGACGTCACCGTTCAGGCGATGAGCGGTCTGATGAGTGCCACCGGAGAGGACGGACGCCCGCCGGTCAAATGCGGAGTTCCCGTCGGCGATTTCTGCGCGGGTCTTTATGCGGCTTATACAATTCTCGCCGCCCTGCTTCAGGCGCGCCAGACCGGGCGCGGCGCCTACATCGACTGTTCGATGCTGGGTTCGCTGATCGGAGTTGCTGCGCTGCAGACGAGCGAATTCTTCGGCACGGGCAAGGGTGGCGGACGGCTGGGTTCCGCGCATCCGCGCAACGCGCCGTATCAGGCGTTCCGCGCGAGCGACGACTACTTCGTCATCGCCGCGGGCAATGACGCGCTATGGCGTCAGGTGGCCGAAGCCGTAGGGCGGCCCGAACTCGCCGACGATCCACGTTTTCTGAGGCAGGCGGACCGCGCAAAGAACCAGAAGGAACTTGCTCGGATTCTGGAGGCAAGGTTTGCCGAACGCTCGGCGGCGCAATGGCTTGCGGAGATGGATGCGCGCGGAGTGCC
Organism: Hyphomicrobiaceae bacterium; assembly: GCA_050250815.1. Classification (GTDB taxonomy): domain Bacteria; phylum Pseudomonadota; class Alphaproteobacteria; order Rhizobiales; family Hyphomicrobiaceae; genus JAEUMD01. The sequence continues at coordinate 41,879 of JBFWNY010000002.1, forward strand.
GTGCTCGCCGATCAATGGCTACGCGGATATCCTAGAGGACCCGCAAGTCGAGGCGATGGGGCTGGTCCGCAGCCTGACTTTGCCCAATGGCGTCGTAACCCGCACGACCGCCTATCCAGTGACCATGTCGGGATACGCATTCGAAATCTCGCGCCCGCCGCCGCAACTGGGCGAGCACACGAGCGAGATCATCGACGAATGGCTCGCTCACGGCGCGATCGAAGCCGCAACCCGTGAGCGCGCATGAGTCTAACGCGTCGAGAATGCGCAGTTGGAGCAACGGTCACTGAACAGGCTTTGCGCATCTCCGGCGCGTTCCGCTTCCGCTGCGGTGGCAGCAATTTGCGACCGCGCCGTCTCTATTGTTTTCACAAGTCGCTCGAGCACCCAATGGCGGTCGCTGACCGGGCAGGCGCGCAATGTGGCGACCGCTCCCCGCGACTCGGCGATCAAATTCGTCAGCAGGTCGTAGCCGCGCGAGATCTGGGGGTCGTCGCTCTTGCGCATCGCCGGGCACAGCTCGACGTCCTCCAGGAGCGCATCGAGCGCGTACGGCCCTGTCGAACGATCGGCGGCAAGCTTCGTCGTGATGGTGTGCAGTCGGTCGAGAAGCTCGCCCACGCAGCGGGGCGCCGCAGATGGAAGCTCGCGCGGTACAGAGGCGGGCTCGTCGGTCGTCGGTGTCATGGAGCAGCCTATCGACTTGTTTCTTCGCGCACCCTAGCAATGCGGCGGCGGATATCCATTGATTTTGGTCAACGCTACGGCGCACAAAGCATCAAAAAAACTGATGAATAAGGATCAAGCCCTTCCAACCTCCCGCGTTCTCATTGAGCGAGTGGCGGTGACCACCGTTCTCACGCTCGCGCGGCCCGACAAGCTCAATGCGCTCGACGAACGCCTCGTCGACGAACTGATCGCCGCGTTCGACGAAGCAGCCCGCGACGGCACCCGCCTGTGCGTCATTCGGGGGCAGGGAAAGGGCTTCTCGGGCGGCTTCGATTTCAGTGACCTCGAACGTCAAACCGACGGCGATCTGGCGCTGCGCTTCCTGCGCGTCGAAACGATGCTTCAGCGGATCCACCATGCGCCGTTCGTCACCATGGCGCTCGTGCATGGCGCCTGCTTCGGCGCGGCTGCCGATGTCGTCGCAGCGTGCACGCATCGTGTTGCGTCCTCGGGCGCGACGTTTCGCATGCCCGGTCTCAGGTTCGGCATTGCGTTGGGAACGCGCAGGCTCGCGGAGCTGATCGGACGCGATGCGGCCTTCGACATGCTGCAGACGTCCAAGGTGATCGATGCCAATCGTGCTTTGGCCGACGGCCTGCTGACGCGCATCGAGGAGCAGGATGCGTGGCCTCAGTTGATCGACGAAGCTGCCAAGGCCGCGGCAGTGCTGCCGCCATCCAGCCTGCACAGGCTCCTCGATCTTACGCGACAAGACCAACGAGACGCCGACCTTGCAGCACTGGCCCGCTCGGTCACCGAGCCGGGGCTGAAATCACGGATCGCGGCGTATCTGGCGAGCCTGAAACGAAGCTGACGCGTGCAAGCTAGCTAGCCCGAGGCGCGAGAGGCTCAAAGGCAGACCGGATGTGGATACATCCGTCGATGCGCCGCTCGCCCCACACACTTGCGCATGCATCGTGGCGCCGCTGTCTTCGACGGCCGCTCTCGGCACTTGCGCAATGCACCGCGAAGCACTTATCCGTCGAGTTTCTGACGCTCCGCCGCTTTGAGGGCAAGACGGGTGGTTCTCTTCGTCACGCTGCTTGTCGCCGCGACGATTGCGGCGGCGGCACTTTGGCTCGCGCCGCGGCTCGGGCGCGGTCGGCTCATTCTGGCTACCGATCCGGACTCACCGCATCCCTTCGGCTGGGACACGTCCTGGATCGCCGTTCGCTCCAGCGACACGATGGCCGTGGTCGACGCCCTCGGGCTGGAGGCTCCGGAGGACAGCAACTGGAACTCGGGGCTGGGGTCGGTCTACGACCGCGACCTCGGTCGCGATCGTATTTTCGTCTCCCCGCCCGTCGAGGGCTGGACGTTTGCCGTCGGCCTCGCGCTGCCCGGCGTCATGGGCCCCGGCTTTGTCGACAAGTGCGCGCCGTTGTTGTCGCAACTGGCCGCCGAGTTCGACGATGTGCAGTACTATCTCTGCTATCCCGAACTCGACCTGTTCGCCTGGGTGCGGTTCGAACATGGCGTGCTGGTCCGCGCGTTCGCCATGACCGAGCAGGGCATTGTCTGGAACCGTGGGGCCCCGACGCGACCGGAACGTGCGCTGGGCCTGAGCTTCTACGAGCTGCGTGGAGTAAAGGAACGCCAGGGCGATGCCGGCGGCGCGCTGCTTCTGGCGCCGACCGAGGATCACGTGCTCAACATCGCAGCGTCGTGGGGCCTCGACCCGTCGCGGCTGGGTCAGCGCAGGCCGACCCCAGAGTCGACCCTGGGCATGTTGGCGCTGGCGCCGCGCGCATGGACGGTGGAGCGCATCCGCCGCAGCGCGTGAGCGTTGTCGGGCTTTGCCCGGCCGAAAGATCTTTCAAGCGGCGTCGGTGCCAACGATGGCGGCCATCTGGTGTGCGATCAGCCGGTCGAGGTATCCGTCGAAGGGCACGGTGAAGCAGCTGAGGCCGCGCGGGTCGGACTGCCACTGGTCGAGCCCTTCTGCGAAACCTTCGCCGATGCTGGCTGTCGGTGGCTCGTCGCAGGACGTCACAGTTGCCGAAAGAGCGGCCTCTTCGATCGGGAGGAACGGAATGTCGACGGTGACGATGCTGCCGTCGGGCTCCCTCTGTGGTGCGCCTGAAACACTGCAGCACAGGATTGCGGGGCGGCCGCCGAACGTGGCGATCGCGCCGATGACGATGCGCGAGGTTTCGAAACCTTCCGGGCTGCGGTAGCTCCAGCTCTGTCCAGCCTTGAATTTCATGGCGTGCCCCCTTTCGCCCTGCTTGCGTGGTTGCGTCATAAGCGGTCATCGGGCCGGCAATGGGGCGACGTATAAAAGGGCTTGTGGACAGGCGGTTGTTGGGCCTCGTTGAAGCGGTGCTCAGCGGCCGGACGGAGCGGTCGTGACGCCGCCGCGTTCCAGACGGATCTGCGACAGCACGCGCCCGGAGCCGATGTCGTAGATGATGATCGCCGGCGGAGAGCTGCCCACTGCGTCCGTCTCGATGGCGAGACGCTGGCCGTCGAGCGACATCGAACGGATCACCGTTCCGGCCGGCAGGTTCAGCGTCGCCTCGGCCGGCAGCGGGCCGCTCGCGCCCATGCGCGATGTCAGGTAGACGATGCGCGCCACGATGGCCATGAAGCCCACGATCAGGATCACACCCATGACGATGACCGCCCACTTCATGCCGCGCAGACCGGGCGCGTCGTCCGGCTTGGGCAGGAACATCGACAGCCGCAGGCGTGTATCCTCGTCGTCGCCGTTCATCTTGCTCACCGATGCGCGGTCCAAGCGGAGCCCTCCATGACGACGCGGCCGAGGCCCGAGGCCCCACAGATGCAACAGGCACCGGACGGCGAGCGCAGCAGCGGTGCGCTGACGCATCAGGTGCGCGAAGACGAAACCGGAATGCGGCTCGATCAGGTCCTTTCGCGCGCGCTCGACGGCTTGAGCCGCGCCCGCCTCCAGGCGTTGATACGGGACGGCCGCGTGGCGTGCGGCGGGCGGACGATAGGCGAGCCCAATCGGCGGGTCAAACCCGGTGAGACCTATGCCGTCGACGTGCCTCCACCGTCGCCTGCGGCTCCGGCTGCAGAGCAGATCCCTCTTTCCGTCACCTATGAGGATGACCATCTGATCGTCATCGACAAGCCCGCAGGTATGGTCGTGCACCCCGCTGCCGGCCATCGCGGCGGCACGCTGGTCAATGCCCTCATCGCGCATTGTGGAGACAGTCTATCGGGCATCGGCGGGACGCGCCGGCCGGGCATCGTGCATCGCCTGGACAAGGACACATCGGGCCTGCTCGTCGTGGCAAAGACCGATGCGGCGCATGCCGGCCTTTCCGAGCAGTTCGCCGCGCACGGGCGCGACGGCCGCCTTATGCGCGCCTACGTCGGTGTCTGCTGGCGGTTGCCGACGCGGCCGGCGGACACGATCGACGCGCCGCTCGGCCGCTCCACCACCAATCGGACAAAGATCGCGGTTTCGCGCGCACCCGATGCGCGCGAGGCGGTGACGCATTACGAAGTTCTGGAAGCGTTGGGTGGCGGGCCTAAGCGACCGCGCGGCGGCTCCGATGTACGGACACGCCGCGGCCGCGCGCAAGGGAGCGTCGAAGCCTCGGAGCCGGGGCCAGTCGCGGCCCTCCTGCGCTTAGTACTGGAGACCGGCCGTACGCATCAGATCCGCGTGCATCTTGCCCACATCGGCCATCCTCTGCTGGGGGACGCGACCTATGGCACGGGCTTCAAGTCGAGCGCCTCGCTGCTGAGCGAGGCGGCGGCAGCTGCACTGGCAAGCCTCGGCCGCCAGGCACTGCACGCGGCGGAGCTTGGCTTCGTCCACCCGATCACAGGCCGGTGCCTCGAGTTCAGCAGCCCTTTGCCGGACGACATAGCTGCTCTGATCGAGGCTCTGCGGCAAGGCTCCTAGCGGAGGGTCGTATCCCGGCAATCGTATGCCCTGGTGCCGCATAAGCTGCTCAGAGTTCGATGCAAATTGAATGGTTGTGGTGAGAGCGTCCTTAAGACCGCGCTGTTACAACAGAGGTGCGCCGGATGAGCCGGGACGTGGAGACCACCAAGCATGCCGTTGAGATTCAAGGTCCTGTCGATCGTGTTCCTGCTCATGCTGCTCGGCCTTCAGGAAGAGCAGCTCAAGCTGTTCGAGACGTACCATGCGGTGGCGGGCCTGCTTGCCGTACTGCTCGTCTTCTCGGTCATCGCGTTGTGGCCGAACAGTTCCCGCGTCGACCGGGTGGACCGCGCGATGTCGGGCGAGGGCTGGGCCGATCGCATCAAGTTCGAAGACGCCCGCTCGGTCCGCCGGGACGCCTGAGCAGTTTGTATTTCTTTTGCTCAATCAATATTTTGCGCCGGCCCCGATAGCATCGATGGCCTGTCACCTGGCGTTTTAAAAACGACGTTCAAAATCTTGGCCTCCCCGATCACACGCCCTTGAAAAACCGTTACGGAATTCACACCTACCTTTGCCTTGCGCGGGATGGGGGCGTGGAGAATCCTCGTTAGCGCGATCGAGATCGGCCGCATCGGGATGGGCTCCCGTCGCGTGCGGTCGCTCGAACGACGGAACCGGGCGCCACTCGCGTTCGTATACCGTCTGCCGCAATGTGCGGCGCAGCTTGAGGGGAGCAGGGGGCCGGACCGATCCGTTTCGGTCGCGGCCTGGAGGATCACGACATGGCAACGAAGGCTCTTCCGTCGATCGCCGCGGGTTCGGGCGGCCTGTCACGTTATCTGGAGGAGATCCGCCGGTTTCCGATGCTCGAGCCGAACGAGGAGTACATGCTCGCCAAGCGCTGGCAGGAGCATGGCGACTCGGAGGCCGCGCACAAGCTCGTCACGTCCCACCTGCGGCTCGTGGCGCGCATCGCCATGGGTTATCGCGGATATGGCCTGCCCATCGGCGAGGTCATCTCCGAGGGCAACGTTGGCCTCATGCAGGCGGTCAAGCGCTTCGAGCCGGACAAGGGTTTCCGTCTTGCCACCTACGCCATGTGGTGGATCCGCGCGTCGATCCAGGAGTACATCCTGCGGTCGTGGAGCCTCGTGAAGATGGGCACCACGGCGGCGCAGAAGAAGCTGTTCTTCAATCTGCGTCGGGTGAAGGGCCAGCTGCAGGCATTGGAGGAGGGCGACCTCAGACCCGATCAGGTTGCCACGATCGCCCGCAAGCTTGGCGTCAGCCAGGACGACGTGGTGTCGATGAACCGGCGGTTGGGCGGCGACAGCTCCCTCAACGCGCCGATCCGCGCGGATTCGGAATCGGGCGAATGGCAGGACTGGCTCGTCGACGACAGCCCGGACCAGGAGGAGGTGCTCGCCGAAAGCGAGGAACTCGACCGCCGTCGCCAGTATCTGGCCTCTGCGCTCTCGACCCTCAACGACCGTGAGCGCCGCATCTTCGAGGCGCGGCGTCTCGCCGAGGACCCTGCGACGCTCGAGGATCTGTCGGTCGAGTTCGGCGTCAGCCGTGAGCGCATTCGGCAGATCGAGGTGCGCGCCTTCGAGAAGGTGCAGAAGGCCGTCACGAGTTCGGCCGTGGCGCAGGAAGGCGGCCTCTAGTCGGGCCTCGGGTTCAGCCGCGAACGATCACAATCAGCCCGCCGGAGCCAGTCTCCGGCGGGCCATTTTTGCGATTTGCCGAGAGGCTGATGCAACCTGAGTTTCTCGGTCCCTGCTGCAACGTTGGGCGGATCGAATCACGTAGAATCGGTGGTGCGGGAGTTGTCCCGCCGGGGCGATCTGTCCGGCTTTACGTGGCCGGACGGGTCTCAAGCGCCGGGTGCGTGCGTCAGGGCAGGAGGATCGCCGCCCTTGACCAGAGCCAGTGGCGCCGGTCTTAACCGGCACCTGACGACAGGCAGATGCGAGGCGGAGGTCGATGGGCCCGCCCGAGGGAGCATCTGTCACCTCACGCACCGACGTCCCCAGTTCCCATCCTGGACCGCCATCCACCCAGCCGCTCTCGATGTCGCTCGCCCAGTCCGTAGGCCGTCCCCGGCTCTGCGGGTCAGCACCTTGCGCACATCCCGAGCGGGGCCGCGCTTCGGCTCGGCCGCCGGTGGAGGGCCTACTCACGAAGACGGAGTGGCCAATGCCTTTGCGCCTCCTTCCAAGTCCGGTCCCAGTCCCACCTGTTCTGCGCACACTCAAGGAGCGTCTCGTTTCTGCGCTCAGTTTCGATCCGACCTGGTTCATCCTGCTCTGGCGCCTCAAACCTCATCATCCGCCAAGTAGCGCGTGATTGGGCATGAGCCGGCGACCGGTGCGACGGCACCGCCGGCCACACGACCAAGGCCGGTCCTCAGGGACCGGCCTTCTTGTTTTGGAGGCGCGGAAGGCAAGCCGTCAGAGCGGCATGCGCGAGAGCTGATGGCTGAAATAGTTCTCGACCGCGGTCGATATCGAGGTGGCGACCTTCGAGCGCCAGGCGTCCGACCGCAGCAGCTCCGCGTCCTGCCGGTTGGAGACGTAGGCGAGTTCGATGAGGACGGAGGGGAACTGGGCCGTCTTGAGGACGCGGAACGCCGCCTGCTGGTCGGGGTCGTCGCGCATGCCGGTCTGACCACCCATCTTTTCGATCACCGTGCGGGCGAAGATGCTGGTGCGCTCGCGGGTCACGTCGTACTCGCGGCGCGCCAGATCGGCCAGGATGTCCTTGACCGCGTCGACGTCGCCACTGGCTTCCTTCACCGTCTCGACCTCATCGCGGCTCAGCACACTCGACTCGGCACTCGCCTTGGCCGATTTCTTGAGGTGCTCGGCCACACCGTCGCGCAGCGAGTAGATCGTGGCGCCCCGCGCACGCGCGCCCGAATAGTCGGCATGGACAGCGATGAACAGGCTGGCGCCATGCCGCTCGGCGAACGCGCGGCGCTCGTCCAGCGGCACGAAGACGTCGGTGTCCCGCGTCATCAGGATCTTGTAGCGGCCTGTCGCCTCGAGCTTGTCGCGCAGCACCTTTGAGAAGGCGAGCACGACCTCCTTCTCGACCGTGCCGTTCTTGAGTGCGCCCGAGTCGTGTCCGCCGTGCCCGGGATCGATGACGATGACCGGCTTGAAGGCGCGGGCGGCGCGTGCGTCGGGGGTTTCCGCAGGCCGTGGCAACGGCGGTTGGACCGCCAGTCGCAAGCCGCCATCGACCGAGGCGACATCCGTGCGGCGGATGGCGGAGGTCAGTGGGGCGATGTCGACCGAGAGCGCATGTCCGCCGCCGGCCGAATTCCTGGTCAGCCGAGACTGTTCGATGACGACCGGGGATTTGACCTCGATGATGACGCGATTGCGGCCGGGCGCCGAAACACCGCCACGGAACGAGCGAACGAGGCCGGGAGAGCCTTCGGCCGGCTCCGGCGGCAGCGCGAGACGCGTGTCGCCCAGTTCGATGATGACCCGATTTGGGTTGCTCAGGGTCTGGACGGAGAACGGAGTTTCGCGGTCGAGGCCGATGACGAAGCGGGTGCGCTTGAGGCGGGGCTCTGCCATCGGCGCGGTGACGGCCGGAATGGCCTCCGCAGTGGTGCCTGTCTGGCTACCGGGCGCTGTGAAGCTGCCGGGCGTTGCCGCAGCCAGCATCTGCGCGCTTGCGGGCGCAATGCTAACCAATGAGGCGGCGCACAAACCCATAAGGATTGGAAGCGCAATGCCTTGCACCCGCGCGGTGCGCCGGTGCGACCCTCTAGTTCTCACGTTCGACCCCCGTCTCACGCAATACGATCCGCTCTCGCGGTGCACGGGAAGGTTGACGCCGGAAGTTGGCCATCCTTGGGCCGGTTCCAGGCAGCGTCATGGTTTATTGCGTGGGAAGGGTAAACGAAGGGTTAAGGGACGTTCGGGGCCGCCCGGGATCGCGGGTCGCAGGGCCGGGCTCAGGCTCCGTCCAACGGCGCGGACCAGCGCGCCATGGCCTGGTCGTCGGTCTCGCGCGCATCGACCCAGCCGCCGCTGCCGTCGGCGCAGGCCTCCTTCTTCCAGAAGGGAGCACGCGACTTGAGGTAATCCATCAGGAACTCGGCCGCTTCGAACGCCGCGTGGCGATGCGCCGAGGCCGTCACCACGAGGACGATGTTGTCGCCCGGCGCCAGCTGGCCGTAGCGGTGCACGATGAGGCTCGCCTGCAGCGGCCAGCGCTCGTGGGCTTGCGCCTCGATGCGTGTAAGCTCGGCCTCCGTCATGCCCGGGTAGTGCTCGAGCGTCATATGCTCGATGGCGCGGCCATGGGCCTCTCCGCGCACCGTGCCCGTAAACGTAACGATCGCGCCGATGTCCGTCCGCCCGCCCGTCAGCTGGCTAACCTCGTGCCCGATGTCGAAATCGGCTTCCTCGACGCGCACGCTCACGGGCTCAGCCTCCGGTGACCGGCGGGAAGAAGGCGATTTCGCGGGCTCCCGCGATCGGTGCAGCGGGCTTGACGTGCGCCCGGTCGACGGCCGCCCGTACGACCTCGGGCCGGGCGAAGGCCGCCTCATAGCCTGGACCGCGAGTCTTGAGCCAGCCGACGAGGTCGGCCACCGTCACCACGCCGGCAGGCGGGCGTACGGTCTCCTCCGCGCAGCCTGTCTTCTCGCGGACCCACGCAAAGTAGAGGATCTTCAGCTCGGTCGGCGCTGCGGTCATGGTCGCGGAACTTTCCATTCAGCCAGTCGGCCTCAGCGCGACATGGCGTGATGCACACCGGCCTTGAGGTAATCATAGCCGGTCCACAACGTGAGCAGGGCCGCAAGCCACAGCAGCGCGATGCCCAGCGGCTCTGCCGAGGGCAGCATCTTGGCCAGTGCGGGCGCCACGAGCAGCACGGCCAACGCTACCATCTGAACGGTGGTCTTCCATTTGGCGAGCATCGACACCCGCACCTTGACGTTGAGCTCGGCCAGGAACTCGCGCAGTCCCGAGACGAGAATTTCCCGGCACAGAATGATGATCGCCGCCCAGATCGACACGCCGCTGATGGTGCCGTCGTGCGTCAGCATCATGAGAACCGCGCCCACCAGCAGCTTGTCGGCGATGGGGTCGAGCATGGCGCCCAAGGTCGACTGCTGCTCCCAGGCGCGCGCGAGGTAGCCGTCAAGCCAGTCGGTGATCCCCGCCAGCGCGAAAAGTGCGAACGCCGACCACCGCGCGCTGTCTCCTTTCAGGAAGAACAGGCACGCCACGAGCGCCGGCACGGCCGCTATCCGCCCATAGGTCAGGATATTGGGCAGCGACAGCGTCTGCGAAGGGGCCGGAGTGGTGGTCATGGGGGTGTCGTACACCACGGCTCCAATTCGTCAATGGCCGCGCGCGCGTTGGCTGATTGGCCTGCTCTATGTCACCGTCAGGAGACGGAATTTGGGCGACGGGCCCAAGCGCCGGCGCAACACGAGGGGCCCGCGATCAGGAGCGGCGCTCGTGGAAGAAATCGTAGATCTTCTGCGCCATCTCGCCGGAAATCCCGGAAACCGCCTTCAGGTCCTCGACGCCTGCCCGCGATACCGCCTTGGCGGAGCCGAAGTGGGCCATCAAGGCCCGCTTGCGCGTCGGGCCTATTCCGGGGATTTCGTCCAGCGGATTGACGCCGATGGCGCGCGTGCGCTTGGCGCGGTGCGCGCCGATGGCGAAGCGGTGTGCTTCGTCCCGTAGCCGCTGCACGAAATAGAGGACCGGGTCGCGTGGCTCCAGCATGAAGGGTAGGTTGCGGTCGGCGGTGTGAAAGTGCTCGCGCCCGGCGTCCCGGTCCGGGCCCTTGGCGACGCCGACGATGGCAAGATCGGCAAGACCCAATGAGGCCGCAACCTCGCGTGCGACGGCGAGCTGGCCAGCACCGCCGTCGACCAGGATGAGATCGGGCCAGTCGGGCAGGTCGCCATCGCTCTCGTCATCGGTTGCGGGCGGCTCGTCCGTTTCGACGGGCGCCTGCTCCGCGGGCGGGGATGAAGGGGCTTCCGCCCGCAATGCCGCGAATGCCAGTTCGTCGGTGCGCCGTGATGTCGGCTTGGGTGCCACGATGCGGCTTTGCAGCGCTTTCTCCGTTTCGCCAGGAGTTTCTGCCTCCGCGGCTTCGGCCTCGTCTCCATCCGCCTCCAACTCCTCGCTGGTGCCGCACTCGCGCGCCAGCCGAGTGAGGCGCCGGGTCAGCACCTCGCGCATCATTGCGTAGTCATCGCCGGGCGTCAGGGCCTCGGATTTGATGTTGAAGCGCCGGTACGCCTTCTTGATGAAGCCGTCGGCGCCGGCCACGATCATCGCTCCGACAGCGTTGGCTCCCTGGATGTGACTGTTATCGTAAACCTCGATACGGCGCGGTGCCTGGTCGAGACCGAAGCGATCGGCAATCCCCTGGAGCAGGATGCGCTGGGAGGAGGACTCGGCGAGCCGCCGGCCGAGCGCCTCGCGCGCATTGGTGAGGGCATGCTCGACGAGCGCCGACTTTGCGCCCCGTTGCGGCACGCGCACCTCGATGCGCCGCTCGGCTCGCGTAGAGAGCGCCTCGGCCAACAGGTCGCGATTGGCGATCGCGTGTGACAGCAGCACGAGGCGCGCCACCGGCTTGTCGTCGTAGAACTGAGCGATGAAGGCTTCCAGCACCTCTTCGACGGGCAGCGAGCGGTCCGCCTTCGGGAAGTAGGCGCGGTTACCCCAGTTTTGTCCGGAGCGGATGAAGAACACCTGCACGCACGTCTGTCCCCCGTCCTGATGCGCGGCGAATACGTCGGCCTCCTCGACACCGTCCGGGTTGATCGACTGGTCGGCGGTGACGTGGGCGAGCGCCCACAGGCGGTTGCGGAAGGCGGCCGCGCGTTCGAACTCCAGGGCGTCGGAAGCCTCCTGCATCAGACGCTGGTACATCTCGCGCACGTTCTGGCTTTCGCCGCGCAGGAACCGCACCGCCTCGTCGACGAGCCGGTTGTAGTCCTCGATCCCGATCTCGCCGGTGCATGGCGCGGAGCAACGCCGGATCTGGTGCAGGAGGCAGGGTCGTGTGCGGCTCTCGTAGACGCTGTCGGAGCACGAGCGCAGCAGAAACGCGCGCTGCATCATGTTGATGGTGCGGTCAACCGCGCCGGCCGACGCGAATGGGCCGAAGTAGTCGCCCTTGCGTGCGCGTGCGCCGCGATGCTTGAGCACCTGGGGGGCGGCGTGTTCGCGCGCAATGAGGATAAAGGGAAAGGACTTGTCGTCGCGCAGCAGCACGTTGAAGCGCGGACGGAAGCGCTTGATGAGATTGGCTTCCAGCAGAAGCGCTTCGGCCTCCGTGCGGACGGAGACGAATTCCATCGCAGCAGTTTCCGCGATCATGCGGGCGATGCGGTTGGAGTGGCCGCCGGCGCGCGCGTAGGACGAGACGCGGGACTTGAGGCTGCGCGCCTTGCCCACGTAGATCACCTCGCCCTTCGCATCGATCATGCGATAGACGCCCGGCGTGCCGGGCAGGCCTTTCACGTAGCCCTGGATGACCTGAGGCCCGCCTACGCGCGGTGTCGCGGCGGGTGCGTCCGCCGCTGCCGGCCCCGATTCCGGGCCGTCGCTGCCGGTGGTCTCATCGTTGTCCTGCATGCTCACGTAGATCGTCGTGCCGGGGGCGTCAGTCAAGCGCCGGTTTGCCCGCGTCTTGCTATCACGTAGCGCCGCGCCGCCTTCTCGGCTTCGAGCACGGCGAGGAGCGCAACGCCGCTGCCCACAATGACAGCTCCGTCGGAAAGCGCGACCGGCCGGGTCCCGAAGAGGGCCTGCAGCGGCGGCAGGTAGGTGAGCGCAAGTTGTGCCACGACCGTTGCCCCCACCCCGATCAGAACCGCTGGGGTACCCCGTACGCCTTGCAGGGTGATAGAGCCCGATCGCGCATAGCGGATGGCGAAAAGATAGAAGATTTCGAACACGACGATGGTGTTCACAACCATGGTGCGGGCGGTCTCCACGTCGATGCCGCGCGAGCGGGCCCACCAGAACATGAAGAAGGCACCAGCGACGAACAGCACCGAGACGAAGGCGATCTGCCAGGCAAGCAGCGGCGTGAGAAGCGAGGAATTGGCCGGTCGCGGTGGTCGCTGCATCACGTCATCTTCCGCAGGCTCGAAGGCGAGCACGAGGCCGAGGGATACGGCGGTCACCATGTTGATCCAAAGGATCTGCACAGGCGTGACTGGTAGCAGGAAGCCACCGAGAATGGCGGCCACGACGACCAGCGTCTCGCCAAAGCTCGTCGGCAAGGTCCATGCGATCACCTTGGTGAGATTGTCGTAGACCGTCCGCCCTTCGCGGATCGCGGCCACGATCGATGCGAAGTTGTCATCGGCGAGCACCATCTCGCTCGCCTCCTTCGCGGCTTCCGTGCCCTTGGCTCCCATGGCGACACCGACATCGGCCGCCTTCAACGCGGGCGCGTCGTTTACGCCATCGCCGGTCATGGCGACGATGGCGCCGCCGCGCTGCAGCGCTGAAACCAGCTTGAGCTTGTGCTCGGGCGCGGCGCGCGGAAAAACCGCCGCGCGCTGGGCAAGATCCACGATTTCGTGGTCGTCTGCCGCATCGACATCGCGGCCACTGGCACAACGGTCGGCGTGGGTGAGGTTCAGCTTGCGTGCGATGGCGGCAGCGGTGAGGCCGTGGTCGCCGGTGATCATCTTCACGGATATGCCGGCAGCGGTGCAGTCGGCGACTGCGCGCATTGCTTCCTCGCGCGGCGGATCGATGAGGCCGACGAGACCCGTGATGGTCAGCGCATCCACGTCATCGTGCGCCAGCTGCGTCGTCGATCCGGGCAACTCCTTGATGGCGAAGGCCAGTGTCCGTTCGCCTTCCGCAGCGAGGACTTCGATGCGGTTCTCCCAAGCGGTTCGGTCGAGCGGGAGAATACTGCCGTCAGCGTGCATCTCGTGCGTCGCGCGCGCGAGCAGGTCTTCGGGCGCCCCTTTGACGAGCAACAGCGCCGCGGGATCTTCCTTGGCGGCGTTGAGCGTTGCCATGAAGCGGTGCGCGGCATCGAACGGAATGACGTCGCGCCGCGCAAACGCGCCGCGCGCGGCCGCCACGTCACGGCCCAAGGACGACGCCAGCGCGACCAGAGCGCCCTCCATGGGGTCACCTTCGAACGCCGTCATTCCGCCGCGCAAGGCGACACGAGCATCGTTGCAAAGGAGCCCGACATCGAGCGTGCGCGCGAAGCCGGCGTCGGCGGGCTCCTCGCTGCGTACGGCATACATGCCGTTTGCGGTCACAACGTGCGCGGCCGTCATCTCGTTGCGGGTGAGCGTTCCGGTCTTGTCGGTGCAGATCACCGAGACCGATCCCAGCGTCTCCACCGCCGGCAGCTTGCGGATGATGGCGTTGCGCCGCGACATGCGCTCAACGCCGATGGCGAGCGTGATCGTCATGACGGCCGGCAGCCCTTCGGGGATCGCCGCCACGGCCATCCCGACGACGGCGAGGAAGGCATCGCTCGTGCTGTAGCTGCGCACGAGCACCGCGAAGGCGAAGGTGACCGCGGAAAGCAGCAGGATCGCGATGCTGAGCTGCCGCGCGAACGCGTTCATCTGGCGAATGAGCGGCGTCGTCGTCTCGCCGATCTCGCCAAGCATGGTCGTGATGCGGCCGAGTTCGGTCGATCTGCCAGTTGCCACGACCACGCCCGTGCCCTGGCCGGCGGTCACCAGTGTACCCGAGTAGGCCATGGAGGCGCGTTCAGCGAGCGGCGCGTCCGCGGGCACCGCATCGGGGAGCTTGTCGACGGGCACAGATTCGCCGGTTAGCGCCGCCTCGTCGATCCTGAGCCCGCGCTGCGCGATGAGCCGCAGGTCCGCGGTGACGCGGTCGCCCGCATCCAGCAGCACCACGTCGCCCGGCGTGAGGTCAATGGCCGGCACCTTCCGGCGCAGGCCGGCCCGCACCACGGTTGCCTCAGGGCCGATCATGGCGCGGATCGCGGCCAGAGCCGCCTCGGCCTTGCCTTCCTGCACGACGCCGAAAATGGCGTTGATGACGACGACGAGCAGAATGACCGAGGTGTCGACCAGCTCGCCGAGCAACAGAGTGATCGTAGCGGCGCCGAGCAATACGTAGATCAGCAGATTGTCGAGCTGGGCCATGAAGCGGCTCAGCAGCGAGCGGGGCGGCGCCTCGGGCAGCGCATTTGGTCCGCTGACGGCAAGGCGGCGAGCGGCCTCGGCATCGTCGAGGCCGTCGGCCGTTGTCGTCAGAGCCGCAAGTACATCGCTTGCGCTACGCGCGTGCCACGGCTCCGACGCGGTGGCCATGGCGTTGGCTGCTGATACGGGGCGATGTGCGGGGTTCATCCTCAGAACTTCTCGTGCTGAGACGGGGGACGGTCGTACCGGTTGGCGCCGTCCTAGAGCCAGATGGTCCGATATGGAAGCGCGGAGAGTCGGCCGAAGGCGGCGGCGATGCCGCAGGCCGCGCCATATTTTGGACCTCGCCCGCATGCTTGGTCGGCTCGGGGAGGTGCCGGCGCTCTGCGCCGATGCACGGGACATCTTGTCATGTATTGCTCCGGCTTCGTCAGGCTAACGGCACTTGCGTTCGCGCTCGCCTTCACAGCGGTGTGCGGAGCTGCATCCGCAGACGCTGGACGGCGGACGCGGGCCGAGCCGCAGCCGCGCTTCGACAAGGCCGAGGATGTCCTCGTCTTCATCAATTCCTATCGCGAGCAGAAGTCGCCCAAGCACGTGCCTGCCGCCGTCGCGGCGATGAGCCGCCTTGGTCTGTTGCGGGAGCCGGAGGAGGCTGGAATCTACATCGGCTTCGTCGCCGGAGTGCTCGGCGACAATCCTGCCGGGGCCGAACAGCTGGTGGCCAAGATGTTTCCGATGCCTCCCGAGCATCAGGTCGTCATCATCAAAGCCATCGCATTCTCGGGGCTTGCTGACTGGAAATCACTGCTGGCGAACTTCATCGAGCGCATGCCCGCGCGCAAGCTGCTGGTCGAGGGCTATCTCTATCGCGGCATGCCATTGCTCGATGGGCTGATGACCGAGTCCACGGGTGCGTTCGCCGTCGATGTTCAATGGGGACGATACTTCGCGACCGGTGCCGCGCCACCGGCCAAGGCCATCATCGCGGCGCTGGCCTGGACGGCGGAACGCGACAGCGTCGAGAAACTCACCATAGGCTCGATGGCCAAGTGGACGCTCGCCACCAACGCCACGCGCGACAAGGGTCTGCGCGACATCATGAAGGCGGAGATCAACACGCAGCCCAAGGCCGTGCGAAAGGCGCTGTCGGAGATCATCGTCGCAGCCGAGACGTTCGAGACCGGGCGCATCAAGAAGGATGCGCTCAAGGCGATCGAAGAGCTGCGCGCAAAGGGTCCGCAGTCGAACCGCGATACGGTGTGGTGGGGGCAGGCCGGGCAGACGGCGCTGGCATTGGGCTGTATCGCCGCGGGAGCGTTGGGCCACGTCGAGGTCGGCGTTCCGTGCGTCATAGGCGGAGCGCTGTCGTCGGCGGCTCTCAAGTACATGGTGCCGCAGCAGTAGCGGCAGGATCAGTTGCGTGCCTGCAGCGAGCCCGTCTCGATGCGGGAGACGCCGGTTGCCCAGCCGCGCGCCAGCCGCTCGGCAGCTTCACGGGCATCGAGCGCGCGGTCGGCGCGGCGTGTCGTCTCCACCATCTTCAATCGCTGTCGCAGCGGCGGGCAGGCCTTGACGTGCGCCTGCGTGCCGGCCTCGGCACCCTTGAGCGCCTCGCTGCACTGGAGCAGCTCAGCCAGCAGGCGAGCCGGCGCCGCGTCGTCGATTGTGTGCGGTTGTGCGCCCGGAGTGGCAGGCGGGAGCGACGTGGTGCGCGTCGCGACTTGCTCGGGAGCGCTGGAGACGCCGGCACGGCGCTCGTCGGTCGGTCCCAGCATGGCGACCGACACGACCGACCAGAAGCCGACCAGATGCCAGAATGCGGCACCGGCGAGAAAGCCGAGGATCGCCGCGATCACCGGTGTCCGGCCCCGTGTGTGTGGGCGCGAAACATTGGAGGCCGTGGCATCCACGACCCCGACCATTTGGCCCCCGCCAAAGCGCTGCGCGTCCTCGCCGCCCCGCAAGGCTCCCCCCATTCTGGCGAATCGATGCAGCGCCAGTGTGCGGAGCGCTCGCAGGTGATGCAAGCGAGTGCCAGTGTGGCTCAACGGTAGCCGGTGGGTAATCGGGCGGTCGTGAGGTCAAGCGCATTGCGCGTTGCAGATGCAGCCGCTTTTGAACGCGCCGTTCGCACCTAGGGCAGGTCAGACCTTGGCGGAATCAGTTCGATGCATTGTGGCCTGCTCTATCTGTTTGTTTGAGAGACTGATTCACACCCTCGGTGAAAGCTGAAGTGCTTCCACCTCAGCCGATCAGTCTCTAGATGCCGCGCGGCCCAGGCAGCCAGTCACGCTCCGCCGGGCGCGTGCGCTCCTCCTGGGGCCGGGAGCGCGGCTCGTCCCGGCGCGGTGGCGCTGCGGACCGCGGCTCGTCCCGTCCACGCGACGTCGAGCGCACCGGGGGCACGTACATCTGACGCGCCGAGCACAGTCGTCGCTGGCTTTCGTTGCGGCCGCAGGCCTGCAGCTGTCCGCTCTTGGAGTGGCAGATGCGGATCTCTTTCAGGCGGCTGCCGGGCCCGCCGCAGCTCACCGCGATCATCTCGGGCTTGAGTCCAGGATTGGCCGCCGTCAACTCGCGCACGAGCTGGTCGGGCGCCACCATCTGGACGTCGAACGGATTGACGTAGCGTTCCGGGATGCGGATGCGCTGGAACAGCTTGCGGGCGAGGTCGTAGTAGCCGGCCGGATCGAGGCCTGAGCATGTGCCATGCTTGCGGTACTCGTGGATGACGAGGCCCCGAGCCGGCATGATGTCGAGCATGCCGTCAACGACGGAGTTGGGCACGAACGGCCGGTCGCGTGTCGGGCAGCTTTCGGGGTAGCCGCGTTCGTACTGTGGCCACAGCCCGTGCAGAACGAAATTGTAGCGGCGTCCGTCGCGCCGGTTGCACTGCATGTCGCTGTCGGTGCGGCGGCCGGCGTCGGTGTCGCAATGCGTCGGGCTCCACGACAGGACGAGAGCGTAATAGTCGAACTCGCCCGCCACGTTGCGCTGGGCATCGTTGCCGTAGCGGTTGCCGTATGGGCGGTCGCGCTCGTAGCCGTAGTCGCGGCGCTGGGCGTGCGCGTTATCGGCGGCCGCGGCAGCGGCACAAAGGGCGAGAACAGCGTGAAGGAAGATCGTCGGCAGGCGCATGTCGTGTCGTGTCTCCGGCTGGAACGGGCGTGAGCATAGTCGAGACGCGGTGCCGCGCAATCGCGACAGCCGCCATCCTGGCGCGAAAGCCCTTTGCCCGGCAGGAAACAGTCGTGCGCCGTTGTGTCGATATAGCGTCGAAATCGCGCGCGCCAGCGCGACCGGCCGATCTTACGGAGATTTAAGGCGTGGCGCCGGTGGCCCTCCCTCCGGTTCGCGGAGCTAGCGCTCCGCGAGGGCGGCCAGGATGCGCGCCCAACTGCGGGCCCCCTTCTTGAAACTGGTCAAATTGTACTTCTCATTGGGTGAGTGGATGCGGTCGTCGTCGAGACCGAAGCCGATGAGCAGGCTGTCCATGCCCAGCACCTGCCGGAACGACGTGACGATGGGGATCGACGCACCGCAACCCATCAGCACCGTGGGCCGGCCCCATTCTTCCTCCAACGCCCCAGCGGCCAGCCGCATGCGGAGATCGCGCGTGTCGAAGCCGATGGCTTCCGAGCCGTGCGTGCCGATGAATTCGGCGGTGCAGTCTTCCGGAAGCTGAGCCCGGATGAACTCCTGCACGGCCGCCAGCACGCGGTCGGGGTTCTGGCCGGGCACGAGGCGGCAGGTGATCTTTGCCGACGCCTTCGCCGGGATGACGGTTTTGGAGCCGACGCCCTGGTAGCCGCCGGTAATGCCGTTGAATTCCAGTGTCGGCCGCGACCAGAGCTGCTCGATCAGGCTGTAGCGCTTCTCGCCTGCCGGAACACTGAGGCCAATGCTGCCGAGCATATCGGGCGCGGTTTCCGCCAATGCTCGCCATTGCTTCACCTGGCTGGCCGTCGGCCGGCGGATGCCGTCGTAAAATCCTGGTACGCGCACGCGCCCGCTGCTGTCGTGCAGCGCGGCCAGAGCCTTCACCAGGGCGCGGATCGGGTTCATCGCAGGTCCGCCATAGATGCCCGAATGCAGGTCGCGCTTGGGTCCTGAGATGATGACCTCGGTGGCAGCGAGCCCGCGCAGCTGGGTGGTGATGGCCGGCGTGTCCTTGTCCCACTGGCCGGTATCGCAGACGAGCACGACGTCGGCCTTCAGCTCGCTGCCCGACTTGGCCAGGAACCCGGGCAGCGAGGGCGAGCCGCATTCCTCTTCGCCCTCGATCATGACGGACACGGCCACGGGAAGCTCGCCCGCCACCGCCTTCCAGGCGCGCGCGGCCTCCAGGAAGGTCATAAGCTGGCCCTTGTTGTCCTCAGCGCCGCGCGCCACGATCACCTTGCCGTTGCCCTTCTCCGAAGCGATGCGCGGCTCGAACGGCGGCGATGTCCACAGCTCCAGCGGGTCCGGCGGCTGCACGTCATAGTGGCCGTAGAACAGGACGTGCGGCTTGCCCTGCGGTACCGAGGCGCCGTCGTGGGCCACGACCATCGGATGTCCGTCGGTCGGCTTCACGGCAGACCGGAAGCCGATGTCGGAGAGCGCATCGGCGCACCACTGGGCGGCGCGACGGCAGTCATCCTTGTGCGCGGGGTCGGTGGAGATACTGGGGATGCGCAGCAGCTCGAACAGGCGGTCGAGCGCGTCGCGTTCATTGCGCTGGAGCGTCTTCAAAACCTCGGGAAGGCGGCCGTTCGCTGACATCGTCGTCGTCCTCGGGTCGATTTTCGGGGGATGGAAGCCGACCATGGCTGTCGGGTCGAGGTGGATGTTGCGCGATGGCCGCCCGGCAGTAAAGCGCGCCTAGCGTGATGGTCGTGAAAGTCCGCTACAAACCTTCGGCCGAGGGGTGACGTGGACTTCTCTGGCGAGACGAGCATCGAGGCTTCCGGCTCGCGGCTTCTCTTGGTATTCCCGGTGGCCGTGCCGGCGCGGCTCCCTCGCGTCCGGCGTGCATGCAACTGGAGGCGGCGCGATGCCCGAAAGCAGGCAGGTCTACATGTTCGGCCCGGGCATGACGGACGGTCATGCCGGGCTCATTGACCTGCTGGGCGGCAAAGGCGCCAACCTCGCCGAGATGGCCAACCTGGACTTGCCGGTGCCCCCGGGCTTCACGATCACCACCGAGGTCTGTCGCCGCTACTTCGCAAACGGCAATACGCTGCCCGATGGCCTCAAGGAGGCGGTCGAGCAGGCGCTGGCGCGGGTCGGCGAGGCGGCCGGCCGCCGTTTCGGTGATCGCGACGATCCGCTGCTCGTGTCGGTCCGGTCGGGCGCGCGTGCCTCCATGCCCGGCATGATGGACACGATCCTCAATCTCGGCCTCAATGACATCACGGTGGCGGGGCTGGCGCGTCATGCGGGCGACGAGCGTTTCGCCTACGACAGCTATCGCCGGTTCATCCAGATGTATTCGGACGTGGTTCTGGGTGTCGACCACGGCGTGTTCGAGGACATTCTGGAGAACTACAAGAACCTCAACGGGCTCACACTGGATACTGAGCTGACCGCCGATCAGTGGCAGGAGATCGTCGCCGATTACAAGGAAGCCGTGGAAAGCGAGCTGGGTGAACCGTTCCCGCAGGATACGACTGCGCAGTTGTGGGGCGCGATAGCGGCTGTTTTCGGCTCCTGGCGCAGCGCGCGCGCGCAGACTTACAGGCGCCTGCACGAGATTCCCGAGGACTGGGGTACCGCGGTCAACGTCCAGGCGATGGTGTTCGGCAACATGGGTCTGACCTCGGCGACCGGGGTCGCCTTCACGCGTAACCCCTCCACGGGCGCCGCTGTGGTCTACGGCGAGTTTCTTGTGAATGCGCAAGGCGAGGACGTCGTGGCCGGCATCCGCACGCCGCAGCCTCTGACGGCGGCGGCGCGTGCCGAGGCCGGCGAGGAACTTCCCTCGCTCGAGGAACTGATGCCGGAGACGTACGCCGAGCTGCTGTCGGCATTCCGCAGGCTCGAGCAGCGTTACCGCGACATGCAGGACATCGAGTTCACGGTCGAACGCGGGCGTCTCTTCATCCTGCAGACGCGCTCGGGCAAACGCACGCTGCAGGCGGCGCTCGCCATCGCCGTCGATCTGGCCAACGAAGGCGTTATCTCGCGCGAGGAGGCGATCCTGCGCGTCGATCCGCATGCGCTCGACAATCTGCTGCATCCGACCATCGATCCCGGGGCCGAAAAGCATCTGCTGACGACCGGCCTGCCTGCATCGCCGGGAGCGGCGACCGGCGAGATCGTGTTCACCGCCGAAGATGCGGAGGAGGCGCGATCGCAGGGGCGCAACGTCATTCTCGTGCGCGTCGAGACGAGTCCGGAGGACATTCACGGCATGCACGCCGCCGCCGGAATCCTGACCGCGCGCGGCGGCATCACCAGCCACGCGGCGGTTGTCGCGCGAGGCATGGGCCGGCCGTGCGTGGCAGGCGCCGGCGCGCTGCGCATCGATGCCAAGGCCGGCCGAATGACGGTCGCCGGCGAGACGTTCGGGGCAGGCGCGGTCATCACGATCGACGGTGGCACGGGTGAAGTGCTCAAGGGGCGCGTGGCCATGCGCCAGCCCGAGCTTTCCGGCGCCTTCGGCGCGCTGATGGGCTGGGCCGATGAAGTACGCAGCCTCGGCGTGCGAGCCAACGCCGATACACCGCGCGACGCGGAGCAGGCGCGCCTGTTCGGCGCGGAAGGGATAGGGCTGTGCCGCACCGAGCACATGTTCTTCGACGAGCAGCGCATCCTGGCGATGCGGGAGATGATCCTTGCCGACGACACGGCAGCGCGGAAGGCCGCGCTCGCCAAGCTGCTGCCGATGCAGCGGGACGACTTCGCTCAGCTGTTCGAGATCATGGAGGGCGCGCCAGTCACCATCCGCCTGCTCGATCCGCCGCTGCACGAGTTCCTGCCGCACGAAGCACGTGAGCAGGCAGCGGTGGCCGAGGCGCTGGGCATCACGCCCGAGCGCGTCAAGGCCCGCGTGGGCGAGCTCTATGAAACCAATCCCATGCTCGGCTTCCGCGGTTGCCGGCTGGGAGTCCGCTATCCCGAGATCACGGCGATGCAGGCGCGCGCCATCTTCGAGGCTGCGGTCGAAGCGGGCGGGCGGATCGGCCGCACGGTCGTGCCGGAGATCATGGTTCCGCTCGTGATCTACCGCCAGGAGTTCGACGTTCTCGCACAGGTGATCCGCGCCACTGCCGCCGACGTCGAGAAGGAGCGCGGCGTTCGCCTCGCCTACGAAATCGGGACGATGGTTGAACTTCCGCGCGCGGCCCTGCGCGCGGAAGAGATCGCCGCGGGCGAGGACGGCGCCGCCTTCTTCTCCTTCGGCACCAACGACCTAACGCAGACCGTTCTGGGGCTGAGCCGCGACGATGCGGCGCCCGTGCTGAGGGCCTATACCGAGCACGGCATCATGTCGGTCGACCCGTTCGCCTCCATTGATCAGAACGGTGTCGGAGAACTCGTGCGGATCGGCACGGAGCGCGGTCGGGCCGTCAAGCCGCCCCTCAAGGTCGGCATCTGCGGCGAGCATGGCGGTGATCCGGCCTCGGTCTCATTCTTTCACGACGCCGGGTTGAGCTATGTGTCATGCTCGCCCTACCGCGTACCCATCGCCAGACTCGCCGCCGCGCATGCGGCACTTGGCAAGCGCGCGGTTTGATCGCGTGGTGCGGCTGGCGGCATATACGAGAACCAGGGCTTCAAGGGCTGTCATTTCAGCTTGCTGCCTCCTGCGCGCGACGGGAGGATGGCTGTGATCGCCGTGCGCCCCATCATTTTCGTCGTCGGGCTGATGCTGTGCGCCATGGCCGCCGCAATGGTGCTGCCCGCAATCGTCGATCTGGCCGATGGCCACGATGACTGGAAGGTGTTCTTCGCCTCCTGCGTCTTCACGTTCTTCATTGGCGGCCTGATGGTGGTCGCGGCCTACGATGATCGCCCCGTCGATATGGGAATCAGGTCGGGCTTCCTGCTCACGACCGTGAGTTGGGTAGCGGTGACGGCCGTGGCCGCCATTCCCTTCGCGGGGCTGGGTCTGGGTTATACCGACGCCTTCTTCGAAGCGATGTCGGGCATCACGACCACGGGGGCGACGGTGCTTGTCGGTCTCGACAAGCTGCCGCGCGGCATCCTGCTGTGGCGCGCTGTTCTTCAGGGTCTGGGCGGGCTCGGCATCATCGTCATGGCCATCATCATGCTGCCGTTTCTGCGCGTCGGCGGCATGCAGCTGTTCCAGACGGAGAACTCGGATCGCTCGGAGAAGGTGCTGCCGCGTGCGCTCGAACTCACCATGGCGATCGCGGGCATCTATGTGGTGTTCATCATCCTTTGCGCGATCGTCTACGCCCTGCTCGGCATGACGCCGTTCGACGCGGTGTGCCATGCACTGACGACGGTGGCCACGGCGGGATTCTCGACGCACGACGAGAGCTTCGGCTTCTTCCGCTCGCCGGCCCTGGAGTGGGCCTGCATCGTCTTCATGATTCTCGGTGCCCTGCCGTTCGTCGTGTTCATCAAGATGTTGAGGGGCGACCGTGGCGCAGTGTGGCGCGATGCGCAGGTGCAGGGCTTCCTCAGCTTCATCGTCATTATCTCGCTCACGCTCACGCTTTGGCTGGTAGTCACGCGCGATACTCCGATCGATCATGCCGTCAGGACAGCGTCGTTTTCGGTCGTCTCTGTGGTCACGACGACCGGTTTCGCGATCGAGGACTACTCGGCGTGGGGCACGTTCGCGGTCGGCCTGTTCTTCCTGCTCAAATTCGTGGGCGGCTGCTCCGGCTCGACGACTGGCGGCATCAAGATCTACCGGTTGCAGGTCGCCGGCATGCTGACGCGCAGCCACTTCCTGCATCTCATCAGTCCGAACCGCGTGGTCACGCTGATGTACAATGGCCGCCGCCTGCCGGACGACGTACCGTTCTCGGTCGTCGCGTTCCTCGCCATCTACATGACGACGGTCGGCATCTTCACTGTCGTGCTGGCCGCGATGGACCTCGACATCGTCACGGCTCTCACCGCTGCGACGCAGGCTGTCGGCAATGTCGGCCCTGGGCTGGGCGACAAGATCGGACCGTCGGGCAACTATTCGACGCTGCCCGCGGGTGCCAAGTGGGTGCTGTCGTTCGCAATGCTGCTGGGGCGGCTCGAGCTGTTCACGGTGCTGGTGCTGTTCCGTCGCGAGTTCTGGCGCACATGAGCGCCACGTGGGTACGCTGACGGCGCAACGCGCCCGGTCAGTCGCCGGGCCGCCAGCCATAGACCCAGTCGTAGCGCCGCATGAAAAGGCCAGGCGGTACGGTCGCCAGCGTCGCATCCCGCAGGCGCGCGGCGATGCCGTCGAGGTGGTAGGCGCGCCCGTTCTGCGCGGCCGCCGCGACCACGCGCCTGCCGCGCGTACAACGTGCCAGCGAGTAGGTGGAGAACGCCGCGCGGCAGTCGCCGTCCTCATTTGCAACGAGGCGCGCGATGACTGCGGCGTCCTCGAGAGCCAGTACCGCGCCCTGCGCCAGAAACGGCAGCGTCGGGTGCGCCGCATCGCCCAATAGCGCGATGCGGCCAGCATGCCAGAAGGGCGGCGGCTTCAACGTATAGAGCGCCCACTTCTTCCACTGCTTGGGAACAGCCAGCAACTGCCGTGCTTCCGAAGCAAGAGCGCTCGCGACCTCGTCGATCCAGCCCTGCGGTACGATCGTGCTCCAGTCATCGCTTGCAGTGTCGTCCTTGCGCACGAATACGACAGCCGTCTGCCGGCCTCCGCGCACCGGGTAGTGCACGACGTGGGCCCGCGGCGCGAGCCAGAGGCCGACGGCGTTCTCTCGAAGAGGCTCGGGCACGTAGTCCGCATCGATGACGGCGCGGGCCGCGCTGCGGCCGGCAAATGCAAGTGGAGGGACGTCGAACACCTCGTCGCGCAGTCGGGATCGCAATCCGTCGGCCACGATCAACCCTGCGCCCATCGTAGGCTGGCCAGCGGTTGCGGCTCGGGTTTCGACCGATACGCCATCGTTGGTCTCGGTGACGCCGATGATTTCGCTGTCCATCAGGAGGGAGATCGACGGCTCCGCGCGGACGGCGGCGAGCAGCGCCCCGTGCAGGTCCTGGCGGTGCAGAACCCAATACGGTGCGCCGTGGCGCTCTGCGATCCAAGCTCCCAGCGGCAGGCGTGCCAAGGTCGCGCCGCTGACGCCATTGCGCACGTGGATCGCATCGGGCTTGCCGGCGAGCATGTCCAGACGCTCGAGAAGCCCCAGGCTGCGCAGAATTCGCGTGCCGTTGGGGCCGATCTGGATCCCCGCGCCTTCCGGCTCAAAGACCGCGCGGCGCTCATGGACGTGGACTGCGAAGCCACGGCGCGCCAAGGAGAGTGCGCAGGCAAGTCCGCCAATACCGGCACCTGCGATCAGGACCGGCAGGCGCGAGCGTGAGACGGCCGTGTCGGTGGCCTTTCGGACCGCTGGAGATACTAGGCTCATGGACGACCCAGCTTCGCGTGCCCGATCCGGGACGGACAGGGCCGGCGGCGAGCCTAGCCTTCGACGGGTTCGGCCGCCATATCGACGACGCAGCCGGCCGGATCGCTTTCGCCGGCCGCAAGCCGGGGATCGTGCACGAACAGCGTCGAGCAGTAGGGGCACAGGATCTGCGCGTCGGAGCCCATGTCGAGGAAGACGTGCGGATGGTCGAATGGGCTTCGCGCGCCCATGCACTGGAATTCCTTGACGCCGATGAAGATCTTCTCCGCGCCCTTGTCGTTGGCAAGATGCGGAACCGTCGATGCGGCCATGTCGCGTGCCTCGCATTTGCGCCTGCCGGCGCGATTGCCCGGACCATAGCTCCGTGCTGCCGATAATGGTAGGGGATGCCTCTGGTTACTTCGTCTCAAGGCGGTGCTGCCGGCCGACGAGCAGACGCGGACGGGAGTGCATCGCGCGTGCAGACATTCAATTCGGATGGCGTGGAGGTCGCCTTCATCGACGAGGGCGAGGGGCCGGTCGTTCTGCTCATCCACGGCTTTGCCTCGAACGTGCAGACCAACTGGGTGACGCCGGGCTGGGTAGGCTTTCTCAAAGGCAAGGGATACCGGGTCGTTGCATTCGACAACCGGGGGCATGGCCGCAGTGGGAAGCCCTACGGGCTCGACGATTATGGTGTCGAGCTGATGGCGGAGGATGCGCGCCGTCTGCTCGATCATCTCAGCGTCGATGAGGCCCACGTAATGGGCTACTCGATGGGTGCGCGTATCACCGCTTTCCTGGCGCTCACACACCCTGTCCGGGTGCGCAGCGCCGTGCTCGCGGGGCTCGGCATCAACATGGTGCGGCCGATGGCGGGCACTGGCCCGATAGCGGCGGCGCTCGAGGCGCCCTCCATCGACGACGTGACCAGCGAGACGGCGCGGACGTTCAGGGCGTTCGCCGAACAGACCAACTCCGATCTGAAGGCGCTGGCCGCATGCATCCGCTCGTCGCGTGCGCCGATCTCGCGGGAGGACGTGGCGCGCTTGTCTTGCCCCGTACTGGTCGCGGTTGGAGAGCATGACGTTATCGGTGGCAGCGCCGAAGCGCTCGCCGCGCTCATTCCCAACGCTCGGGCGCTGGTGATCCCCGGTCGCGACCATATGAAAGCGGTTGGCGACCGCGTTTACAAGGAAGGCGTCGCGGCGTTTCTCGCGGAGGTGGACGGAAGGTCCCGACCCTAAGCTGGCTGCTCAGCGCGTGAGGCTGGCCGTTCGGCGTGATCGAGGGATTCCAGAAAAGCTAACGGCCCTGACAAACCAGAGTACGGTTTGCAAACTTCAAAGCGCGGGGGCTTCAGCAAACCATCTCCGGCGAACGTCAAGGGCCGCCAGCAACTTCATGACGCAGTTAGCGTCTGGACTCACGACAACTCGTACAAGAGGGCCTCGAAAGACCCTACACGCCATCACACAACGCCGACCCAACTGACACAACGCACGGCGACTAACACTCTGACGATACGCAAACTTGCAACTCGGCTACGGGACGCACGCAACAAACGGGTGACACGCCAAACCGCCGACGGTGGCGACTGTGCCAGGACAGTCCCGAGGGGGGGTGGGGGGGAAGGACTTTGGTCCTTCGGCACCGCGCCGCCGACCTCGACGAATTCCGACTGACTCTAACCAGACGCAGACGCTACGAACGAAACGCTAGCCACTAAACTCTGCCCACTGCGCTATTGGCTACCACCCAGCTCCGTAATTCATTGACCGGCCGACTGGAACCACTAACGCCTTACATGCAACTCAACCTAGCAGACATTCCGGCACGAGTCCCCGGGTTTCCGGCCACGGACGAAGACTGTCTGTGGATATCGCGATTATGACACTTGCTTAACGGGCTGGTGTGCCGACCCCCACCCCAAGCTTGCCCTAACACTGGCCAGAAACGGCCGGTTTTTCGCGCAATGGTGCGTATCAGTGCTGGGGAGCAGACAGTGGAACCCCGGACGTCGTTGCCGCGCGGCAACGTCCTTGGCGCCATTGCGACGGCGTGAGGCAGCGGCGCGACAGCCTCATCCACACCCGCTGGATCGGGTCCCGAGCGGCCCTCCTTTACCTGTCCTTAGGGTAAAGACGCGGATATTGCCGGTCATGAGTATGCTGCGTATCGCGTCTGTCGTGCCTGCTGTTCTGCTGCTCGCCGCGCTGCCCGGCTGCGGCGGCCAGTCGTCGTCGCCGGCATTCGTGGCCAAGCAAGAGCCGTGGCGTGCCGTGGACGAACGCCAGTGCCTCGCCTCCGGAACCGTGAGGCAGAGCCGCTTCATTCACACGCGCGCATCCCTTGGCGGTCCGAGCGCCTGTGGCGCCGAGCAGCCCTTCGAGATGTCTGCGGCACTTGGGGGGCGCATTTCGCTGCGCCCCGCCGCCGTCCTGCGCTGTCCGATGATCCCGGCTGTTGACCGGTGGGTGGCGGGTGTCGTGGTGCCCGCGGCCCGCACCCACTTCGGCGCCGAAGTGGTGGAGCTGAAGGTCGCCGCGTCCTACGGCTGCCGTCCGATCAATCATCAGTGGGGCGCCAAGCTCTCCGAGCATGGCCTCGCCAATGCGATCGACATCTCCGAGTTCCGCTTTGCCGACGGCCGCGTCGTGTCGGTGAAGTCGGGTTGGTGGGGCGGACAGGGCGAACGCGCCTTCCTGCGCGATGTGCACCGCGGTGCATGCGACACGTTCTCGACGGTGCTTGGTCCGCTCGCCGACCGCCACCATCGCGACCATTTCCATATGGATCTCGCGCGCCACGGGCGCGACGGCACCTATCGCGTCTGCCGCTGAGCGGGAAGTCGCCTGGCTGCCAGCCGCTACTGCACGACCTTCTTGACCGTGAAGGCGCCGCGCATGTCGCCGGCCGAGAACCCCGTCGCCTGGTCGGCGGGATAAAGTTCCTTGATCTTGGCGGCGACTTCCGGCTTCAGCTCCGAGCCATGGCAGGCAAGGCACGGGCTGCCCGCTGTCATGATCGGCTTCAAGTAGCGGAACACCTTCTTGCCGCCCTCGTCGACGGTCTCGGCATGCTCGAGCTTCATGGCGTCGGCGCCGCCCTTGATCTTGGCGACGAAGTCTTCCATCACGCGCCGCTCGAAGGCATCGGGCGCATTGCCGGGGTTGCGCACCTTGAGCGCGGTGCGGCCGACGTCCATGCTGCTGGCATCGGAGCGATCCTTCTCGATCTTGGGTGCCTCGACGTTGCAGACGGAAAGGGCCGCCACCGGCCCGCCGTCCTTCATCGCCGCTTGAAGTTTTTCCTTCAGCGTGCCGCCCAGCCCCTTGATCGCCTCACGCGCTGTGGCCGTGAGCTGCGCGTCGGCTGCGGCCGAGGCGTCCTGCGCCAGGGCTGGCGTTGCGGCGAGCATGACGGCGGCGAATGGGATGACGAGATTGCGCATGTACGGCCTCTTGACGTGTTCGATTGGTCGAGTGGTTCGATTGTAGACGGAACGACTCCGGCGGCAAGCTGGCGCCGGATCAGGATGGATCGCGGTGGATGGCTACGCTACCCGTCATGCCGCTGAGTAGCTCGAGGTGCAAGCCGCCGTCCGTGACCGGCGTCACGCCGATACTGTGGCTCGGCAACGAGGCTTCTCACACGGTGGCGCGATCGATCTCCAGCGCGTCGGTCAGGCGCCGCAGCGTCAA
The DNA here is from genome assembly GCA_050250815.1 of Hyphomicrobiaceae bacterium. Classification (GTDB taxonomy): domain Bacteria; phylum Pseudomonadota; class Alphaproteobacteria; order Rhizobiales; family Hyphomicrobiaceae; genus JAEUMD01. The sequence continues at coordinate 70,862 of JBFWNY010000002.1, forward strand.
CAACGTCGAACGATCGAGCCGGCTGTCGACACGTGCCGGGCGCCAGTGGAGCTGGACCGAGCGCAGCAGGAACGCCGTCGCACGGTCGAACTGGCCGGTGACGTCGGCGCCGTAGCCATAACGGAGCATGAGTAGCTGCGCCTCCGCGATGAGCTCCGACCGTGCGCCTTCGCAGAGTCCAGTGTCGTCGCCATCGATCGGTTCCGGTGCAACCCAGCGGCCGACACCGGCGTCGGCAAGCGCCCGCCAGTCGAACGCCTCGCCCGGATCGATCTTGCGTGCCGGCGCCACGTCCGAGTGCGCAAGCACGCGCGAGGCGGGAATGCGATGGCGAACGACGATGTCGCGAGCCAGACCGATGACCGCCGCCATCTGCGCCGCTGGAAACGGCGGATAGCCTGCATCGTGGCCGGGGTTGTGAACCTCGATGCCGATGGAGCACGAGTTGATGTCAGTCTCCCCGGCCCAGTACGAAACACCAGCGTGCCAGGCGCGGGCCTGCTCGGACACCATCTGCACGATCGCGCCGTCATCGGCGACGACATAGTGGCAGGACACCTTGGCTTCCGGCCGCGCAAGCCAGTCGATCGCCTTGGCGGCAGAACTCATGCCCGTGTAATGCAGCAGCAGAAGGTCAGGCGTGCGTCCACCTGCCCGCGCCTCGAAGTTGGGCGAGGGCACCAGCCGTCCGACCAGCGCACTGTCGGGCCGTTCGATCACCTGCGCGGCCTCGCCCCGCCCGAGGCATCGCGCGCAATTTCTCTGCGCTCGCGCACGATGGCATCATAAGCGCCGTTGATGGTGGCAAGCTTGCGGTCGGCCATCGACTGGAATTCGCGTGGCACGCCGTGTGCGGCAAGCCTGTCGGAATGGTTGTCCTTTGCAAGCTGGCGGTAGCGCTGCTTGAGATCGGCATCGCTGATCGAGGGATCGACGCCCAGGATGTGGTAGGGATCGTTGCGATCGACGACGAAGATGCGCCGCACCTCGGCGTAGGCGCGCGGTGTCATGCCCAGAATGTCAGCCACCTCGCGCAGCAGCTTCTCTTCCGCGCTATGCAGCACGCCATCGGCGGAAGCGACGTGAAACAGGCACTCGAACACGTCGCGGCGCAGGTCCGGCTCGTCGGCTAGGACCTCCGCGATCTGACGTGCGTACGAGTCGTATCCGGCGATGTCGCGTTTGGCGAGATCGAACACACGCCGCACGGCGTCGCGCTGGTCGTCTGGAACCTTGAACCAGCGTTCGAACGCCTCGAACTCGGCGGCCACCGCCACGCCATCGGCTTTCGATATCTTCGCCGCCAGTGCGACTACCGCTATCGTAAAGCCCGTGCGTTGCAGGGCGGGCGTGGCGCAGCGGCCGCCCTCGAGGCCGAGCGAGCGCGCCAAGCCCGACAGCGTCGAGCGTACGCCGCCGCCAAATCCAAAAATCGCTTTCAGCCGTTGGAGGACCATGGACGCATTCGTACCGGCTTTCGACGGAAGGTTGAAGCAAGCGCGACCACTGGGCGCGGGGGGCAATTGTAGCAACGGCGTTTTCCACGGTTGTGCGCAAATGTGGAGGAATGTTTCAGCCCGTTTGATTTGACCGCTTACGTCGCGATGGGCACACTAAAGTCGAAGGTCGGCCTCGGGGCAGGGGGAAGTACGCCTCGCCGGTCGGTCTCGACGCTGAAAATGCAAGCGCCGTCAATAAGAGCGCGGAGGGCAGTTGAAGCGTTTCGTTACTCGATGGAGGCGGGTATGAGAAGCTTGATCCTGGCGATATGCGCCGCAGCGGCGCTTGCCATCTGGACATCCGGGTCACGTGCCGAAACGGCCGAGATCTCTGCGGTGACCAGCGCCAAGAATGTTTGTGGCACAAGCTCCATTGTGTGTCGGCGCGCGTTCTGAGGCCGGCTCATTTTGGCTTCGAGGTTGGGCGCACCTGCGGTGTGCCGCGATGCACGCGGCCTCGGCGCGTGTCGCTGATCCTGGCGACGCCCGCCCTTTGGTGAACGCCAGCCGGAACTGCGCCTTTGAAGGCTACGGCTCCGTGCCTTGAGCGCGTTCGATTCCGAGCGAGCGCAGGAAGGTTAATCCGTCCGCGCCGCCATCGATGGCCCATTCCTGTGCCATGCGCCGCGAAGCTGCGATCAAGGCGTCTTTGAGTGCCGCTTCGGGGACGGGGGTGCCGGCTGGCACCGCTTCCTCGTTCGGACGCGCCGGTGCAGCCCCGAGAAGGGCAAAGTCTTTGCCCCAGCGGGTCCGTGAAATCTCTTTTGCCCACAGCGCGCGAGTGTTCTCGCCCGCCGCGCGTGCCAGAGGGGCGATTGGGTCTTGCCAGATTTCATTTTCTGCGCTTCCGGCAAAGGTATCCGCCCGCACGATGAGAAGCGCATGTGGCCAGCCCGCGAGCGCGAGCGCTTGACCAATATCTGAGGCCGACGTTTCCGCCAACCCGGGGCGCGGCAGCGGCGACAGCGCGAGATCAGCCTTGCCGTCGGCGACAGCGCGCAATCTCGCCAACTCCGCAAGGCGGCGCGATGCGCCATCGGCTACCGCGAGGCTGCCCGGCTCGCGGGTCGGCAGAGCACCGTTCGCCTGCAATACGACGGGACGCATCGGCACGAGTGCCAGCAAGGTGAGATCGTGCTCGCGCAGGCGGCGGGCCAGCACAGGCTGCCATGCTGCCGCGAAAGCATCTGCATCAGCTATGCTTCCATTGAGGAACGGGATCTGGTCGGCGCCGAACAGGGCGCTCTGGCGCAGGAACGCGGAGGCAGGCAGCAGCGCAGCATCGATCTTGCCCGCGAGCAGGTCCTGCTTGAGGTGATGCGCTGTTCGCGCGTCGCGCTCGGGGGCAGAGGCTCCTGGAGCGGACCTCAATTTGAGCGGTCGCGGCAGCAGCGGACCGATCTGGCGGAGCAAATCTGCCGCGGCCGCGGTCGCAATGTTCTCGTCCTGCGGCAGAGCCACATGCACGTCGACCGGCCCGCTCCTATCGCCGGCCCATGCCGCCTGCAGCCAGCCGAACAGGCCAGCGGCCACGACGAGAAATGAGAGTGTTGCGACACGGCGCACAACGGGTTTCGGCACGACTGTACTTTCCAACCCCTCACAGCCACTACGCGTTGCGATTGACGGCGCGCGCCCCAGCCGATAGCCCGGAGCCTCGCACCCAGCCAAGCTACCCTTCCTCATACACCAAGACTTCGAAAGACGGCGTCACGATGCCTGCAATCACCGCACCCGGCCGCTGGCAGTTCTGGATCGACAGGGGTGGCACTTTCACCGACGTCGTCGCGCAGTCGAACGATGGCCGGCGCGCCGTGCTCAAGGTTCTTTCCGAGAACCCTGCGGCCTATCCTGACGCTGCGCTGGAGGGAATTCGCCGCGTGCTGGGCATCGCAAGCGATGCGCCGATCCCAGCGGACGCCGTTGCCAGCGTCAAGATGGGCACTACCGTCGCCACCAACGCACTGCTGGAGCGAAAGGGCGGGCCGACCGCGCTCGTCATCACGCAGGGATTGGAGGATCAGCTCGAGATCGGCTATCAGGCGCGGCCCGACATCTTCGCCCGGCGCATCGTCAAGCCCTCGATGCTCTACGCGCGCGTCATCGGTGCCGACGAGCGCGTCCGCGCGGATGGAACGGTCGAGCGGCCGCTCGACGAAGCGCGGCTCGCCGCAGATCTCGCGGCGGCACGCGCCGATGGCCTGACGGCGGTCGCCATCGTGTTCATGCATGCCTTCGCGCACCCTGCTCATGAGGTTGCGGCACGTCGTATCGCGTGTGCAGCCGGCTTTGCGCAGGTCTCCGTGAGTCACGAGGTCTCGCCGCTGGTCAAGCTCGTCGGGCGCGGCGACACCACGGTCGCCGACGCCTATCTGACCCCCATCCTGAAGCGCTACGTCGATCGCGTGGCCGCGCAGATCGCACCCGCAAGGCCGGGCGAACCCGGTCCGCGTCTGATGTTCATGGCGTCTTCGGGGGGCCTCAAATCGGCGCACGCATTCGAAGGCCGTGACGCGATTCTCTCGGGCCCGGCAGGGGGCATCGTGGCCATGGCGGAGACGGCGCGAGCGGCCGGATTCGACCGCGTCATCGGCTTCGACATGGGCGGCACCTCGACCGACGTTTCCCATTTCGCGGGTGACTACGAGCGCAGTTTCGAGACAGAGGTGGCGGGCGTCCGCCTGCGTGTGCCGATGCTGCGCATTCACACGGTGGCTGCCGGTGGTGGCTCGGTGATCGCCTACGACGGTACGCGCCTCAAGGTTGGCCCCGAAAGCGCCGGTTCCGATCCGGGACCAAGGTGCTACCGCCAGGGCGGTCCGCTGACCGTCACGGATGCCAACGTCATGCTGGGCAAGATTTCACCGGCGCATTTCCCCGCCGTCTTCGGGCCGCGACAGGACGAGCCGCTCGACAGGGATAGCGTGGTGACCGCATTCGAGGCGCTCGCAGCGCAGATGGGTGGTGCACTGTCGCCCGAAGATGTCGCCGAGGGTGCCGTTCGCATCGCGGTCGAGAACATGGCGAACGCGATCAAGCGAATTTCGGTTGCGCGCGGTTACGACGTGACGCGTTACACGCTCAACTGTTTCGGCGCGGCTGGCGGTCAGCACGCCTGTCTCATCGCCGACGCGCTCGGCATGGAGACGATCCTCATCCATCCGCTCTCGGGTGTGCTGTCGGCCTACGGTATGGGGCTGGCGCCGCAGCGCGCCAGCCGGGAGCAATCGATCGAGCGCGAGCTGACGCTCGAGGCCATCGGCGACATCGAAAGGCTCGCCTGGACGCTCGGCGCGTCGTTGACGGAGCGCCTGCTCGACGAAGGCGTAGAGCGTGACGACATCCGCCTCGTGACGCGCCTCCACCTGCGCTACCAGGGTACCGATACGACGATGCCGGTCGAGCTTGCCGAGCTGCCGCTGATGCGGGCCGACTTCGAGGCCCAGCACCAGCGCGCCTTCGGCTTCATCTCACGCGAGAAGCCGATCTCAATCGCGACTCTCGAGGTGGAGGCGACCGGCGGCGGCGCGAATGCCGATGGCATGCCGCCGGCGGCGAAGCGTGCTGCGGACCCGCAGGCGCAGGCACTTGAGCCGACGCGCATCTATGCTGGTGGCCGCTGGCAAGACGCGCCGGTGGTCGGCCGCTACGCGCTCCGTCCGGGAGCCGATGCAATCGATGGCCCCGCCCTGGTGATCGAGCCCAATCAGACCGTCGTCGTCGAGCCCGGCTGGCGCCTGGAGGTCACGACGCGAGACGATCTCGTTCTGCGGCGTCGCGTGAAACGCCGCACGGAGAACTTGAGCGAGCAGGCCGATCCAATCCTGCTCGAGGTGTTCAACAACCTCTACATGTCGATCGCCGAGCAGATGGGCGAGGCGTTGCGCAATACCGCGCAGTCCGTCAACATCAAGGAGCGGCTAGACTTCTCCTGCGCGGTATTCGACGCGCAGGGGCGCCTCGTCGCCAATGCGCCGCACATGCCGGTGCACTTGGGCTCCATGGACCGCTCGGTCGAGACGATCATTCGCGAACGCGGTGGTACGATGCGCCCCGGCGATGTCTACATGCTGAACGCCCCCTATAACGGCGGTACGCATCTGCCCGACATCACGGTGGTGACGCCAGTGTTCGACGAGCATGCGGGCGAGGGCGAGCCTGCCGTCATGTTCTATGTTGCCAGCCGTGGCCATCACGAGGACATCGGCGGCCTGACGCCCGGCTCGATGACACCTAAGGCGACCCACATCGACGAAGAAGGAGTCCTCATCGACAACTTCCTGCTCGTCGGCGGGGGACGATTTCGCGAGGAGGAAACGCGCACGCTGCTGATCTCGGCGCGTCATCCCGCGCGGCGTCCCGACAAGAACATCGCCGACCTCAAGGCGCAGGTGGCTGCCAACGCCAAAGGCGTCGTCGAGCTGGCCCGCATGGTCACTCAATTCGGCTACGACGTGGTGGCGGCCTACATGCGCCACGTCCAGGACAACGCCGAGGAGAGCGTCCGCCGTCTTATCGACCGGCTGGAGGATGGCGCGTACTCGATACGGACGGATCAGGGTGCGACCATTGCCGTGCGCATAGCGGTCGATCGCGCGCAGCGCCGCGCGCGTATCGACTTCACCGGCACGAGTTCTGTTGCGGCCGACAACTTCAACGCGCCCGAGCCCGTCACGCGTGCCGCGGTGCTCTATGCCTTCCGCGTCATGGTGGACGAGCCGATCCCGATGAACGCAGGCTGCCTGAAGCCGCTCGACATCGTCATCCCCGACGGCTCCATGTTGAAGCCCACCCACCCCGCCGCGGTCGTTGCCGGCAACGTCGAGACAAGCCAGGTCGTCACCAATGCGCTGCTTGCGGCCCTCGGCGGTCTCGCTCCGGCGCAGGGCACCATGAACAATCTCACGTTCGGCAACGCGCGCGTTCAGTACTACGAGACGCTGTGCTCGGGTGCTCCGGCGGGCTACGAGAAGGACGGCACCGCGTTCTCGGGCGCCGCGGCGGTGCACGTGCACATGACCAACACACGGCTCACCGATCCGGAGATCCTGGAACTGCGCTATCCCGTTCTGCTTGAGGAATTCTCGATCCGTCGCGGCTCGGGTGGCAAGGGAAGGTACGCAAGCGGCGACGGCACGCGCCGCGTCATCCGTTTTCTGGAGCCGATGAGCTGCGCCATCCTGTCGGGGTTTCGCAGCGTGTCGCCGCCCGGTCTCGACGGCGGCGAGCCCGGTCAGTGCGGCTTGAATGCCGTGCGGCGACACAGCGGGATTGTCGAGACACTGCCTGCATGCGCCGAGACGATGCTGTCGGCCGGAGATGCGATCATTATCGAGACGCCGACCGGCGGCGGCCTTGGTAGCGCCTCGTCGTAACCGGCCGCCGCGCGCAATGATTTCAGCGGTCAGCGCGTCACGGAGCGATCAACTCCTCGATCAATCCGATATCGACAAAAATCGAGCCGGTGAGCCCTTCGGGCGCCCCCAGTACGACGTCGAGCTTGGTCGCAGGAGGCAGAAGCTCCTGGATCGCGAGAGGGAAGTGCATCGAACTCTTCATGCCGAGCGGAAACAGGCGCATGGTGCTTCCGTCCCGCAGCAAGGTGAGGTTCACCACGTCATCGCTGGAGTTGCCGGCGCGGAAATAGACGACCTTGGAGCGTGATTGAGCTGGCACCTCGTACCTGAGGGACTGAATGGGAATCGGGTTGTCGATCCCAATTCCTTTGAAATTGAAGGTGCCTTGCATAAATCGCGGGATTGTCTGCGTCATGTCGGCCTCTGCTATCTGCTCCGCTCCATCATCGCGACGAATGCACTGTCGGCCCTCCGCTCAGACTGAAGCTCCGGTTCCCTCAGTTGTACCAGGTCACAACCGAAGTCATCTGGCTGCCGGAGTATATCGGAAGTGCCACCATGCGCGACAGATTGGCCGTCGCGCACGACTCCGCAACGGGCGAGACCTCCTTTTCGAGATCGTCGGCAAGCAGCGGGATCCCCTGCTGCAGCATGCGGCCGAGCGCGGTATCGTCGGCCCGAATCTTCAAGCCGCTATAGGCCGCATTGAGGTCGCTTCCGCTTTCGCAAAGGCCGGACTGAAACGCCAGCGCGCTGCCATCCTCGACGACCTGCCAGATCTCGAACCTGTCAGCGATCGGCGTTCCCAACGCCGACAGGAACGCCAAGACCCACATGCCCGGAAGCTTGCTTTGGACCGGCAGCCCGAGGCCGCGGGTGATTCCCGCCTGCTCGGCGCTGTCTCGGCGAATGAAACGCTTGGTCCGTCCGAGGTCGTCCATGATGACGGGCGCATTGCTTTGCCAGGTCATGCCGGGCAGTCCGAAGCCGCTTCTGAAGCTGATGTGCCTTGCCTGGAACTCGAACCTGCTGGCTGTTCCGAAGTAGCCGTCGAAAAGCTTCAGATCGACAAAACCAAGCGGCGCATGCCAGATTTCGATGGCGCCGACGTGCTCCGTGTCGTCGCCGCAAAAGAGGACGAGAACAGCAATGGTCTTCGTATCCTTGATGACGGGTATGGCCACGCCGCACGTCAGGCCGGCCTCTGCCGCCGCTTCCTCTCGCACGAAGGCTGGGCGCTTCAAGCTGTGGTAGACGATCGGGTGGCCCGCTTCCCAGGCCTTGCCCGGCAAGCCTTCTCCGAGCGCGAAGCTTGTCTGCTTGGAGGTGTCTGCAAATGAAGTCAGCGGGCCGTACTGGCCGCACGCCAACGTCAGTTGCTTTTCATCCGGTGATGGCACCCAGACTTCTGCGACTCGAACAAACGGCACCTTTGGACCGGTCACAGCGGCATCCTCCTGATCAACTCGGAACGCAAGACGCGTTCCGCCATTTCTGAAATCCGAATGCGGCGCTCCATCGCGCGTGTTCTCAGTTCCGAGTAGGCAGCCTGCTCGCTGCAATTGCACGCGACCATGAGCGCGTAGCAGGCTCTGGATACCTTGTTGCGCTCGCAAACTATTCGATCGGTCTTGGCGGGTGCCCGCCAGATGCTTTGCAGGATTCTGATCGAACGGGCGAACACGGCATCAAACTGCAGATCGATGCTGCTGTTGATGCATACGACGTTGCGGCCGTGATGGGCAGCATTGACGATTGCTGCGGCGTCGATGCTCTCGAGCTGCTGCACGTCTTCCAGGTGCGGATCGTTGAGGGCTGCCGCAGAGCTATCCTGCGTCTCGTCGATGGTGAGACAGCACAGGGCGTGGGGTTGGAATTTTGCGATGCGTTGGGCGCCGCGCCGCACATCGCCGAAGCTGCATCGCGAGATGCCATCCCAGTTGAAGGACACGAAATCGAGCAGCAGGCAGAATTGATGCCGAGCCGGGACGTGAGAGAGATGCAAGTTCCTGACAAGCACGCGTGCGCTCCGGACCAAGTTGTCTGCGGCAGTGCAGCTACCGCAGCGCAGCTATCGCAGTGCACACCCGCTTGATGGTATCGTCAAGTGGTATCGGGCTGCCCGTGGTCGGGGAGCGACTAATTGAGGGAGCAGCGAAACGGAGGTCGTGGCTGCTGTCGATCGCTCCGCGTGCGGGGCCGCGCAGTCGTTTGCCACGCCCGGCCTCTTGACCTTGCTCCACTGATTGCCCTTATTCGCCCGACCAGTCGGCCGGACGGCCGCTGGCGGTTGGTGCCGCAAGGTGTTCGACCGCTGGAGGAAAGTCCGGGCTCCAAGGATACGCGGTGGCGGCTAACGGCCGCCGGGGGCGACCCCAGGGAAAGTGCCACAGAAAGCAAACCGCCCAGGCCGCGCGCGAGCGCGACGGGTAAGGGTGAAACGGTGCGGTAAGAGCGCACCGCGCCTCTGGCAACAGCGGCGGCAGGGCAAACCCCACCGGGAGCAAGACCAAATAGGGGTGGCCGGGCGCGCGCGGGCAACCGTGTGGCGCCAAGCCCGTTTCCTGGCCCGTCACCCGGGTTGGTTGCTCGAGGCGTCCGGCAACGGGCGTCCCAGATGAATGGCCGTCGCGGAGGCAACTCCAGACAGAACCCGGCTTACAGGCCGACTGGTTTTATCTCTTGTCGATCGTGGAGATCGATGAACACGCGAGTGTCAGCGCAGGAAGGCGGTGAGTAGCGGCAGCAGCGCCTCCGGCCGCTCGTCCTGCGGAGAGTGCTCGCAGCCGCGCACGATGGCGAGACGTCCACGCGGCAGCGCTTTCGCCAGGCGCTGTCCGGTTGAGAGCGGCACGACGTGATCGTGATCACACCACACGACAAGCGTGGGCTGCCGGATCGATCGGTAGCGCGCAACGATCCGGCGCCAGTCGGGTGGCACGATGTGGCGCGCGGTCGCGATCAGGGCATGACGGGCGCCGGCCTCGTAGTAGGGCCGTGCGTAGTTGGCCACGTCCTCCGCGTCGGCACCGCCGCTTTTCCGCTCGTTCGATATCGCGAGGCTCGTGGGCAGCTCCGGCGGAAGTAGCGTCAGCACGGCATAAGGCAGCACCGGCTGCTGCAGGAAGCTTACGAACGCCGTGGGATCTTGAGGGAACGCTGGCGCATCCATGACGACGAGCCGCCGGACCGTTCCGGGTTTGCTGCGGTTGAGTTCGAGCGTCACCAACAGCGCCACCGCGCCGCCGAACGAGTGGCCGGCCAGGTCGATGTGGCCGAGCCCGCTGCGGCGGATGAAGTCGACGACGTGGCGCGCCTGATCGGCTGCGCCGTAAAGCTGGTCGAAGGGTTTGTCCGACTTGCCGAAGCCGCGCAGATCGAGCGCGATTACGCGATGCCGGCGGCCGAGGGCCGGAGCAATGCGGCGCCATGTGTAGGTCGAGGCGCCGAGCCCGTGCAGCAGGAGGAGCGGCGGGCCCGATCCCCATTCCTCCACGTGCAGGCGCACGGGCGGTGCGCCGGCCGGTTGCACCATGGCGTCGTAGGCGGCGTGGCGGGCTTCGCGTGCGAGCACTGGCAGCGCGGCTGTAATCCAGCACGCAAATGCCAGCATGACGAGGGCGAGCCGTCCCGAGATGGCGCCGCTGCCGGTCCTAGCGGACCTGGCCTGACCGGCTCGATGCGTGGTGACCTGCGACGGCAGCGGGGCTGCCTCGCATGTTGGCGTGGCGTCGATTGGCATCGGGACGAGGAACCTTTCCGAGGCAGAGACGTGCTCGCCTCGACCAATAGGCCCTCATGGCTGACGAAGTCTTAAGCGCAGCACCGCTTTGGCCCGTCCGTTTCGCCTCTGCGTGACCTGGCCGGGACAGGCCCGATGGCGTCCAGGTCGATGGTGCGCGGATCGCGCTACTCCCGATGATGCGCAACCGGGCGGCGGTGGAGTTTTCCAAGGTCGCCACACAATATTCCTTAAGAATCCGTTGACTCCCATCTCATCCCATGTAATCCCATAAGAGCCCGACCGCACCGGGCCAAGGCACCGCGGCGTGGCGCCGGCTCTGAGAGAGGGCCAGGGCCACCAGGCGACAGCCGCGGATTGCCAGCACATGCGGCACCGGTGCTCAGGTCTGGCGCGCAGTTTCGACGTGTCCCGCGTGGGTAGAGGCTCGATCAGGGGATGGACCGCTTTGTCTCGACCTTCACCAACAAGCTCGACGCCAAGGGGCGCGTTTCCGTTCCCGCAGCTTTCCGCACCGTGCTTGAGCGGGATGGCTATGGCGCTGGTGGATCGGCCGGCATCTACTGCTACCCCTCGCTCGACGCTCCGGCGCTCGATGCTGGAGGCGAGAGGCTCGCGCAGAAAATCGACGGCCTTCTCGATGGCCTGCCGAATTACTCGGATGAGCGGGACGAACTCTCCGTCGCCCTCTATGGCGAGGTCCAGGTTCTTTCCATCGATGGCGACGGACGCATCGTCATTCCTGAAGCGCTTCGTGCCCACGCCGGTCTTCGCGATGCGGTCACGTTCGTAGGCCTGGGCGACAAGTTCCAGATGTGGGAGCCGGCGCGCTTCGACGAGCGGCGGCGGCGCGCCCGCGAGAAGGTGCAGGGTCATCGCAAGCTGTTCGGCGGCGGGGGCGAGGGAGCACGGGAATGACGCCGAGGCGCCAGGGTCCAGCGGGGGCGGGATCTGGTGGCGTGCGGCAGCGGCACATTCCCGTGCTGCTCTCCGAGGTGCTGGAGGCGTTGCAGCCGGCCGGCAATGAGCGCTTCATCGATGGCACGTTCGGCGCCGGTGGCTACAGCCGCGCGCTTCTGGAGGCGGCACCTTGCTCGGTGCTGGCGCTCGATCGCGATCCCGATGCCATTGCGCGCGGCTCAATCCTCGTCGAGGAGTTCGCGCCGCGCCTGACGCTGATCCAGAGTGAATTCGGCCGTCTCGACCAGGTTGCGCAAGCTCACGGCTTTGCGCCGGCCGATGGCGTCGTACTCGACATCGGCGTTTCGTCCATGCAACTCGACGAGCCTGAGCGCGGCTTCTCGTTTCAAGCCGATGGTCCGCTCGACATGCGGATGAGCTCGAGCGGAGAAACGGCGGCGGATGTCGTCAACACGTTCGAGGAAGGCGCGCTTGCCGACGTCCTCTACAAATTCGGCGAAGAGCACCGCTCGCGGGCGGTTGCGCGCGCCATCGTCAAGCGACGCGAGCAGCAGCCGTTCGAGCGCACGCTCGATCTTGCCGAAGTCGTGGCGCGTGCGCTGGGCGGACGGCGCCACGACCAGAAGACGCATCCTGCGACGAAGACGTTTCAGGCTCTGCGCATCCACGTCAACGACGAGTTGGGTGAGCTTGCCCGCGCGCTGGTTGCCGCCGAGCGCGTGCTGAAACCGGGTGGCCGGCTCGTCGTCGTAACCTTCCATTCGCTGGAAGACCGCCTCGTCAAGCAGTTCATCGCCGAGCGGTCCGGCCGCCATTCGCGCGGATCGCGCCATCTGCCCGAGCAAAGCATCGAATTTTACGAGCCGAGTTTCCGGATTGTTAACCGTCGGCCATTAACGTCTTCGAAAGGTGAACTCGACGTCAACACGCGCGCCCGGTCGGCACGCTTGCGTGCCGCCATCAGAACAGACAGCCAGCCCTGGCCGACGGCCGCGCTCGACGGAGAGACCTGATTGGTAAGAGTGCCACGCCCTGGCGTGGCGAGGGAGCAAGTGATTTCCATGCGTCTGCTGACCCTTTCTTCCGTGCTGATGGCGCTTTCGAGCGCATTCCTCCTCTACGCTCTCAACGACCAGACGCGCCGGCTCGAGGAGCAGGTCGCCGCGCAGGAGCGTGCGCTGGTCGCCGGACGGCGCGACCTTTCCGTGCTCAAGGCGGAGAGGGCGCATCTGGCGCGGCCCGAGCGGATCGGTCCGCTCGCGCGCGAGCTTGGGCTCGTCGATCCGCGCGCCCACCAGTTCGTCGATTTCGGCGCACCGGCCGACATCACGACTGGAGACATCAGTCGTACGCAGTGAGCGTCGGGGCGTCTCGCTCGCGAGCGCCGCTCCACCATCGAACCAGCGGCCGGCAAGGCACATGGCACACGCCGTGATCACAGCGCCATTTCCGGGATTTCCGGGCAGCGACATGCCAAGGGCTCGTCGCGGCGGTGAAGCGCGGCTTGCGCGTTCGCGTAGCGGCCTGCAACTCGCGCGGTCGGTCAGCGTGGCAGCGTTCGCCGGCCTGTGCTTCCTCGCGGTCGGTGCGCAGCTCCTGCGCCTGGCGACGGCCGGCGGCGGTGGCGGTGGCGGTGTCGAAATCGCCATGCAGACGCCGATCGCCACCAGCTTCGCACGCCCAGACATTGTCGATCGCAATGGCCGCCTGCTCGCGACCGACGTCGAACTGCAATCCCTCTATGTCGATCCCATGCTCGTCGTCGACCGCGACGAACTGGTCGAGAAACTCGCCCGGGTGCTCCCCGACCTCGACGCCGCGGATCTGCGGACGGCGCTCGCCGACCGCACACGCCGCTTCCACTGGATCAGGCGCGGACTGTCACCGGCCGTCGCCCAGAAGGTGCACGACCTGGGCTTTCCTGGCCTGTCGTTCCGGCCAGAACTTCGTCGCGCCTACCCTGCGGGCAAGCTGGCGGGACACCTGCTCGGCGGCGTCAATGTCGACAATGCCGGCGTCGCCGGCATAGAGCGCTATCTCGACGAGGCCGGTCTCGTCGACGCTGTCCACGGCGCCGTGCCAAGCGATCGCCGGCCCATCGCGCTGTCGCTCGATATGGGCGTGCAGCACGCGGTTGAACAGGAGCTGGCCGGGGCGATGCGGCGCTACAGTGCGCCGGCCGCTGCCGCCGTCGTCCTTGATGCCACGACGGGCGAGATCGTGGCGGCGGCATCGCTGCCGGGTGCCGATCCTGCAAGGCCCGAGCAGATGCTGGACGACCAGCGCCGGGACCGGCTCGCTGGCAGCACCTACGAGTTGGGCTCCGTGCTCAAGGCCTTCACGGTGGCAATGGCGCTGGAGGGCGGGCGCGTCGGGCTCGACACGTTCTTCGATGTCACGGCGCCGCTCTCGGTGGGCCGGTTCGAGATCAAGGACCATCACGGCGCGGGCCGTCCGCTCTCAACATCGGACATCTTCCTGAAATCATCCAACGTCGGTTCGGCACTGATGGCGCTGGAGGCAGGACCCGAGCGTCAGCGCGCATTCCTCGCCGATCTCGGTCTCACGGGTCGAGTTCGGCTGGAGAGCGGTCCCATTGCCATGCCGCAGGTTCCACCCCGCTGGGAGCAGGCACAGACTGTGACGATAGCCTACGGCCACGGCATTGCCGTTGCCCCCCTTCAACTCGCCGCGTCGGCGGCTGCACTCGTCAACGGCGGGTTTCGCGTCGAGCCGACCGTACTCCGCCGCACAATGCCCGTGCCGGAGCGCCGGCGCGTCATCTCGCAGGCCACCAGCGCGGCCATCGTCGGTCTGATGCGGGCCAACGTGGCTCAGGATGGCGGCACCGGCCGCCGCGCCGACGCTGCCGGCTATCGTGTCGGCGGCAAGACCGGCACCGCAGAAATCGCGCGGGGAGGCCGTTACGACAAGAATGCCGTGATCGCATCGTTCCTCGGCACGTTCCCGGCGGATGCGCCACGGTATGTCACGTTTGTCGTCATCTTCGAGCCGGAGCGCACCGCGGCGAGCGGAGGCGAAATCACGGCGGGCCGTACGGCCGCCCCGGTCACGGCACGGATCGTGGAGCGTATCGCTCCCTTGCTCGGCGTCGCGCCGGACGGCACTTCGCGAGCGGCCACTGGCCGTATCGGCGTTGACGGCTAGGCGCGTCGGCCTAGCTGCTGCCCAATTGATGGGCAATCCCCTCTCGTGCCCCAGCCGAGATTTGACGGTTAACGCGGCGCAACTTATGACGGGTGCGCCCTGCTCCAGCAGGCCGGCCGGGCAGCTTTCGGCCTCCGCGCACCGGGGCTCCGCGTGTTCCCGCAAGGCGGCACTCAGTGTCGAGAGCGTTCAGGTTTCATCCACGGCCGCACGAGCCACCGCAACCATGCTGCTCGCACAACTGCTCGGTCCTGATATTATGGTTCCGCCCGAGGCGCGGCGCCTGTTTGTTACCGGGCTCTCGGCCGACAGCCGAGTCGTGGCCCCCGGCTTCGTCTTCGCGGCGCTGCCGGGATCGCGCACCGACGGGGCGAGCTTCCTCAACGAGGCCGTCGCGCGCGGCGCGGTCGCCGTGATCGCCGGGCGCGACACTGTCGTTCCTTCCACTCTCCCGGTCCCTGTCCTGCGGACGGAGAACCCGCGCCGCGAGCTGGCATTGATGGCGGCCCGGTTCTATCCGCGGCAGCCTGAAACCGCGGTTGCCGTGACCGGCACCAGCGGTAAGACGTCGGTGGCTGATTTCACGCGGCAGATCT
Organism: Hyphomicrobiaceae bacterium; assembly: GCA_050250815.1. Lineage (GTDB taxonomy): Bacteria > Pseudomonadota > Alphaproteobacteria > Rhizobiales > Hyphomicrobiaceae > JAEUMD01. Next base: position 86,145 of record JBFWNY010000002.1, read on the forward strand.
TTAGCGCGGCCGGGTTTGCCGCCGCCTCCGTTGGCACCATCGGAGTGGTCCGACCGGAAGGCGCGGTATACGGATCTTTGACGACGCCCGATCCGGTCTCGCTGCATCAGACTTTGGAGGAGCTGGCCGAGACGGGCGTCACGCACCTCGCCGTCGAAGCCTCATCGCACGGTCTCGACCAGTATCGCCTGGACGGTGTTCGATTGACCGCGGCGGCGTTCACCAATCTCGGTCGAGACCACCTCGACTACCATCCGAGCGTCGAGCACTACCTGCGCGCCAAGCTGCGCCTGTTCGAAGCGCTGCTGCGTCCGGGGCAGACCGCGGTCGTCAACACGGACGGCGCCATGAGCGAGACGGTGGCCGATGCGGCGCGTGCCCGAGGTCTGCGGGTGCTGCTCGTCGGTCGCTCCGGCAATCCCCTGCGGCTGGAGAGTTCGGAGCGTGACGGCTTCCGGCAGCGCCTGCGCATCCGCCACCCGGGCGGCACGCGAAGCATCGTTCTGCCGCTGATCGGTGGCTATCAGGTCGAGAATGCGCTGGTCGCGGCGGGACTGGCGATGGCGTCCGGCATTCCCACCCTGACTGCGCTCGATGCGCTCGAAACCCTTAAAGGTGTGCCGGGTCGACTCGAGATCGTCGGTGAGCACCGCGGTGCGCTCGTTGTCGTCGACTACGCCCACAAGCCCGAGGCGCTGAAGGCTGCGCTCGACGGCGTGCGGCCGTTCGTGAGCGGCAAACTCTACTGCCTGTTTGGCTGCGGGGGCGATCGCGATCGCGGCAAGCGGCCGATCATGGGCGGCATCGCGGCCGAGCACGCCGACCGCGTCATCGTCACCGACGACAACCCGCGCTCCGAGGAGCCGGCGTCGATCCGCACCGAGATCCTGTCGGGCATCCCCGCCGGCGTGCAGCGTCGCGTCAAGGAGATCGGCGACCGCCGTCAGGCGATCGATACGTCGGTTGCGGCTCTGAAACCGGGCGATGTCCTCGTGATTGCGGGCAAGGGGCACGAGACCGGCCAGATCGTGGGCGACAAGACGCTGCCGTTCTCCGACCACGAGGTGGCTCGCGAGGCGATTGCACGGGGGGGTGGTCAATGACCGCGCCGCTGTGGACGCTCGATGCGCTGGTCGCGGCGTCCGGCGGACGTCTCGACGCGGCAGGCGCGCCGATCGATAGCGGTGGAATCGGCAGCATCTCAATCGACACGCGATCGCTTCGGCCGGGTGCGCTATTCGTGGCACTCAAGGACCAGCGCGACGGGCATGAGTTCGTGCCCGCGGCCTTCGCGGCGGGCGCAAGCGCAGCGCTGGTGTCGGAGACCTATGCGCGTCAGCCGGGGGACGGCGCGCTGCTCCGCGTCGACGATCCGCTGCGCGCGCTGGAACGGATCGCTTCGGCGGCCCGCGCACGGCTCGCGCGAGAGGCACGCATCATCGCCATTACAGGCTCTGCCGGAAAGACGACGACGAAGGAGATGCTGCGCGTCTGCCTGTCGCCACTCGGCGCCACGCATGCGTCGGCGAAATCGTTCAACAATCATTGGGGTGTGCCGCTGACACTAGCCTCCATGCCGGCGGCGACGCGCTACGCGGTGCTTGAGATCGGCATGAACCACTCAGGCGAGATCACGCCGCTGACACGGCTGGCGCGGCCGCATGTGGCCATCGTCACGAACGTCCATGCCGTCCACCTCGGGCAGTTTGCCTCCGTCGACGAGATCGCGGCGGCTAAAGCGGAAATCTTCGCCGGGCTCGATGTGTCGGGAACCGGCATTCTCAACGCCGACCTGCCGCCGGCGCATGTCGCGCGCCTGCGATCGGCGGTCGAGGCATCAGGCGCGCGCGTTGTGACGTTCGGTGCGCGGGAGTCGGCCGACGTGCGGCTTGCCGACATGGCCCTCGGCGAGGCCGGCAGCACGGCGCGGGCGTCGGTTGCCGGCCGCGATGCCGCCTTCCGTGTCGGCGCGCCCGGGCGGCATCTCGTCATGAATGCCGTTGCCGTGCTCGCCGCGCTCGATGCGATCGGTATTGCCGATCTGGATGCCGCCATGCGGCCGTTGGCGGGGCTGGGAGCGGGCGACGGTCGCGGACGGCGCACCGTCCACGGAATCGATGGCGGGCGGCTGATGCTTATCGACGAAAGCTACAACGCCAACCCAGAATCGATGCGCGTGGCGCTTTCCGCTATGGCCCTCATGCCGCGCGCCAGATACAGCCGGCGTGTGGCGGTTCTGGGCGACATGCTGGAGCTGGGCCCGCAGGCGGCCGATTTCCACCGCGGTCTCAAGGAGACTGCGGAAAGTTGCGCCGATGTCGTCTATACCGCTGGCCCGATGATGCGCGTGTTGCACGACGCGCTGGCGCCTGGCCGGGGCGCGTTGTGGGCACCGACGGCACGGGAGCTGGAAGCTGAGCTGATCGCCGGGCTTAGGCCGGGCGACGTGGTGATGGTCAAAGGGTCGAACGGCTCGCGGATGGCGGCATTGACGGCCGCAATCAAAGCCCGCTACCCGGAAGTTGCGGAGAGCGCCTGATCGGCCTGGACGGACGGGCGTAAGGCGCGGGGGAGAGACAAGACATGCTGTACGAGCTCGTGAACTTCTCCGAACAGCTCGGGCCGCTCAACGTATTCCGCTACATTACCTTCCGCACGGGCGGCGCGATCTTCACCGCGCTGCTGTTCGTCATGCTCTTTGGTCCGGGCATGATCGACCTTTTGCGCGTCAAGCAGGGCAAGGGCCAGCCGATCCGCCTCGACGGACCTCAAACGCACCTCGCCAAGGCAGGCACGCCGACCATGGGCGGGCTCATGATCCTGGCGGGCTTCCTCGTCGCCACTTTGCTCTGGGCGAACCTCCACAATGCTTACGTGTGGGTCGTGGTACTCGTCACACTCGGTTACGGGGCCATCGGCTTCTACGACGACTTCCTCAAGGTCACGAAGCGCACGACGTCCGGGTTCTCGACCCGCTTCCGTCTCGCCCTCGAGGTCGCGATTGCCGCGTTGGCGAGCTACGCGATCATGCAGCTGGGTGCGCCCGGCTTTGCCGACGCCCTCACCATCCCGTTCTTCAAAAACGTCATCGTTCCGCTGGGGTTTTTCTTCGTCGTCTTTGGCGTGCTCGTGATCGCGGGCGCCGGCAATGCGGTCAACCTCACCGACGGCCTCGATGGCCTCGCCATTGTGCCGGTAATGATCGCGGCGGCGACGTTCGGCCTCATCGCCTACCTGTCCGGCAACGTGAAGTTCGCCAGCTACCTGCAGATCCACTACGTCGCCGGCTCCGGCGAACTGGCTGTCCTTTGCGGCGCCCTGATTGGAGCAGGGTTGGGCTTCCTGTGGTTCAACGCGCCGCCCGCCATGATCTTCATGGGCGACACCGGCTCTCTGGCGCTGGGCGGCGCGCTGGGGACCATTGCGGTTGCGACCAAGCACGAGATCGTGCTGGCCATCGTCGGCGGACTGTTCGTGCTGGAGACGCTGTCGGTCATCATCCAGGTCGCCTCCTTCAAGCTGACCGGCAAGCGTGTGTTCCGAATGGCGCCGCTGCACCACCATTTCGAGCAGAAGGGGTGGAAGGAATCGACCGTCGTCGTACGCTTCTGGATCATCTCCGTGATCCTTGCGCTCATCGGTCTTGCTACGCTCAAACTGCGCTGAACGAAGCCGGGGCTTGCGGCGCTGCAACTGCGCCGGCCGGTCAACTCGGCTAGATTCGCCAGCATGATTCGCGCGACCACATTCGCGGGGCGGCGGGTGGCGGTGTTCGGGCTGGGCGGCTCGGGCCTGTCGGCGGCTCGCGCGCTCGCTGATGGCGATGCAACCGTTCTGTGCTGGGATGATGGCGAGACCGGCCGCACCGCGGCAAGGGATGCCGGCCTCGACGTCGTGGATCTGTCTGCGGCCGATTGGACAGGCATCGATGCCCTCGTGCTGGCGCCAGGCGTGCCGCTCACCCATCCCGAACCGCATTGGGTCGTGGGAAAGGCCCGAGCCGCGGGTGCCCAGATCATCGGCGACATCGAAATCTTCTTCCGCGAGCGCGCTGCGCAGGCCGCGGGCTCGCCGGTCGTCTGCATTACGGGCACCAATGGCAAGTCGACGACGACCGCCCTCCTCGCACACCTGCTGCGCGCGCTCGGTCATACGGCGGCGATGGGCGGCAACATCGGCAAGGCGATCCTGACGCTTGACCCGCCCTCGCGCGAGGTCGTGCATGTCATCGAGATGAGTTCGTTCCAGATCGACCTCACGCCGACACTGAACCCGACGGTAGGCGTGCTGCTCAACGTCTCTCCCGACCACATCGACCGTCATGGCACGGTGGAGCACTACGCGGCCGTCAAGGAGCGCCTCATCGAGGGTGCGGAGGCCGCCTGCGTCGGTCTCGACGACACCTTCACCAAGCACATGGCCGAGCGGCAGCTCGAGCGGGCGGCAGGCTCTGCGCGGGTCTATCCCTTTACGGCCGGGCGCGGTGCAGCTCTCGTTCCGCGGCTCTACGCCATCGGTCAGAGCCTGTTCGTGCACGAGCACGAGGGCGCCTACGCCACGAGTCAGCAGGTAGCCTCGCTCGAAGGGATCGCCAGTCTGCGCGGCACCCACAACGTGCAGAACGCACTGGCCGCACTTGCTGCCCTGCGGGCACTCGACGATCGCATGGCGGCGGGGCCGGCCGGGCGCGGCGGGCTGCCGCCGGTCTGGCAACCCGATGCATTGCAGGGCGCGCTCGCGTCTTTTCCTGGTCTCGCGCACCGCATGGAGAACGTCGGGCATGTGGGCAGCGCGCTGATCGTCAACGACAGCAAGGCGACGAATGCAGATTCGACGGAGAAGGCGCTGGCCGCATTCCCCGGCAGCATTTACTGGATCGCTGGCGGCAAGCCCAAGGAGGGCGGTATCGCGTCGCTTCGCCCCCTCTTTGGGCGCATCGCCAAGGCGTATCTCATCGGCGCAGCGGCGGAGGACTTCGCTCGCACGCTCGACGGCGCCGCCGCCTACGAACAGTGCGGCACGCTCGATGCCGCGCTTGCCGCGGCGGTGCGCGACGCGCAGGTGAGCGGCGAGGCCGAGCCCGTCGTGCTGCTGTCACCCGCGTGCGCCTCCTATGACCAGTTCAAGAACTTCGAGGTACGCGGCGACGCCTTCAAGGCGCTGGCGCGAGCCATGCCTGGGTTCGTGCCGATGGGGGCGATCGCATGAGGGTGAGCCGTGCCGATCGCAGCCGGCTGGCGACGTGGTGGTTCACCGTCGACCACACGCTGGTGCTGGCGATCTTCGCGCTTATCGGCATCGGGCTCGTGTTGTCGCTGGCCGCAAGCCCCGCCGTTGCGGTGCGCAAGGGGCTGGCGCCCTTCCACTTCGTCGAGCGGCACGTCGTGTTCTCGGCGGCTGCCGTGGTCGTGATGCTTGCCGTTTCGATGCTCGATGTCACGGCTGTGCGTCGTCTGGCGCTCGCCGTTTTCGCCGTGTCGCTCGCGGGCCTCGTCGCCGTGTTCGTGGCAGGAACCGAGATCAACGGCGCCCGGCGATGGCTGTACCTGGCTGGCCATTCCGTCCAGCCCTCCGAGTTCGCCAAGCCATGCTTTGCCGTGCTCGCGGGCTGGTTATTCGCCGAGGCACGCAGGCGCAACGATGTTCCGGCGCTCGGTCTAGCCGTCGTGCTCGGGGTACTCGTCGCCGGGCTGCTGGTGACCCAGCCCGATGTTGGCCAGACGCTGCTCGTCTCGATGGTCTGGGGCGCGCAGTTCTTCCTGTCCGGCCAGCCCCTGCTGGCAGCGCTGGCACTCGTCGTGCTGGGGGCTGCAGGACTTGCCGGGGCCTACGTCGCCTTCCCGCACGTGGCCAGCCGCATCGACCGCTTCCTGACGCCGAACGTGGGTGACAACACCCAGGTCGAGCGCGCCATCCGCTCGTTCACGGAAGGTGGGCTGCTGGGCCGTGGCCCGGGCGAGGGTACCATCAAGACGGTCCTTCCCGACGCGCATACCGACTTCATTTTCGCCGTCGTGGCGGAGGAGTACGGGGCGGTGGCCTGCCTGCTGCTGCTGGCTCTGTTCGCGTTCGTCACGCTGCGTGCGCTCGTCCGCGCCGCTCGCGAGGAGGACATGGCGGTGCGCCTGTCGGTGCAGGGGCTGGCGCTCTTGTTCGGCCTGCAGGCGCTCATCAACATGGCGGTCAACGTCGGACTGTTGCCTGCCAAGGGTATGACCCTGCCGTTCGTGTCGTCTGGCGGTTCGTCGATGTTGGCCGTTGCATTGACGCTCGGCATGCTCCTTGCTCTCACGCGGCGCCGCCACCGGGCCATGGTCGGCGGGAATAACCCGATGCCGCGGGTGGCGATGGGGCAGCCGGCGACCGGTGCACGTTGAGTAAGGGGCGAACGATGAACGGCGAGAGAGGGCTGCTGGTGCTGCTGGCGGCCGGAGGTACGGGAGGCCACCTGTTTCCGGCCTTCGCACTGGCCGAGGAGCTGGCGAGGCGGGGCGTCGTCGTCGATCTGGTGACCGACGAGCGCGGCGACCGCTACGGCACAGGCTTTCCTGCGCGGCAGGTGCATCAGGTGCCCTCCGCAACACTGGCGGGCCGTTCGCCTGCCGCGGTGATCCGCACCGGATGGAAGCTGTCGAGCGGCCTTGCCCGGGCGGTGCGGCTCATGGGGCGTCTGTCGCCGGCCGCCGTCGTCGGCTTTGGCGGCTACCCGACCGTGCCTCCGCTGCTGGCGGCAACGCTGCGTCGCATACCGACGGCCGTGCACGAGCAGAACGCCGTGCTGGGCCGGGCCAACAAATTGCTCGCGCCCCGCGTCAGCACCATCGCCACGTCGTTCGAGACGGTGCGCAACGTGCCTGCGGCGCTTGCACCCAAGGTTCGCCTCGTCGGCAACCCGGTGCGCGATCAGGTGTTGCGCGCGGCCCGACAGGACTATGCCCCTCCCGCCGAAGGTGGCCAACTGAGGCTGGTCGTGTTCGGTGGCAGCCAGGGCGCAAGGTTCTTTTCCGATGCCGTGCCCGTCGCGCTGGCCGCGCTCCCACCGTCTCTCAGAGCAAATTTGCACGTTGTTCAGCAAGCCCGCGACGAAGACCTCGAAAGGGTCAGGCACAGCTATCGCACATCGGGCATCACAGCCGTTGTCGAGCCGTTCTTCCGGGATCTGCCCGAGCGGATGGCAGATGCCCACTTCGTGGTCGCCCGGGCGGGAGCGTCCTCGGTCGCCGAGCTGACCGTGCTGGGCCGACCCAGCCTGCTGGTGCCATTGCCGCATGCGCTCGACAACGATCAACTCTATAATGCCACGAGGCTTGCCGAGTCGGGCGGGGCTTGGTGTATCGCGCAGAAAGATCTGACCGCGGATCGGTTGGCCGCGGAGCTGGCCGCACTGCTGACATCGCCAGCGCGTCTCAACTCCGCTGCAATCGCGGCCAAGAAGCAGGGTCGGCCTGACGCGGTAGAGCGGCTCGCAGATGTGGTCTGTGAGCTTGCGGCGGGCACCGCGTCTGAGAGGGGTGCGGCGTAGCGCGTGCATTTTGGTGGCCGGGGGTGGCGCGCCGTTTGCAGAGCATGTGGCCGCGAACCTGGCGTAGCGCGCTGGAGCGGGCAGTCGCGTCGGGCCATCGCGTAAGGGGTCGAGGGAGCCTGGACGGCCGTAGGGCCGGGCCGGGTCCGGACGAGGGGATGAGCCACCATGGAGATGCCGCGCGAACTCGGCACGTTCCACATCATCGGCATCGGCGGCATCGGCATGAGCGCCATCGCCGAGATCCTGCTGGCAACCGGCTACTCCGTCCAGGGCAGCGATCAGAAGGATAGCGCCAACGTCCGCCGCCTTCGCGCCAAGGGCGTGCGCGTGTTCGTCGGCCATGACGCCATCAACCTTGTCGGAGCGCGCCAGGTCGTCATCTCGACTGCGGTCAAGCCCGGCAATCCGGAGCTGGAAGCTGCGCGCCAGAAAGGGCTGCCGGTCATCCGCCGCGCCGAGATGCTGGCCGAGCTGATGCGCCTCTACAAGACGATTTCGATTACCGGCACGCACGGCAAGACAACGACGTCGTCGCTCGTTGCCCACCTGTTGGAGCACGCATCGCTTGATCCGACCGTGATCACCGGCGGCATCGTCAATTCCTGGGGCACCAACGCGCGACTGGGCAAGGGCGACTGGATGATCGTCGAGGCCGACGAATCCGACGGTACGTTCGTGCGCCTGCCGTCCGAGATCGGAGTCGTCACCAACATCGATCCCGAGCATCTCGACTACTTCGGCTCGGTGGAAGCGATGCATCGCGAGTACGAAGCGTTCATGCGCAACGTGCCCTTCTACGGTGCGCTGGTCGCCTGCGCGGACCATCCCGTGGTTGCCGAGATGATCCAGCGCCTCGGGTTGAGGCGCGACGGGCGCCGGCTGCTCACCTACGGCACCGGCGCGGATGCCGACCTGCAGCTCATCGACGCGCGCCAGTCGGGCCACGTCACCACGTTCGATGCGCGGCTGGGCGCTCGCGTGGCAGGCGGTGAGCGCACCCTGCAGGGCCTGGAGCTGCCGATCCCGGGCCGCCACAACGCGCTCAACGCGCTGGCTGCGATCGCGGTGGCGGCGGAAGCGCGCATTTCCGACGACGCGATCCGCGCCGGGCTGGCCAGCTTCTCCGGCGTCAAGCGCCGCTTCCAGCCCACCGGCAGCTGGAACGGCATCACCTTCTACGACGACTACGGCCATCACCCCACCGAGATCTCAGCCGTCCTGCAGGCGGCGCGCGCTGGCGCCGAGGGCCGTGTCATCGCCGTCGTCGAGCCGCACCGCTACACGCGCGTGCGCGACCTGTTCGGCGAATTCGCCCACTGCTTCGGCGACGCCGATGGCGTCATCGTCGGGCCGCTCTACACGGCCGGCGAAAGCCCGATACCGGGCATCGACAGCCACGCGCTGGCCGAGGCGATCCGGAAGTCCGGCCATCCGAGCGTGCTCGTAATCGACACGCCCACCGAGCTGATCGGCATCCTGAAGCGCTTCGGGCGCGACGGCGACATGGTCGTCTGCCTGGGTGCCGGCAATTCGACCGAATGGGCCCACGCGCTGCCCGAGTGGCTCTCCGACCAGCCGCGGCTGGCGGGAGAATGAGCGTGGCGCGCGATCTGAGGGCAGAGCTGGCCGCGGCCCTTCCCGATCTGAGGGGGCGGCTGAGCGCCGGCACGCTGCTGGCAGATGTCACGTGGTTTCGCGTCGGTGGACCGGCCGAGGTGCTGTTCACCCCCGCCGACGAGGCCGACCTCGCCTATTTCCTGAAAGGTGTACCCGCCGAGGTGCCCGTCTACGTCATCGGCCTGGGCTCCAACCTGCTGGTACGCGACGGCGGTGTGCGCGGCGTCGTCATCCGGCTAGGCCGCGGCTTCGGCAACATCGCGGTCGAGAGCGGCGCGCGTGTCCGGGCCGGTACCGCGGTGCCCGACGTGAAAGTCGCCCGCGCGGCGGCCGAAGCGGGCATCTCGGGCCTAGCATTCTACCGCGGCATTCCGGGCTCGATCGGCGGTGCGCTACGCATGAACGCCGGCGCGCACGGCGCCGAGACCAAGGACGTGCTCGTCTCGGCGCGCGCGGTGGACCGGCAGGGCACCATCCACGACCTGTCGAATGCCGACATGGGCTACACCTACCGCCACTGCGGCGTGCCCGAGGACTGGATTTTCACCCAGGCCCTCTACCAGGGAACACCCGGCGACCCGGCCGAGATCCTCAAGCAGATGGATGAGGTGGCGACCTACCGAGAGCAGAACCAGCCGATCAAGGAGCGCACCGGCGGTTCGACGTTCAAGAACCCGCACGGGCATTCGTCGTGGAAGCTGATCGACGCCGCCGGCTGCCGGGGCTACCGCGTGGGCGGCGCGCACGTCTCCAACATGCACTGCAACTTCCTGATCAACGACCAGAGTGCCACCGCCGAGGACATCGAGCGCCTGGGCGAGACCGTGCGCGCGCGGGTGAAGGCTGGCAGCGGCATTGCCCTGCAGTGGGAGATCATCCGCCTAGGCGAGCCTTTGCCGGGTCACACGACGGGCGAAGCGCTGGCGGAGACGGTGGCAGCCGGCTGAGGCGCGCGAGTAGCTTGGGCGATCTGCTAGACTTGGTTGTCGCCGCTGGGAGCGCGGCGCGTTCCGCTCGTCATGATGTTCAGTTGGCGTTGGGTGGCATGCTGATGGAAAACGAACGGTCGACTATCGACAAGGACAAGGCTGCCGACTTGTTTCGGCAGGCAGATAAATGCCTCAATGCAAACGACGTCCCTTCGGCGATTGAATGCATTAATGGTGCGATCTATTACGATCGAGGCTGCGGTCGCTACTACAAACTACGCGCCAACATTATTGAGAGGCTAGGCCATTTCGGTCCGGCGCTGCAAGACTACGACGAAGCTATTAAGCTTGACCCCGCGCTAATTGCGGGCATTCAAGAATATTTGCGCCAACCTGACTTTGTGCGCCGGTTCGTTGATGCGCAAATCGGGCGTGGCGATCCGAAATTTTTGGTGAAGTGGCTAAGACAGGTTGCTGGATCTGCTATGTCGGGACAAATGGAAAACGTTTTTTGTGAAGCGTTTTCCGATGTGGCAACCTATTACCTGAGCTTGGGGAGGTTGAGCGAGGCGGCGGAGCTGATCCGCCAAATTGACACGAGCTGCGTTTTTTTTCCGCGGCTTCCGTTTCTAGCAAGGGCGCTGGCGGCACAGAGTGGCGATGTAGCTTCGGTCAGGAAAGCGAACGAGCAGCTCGGGGCGGATTGCGAAGCGTCATTGGCGTTGGCGATCGCCCATTACAGAAGTGGCTTGCATAGTTTAGAGCGCGGACATCTGACGGGTGTTCTGTTGTCCTTGAGCGCCAGCCTTGAGAGTGCGAGCAATTTCGCCCCGGCCCTGGCAAAGAGGGCCGGCGTTCTTCTGGAACTTGGAAGGATCAATCAGGCGCGGGAAGATGTTGAACGATTGGTCGCGCTTGGTGACTGTCTTGCGGATCCCGCGTTGGGGGACGTCGATTTGAAGTTGACGGATCTTTGGAACCTAGTTTGTAGCCTTCGTGACCGAAGTTTGCTCGATGAGGCGGCTCGTTGCTGCAAGTTTGGCCTGTCAATTGACGCGCACCACGTTGCAAACTTCGACCTGTTTCTGGCTGAAATCGAATTGAGCAGGGGCAACCACTCTGCCGTGATCGATCTATGTAACGGCGCTTTGGAGCGCGATAGGAATGATCCGGCGGCGCTCTTCTTTCGCGGGAGTTCTCTCCGCCGCATTGGAGAGCATGCTCTGGCGATTTCGGATTTGAGGAGGGCGTTAGAAGTAGAGCCGCATTCTGCCTTTGTGGGAGTTGAATTGTCGAAGGCTCTAGAAGCAATGCAAAAATAGATATCGTAGCCAGCAGCGACGGCTCGGACTCCTAAAGCAGTTGAGGGTTTCGCTTGACCGCTCCAAGCCCTTGATGGCGAGTCTGATTCACGTCCTCGATGGAGCGAGTTCGCTTCCATGTCGGTCGAGCAGGCGCTAGTGATCCATCAGGCTCTAGCCAGAGGGGAGCGCGGCGAAGCCCTACGGTTCATGAGGTGGGGCCTTTGACAATCCATCGCCTGAAACCTGGTGAGGTCCGCGAGTTCGGGTCATCACACGCGTTGGCAGCGCAGATGCTCCTGCCGGCCGTGATAATCCTGCTTGTCGGGGTGGCAGTTGTTTTCGTGACGACATCCTTTGGCATCGGATTGGCACCGGTCGGCATCGGAGGCGGGCTGCTGGCCGTCATAGCGTTTCGACGTGCGGCCGCGGCGGTTCCTGCCATCACCGTGTCCTCAGATGGGATCGTGTTCAGGGATGTCTCGTCCCGGATGATCCCATGGCGCGAGGTTCGCGCCGTCGAGATCGGCAGCGTGCGTGAGTTCAGCATGCCGACCTCGCGCAGAGTCGTGAGCGTCTCCGTGTCGCGGCAATTCTTCGCGACCCTGTCACCCAAGACGCTTTGGCCAGATGAAGTGGTTTCGATCGGAGACCCGACCGTGATCCATATCGCCTACTATCGGCGCGATGTGCCCGTGGACGAGCTGGCCGACCTGATCGAAGCGCAGAGGCGGGCATGATCGGCCCACCGCTCGGCGAACACGTCGGCGGGCGCGGTCGAGGCAATCCTCATCTCACTCGCCCTGCCCCACGTGCTGGGCTATGCAGCGCGGGCGACAAGCGCAGATTCGGGCCACAGGGGAGCGCCGCGCCATGGCAACGCCGCACGCCGGGACACCACCACACTTGGACGCCGCACCGCCCCGCACGCGCAGCCACGTCGCCGTGCTGCTGGGCGGGCTGTCGGCCGAGCGCGAGGTGTCGCTGAAGTCGGGTGAGGCGGTGGCCAAGGCGCTGGAAGGCGAGGGCTACCGCGTCAGCCGCGTCGATGTCGGACGCGACCTGCCCGCGCGTCTCGCCGCGCTGAAGCCCGAAGCCTGCTTCAACGCCCTGCATGGCCGCCATGGCGAGGACGGCGAGGTGCAGGGCATCCTCGAGTATATGGAAATCCCCTACACGCACTCGGGTGTCCTCGCCTCTGCGCTCGCCATGCACAAGGAGCGCGCCAAGGCGGTGCTCAAGGCCGCCGGCGTGCCGGTTGCCGAAGCGAAGCTCGTGCCCCGGTCCGAGGCCGCCACCCGACACGTCATCGCTCCGCCCTACGTGGTGAAGCCGGTTGACGAGGGCTCCAGCGTCGGCGTCGTGGTCGTGCATCCAGGGGCCAACAACATGGGGCCGGCGATCCTTTCGGGCGGTGATCGCGACCAGGTCGTGATGGTCGAGCGATTCGTCGCCGGGCGTGAACTCACCTGTGGCGTCATTGGCGGCTTCGTCACCGACATCATAGAGATCGTGCCGCGCGAGGACCTGCCGTTCTACGATTTCGCCGCCAAATACGCCGCGGGCGGCTCCCGCCACGTGCTGCCGGCCGCGCTTTCACCGGATGTTTACCAATCCATACGGAAATTCACGTTTGCGGCGCATCAGGCCCTGGGCTGCCGGGGCGTCAGCCGCGCCGACTTCCGTTTCGACGATACGCCCGGCGGCACCGGCGAAATCGTCTGCCTCGAGGTCAACACCCAGCCGGGCATGACCGCAACGTCTCTGGTGCCGGAGCTTGCCCAACACGCCGGCTGGTCGTTCGGCGAGCTGGTGCGCTGGATCGTCGAGGAAGCGAGTTGCAGGAGATAGGTCACGGGGCCGGGGCTGATGGGTGGACGCATGACGCGATCCGCTCTCGCCCCCCCGCGACCCAGCCTGCAGGCGCCGGATATGGCGCGCGCCATCGTGCTCCCTATGCACCGATGGAAGCGGGGCTACCCCCGCTGCGCCTGGAGGTGCCGCGCGATGCCCTGCCGACGGCTGCGCCGCCGCCTGCGTTCCGGCATGCACCGGCGCCGGCCGCGAAGCGCAAGCGCCGCGGCGGACTGAAGCCCCTCCATGCCGCAATCGCCGCGGCGGTGCTGGGCACCGGAATTTTCGCAAGCCTGACGGATTTCGGCCGCAACGCGCGCGACGTCGAGCGCCTGTTGCCGCCCGTCGAGGATCTGGCGCAACTGGTCGGGCTCAGCATCGACCAGGTTGCCGTTGTCGGCCAGCGCTATGCGTCCGAGCGCGATATCCTCGACGCGCTTGATCTGGATCGCAACCGGGTGCTGCCGCTGCTCGACAGCGAGGCGGCGCGGGCGCGCATCGAGGCGCTGCCGTGGGTCGAGAAGGCGGAGCTGACGCGCGTGCCGCCGGGGCAGCTCGACATCCGCATCAAGGAGCGCAAGCCGTTCGCCGTGTGGCGCAGCGAGGACGGAGACAGGCTCATCGATCGCACGGGCCGCGTACTGCAGGCCGTCGAAACGGGTGCGGTCACGCATCTGCCGCTCATTGCGGGCGCCGATGCGGCGCCAGGCGCAGCAAGCCTGCTGGCACTGGTCTCCCGCCACGCGCCGCTGGCCAACCGGTTCTCGGCTGCTGAGCGCGTCGCCGGCCGGCGCTGGCGCATCATGCTTGCGGGCGGCTCACGCATCGAGCTGCCGGCCGAGGGCGATGCCTTGGCACTGGAACGGCTGGCGGCAAGTGGCGATCTCGAGCGGTTGCTGAGCGGAGGGCCGCGGGTCGTCGATCTGCGCGCCGACACGCGCATTGCGGTGCGCGAACTCGCACAGCCCAAGCAGCGCGTGGGCATGGCAGCGCCGTCGCAGCAGAACCTCGACGGGGGCGATCCATGATCGGCGCTTCCCGAACGGCCACGCAGATCCTCGGCCTTGTCGACATCGGCACAGCGAAGGTTGCCTGCCTGATCGTCGCCATCGAGCCTCGCGCGCCGTCGATTCTGCCCGGCATGCAGCGGCCGTTCCGCGTGCTGGGCGTCGGCCATCAGCGCTCGCGCGGCATCAAGGCGGGCGTCATCGTCGATCTCGATCAGGCCGAAGTCGCAGTACGCGCCGCGGTCGATCAGGCCGAGCGCATGGCGGGGGTGACGCTCGAGGCGGTGCACGTCGCACTTTCCTGTGGACGTCTGAAATCGGAGAACTTCGCCGGCGGCGCCGAAATCCTGTCGGGCCGTGTCGAGGATGCCGACGTGGCGCGGGTGCTCGACGGCGGCCGCGCCTACGCCGAGCGCGACGGCCGCATGCTCGTGCACATGAACCGCGTCGGCGTGAGGCTCGACGGTGCGCCCGGTGGTGACGATCCGCGCGGTCTGGCGGCACGCGATCTGTCGATCGATCTGCACGCCGTGACGGCCGACGACGCGCCCGTGCGCAACCTGATGCTGCTCATTGAGCGCTGCTACCTGTCGGTCGAAGGCTTCGTGGTGGCGCCGTTCGCGAGCGCGCTGGCGGCGACCAGTGTCGAGGAGCGGCGGCTGGGTGTCAGCGTGGTCGATATCGGCGCTGGCGTCACGACCGTCGCGCAGTTCGCCGATGGCCATCTTGTGCACGTCGATACGCTGCCCGTGGGTGGGCATCACGTCACCTACGACATCGCTCGCGCGTTGCAGGCGCCACTCGAGGAGGCCGAGCGAATCAAGGCACTTTATGGCACAGTTGTGCGTGCTCCCTCGGATCAGCACGAGGCGTTCGGCTACCCGCTGGCAGGCGAAAGCGAAGGCGAGATGCACCAGACGACACGGGCGGTGCTGGCCGACGTCATCAGGCCGAGAGCGCAGAGCCTGATCGCTCTCGTGCGGGAGCGTCTCGACCGCAGTGGCATGGCATCCTACGCGGGCGATCGAGTGGTGTTGACGGGCGGCGCGAGCCAGCTCGTCGGTATGGCCGAGCTGGCGGCTAGCATTCTGGGCCGGCCGACGCGTGTATCTGGACCCGACCAGGCCGCCGCTCTTCCGGGTGGACTGGCCTCGCCGGTGTTTTCCACTGTGGTGGGGCTCGTCGCGGCGGCGGATCAGGGGCAGGGCATAGTGACCGGGCGTTCGGACAGGGGACCGCTCGCGCTAGGTTATCTGGGACGCGTGGGTCAGTGGTTGCGGCAGGGTTTCTGAATATCGCGTCGCCGTGCGGGGCGTCGCGGGGGAAAGCAGGGTCGATCGCGCGGCGCGCGGCGACACGGACGGCGAGGGGACGATGAGCATCAAGCTGCAACTGCCGACGCTCACCGATTTGCGGCCGCGGATTACCGTCATGGGAGTCGGCGGCGCAGGCTGCAATGCGGTCAACAACATGATCGCGGCGGGCCTGAGCGGCGTCGAGTTCGTGGTCGCGAACACCGATGCGCAGGCGCTCACGGCGTCGAGCGCGGAACATCGCCTGCAGCTCGGCATCAATCTGACCGAAGGTCTGGGCGCCGGCTCCAAACCGGAGATCGGCGAGGCGGCAGCCGAGGAGGCGATCGACGAGATTCGCGCTCAGGTTTCCGGATCGCACATGCTGTTCATCGCGGCGGGCATGGGCGGTGGCACCGGCACGGGCGCCTGCTCAGTCATTTCCCGCGTCGCCCAGGAGCTCGGCATCCTGACGGTCGGCGTCGTCACTAAGCCTTTCATGTTCGAGGGCACGCGGCGCCAGCGCACTGCGGAAGCCGGCATTTCCGAGCTCAAGAAGCACGTCGATACGCTGATCGTCATTCCCAACCAGAATCTGTTCCGCATCGCCACAGAGCGGACGACGTTTGCCGAAGCCTTCGTGCTCGCCGATCAGGTCCTCTACTCGGGCGTCGCCTGCATCGTCGATCTGATCCTCAAGGACGGCCTCATCAACCTCGACTTCGCGGACGTCCGCACCGTCATGCGCGGCATGGGCGCGGCGATGATGGGCACCGGTGAGGCCGCGGGCGAACGTCGCGCAATCGTCGCTGCGGAAGAGGCGATCGCCAATCCGCTGCTCGACGACGTGAGCCTCAAGGGCGCACGCGGGCTGCTGTTGTCGATCACCGGCAGCCACGACATGACGCTGTACGAGGTCGACGAGGCGGCGAGCCGCGTGCGCCAGGAGGTCGACCCCGAAGCCAACATCATTGTCGGTGCGACGTTCGACGACACGCTCGCCGATTCCATCCGCGTCTCGATCGTCGCCTCGGGTATGGCGCGCGAGCGCGAGCAGTCGCTGCCGCCGCGGCCGGAGGACGCCGAGTCATGGCCGGCGCGTAAGCTCAGCGGTGAGGCTTCGAGCGGTGCCTCCGCAGGCACCAATGCCTACGAGCAGCAATTGTCGGCGGCCATCGCTTCTGG
Source organism: Hyphomicrobiaceae bacterium (assembly GCA_050250815.1). Taxonomy (GTDB): domain Bacteria; phylum Pseudomonadota; class Alphaproteobacteria; order Rhizobiales; family Hyphomicrobiaceae; genus JAEUMD01. Next base: position 102,855 of record JBFWNY010000002.1, read on the forward strand.
GGTGTTGCCAAAGGTCTCGGCTCAGGCGCCAGCGGGTTCCGCTGTGCATGCCGGGCCTCCGCCATTCGCATCGGGCGACGGGCGTCAGATGCCACAACCGCCGCCGCCGCCGCGCCAGACGTGGCAGGCTCCCGGCAATGTGCGCATCGAAGCGGGCTATCAGCCGCCCGGCGCCGGGCATGTCCCGCCACCGGTGCCGCAACAGCGAGCCTCGTCGCCTGCCCCGGTCGATCCGTCTTCCGCAGCCCGCGCCGACGGCTTCCGGCCGCAAGCCCCGGTTGAAGGGTGCCGCAGTCAGCGCCGCATGCCGGAGGTGGAAGATTTCCCGCCGATTGCGCAGCGCGAAATCCAGGCGAGGGCGGCCGCCGAACAGGCCGGTTCGCGCTCTGGTGGTGGCGCGGCTGTACAACACTCCGATATGTCGCCAGCGCGCCGACCCGGCCTTTTCGAGCGAATCGCGGGGATGGGGCGGCGCAGTGGTGATTCGGCCAAAGCAGAAACAAATTCTACACGCGCGCACACCGCGAGCAGCGGAGTGCAGCAGAACGTCGTTACTCCGCAGACGGACCATTCGCCCACGAACAAACAAACGGTTCGTTCGGATGGTCCAAGCGAGACCGTTGAGTTGCCAATGTTTTTCGGAAAGTCGCAGCGCTGAATCCCATAGTCGGCGCAGCCTATCCAGGACTTGCAACGCAACCGGAGTAAACGCGTAACACAGTGTAAGAAACCGTGATTTGTATCTGCCCGTCGGCCACGGTTATCGTTCCTATCGTTAACGGCGATGGTAACTATTCCAATGCCTTAGTGTCCCGTAGGACACTCAGTGATGCAGGCAGGCAACGCCCTTGGGATGGGCGGCCCGGGAATAGAGTGAACCGTCGTCGGGGGTAGCGTGTCCACCTTGGGATTGGGGTTGGTGGCCACGCTGGGGACATCGAGGGACGGCTACATGTCGAATCGCTTCTTCGGCGCACGACAGACCACGGTTGCTCGCGAAATCGAGCTCGTAGGCACGGGGGTGCACAGCGGAGCTCCGGTTTCGGTGATACTGCACCCGGCAGACGCTGACACCGGGCTCCGTTTTGTGGTCACGCGCAACACACACGTCGTTGCTGACATCGCGGCAGACGTGCGTAACGTAAAAAATCTCACGCTATGTACCGTCCTTGGCGACGAAAACGGCACCACGGTCTCGACAGTCGAGCATCTTCTCGCGGCACTTCGCGGTCTGGGCATCGACAACTGCTTCGTCGAGATCGACAGCAAGGAGGTGCCGATCATGGACGGCAGCTCCATCGCCTTCGTCGAAGCCATTGACGAGGTCGGCATTCGGGAACTCGCGGCGCCGCGAAAGTTCATCAAGGTCCTCAAACCGGTACGTGTGCAGGAAGGCGATTGCTGGGGTGAGATCTCCCCGCACAGCGGCTTCCATCTCGATGTGGAAATTGACTTCGAAACACCCGTCATCGGTCGCCAGCGCCTCCAGCTCGAGATGTCTCCGAGCGCCTTCCGCAACGAACTGGCCCGCGCCCGGACGTTCGGCTTCATGTCCGACGTGGAGCACCTCTGGAAAGCTGGCCTGGCGCTCGGCGCCAATCTCAACAACACGGTCGCCATCGGCGAGGATCGCATCCTGAACCGCGAGGGCCTGCGCTGCCCGCAGGAGTTCGTCCGTCACAAGATGCTCGACGCGGTTGGCGACCTCAGCCTCGCCGGACAGCCGCTTCTTGGCGCCTTCCGCTCCGTGCGCGGCGGCCATCGCCTCAACTCCCGCGTTCTCCAGGCCATGTTCGCCGACGATACGTCGTGGACGCTGGTGCAGGCACCGCGGGTGCGCGAGATCGCGCCGGTTGATGTCGCGATGGGTTCGGTCGCCGTCGCCATTGGAGAGTGATCGGCATTCGACGCGGTGGCTAGTCACTGGGCGGGCGCTCTCCAGCGGCCCGCCCGCTGCGTCCAGGCCACAATTGGGCGGGGGCACGCGTCAGGGACGTTCGTCACGGGGGATAGGGCCGTCACTGACGTTGGCTTCGCCCGCGTGGCAGCGTAGGACTTCGCGGCACGATCGTTCCGCCGCGGATTCGCCAAACGGGAAGAGGACGATCGTCGCGCAGGCAGGGGCGCGTCGGCACGCAGGTTTGGAATGGCTGGCGGCGGATGCCAGAACGCGGGGCGAGACGGGAACTCACATGCTGAGACGCGCAATTTGCAGCCCTGTTGAAACGTCGCGGCCGGTTGCGAGCTATCGTTCCGTGCTGCGCGCGGCCTCGGTTTCACTTGTGGTCGCGTTGCTCGCCGGATGCAGCAAGTCGGACGACCTGCAGAAGGCACTCAATCCCGATCCTCCTGGTCAGATGTACGCTGCCGCGGACAGTCTGATGAGCCGTGGGAAGTATGAGGCGGCCGCCAAGAAATTCGAGGATCTGGATCGCGATCATCCCTACGCGCCGGAGGCCCGCCGCGCCATCGTCATGGCCGCCTACGCCTACTACAAGGCGGGCAAGTTGCCCGAGGCCATTGCTTCGGCCGAACGCTATACGACGATGCATCCGGGCACGAAGGAAGCGGCACTCGCTCACCACATCATCGCGTCGTCCTATTTCGATGAGATGGGCACGCCCAACCGCGACCAGTCGTCGACCAAGAAGGCGCTCGTCCAGCTCAAGAAGCTGAAAGCGCAGTATCCCGACAGCGAGTATGCGCTGAAGGCCGACAACCGCATACGGCTCGCCGAGGATACGCTGGCCGCTTCCGAGATGGAGGTCGGCCGTTACTATCAGAAGCGCAGCAACCACGTCGCGGCTATCAACCGCTTCAAGGCCGTGGTGACGGAGTACCAGACAACCGCACACGTCGAGGAAGCGCTGGCACGTCTGGTCGAGTGCTATATGGCGCTGGGCATCCGTCAGGAGGCGCAGACCGCGGCCGCGATCCTGGGACACAACTTCCCCAACTCGCGCTGGTACAAGGACTCCTACGCGTTGCTGCAGTCCGATGGACTGGCCCCTCGCGACGATGGCGAGTCGTGGATCTCCAAGGCGTGGAAGGCTGTGCCGAAGCTGTCGCTCGGCGGCCCGACCTGACAGCTGCAGCCGCTGCGCCCGGATCGAGCGGAGCGTCGGGATGAGCACAGCGGACGGCACCGGCAGAGGGCAAGGCGGCGATCGCCTCGTCGACCGGCTGCTCGCCGCCTTTGAGACGCGCCACGCGACCTTCACCAACAAGGCCATGCAGTTCGTTGCCATGCCGCTGCTCGTTTGGGGCGGGCTCGCCGTCCTGCGCGCGCTGCCCGTGCCGGACGGCATGAGCGCCGTTCCCGGTCTCGACTGGTCGATTGCGGCCGCGATGATAGGGATCATTGCAGCACTCGCGCTGTCGCTGCGGCTGGGCGCGGGGATGGCGGTCTTTTTCGCCGTGCTTCTCCTGCTTGTTTTCGTCTACCAGTGGCGCGAACCCCTGCCGCTGTGGCAGCCGGGGCTCGTAGCGCTGGGCGCAGGTTGGCTCGCCTGGCTCGTCGGGCGGCGTACCGAAGGCCGGCCGCGCGTCCTAACGGAGATCGCAATCGACCTGTTGACGGGGCCGCTGTGGCTGGTCGCGAGCGTTCTACGGCTGTTGCGCATCGGCTATTGATCGAGCGATGGCAAAGCGGACGACGAGCGACAAGACCGTGGAGGCGCTGACGGCGACCGAGGCCGAAGCCGAGTTGAAGCGGCTCGCAGCCGAGATCGCGCGCCACGACGCGCTCTACCACCAGAACGACGCGCCAGAGATTTCCGACGCCGACTACGACGCTCTGCGCCGTCGCAACGAGGCGATCGAAGCGCGTTTTCCCGATCTCATTCTGGCGGAAAGCCCGTCGCGCAGGGTTGGCGCAGCGGCGGCGGAAGGTTTTGGCAAGGTGCGCCACCGCGTGCCGATGCTGTCGCTCTCCAATGCCTTCGCCGAGGAGGACGTGTCCGAATTTGCCGAGCGTATCGCACGCTTCCTGAAGATCGCGGATGCGGCATCCGTCGCCTTCACTGCTGAGCCCAAGATCGACGGCCTGTCGATCTCGCTGCGCTACGACAATGGCCACCTCGTCGAGGCGGCGACGCGCGGCGACGGTGCGGAGGGCGAGAACGTCACGGCCAACGTGCGCACGATCAGGGCCGTACCCGCGCGCCTCAAGGGCAATGACGTGCCCGACGTTATCGACGTGCGTGGCGAGATCTTCATGCGGCACGACGACTTCGCTGCGCTCAACGCGGCCCAGGCTGCGGCAGGCGGGAAGGTATTCGCTAATCCGCGAAACGCGGCGGCCGGATCGCTCAGGCAGCTCGACTCCAAGATCACGGCCAGCCGCAAGCTTGCCTTCCTCGCCTACGGCTGGGGTGAGGCCAGCGCGATGCCCGTGGATACCCAATCCGGAATGGTCGGTGCATTCGCGCGCTGGGGCTTGCCCACCAATCCGCTGTCTATCGTGTGCCATGGCCCCGATGCGCTTATCGCCTACTACCGGAGCCTCGCCGAGCGGCGCGCCAGCCTCGGCTACGATATCGACGGCGTCGTCTATAAGGTCGATCGGCTCGACCTGCAGCAGCGGCTCGGCTTCGTGTCGCGCGCTCCGCGCTGGGCGATAGCCCACAAGTTCCCGGCCCAGCAGGCGATGACCGTGCTGCGCGACATCGAGATCCAAGTTGGCCGCACAGGTTCGCTGACGCCGGTCGCCAAGCTTCAGCCCGTGACGGTGGGCGGCGTCGTCGTCTCGAATGCGACGCTGCACAACGAGGACGAGATCGCGCGCAAGGATGTGCGCATCGGCGATACGGTGGTGGTGCAGCGCGCCGGCGACGTCATTCCGCAGATCGTGCGCGTCGTGGAGGAGAAGCGGCCGCCGGGGGCCGAGCCCTATTCGTTTCCGACGCAATGCCCGGCCTGCGGCAGCCACGCCGTGCGTGAAATGGACGAGCGCACGGGTGAAGCCGATGTCGTGCGCCGCTGCACCGGCGGGCTCATCTGTCCGGCGCAGCGCGTCGAGCGTCTCAAGCACTTCGTGTCGCGCAATGCCTTCGACATCGAGGGGTTGGGCGAGAAGAGCGTGCAGGAGTTCTACGACGACGGCCTCATCTCTGCGCCGCCCGATATCTTCACGCTGCAAGAGCGCAATGTTTCGCTTGCGACACCCATTGAGTCGCGCGATGGCTGGGGCAAGCAGTCGGCGGCCAAGCTGTTTGCTGCCATCGCGGCGCGGCGCGACATCGCGCTTGACCGCTTCATCTATGCGCTGGGCATCCGTCACGTCGGCGAGACGACGGCTCGCGTGCTGGCTCGCGCCTATGGCGACGCGCGCAACTTCAAAGCTGGAATGATGGCGGCAGCCGATACGGAGGGTGAGGCCTGGGCGGACCTCAATGCGATCGACGGCATCGGCCCGGTGGTGGCAGCCGCGGTCGTCGCGTTCTTCGCCGAACCGCATAACGTCGAAGTGGTCGAGGCACTGCTGGCGCACGTCCGTCCACAGCCGCTCGAGGCGGTAGCGCAATCCTCGCCCGTTTCCGGCAAGACGGTCGTGTTCACCGGCACGCTGACGCGGTTGACGCGGTCGGAAGCCAAAGCACAGGCGGAGCGTCTGGGTGCCAAGGTCGCGGGCTCCGTGTCGAAGAAGACCGACTACGTGGTGGCGGGTGCGGACGCCGGCTCGAAGCTCAAGAAGGCCGGTGAACTGGGTGTCTCGGTGCTCACCGAGGACGAGTGGATAGCACTTATTGGTGGATGAAATCTGCCGTACACGCCGTGCGATGCGGCGGTCGCGCAACGGCTGTGGACAGCCGGTTTTGAGGCGCACAGCGACTCAGTCTTACTGTCAGCCCGGATGATCTGCTGGCCGGCGCGTTGGCGCGCCGGGCCGTCAATTTTCGAGATAACGGACGCCACGTATGAGCTTCTGCCGCCGCTGCGCCCGCACGCTCGCAGATCACGGCCTCGATGACGAGGCCGAGGGCGAGTTCGCACTCGATCTGCGCGAGGTCGCCGACGACACCATCGTTGCGGTGTGGACGACAGCCTTCGACATCGCTGAGGCTCACGAAAGCGAGATCGTTGGCGTCGAGCACCTTATCGCGGCGATGACCGAGGTGGCGTCGGCGGCAGCCTTTCTGCACGCGCGTGGGTTCGACTTGGAGCGGCTGAAACGCGAGGCGCGACGCGTCGTGATCGAGACGGGAGGCGATGGTCCCGTTACGCAGTTCGATCTGGCACCCGAGATCGATCTCGAGACGACGCTGGAGCTTGCGGTGATGAGCGCGGAGGACGACGGGCGCGAGCGAGCGGGGCTCGACGACCTCGTCGAGGTCCTCGTGCACTACACGCCCGAGGAGTCCGCGGTTGTGCGCCTCGTCGATGTTCTCAAACAGGCCAGGGTCGGCTCCAAGGCGAAGGCGCCAATGCGCGCCGCGCTCATTCAGCCGGCGGCTCCGCAACCGCTCGTGTCCGGTTCACGTCAGACAGTTTCACGACAGACGGTTGTTGGCAGCCAGACGGTTGCGGGCCAGACCTTTGCGGGCCATGACGCTCCGTCCGTGCGCGAGGCCCGCACCGCATCGCAAGCGCGGTCTCCGAGCGCTCTGCCTGGCCTCGATCATCTTTTTTCGCCGCGCTCGGGCGGACGTCCATTCGAGGCCGGCATTGCGCTCGACAAGTCGCGCGCGATGGCAGGGCAGAGGGCCGCCTATGCCGGTTTGGTATCCGGCGCCGCGACGCAGCCCGCGGCGAATGATGTGCGCGATCCGTTCGCTGCGCGCCTCGAGGCCGTGGAGCGGCGCATGCTGGATCTGGAAGCGCGTTTCGAGCGCATGAGGCCGCAGGCGGACAGCGGCCGTCGCGTTGAGCAATCGACCACCCGGACGGCAGAAGATGGCATCGTCGCTGCGCTCGCCGGCCTGACTGCTGCCATCGAACGGCAGCACGATGAGATGGCGCGGTTGGCCGAGCGCATCGAGCGGCTCGTTACGGCGGCGGCGCCCTCACCTGCACCTGGACCTGCATCTGCATCGGCGTCGTCCGCGAGCCGCAGCCGCGACAGCAGCGAGCGCCGTTACGGCAGCCGTGCGGTGCGCACGCGACGCAAGCGAGCGATGCGCCGCAGGCGGGAGCCCATGAGCGTTGGGGCGCTGCGGCTCGCGAGCCTGTCGCAAGGCCTGCTCAGGCGGATGCCGAGCCGGCGCGAGCGGCGCGCCTGGGCGCATCATGGGGTCAGGGACAAGCGGCGTGGAGACTACGGACGTGGGCGACCGGCGCGCGAGAAGCGCTTCTATCTCGCCCTCGATCACGACATCGCGCATGCTCCATCGATCGGGCCGAGGACGGCGGAGCGTCTGCGCGCGGCCGGCGTCGTCAAAGTCCGCGATCTCATGACCGCTGATCTGGCTGGTGTCGCCGCAAGTGTGCCGGTTCGCTACGTCACGGAGGTGGCGCTGCGTGACTGGCGGGATCAGGCGCGGCTCGTCTGTACGGTGCCATTCCTGCGCGGCACGCATGCGCAGCTGCTGGTGGGCGCAGGCTATCGCTCGCCTGAGGCGGTCGCGGCGGCCGATCCGGTGGAACTCATGAGCGCCATCCTGCGGTTTGCAACGACGCGCGAGGGGCAGAGCGTGCTGCGCAGTGGGCCGCCGCCCGATAGCGACAAGGTGAAGGGCTGGATGCTCAACGCCGCCGAGGCTGAGCCGGCACGCGCGGCCTGACAGCAAACAAAACGGCAGCACGCTCACTACCCGTATGGTGAGCGTCAGCACAGGACCTTTGTGTCGGTCGCGCACTCCTTCGATTTACATAGAAAAACGGGCGCGGTACCCCGCGCCCGTTCTCGAAACTCAGCCGACGCTGGAGCGCGTCAGTGCATGTACGGCGAGTCTCCACCGCGAGGCGCGATGCCGGAGTCGAAGAAGAAGCCGTGGTCGAACGGGCCTGCCTTCGTCTGGCGGTCGAGGAAGGGGTCGCGCAGACTGTTGGCGCTGCCGAAGCGACCGCGCGAGTCACCGTAGGTATTGATGGCGTCCTCGGCGGTGTAGGAGTAGCCGCCGCGCCGGGCGACGTAACCCTTCACGCGCGGTCCGCGTCGGTAGTAGCTCGATTTGGGATGTGCGCCTTCGGAGGCGCCGCGGTAGGTGCGCCGCTCTCCGGCATCGGCGGGTTGAGCGGCGGACAGTGCCGCGACGGAGACGGCCGCCAGAGCGACCAGCAGGGAACGCATCATCGAAGAAGCCCTCATAAATCATCGCGGCCGGAAGTGGCCCGGCCGATTTCATCTACGCTAACTCAAAACCTCAACAAAACGTTCAATAAACGGTAAGCGACGACAGACGGCGACCGACCTGTCGCGGCGGGGACACGCCCCTTTTTCTCCGCGGGTGAGGAAGATCTGTTTCCGCGTGGTGCCATGAAGCGGGCGCCGGTGCCATGCTATATCGCGGACGTGCTTGCCGGGATGGCAGTGCAACGCCCGACCGGAAACGCGGGCCTCGGAGGACAATTCCATGGATATCGTCACGCTCATCATTCAGCTTCTGAGCGGTGCCGTCGGCGGCAACGTCGTCGGCGCCCTGGTGAAGAAGATCAGCCTTGGTCTGTTGGGCAACTCGCTTGCCGGCATTCTGGGCGGCGGACTGGGTGGCCAGATCATCGGCTCCATGCTGGGGCTGCCAACGGGAGGGGGCGCCGGCGGCCTCGACATCGGCTCGATCCTCGGTCAGGTCGCGAGCGGCGGTGTCGGCGGCGGCGTTGTGATGGTCATCATTGGCCTCATCAAGAGCATGCTGGCCAAGAACTGAAGACCTGCGCGCGGATCCATGGGCACAGCCCATCTGCGGAATTGAAATGGGCGCCCGGCCTTACGGCCGGGCGCCCATTTTCATTTGGATTTCGTCGACGCCGCGAAGCCGCGTCTCAGAGCTTGCAGATCTTCGCCTGTCCGCGGCAGACGATGCCCATGCCGCCCTTCGAGCACTTGTACGTGCGCGCGCCAAACTTGTAACCGGGCGTCGAGCCGTTTGCCATCCAGGCGGCCCATGCGCCCCAGTCCACGGCCTGCAGCAGTGCTTCGTCGACCTGGAATTTTGCTGACTTGGCGTCCGAGCCGGTGCCCTCGGCCGCCTTGACGACGCACTTGGCAGATGCAGCGGCGGGGGCGACGGCCAGAATAGTGAGGCCGAGCACGACACCGAGCATTTTCTTGCAGTTCACAGTCATGACCTGTCTCCTTCCATGACCAGCGGGTTCGAGGCAGGAGACTGCCCCAACGGCACGCGACGGCCAACGGGGATGCCGAGTTCTCAACACGAGAAGCGTCGAATATCGAGCAGGGGTTGCGCGCGGGTGACGCGCCTCAAATCCTCCGACGTCGCAACACCAAGCTGGCCTACTGCGGCCGGAGCAAAAGGGACGCGGATGCGGACGCGCGGAACGGCGTGGCGACGTTCAGATGGCGGGAGCTGCGGGACGCCAATGGGCGCGGGGCGTCGGGTAAAGTCACTTCTCGACTTTGAGTTCGACTGCCTTTGGGCCTTTGCCACGCTTGTCGGGCTCAGTTTCGAAGGAGATCCGCATGCCCTCGTTCAGCAGACCGATCCCGGAACGCTCGACCGCCGTCACATGGACGAATACGTCCTTGCCGCCGTCATCCGGCGTTATGAATCCATAGCCCTTCTGGGCATTGAAGAATTTGACGATGCCGCTCTGGCGCATGCGAGTCTCCACGCATCTGCTGTAGCTTCGGGGGGGGGGGAGGGGGGAAAGGCTCTATCCCGGTCCGCCCGCCAATCGTGCCCTGCAACCGTCTGCAATATGCGGGAGGGCCATTGGAACAGGCGCGGATCGCTCGCAAACATGCGCGTATCGACACTTTCGATCAGCAAGAGCCGTGCTCCGGTCGATCACTCGACCTGAGTGGAATTGAGTATCGACCAAAGTCTGAGTGTTCGCAAGCGCGAAGAAACTGTTGCGTCAGAGCGCGTTAAGTCCAGCCGACCGGTGGCGCGTGCACCCGTCGGAAACTAACGCGCCCCGGCGGCGAGAGCCGTCCGGGGCGCTTTTTCAAACGGACCATTGCCGTGCTGCGGGGCACAGCGATCCTGAGGACAGGATTTAGATGCTCGTCACGACAGGAGCATGACGGGCGTCGCGGATGGCCGCGATTTCCTTTGGCGCGAAGCCGAGCGCGGCCAGTTCTCCGTTCGACAAGCGAGCGAGGTAGGGTTGCACGATGCGGTCCGCGCGCCTCTGCTGGGCGGCAACAAAAGCGTTTGCGATACGGGAAAGTATACCGTTCGAACGCACGCTCTCACTTGGGCGCAGCACAGGCGCGCCCAGTACCTGGGTCGAATAGCTCATGATCATCTCCACCCCTGGGAGGGGCTTTCTTGAACGCTCCGCCCGCACGGTATTCCGCGTCGATACGAAGCCGATGACGCAAACATAGGTCGCCGGGAGAGTCGGAGGCACCCCCTATGTTGCAACGCAGCAATGCAACGCGCTCATGTCGCGCCGCCGTACCGCGAGATTGCATGCATTCGGCGACTCCACATCGGTGGAACGCTGCTCTAGAGCAGACTTATTAGGTCACGACAGAACGGTCCCCAATGTTCCAAACCTTCCAGTCCTCATCAAATCATCAGACATCGGCGGACCGAGTCGCGGCGCTTCGCGATCACATGCGGCGCCGGCGGATCGATGCCTATCTCGTGCCGCGCTCCGACGAGCACCAGGGCGAGTATGTGGCGCCGTCGAGCGAGCGCCTGGCGTGGCTCACCGGCTTTACCGGCAGCGCCGGCTTGGCCGTGATAGGGCTCGACAGGGCCGTGCTGCTCGTCGACGGGCGCTATACGGTGCAGGCACGCGGCCAGGTCGATCAGGCGCTGATTGAAGTCGTCCAGCAGCCGCCAGCTTCTCTGACAAGCTGGCTCGCGGCCAACCTGGGCAAAGGTGGCGTGGTGGGGTTCGATCCCTGGCTCGTCACCATTCAGCAGGTCGAGCATCTACAACGCGAGCTCAAGCCTCGTGGCATCGGGTTGAAGAGCGTGACGCCCAACCTCGTCGACAAGGTCTGGGGCAAAGAGCGGCCCGCGGTACCGTCGGCCCGCGTCCGCGTGCAGCCCGACGAAAGGGCGGGGGAGAGTGTCGAGGCCAAGATCAGGCGGGTACAGCGCCAGCTCACCGAGGCCGCGCACGACGCCGCGGTTTTGACGCAGCCCGATTCGATCTCTTGGCTGCTCAACATCCGTGGCGGCGATGTCGCGCACAATCCCGTTGTACTCGCCTTCGCGATCGTGCACGCGAAAGGCAAACCCGAATTATTCGTCGATCCGCATAAGCTCGACGCGGACGTACGCAAGGCCCTCAAGCCGCATGTCCATCTGCGAGAGCCGGATGAACTAGGCGAGCGCCTCGATGCATTGAAGACGGCTGGCAAGCGCGCATTGCTCAGTCCGGCCAATACCGCCTGGTGGATCTCACGCCGGCTTGGCGGTTCGCACGCGCGCGGCGCTGACCCCCTTGTCCTGCCCAAGGCGATCAAGAATGGAGTGGAGATCGCGGGCGCACGCGCCGCTCACACACGCGATGGCGCAGCCGTCGTGCGCTTTCTCGCGTGGTTGGATGGCGTCGCCACAAAGGGAGACGGCATCGACGAGATCGCCGCCGTAAGGCAATTGGAAGCGTTCCGCGCCGAAACCGGAGCGCTGCGGGAGATCAGCTTCGATACCATCTCCGGAAGCGGTCCCAACGGCGCCATCGTGCATTACCGGGTGACCGAGGCGAGCAACAGGCGGCTCCGCGCTGGAGAGTTGTTTCTTATCGACTCCGGCGCGCAATACGATGACGGCACCACCGACATCACGCGCACGGTCGCCATAGGCAAGCCTTCCGCGGAGATGGCCGACCGCTTCACGCGCGTTCTGCAGGGCCACATCGCAATAGCCATGGCACGCTTTCCCGCCGGCACCCGCGGGGTCGATCTCGACAGCCACGCCCGCATGCCGCTGTGGCGGGCCGGTCTCGATTACGATCACGGCACGGGCCACGGCGTCGGCAGTTATCTGTCTGTGCACGAGGGACCGCAGGGCATCAGCAGGCTCAACATGGTGCCGCTCGAGCCGGGCATGATCCTGTCCAACGAGCCCGGCTACTACAAGGAGGGTGCCTACGGAATCCGCATCGAAAACCTTGTCCTGGTGACGCCTCCCTCGACGCCCGAAGGGGGTGAGCGTCCGATGCTGGGCTTCGAGACGCTGACGCTGGCGCCTTTGGACAGGCGGCTCATCCTCAAGCCTGTGCTGAGCGAGGCCGAAAGGGGTTGGGTCGATGCCTATCACGCTCGAGTGCGGGAGGCGCTCGCGAGCCAATTGGACGGGGCAGCGGCGGCATGGCTGGAGCGGGCCTGCCGGCCACTTTAGGGCCCCGGTGCTGCCTTTGACGCCGCGATCGGTCGACCATGCTGCTGCGCGGCGGCAACATTCTCTGGAAACACCTGAAAAGCGTGCGTTTGCGCCACACCCGAAGGCTAGGCAGGTCCGGCGGCCGGGGATATAGGTGATGCAACCGAAACGCGTCCGGCGACGGGCGGAAGGTCAATCCGGGGGACTGCCTCATGCCGAAACTGATGAACAGCATCGCATTCGCCGCCGTCGCTGGGCTCGTCGCTTTCGCCGCCGCGCCGGCCGAAGCCAAGTGCACGCGCCTTGGCTTCTCGGTCAATGACTACGGCAAAGACGGGCCGACCAACGACGCCAAGAAGCTGCTGGAGAAGTACATCGCGGACTGGGCGGCCAAGCAGGGCATCGCCAAGTACACAATCGGCAAGAAGGACGTGAAGTGCGAGCTGTTCCTCGACTTCATCGTTTTCGACGAGCACACATGCCGTGCCGAGGCCGACGTCTGCTGGGGCGATGGCGGCAATTCGCCAAAGAAGCCCGTGACGGCAAAAGCCGATGAGAGCGATCCTCCGGCTTCAACGGCCAAGCCCGCGAAGACCGTGAAGGCTCCGCTCACCGCACCGGCCAGGACGGTTGCGGCACCGACGACGCCTGCGGCTCCTGCCACGGATGCCGAGCGCAAGGTGGTCTACCCGGCCACATTGGACGCGGCGACGGCGGCCAAGCCGTCTACGATCACGACGGGCACGATCTCGAAGCCCAAGCCGGTCGAGAAGAAGCCCGCCAGCGAATAACGCGGGTTCCAGTCTTGCCAATTTTGCGGTCGTGATCTCGCGCGGCGGAGCGATTCTACTCCGCCGCAGCTCTGAGGTCGCTCGCCGCCAGCCACGCGGCAAGATCGCTCAATGCGCGCTCGGCCGCCGCCCGCTTGCGCGCGAAACTCTTGTCCTTGCCCTTGATGCGGCGCCCTTCTGGGTCGTGTGTCGGCGCCTCGATCGGCGGCAGCAGGCCGTGATTGATGTTCATCGGCTGGAACGATCGGCGCTTGCCGCTGGCGGAGCTTGGGGGAGCGCCATCGGCATCGTCTGAAAAGTCGTGCACGATGTGTCCGCCCGTGATGTGAGCGACGAGGGCTCCTAGCGCGGTTGTCGCTGGCGGCACGAGGGCAGCGCGCCCAAGCTGCTCGGCTGCGGCAAGGCGCCCTGTTACAAGCCCCATGGCTGCGCTTTCAACGTAGCCTTCCACGCCTGTGATCTGCCCCGCGAACCGCAGGCGCGGATCGGCCTTCAGCCGCATCAGACCATCGAGCACGACCGGAGAGTTGAGGAACGTATTGCGATGCAGGCCGCCCAGGCGCGCGAACTGTGCGTCCTGCAAGCCGGGGATCATGCGGAAGACGCGCGTCTGCTCGGCATATTTGAGCTTCGTCTGGAAGCCGACCATGTTCCACAGTGTGCCGAGCGCGTTGTCCTGGCGCAGTTGCACCACGGCATACGGCCGCGCGCCCCCGTTGTGCGGATCGGCGAGCCCGACTGGCTTCATCGGCCCGAAGCGCAGCGTGTCTCGCCCACGTTCGGCCATCACCTCGACCGGCAAGCAGCCGTCGAAGTAGGGCGTGTCCGCCTCCCACTCCTTGAACTCGGTCTTGTCGCCAGCGAGCAGGGCATCGACAAAGGCGTCGTACTGCTCGCGCGTCATCGGGCAGTTGATGTAGTCAGCGCCGGTGCCTCCGGGTCCCGCCTTGTCGTATCGCGACTGTTTCCAGGCGACATCGAGATCGACGGAATCGAAATGCACGATCGGAGCTATCGCGTCGAAGAAGGCGAGGCTGTCCTCGCCGGTGAGCTTCAGGATGGCTTGCGTCAATGCCGGCGATGTGAGCGGGCCGGTGGCGACGATGACGCTCTTCCAATCTTGGGGCGGCAGCCCTGCGATCTCCTCGCGCGCAATGCTGACGAGCGGGTGAGCCTGCAGCCGGCGTGTCACTTCGGCGGAGAAGCCGTCGCGGTCGACGGCGAGCGCACCGCCCGCCGGCAGCTTGTGCACGTCCGCAGCCGCCATGATGAGGGAGCCTACGCGCCGCATTTCCTCGTGCAGCAGGCCGACCGCGTTGGTGGCCCACTCGTCGGAGCGGAAGGAGTTGGAGCACACCAGTTCGGCAAGACCGTCCGTCTTGTGAGCATCCGTTCCCCGCACGGGGCGCATCTCGTGCAGGATCACCGGAACGCCGGCACCGGCGATCTGCCAGGCCGCCTCCGAGCCGGCCAGCCCACCGCCGATTACGTGCACGGCATCCGGTTTTGTCACAGTGTTGCTCATTTTCTATTGCGTCTCTGGGTCCGTTTACCCCTAGTGGGCCTTGGCGAAGCCCAAGCTAGGCGCTGCGTTCGGTTATGGCTGAATGCGCGCATGTTGCTCGCCCACGTCGAAGAATTCTGGATGCGCCCACGGATGCTCGACCAGTCGTTTATCGCACGCTCCAGCAGGATGCTCACCCGGCTTGCGGTCGGGGTCGTTGCGGCCTTTGCGGTGGCCGGCTGCACGCACGAGCGCAACGGGCCGACGCTCGGGCACTACGACGATTTCCAAGTGCGCAAGCCCAACGGCAACTCGGTCTACGTCTGCCATGCCTACGGTTGCAAGATGCAGACGCGCGTGCGCTTCACCGACGCCGATATCGAGGAACTGCGCAAGCTCATGAAAAAGACCGCCAAGGACAAGAGCCCGGCGGAGGAGCGGCGCGCGGTGGCCTATGCCATCGGCTGGATGGAGCGCAAGGTCGGCGCCGAGATCGGTACCGACAAGGACCGCGAGGGCATGGATTTCGCCGCTTCGGGCGACCCGACCCAGCAGGACTGCGTGGACGAAGCGACCAACACCACCACCTACCTGCTGACGCTCGCCCACAATGGGCTGATCAAGCAGCACGAAGTGGGCACGCCATTCGCCAAGGACGACTACACGC
Source organism: Hyphomicrobiaceae bacterium (assembly GCA_050250815.1). Lineage (GTDB taxonomy): Bacteria > Pseudomonadota > Alphaproteobacteria > Rhizobiales > Hyphomicrobiaceae > JAEUMD01. The sequence continues at coordinate 118,224 of JBFWNY010000002.1, forward strand.
GCGGCGTCGCGGGCTGGACGCACTGGACGGCGGTGCTGCAGGACAAGACCGACGGCAAGAAGTACGCGGTGGACAGCTGGATCTACGCCAATGGTGAGAATCCGGCCATCGTCGAGGCCGACAAGTGGTACATCGCCGATCTGGCAAGCCTGCCCGCCTCTACGCGCTGAGGCGGACCGTTCGAAACGCCTTCCGGCCCGTTCGCTGCTTGCCAGCCAAAAACCGAGATCGGATGAAAGCTGGACGCCAGGCTGCCAGCACGAAACACACTGGCCCGATCTCGAAGGGCTTGTTTCTGAACGATGGTCACTTATATTGAATCGTGTTCAGTTGAGTGAGGCTCGGACATGTGGATCACCCAGCAGCAGATGAAGCAGAATCTCGCGCGATGGCGCGAGGCAGGCTGGGTCACGGAGGACGGTGAGCGCCGAATTGCCGCCGAGATCGCCGCGCGCGGCGGTCGCGTGAGCTTCGCCGGTGCGCTCGCCACGCTTGGCGTCGTTCTGCTCGGCTTCGCGCTCATGAGCTTTGTCGGTGCCAATTGGCAGGAGATGAGCCGGCTGGCGCGTCTTGCCGTGATCTTCGCAGGTCTGCTGGGTTCCTACGCCGCTGCTGGTGCCCTTTGGAAGCGCGGGCACGCCGTGCTGGCGGAGGCGGCGGTGCTGGCCGGTGTGTGCGCGTTCGGCGCCGGCATCATGCTCATCTCGCAGATGTACCATATCGACGGCTACCCGCCGGACGCAGTCCTGGTCTGGGCGCTGGGCGCGATCGCCGCAGGTGTCCTCACCGGCAGCCGGGCGGCGCTCGGCGCGGCCGCGGCGCTGCTCGCCCTGTGGACCGGATGGGAGACGATGCTCTCCAACTCAGCCCACGCAGCCTTGTTGCCGTTCGCCGTAGTTCTGGCGGGCGCTTTGGCGGCCGAGCGATGGCAACCGGGCCTGCACCTCGTTGGCCTGCTAGTCTCGTTCTGGGTCGTCAAGATGGGCTACCTCCACAACGGCGAGCTGAACCATGTGGTTGCCCTGATCGGTCTTGCGGTCAGCGCGGGAGCGGGGGCGATAATCCGGTTCGCCGCGGACGGCCGCGAGGCGTCCGGTCCGCTCGCGCATTTGGCCGGTGAGCCGGCAGGTGCCGCGCTGGGCTACGGCATGGCAACCGCGTTTGCCGGCCTGTTCGGCTTGCAGTTTTTCGAAACGATTCCGACGTCGCACCTGACGGTGCTTGCGGCGCTGACGCTGGCCATGCTCGTCGCGGCCATTGCCTTCGGCGTTACACACCGTCGACGCGGTGCGGTCTGGCTCGGCTACATCGGATTCTCGATCGAGATCATGACGCTGTATTTCAGGACGGTCGGTACGCTGCTCGGATCCTCGGTCTTCTTCCTGGTGGCTGGCGTCATCGTGATCGCGCTGGCCGGGCTTGCCTACAGGCTGCACCGGATCTCCGAACCGGCGATGGGAGACGCGTGAAATGGCACAGGCACCCGAAGCGATTTCCCGACCTTCGCTGGGAAATGGATTGGCCGGACAGCTCGCGCGCTGGCGGTCGTGGCGTGGCGGCTGGCGGCTGGCGCTGCTGGCGGTAGTCGCGCTGGGGCAGGCGCTCGTGCTCGGCTACATGGTGTACGACCGTGAGACCCTGCTCAGGACAGCGCGCGAAATCGCGCTGCCGGTCGTGCCGGTCGATCCGCGTAGCCTGTTCCGCGGCGACTACGTGATCCTGGGTTACGACATCGCCAGCGTGCCCTCCTCGTTCTTTTCGGGCGAGGTTCACAACGGGTCGGCCGTGCGCGTCGCCATCGCCGAACGCGAGGGCAAGTGGCAACCGGTGGCCGCCGCCGTCGGCAACCATCCCCTCAGCGTCGCCGCCGATGCCGTCGTGCTGGCGGGTCGCATCGACGACGTAGCACTGCGCCGCGGCGGTGAACCGGCGTCGCTCGTCCGGGTCCGATACGGCATCGAGAGCTTTTTCGTGCCCGAAGGCACGGGCAGGCCGATCGAGCTTGAGGTCGCCTCGCGCAAAGTCGTGGCGCACATCGCGGTCCGAGCTGACGGCACCGCGGCGATCAAGGGCCTGTCGGTCGACGGGGAGCGCATCGAGGCGCCGCCGCTGTTCTGAACGCGGGTGGAGCCGGGTTCTGGATGCGGACCGGACTCCGAAACTGATCCATTTTTACCGTGATTAACTAGAGGCTTGGCTCGTCGCGCTGAGGTTGGGCTACGGTGAGGCCACCCGCTTTGACAGGCGGTCTAGGTTTTCCCGGGAGTTTCAGATGTTTCTGCGCGTTTCTGCAGTCGTTGCCGCGGGTGCTCTGCTCGCCACGGTTACCGTGCCGTCCCATGCCAACGGTCTCGACAAGCTCCACAAGCAGGCTCGCGAAGGCGGCCGCACGTGCATGATCGGCCACTATCACTTCGGCTCGAGCGGCCCCTGGTCGAGCAAGGCCCAGGCGATGGCGGTGGCCAAGCGGAGCTGGGAACGGTTCACGGCTGGCGAGTATGGTCCGGCGTGGGGCAGCCTGCGGCTCGCCGGCAGCGTCGGCTACGCGTGCGGCTCGAGCAAATCGGCCCGCGGCACGCTGTGGTCGTGCGAGCTGAAGGCGCGCCCTTGCCGGAAGCTGTGACGGCCACGCCAGCGCTGCAACCTGTCCACGCTGCGACCTCCTGGGACCCGCCTGCGCTGTGACCCGAAAGACGCGGCGTCGGGCCCAGTCGGCCCCGGCTGCTCGGGGCCACTCGAAGGTCCAATTCGAATCTGGCAGTTTTCCCCACGTTTTTGGTTTCAATGAAACGTGAAAGGCGTGCTGCCATGAAGTTGTTGCTCGTCTCCGGTGCGCTCGTCGCCGCTGTTCTGCTTCCGACATCGCTGGCGCTGGCCGACCAGACTGGTCTCGCGTCGATGCACGACCTGCGCCGAGAGGGCGGCCGGCTGTGTATGAGCGACCATTTCCATCAGGGCAACAGCAGCGGTCAGCGGAGCAAGAAGGCGGCGATGGCGGCGGCGATCCAATCGTGGCGCAGCTTCACCGATCTCGAGTACGGCAGTGATTGGGCCCACTTCAATCGCGCCCGCAGCAAGTCCGTGAGCTGCTCGGGTGGTGGCTCGTCGTGGAGCTGCTCGGTTGAAGCACGGCCCTGCCGCTGAGGCGGTAGGCACGGCTTCATTGCGCTTCGGTCTCAGGCCAGCGGGTTCTATCGACCCAGCACGACCCGGCCCAGAATGCGGCCGAGGATGCGCTGGATGAAGCCCCAGCCCCAGCGCAGCACGACCAGTCTGAGAATCCAGCCGAGCAGGCCGCGGCTCTGGAACCCCAGCAGTGCACCCAGCAGTGCACGAATGATGTTGTAGAGCGTGCCGCCCGCGGCCGCTCCACCGCCAGCGCCGTCGGGCAAGCTGTCGGGCAGCTCGATGCGACCACCGCCGGGCACTCGAAAGCCACCGCGACGCAGGATGTCGGACAGGTCGTCGTAGCGCGACCCGCCACGATCGGGATTGGGCATCTCCCCCGGCAAGGGCAGCGGCTCCTGGTTCGGGATCGTGCCTCTCCCCATGCCGACCTCCGGGGCTGTCTGGGGGACAGGCGCCCGGCCCGTCGGGGGCTCGTCGGGTAAATCGAAGCCGCCCGAGGAGCCGCCTCCCTCCCGTCCTCCCTGCCGCTGCATTTCGCGCAGCGCCTCGTCGAGACCGGGGATGCGCCGGAGAATGTCGTCGAACGGTCCGGCGGCGGCCCGCGTCAGCTCGCCCATGGCGAGTGCGGCGATCGACGGCATCATGTCCTCCACCGTATCGACGGACAGACCGGCGGCTCGCGCCGCGCGTCCGGCGACACCGCGGCTCGTGTCCTTGGTCCAGAACACGTGCTCGAGGATCTGCTTGCCTTCTTTCTCCATGCGGGGACTGCGAAGGAGATCCGGCTGCCTCAGGTAGGTTTCATGGTGCGTGTCGCCCACCGCGCGCACCAGTTCGGCCAGCCCGCCCCGCGACAGCGTATTGCGTTCCATGCGCCGCGAGAGTTCGTCGATGACGGAGGCGAGCGCGACGCGGGTGGCTTCAGGCGGTGTACCAAACGCGCGCGACAGCTCATTCACGGCGGCCGTGCTGGACGACCCGGCAAGGGACTTCTTGACGATGTTCACGGATGGACTGCTCTGCTGGGGGCTCGAAGGAACTGAGACTGACGATAGCAGGTTCCACCGCCGATACGAGAGGCGCCGTTACGGCGCCTCTCGCCGCGCGGCTGGCGTCGTGGCTAATACAGCGCCCCGCTGTTCAGCTTCTCCATCGGGCGCGGCCATCACCGGCACCACCACAAGCACCACCGCCGCGGTCACGGTCGCCACTGACGAGGCAACCGCTTCACTTCCCGATCGACCACTGCCTCGGAGAAAGCCGGCTGTGTCCATCAGCCGGTTTTCTTGAGTCTGACGCCAGGGCTCGGAGTCCGACACGGCGGGAACTACGACCGAATAGTTCTCTCCTATCCCGCCTTTCCCCACGTCGACGAGCGCTCGGCGCGGGCCCTCTGCTGCGACAACCCTGCGACTTTGGTGCCGGTGTGATGTTGTTGCAACGCCGGGGGGCATTTGGCATTGTCCGCGCGCGCGACTCGCCCCCGCAGGGGTGTGAGGCCGGCTCGCCAAACCGTCGATGTGCACGGCGGACTGCGACATGCTGAATCGTATGCGCTGCCATTTCTTGCCCTAAGGGGGGACGACGTATGACCGAGCTACTCTGGGGGATCATCGCCTGCGGGGCGCTATCGATCCTTTACGCCGCCTACACGATCCAGAGCGTGATGAGCGCTGACGCGGGTAGCGCCCGCATGCAGGAGATCGCCGGCAACATCCGAGAAGGCGCTTCCGCCTACCTCAACCGCCAGTACACGACGATCGGCATGGTGGGCGCGGTCATCTTCGTTCTCGCCTGGTTTCTGCTCGGTGGTCTGGTCGCGCTGGGCTTCCTGATCGGCGCGGTGCTGTCGGGCATCGCCGGCTACATCGGCATGAACGTGTCGGTCCGCGCCAACGTGCGCACGGCGCAGGCGGCGACCCAGTCGCTGGCCGCTGGCCTCGATATCGCCTTCAAGTCCGGCGCGGTCACCGGCATGCTCGTCGCCGGCCTCGCGCTGCTTGGCGTCTCCATCTACTACTTCATCCTCACCGGGCCGCTGGGTTTTGCTCCGGGCTCCCGTCAGGTGATCGACGCGCTCGTGGCGCTGGGCTTCGGCGCCTCGCTGATCTCGATCTTCGCGCGTCTTGGCGGCGGCATCTTCACCAAGGGTGCCGACGTCGGCGGTGATCTCGTCGGCAAGGTAGAGGCGGGCATCCCCGAGGACGATCCGCGCAACCCGGCCACGATCGCCGACAACGTTGGCGACAACGTCGGCGATTGCGCCGGCATGGCCGCAGACCTGTTCGAGACGTACGCAGTGACGGTCGTGGCGACCATGGTGCTTGCCGCGATCTTCTTTGCGGGCAAGCCGGAGCTGGCGGCGACCATGGTCTATCCGCTGGCCATCGGTGCGGCGTGCATCGTGACGTCGGTGATCGGCGCGTTCTTCGTCAAGCTCGGCGCCAACAACTCGATCATGGGCGCTCTCTACCGCGGCTTCATCGCCACGGCGGTGCTCTCGATCGGTGGCCTCTACGCCGCCACGCACCTCGTGTTTGGCGGACTGGGCGTGATCGGCACGACCACGACCGGCATCACGATCACCGGCATGAGCCTGTTCCTGTGCGGCCTCGTCGGTCTCGGCGTAACCGGCCTCATCGTCTGGATCACCGAGTACTACACGGGCATCGGCTATCGTCCGGTCCGCTCGATCAGCCAAGCTTCGGTGACCGGTCACGGCACCAACGTCATCCAGGGTCTCGCTGTCTCGCTCGAGGCGACCGCGCTGCCGACGCTGGTGATCGTTGCCGGCATCCTGCTCACGTTCAACCTTGCTGGTCTGTTCGGCACGGCGATCGCCACCACCACGATGCTGGGTCTCGCCGGCATGGTCGTTGCGCTCGACGCGTTCGGCCCGGTGACGGACAACGCAGGCGGTATCGCCGAAATGGCGGGTCTGCCCAAGGAGGTGCGCCGCTCGACCGACGCGCTCGACGCGGTCGGCAATACCACCAAGGCGGTGACCAAGGGCTATGCGATCGGCTCCGCCGGCCTTGGCGCACTCGTGCTGTTCGCGGCCTACAACTACGACCTCAAGTACTTCATCGCCAATGCCGACAAGTATCCGTTCTTTCAGGGCGTGAAGACCGACTTCGGCCTCGACAATCCCTACGTCGTCGTGGGCCTGCTGCTCGGTGGCCTCATCCCCTACCTGTTCGGTGGTATCGCGATGACGGCGGTTGGTCGCGCTGCGGGTTCGATCGTGGAAGAGGTTCGCCGTCAGTTCAAGGCCAAGCCCGGTATCATGAAGGGCACCGACAAGCCCGACTATGCCAAGGCCGTCGATCTGCTGACACGCGCCGCCATCAAGGAGATGGTGGTGCCCTCGCTGCTGCCGGTGTTGTCGCCGATCGTGCTGTTCTTCATCGTCTACTGGGTGGCCGGTGGCGGCGCGGTGGGCAAGGGCGCGGCGTTCTCGGCCGTGGGTGCGATGCTGCTCGGGGTCATCGTTACGGGTCTGTTCGTCGCCATCTCGATGACCTCCGGCGGCGGTGCATGGGACAACGCCAAGAAGAGCTTCGAGGACGGCTTCGTCGACAAGGACGGCAACAAACATCTCAAGGGCACCGACGCGCACAAGGCCTCGGTGACCGGCGACACGGTGGGCGATCCCTACAAGGACACGGCGGGTCCCGCCGTCAACCCGGCGATCAAGATCACCAACATCGTCGCCCTGCTGCTGCTCGCCGTGCTGGCACACTGAGCGCCTCGAGCGCACTGAGAGCGGCATGACATCCAAAAGGCCCCGGAGTGATCCGGGGCCTTTTCTCTTAGGGGGCAGGGCTGTTGAACCGGACGAGTTCAGCGGCACACTCTGCTGAAGCGGCAGGGGTTGGGCGGCAGCCAGATGGGCTTCAGAATGCCCGCGAGACTGAACTCGACGACGGTCGAGCTCGTCGTCTGCAGACGATCTTCGTTCGTCGTGGCGCTGGCCGAGGCCGGCATGATGGATGCGAATGCGACAGTGGCAAGTAGCATTGCGCCTGCACCGTTGCTGCGGCCGGCGGCTCGAAGGCAAGAAGCAATCGTCATGGGCTCATCTCACTTCCGAACGTCGACGGGAGTATCGACGAGGCGGACATTGAGATCATCTCGACGAACGGCGTGTTTCGCGGGGAACAACCTTGCAAATTGTTTCGCCCGGAACACTCCCCCTCGCCGAAGGTTCCCGAGGGTATCGGGCGTGTCGTGCTAAACTGAGAAATTCCGAAGAAAGAGGTGAGCATGACCAGCCCCGTGGACGTCTCGAACAGAACAGCCATCGTCACGGGCTCGACGAGCGGCATCGGCCTTGCCACCGCCAAGGCGTTCGTGGAAGCGGGCATGTCGGTGGTTGTCAACGGTCGCGGCAAGCCCGATGACGTGGCGCCCATACTGGCCCAGTTGAGCGCATCGGCGGGAGCGAGCGGCCGGTCGCCCAGCATTCACTATATCCGCGCCGACTTGCGGGAGCCCGGCAACGTCATCGCGCTGATCGACGAGGCGCGGACGAAGCTTGGGCACATCGACATCCTCGTCAACAACGCCGGCATCCAGCACGTGGCGCCCATCGAGGAGTTTCCGCCGGAGAAGTGGGACGATATCATCGCCACCAACCTGTCGTCGGCCTTCCACACGATCAGGTCGGTAATGGGTGAGATGAAGCGCCGCCGCTTCGGCCGCATCATCAATATCGCGAGTGCGCATGCCCTTGTCGCGTCGCCCTACAAGTCGGCCTACATCGCAGCCAAGCACGGCCTTCTCGGCTTGACGAAGAGCGCGGCGCTCGAAAGCGCCGAGCATGGCGTCACGGTCAATGCCATCTGCCCGGCCTATGTGCTGACGCCACTCGTCGAGAGGCAGATCCCCGATACCGCGAAGGCACGCGGCATCAGTGAGGAGGAGGTGGTGCGGACCGTGCTGCTTCCGGCGCAGCCGACGCGGCAGTTCGTGACCGTCGAGCAGGTCGCGGCGCTGGCCCTTTTCCTGTGCTCGGAGGCCGCGGCATCGATCACGGGGACGGCATTGCCCGTCGACGGTGGCTGGACCGCCCAATGATGTCATGCGCGTACGCGTCGAGTATGAGCAGTCGCGCATATGCAACTTGGTGTAGATCGAACGGCACTGGGACGGGTCGCATGTCCGGGCTCACGCGCAGGCTTTATGAGGGCGCTTGTCTGGCGCATCGCGCCTCGCCATAACATGTCCGACGAAATGGTCCCGATCGTGCCCGGCCCCGCGGCCGTCGCCGTACGGGGAGTGCCCCCTGTCCGCGGACGCGAGAAGGCTTCGCCTGCATGTCGACCCGAGTGGATGGAGCGCCGAGCCCTGAGGTGCGCTCCAAGGACGAGCTGATCGCCTGGATCGCTGCGGGAGAGAAGCCCGCGCACCAGTGGCGCATCGGCACCGAGCACGAGAAGTTCGTCTTCACCACCGACACGCTGGCACCCGTTCCTTACGAAGGCGAGCGCGGCATCCGGGCGCTGATGGAGGCCATGATCGCCTGCTGCCGCTGGCAGCCGATCATGGAAGGGGACCGCATAATCGCTCTCAAGCGGCCTGAGGGTGAGATCGGCGGAACGATCAGCCTGGAGCCGGGTGGGCAGTTCGAGCTGTCGGGAGCGCCGCTGGAGACGCTGCACGAGACCGCGCAGGAAACTGACGAGCATCTCATGGAGGTGCTGCGGGTGGGCGAGCGCCTGGGCATCGGCTTCCTGGGCCTGGGCTTCGCGCCGACCTGGACGCTCGACGAAATGCCCCGCATGCCCAAGAAGCGGTATGCGGTGATGACGCGCTACATGCCGCAGGTTGGACGTCATGGCCTCGACATGATGTACCGGACCGCCACCATCCAGGTGAACCTCGACTTCGCGACCGAGGCCGACATGGTGGCCAAGCTGCGCGCCTCGCTCGCGCTTCAGCCCGTCGCGACGGCGCTGTTCGCCTCGTCGCCGTTTACGGAGGGACGTCCCAACGGCTTCAAGTCGATGCGCAGCGAGGTGTGGCGTGACACCGACCCAGCCCGTACAGGGCTGCTGCCATTCGTGTTCGAGCCGGGCATGGGCTACGAGGCCTACGTCGACTACGCGCTCGACGTCCCGATGTACTTCGTCTACCGCGGCGGCAACTATATCGACGTCGCCGGCCGCTCGTTCCGCGACTTCCTGGCCGGGCGCCTGCCCGGCTTCGAGGGCCAGCGCCCGACCATCGACGACTGGTCGGACCACCTGACGACACTGTTCCCGGAGGTGCGGATGAAGCGCTTCCTCGAGATGCGCGGCGCCGACGGTGGGCGCTGGGGCCGCATCGTCGCGCTGTCAGCGTTGTGGGTCGGCCTGCTCTACGACGACTGCGCGCTGGCCGGTGCCGTCGATCTCGTCAAGGACTGGACCCGCGAGGAGCGCAACGCGTTGCGCCGCGACGTTCCGCGCCTGGGACTCGCGGCACCGTTCCGTGACGGCACCGTGCTCGAAGTCGCGCGCCAAGTCGTGCAACTGTCGCGGCTGGGACTTCGCAATCGGCGGCGTATCAACCCTGTCGGGCAGGATGAGACGATCTATCTGGCGCCGCTCGAGATGGTGGTCGCCACCGGCAAATCATGCGCCGACGAACTTCTCGAGCGCTATCAAGGCCGCTGGCGCGGGCGCATCGAACCCATTTTCGCGGAGTTCGCGTTCTGAGCATCTTGGCTCAGCAGCGTCCGTACACTGGCCGGCAGCGGCAATTTTTGCGGCCGAAGCGGGTCAGCGCCTGGCAGACGAACTTTCGGTTCCGTACGCACTTGGATGCCGGACAGGTTACCGTCGGCTTGGCGATGACACGCGGCGTAGACTTCGATTGCCTCTCGATCTTCTTGTTGGCGAGGATCGAGTCGGCGGTCGCGGCATATGCAGAAGGGGCCGCGGGTATGAGCAGCGCCAATACGAGAGCTGCTGCAACCAACCATTTCTTCATTCGAGGGGCTCCATCGAAAATTTTGCGACGCGTCGGGTCTCTGAAGGGGTGCCTGTTCCTGCAATCCTGGAAAAGACTAGCGGGTCCGCAGGGCTGCCGCGTCCTTCGTTCGGTGGAGGCGGCAGCAGCTTCGGCTGTCGCTGCTCGGCCTTAACGCTTTCCCTTCAGGTTCCATTCATCAGGAAACATTTAGAGGTGAGGGCTCCGCGAACCGGGTGTGGGCCGGCTCGCGGCCGGACTGCAGTGGTGCTCGATGAGGGCCGGCTCGTGTGGTTCGGGACATCAGGGGGCTGTGGTGGCGCCAAGCGGGAGGGCCGGAAGAATGGCCAAGGCAGGAGCTTTGCTCGCGGTTCTGGCGGCCGCGGTCGCGGGCATGGCGCTTGCCACGAGCACCCGCCCCGCCGATGCAGGTATCGATCGCGCCTGCGTGAGCGCCTGCCGCTCGCAGAACAATCAGTGTCGGATCGCCACCAAGAACAGCCCGAGCTGCGATCAGCAACTCCAGCGCTGTCTGGACTCGTGCCGACGCTGATGCCGGACGCTACCCGACAACCACCACGCACATCGACCTGGGTCCGTGCGCTCCGATGACGATCTTGCCGCCGATGTCGGCGGTTCGTGAGGGGCCGGAGATGAAATTGAGCGTGCGCGGCATTCCGGTCGGTCCGAATACGCCGCGCACCCGTGCGAGCGCCTCTTCGTAGCTGCCGACGATGTCCTCGCGTGCGACCACGATGACATGGGTGGCCGGCAGGAAGGCGAGCGTCACGGGGTTTGCTGCTCCTGCGGCGATGACCAGTGTTCCCGTCTCTGCAATCCCCGCCATGGCGTGGGAGAGGCCGACCGCATCGTCGGCTGCCGCAGCGCCATGAAGCGCATCAATGCCGTTTGCGCTCCACGGCATGGCGGCGAGTCTAGGGTCGCCGCCTATGCGTACAGTGCGCTCCGCACCCGCTGAAAGCAGAAAGGCCGCCACGCGCGCGGGAACCTCATCGGCCGTCGCAGCCTCAAGGACGGTGGCAGTCTGCCCCTCGAGGAAGGCCCGGAACTGGGCTTCAAGCGCGTCGCGCTCAAGGCGCGCGCGGGCCGGAACGAGGCCTTCGGAATGTGTGGCGATGTGACGGCGCGCTGCTTGCCATCGCGCCGTGTCGCCTTCGCGGGCGGAGAGCGAGGCCCGGATGCGGCCGAGGATCTTGTCGCGCGCGCTCATCGTGGCACTCCACGCTGCGTTTCGGCCCACAGCTGCTGGAAGGTTCGGCCCTCGGGTGCCGCAAGATTGCGGTGACGTGTCCATCCGCCCGCCAGTGGTAGCCGTGAGAAGTACCCCTTGCGGCGACCGAGCGCGCCCAGGATCGCTGCGGCGAACCGCGTGGTGAGGTGGTAGAGCCGTGGCCGCGTGGCGAGCACTGCCCAGGCTTTCAGGCCGAGCCGTTGCATGAGAGGCGGGCCGCCAGCATCGAAATCGGCTTCCCGCCAGTGCCGCATCAACTTGGGCAGCGGAATGCGCATCGGGCAAACGGATTCGCACCGGCCGCAGAACGTAGATGCATTTGGCAGATTGGCGCCGGCTGCGATGCCGATGAGCGCAGGCGTGAGCACAGCGCCAATCGGTCCAGGGTAGACCCAGCCATACGAGTGGCCGCCGACGGCGCCGTAGACGGGACAGTGGTTCATGCACGCGCCGCAGCGGATGCATCGCAGCACCTCGCGGAAGCGGGTGCCGAGCAGCTCGGCGCGTCCGTTGTCGAGCAGCACGACGTGGTACGCCTCCGGACCGTCGTTGTCGCCGGGTCGGCGCGGGCCGGTCGAGATCGTCGCGTAGGTCGTGCACTCCTGCCCGGTCGCCGAACGCGCCAGCAGCCGCAAGATCGTCGCCAGGTCCTCACGCGTCGCAAGTACCTTGTCGATCGACGTTATGACGACGTGAACGCGGGCGAGCGACTGCGTGAGGTCGCCGTTGCCTTCGTTGGTGACGATGATCGACGAGCCCGTTTCTGCGATGAGGAAGTTGGCGCCGGTGATGCCGACGTCGGCGGTGAGGAACTTCTCGCGCAGGACCTGCCTGGCCTCGCCGACCAGTTCGGCCGGCTCAACGAGACGGCGATCGGACGGCAGCGCCGCATGTTCGCGGCGGAAATCGGCCTCGACCTGTTCCTGCGTCAGGTGAATGGCCGGTGCGATAATGTGGCTGGGCGTCTCGCCGCGGATCTGCAGAATGTATTCGCCCAGGTCCGTTTCCACGACCTCAAGGCCAATGGCCTCCAAAGCCGCATTTAGTCCGATCTCCTCGGAGATCATCGACTTGCCTTTGGTCACCAGACGTGCGTTGGCCGTGCGGCAGATGTCGACAATGATGTTGCAGGCGTCGCTGGCGGTCTCGGCCCAGTGCACGTGCGCGCCCGCCGCGGTGGCGTTTCTCTCGTACTCGTCCAGGTAGACGTCGAGCAGCGATAGCGTGTCGTTGCGGATGTCGCGGCCCGTATAGCGCAACGCCTCGAACTCGGGCAGGCGGGCGCGGGCGGCGGCGCGCTGGGCCACCAGGCCGCCCGGCAGTCCGGCAAGCGCGCGTTGAAGCTGCCGGTCGGCGAGCGCCTCGCGCGCGTTGTCCTTGAAGTTTGGTGTCTCGATTGTGTGCATGCGGCGTCGACCGTCCTCGTACTTTCGCGCCGCCCCGACCGCCATCAGCGCAGCCAGCGCCGATACTGGGGATGCTGGTCTTTCATCTCGTCGTAGAGCCAGACCATGCGGTCCACGAACCACATTTTTGACAGCCACGTTACGCTGCCCGCGCCTGCCGTCCAAGCCAGATCATTGGCGATGGCGCCGGCAAGAGCGGCAACGAAGGACACGGCCGACAGCGCTGTCAGCAGGGCAGCCACGCGCGCATGATGCGGCGGGATCGGCACGTTTACCCGGTTGAGCCAGACCCGCTCTCCGAACGTGCCCCGGGAGGCCCAGCTGTCCGTGGTGGCAGGCGGGGTAAACAGCCGCGTGTTGAGCCACAGCCAAAGCATGACGAGACCAATGGGCAGTGCCGACCACCAGCCGAGCCAAGCGTGGCTCCAGACTGCCGCCAGCAGCAATGGCAGCGACACGACCCGTGTCCATACGCTCCAAGGGCTGGCGTGCCGCTCCCACGTTGCCTCGTCCATGGCAAACGCGCGAGCAATCGTCTCGACGAATTTCATGGCAGCGACTTTAGCCGTGGCGGCGGCCGCCGGTCGGAAAAATCGCCGGCGATCCGCCCTGGCCCCGTAGTCGGTTTCGCGGTGCGGTGCCCGTCATTCACTCGTGAAGCATGTGGAAGATTTCGTCTTTCAGCCGGAGCCGCACGAGTTTCAGGTTCTCGAACTCGGTGTCGGAGACGTTCACGCCCGCCGCTTCGATTCGGTGAATTTCGCGATTGAGCGCGTGATACTCCTCAGATAGCCGCGCGAAATGACCGTTCGACATCTTGAGATCGTGGATCTTGTCCTTGTACTCGGGGAATTCCTCGGCCAGTTCGTGCGGGACATGGGACATGCCTGATCGTACCTTTCCGTGCAAAGCAGGTCGGCGGAACCTATCGCCCCCTGCGGTTCATGACGTAGGGGTGCCGTTCCCCTCGCCGCCCGGCTGCGTCGCGCTGCCCGGCGGCTTGCAGATGGGCGGCGCGTGCATCTCGCCCGCCAGCACCTCGGCAACGTGCCGGACGTCGATGCTGCGCCCCTGCCGCGACAGCTTGCCGGCCATGTTCATCAGACACCCCAGATCTCCGGCGAGGAGGGTGGGAGCGCCCGCCGATACAACGTTCTCCGACTTCTTTTCGACCATTGCGTTCGAGATGTCGGGAAACTTGACGGAGAACGTGCCGCCGAAGCCGCAGCAGATTTCGGAGTCTGCCATCTCGACGAGCGTCAGGCCCTTGATCGAGGTCAACAGCCGGCGCGGCTGATCCTTGATGCCGAGTTCGCGCAGGCCCGAGCAGCTGTCGTGATAGGTGACCGAGATGGGGCCCGCGGTCTGCAGGGCTTCGGGTATGCGGTCCATGCCGCGGACGTCGACCAGGAACGAGACGAGTTCGTGAACGCGCTCTGCGAATGCACGCGCCCGAGCGGCGGCATGCTCGTCTCCCTCGAACAGGCGCGGGTAGTGCGCCTTCAACATGCCGGCGCAGGAGCCCGACGGCGCCACGACATAGTCGCAGCCGTCGAAGGCGTCGATCGTCGCTGATGCCAGCGCGCGCGCGTGGCCGCGGTCGCCGGAATTGTAGGCTGGCTGTCCACAGCACGTCTGGCCCGACGGCACCACGACCTCGCAGCCGGCGGCTTCGATCAGGCGCGCGGCCGCAAAGCCGATCGTTGGCCGCATCACATCGACGAGGCAGGTCACGAACAAGCCTACGCGCGGCCGCTCGACGGTGTCGTTTGGATTCATTGCTTTTTACGTCCCGCGGCGAAGGCCGGGCTCGCGCGAAGCGCTTTCCCGTTGTCTATAATTACTTCGCCGAGGATCGTTCACGACGGCACGGCCCGCAAGACAGCCAAAGACCTAGGTCCAGTCCCCTCCGCGAGCGGCACAGGGCAGCATAAGGGGGGAGGCCATCATGGCTTCAGCGTCTTGAGATAGGCGATCAGGTCGGCGCGGTCCTTCTCGTCCTTCAGGCCGGCGAATGCCATCTTGTTCTTGGGAAGATAGGTCGTGGGCGATTCCAAGTAGCCGTTGAGTGTTTCTTCGTCCCACACGAGCCGCTTCGCACCAGCGTTGGTCATCGCTTCGGAATAGTTGAAGCCCGCCACGGCGCCTGCGGTGCGGCCGAACACGCCGTTGAGGTGTGGGCCGACCTTGTTCTTCGCGCTGGGGCCCGCGTCGTGGCAGGCGCGGCACTTGCGATAGACGTTGGCGCCGTTGGCCAGGTCTTCAGCTGTCGCAGGTTCGGGCGTCGCGGCCAGAAGCAGCACTAATGCGGCGGCTGCCAGAGGCTTGATCGTTCGGGGCGTCGTCGTATCGGTCATGCGTGGTCCAAGCTCCCATTGCGGTGCGTCGCGCGGGCGGCAGATGATACGGCTTTGCGGCGACGAGACAATGTCCGCTCAGGTGCTGGCTCCCGGTTGTTTGCCCGTACGGTTTCCAGCAGTTGGCTTCTTCGCAATGCGCTTGGCCGGTGGAGGGGTGCCGATGGCAGCGTTCCTGACCGCTTCGCCGTTCATCGTGTCGTCGCTGGGAGCGTTCGCCTGGGCGGTAGCCGTATGGTCCCAATAGCCGGCGCGGCCGTAGAGTTCTGCCAGGAATTCGATGAACACAGTGACCTTGCTGGGCATGAACTCGCGGCAAGGATAGACGGCGAAGATGGCAACCGCCGACACGCCACGATATTGCGGCATGACGACCTCGAGAGCGCCGGATCTGAGTTCCTGCCCGACGTCCCAGGTTGAGCGAAGGGCGATCCCCATCCCGTCAAGCAGCCCCTGGCGCACGAGATCGGCCGAATTGGAGCGCAGGTTGCCCTTGACGCGGATCTGGCTCGTACCTTCAGGACCCTCCAGGCGCCACATGTCCTGAGCGCCGGCGAGCAGACAGTTGTGGCTGTCCAGTTCGGCGAGCGACTTCGGCCGTCCTGCGGTGTCGAGATAGGTTGGGGTGGCGCACATCACCCGGTGATCGGGAGCCAGCTTGCGTGCCACGAGGGATGAATCGCGCAACTCTCCGATGCGGATTGCGACGTCGAAGCCGTCCCTGATGATGTCGACGATGTTGTCGGTGAGATGAAGCTCCAGCTCGACGTCGGGATAGCGCGACAGGAAGTCGGGCAGATAGGGCGCGATGTGCAGACGGCTGAATGCCGTCGGCGCCGTAACCTTGAGGACGCCCCGCGGCCGTGTGTTGCGGCGGTTGACGAAGTCCTCGGCTTCTTCGATCAGGCTGAGGATGTCCACCACACGTTTGAAGTAGCCCTCGCCGGTTTCCGTCAACGTAAGGTGGCGAGTGGTGCGCTGGAACAGGCGGGCGCCCAGGCGCTCCTCCAAGAGACTGATGCGTTTGGAAACGACGGCCGGAGAGAGGCCCATTTCGCGGCCCGCAGCCGACATGTTGGCGGTGCGTGCCACCCGGGAGAAGATTTCCAGATCGCTGATGGCCGTCATCGCACCCTACCTCTCCGGCTTGCCTGGTCGCCAGGCCGTTTCGAGCCCCACCATTGATCGTTCTAGCGATGATGGTGTGTCAGTGAAACCGCTAAAAAGAATATGAGTTGTTCGGAAAAATATATAAATGGAAGCTATAGCTAATTCACGGCCTGCAACACTCTGGTGCTCACCGTACGTGGCGATGTTCGCGCCCGCCGCCTTCCCCAGGCGGCAGTGCGCGGTCGGCACGTGCTTACTTGTCCCGATTGGTTTAGGTGGTGACGGGAGGCCAAAGTGCGCGTCACTATCGCGACGAGTTCTCCAACGCGGTGCGGAGCAGAGCCATGACCCACATCAACCTGCCGGCTCCGGACGCCGCGATCCTCGCGCGTCGCGACGCCATCGTTGCCGAGCTGATTGCGCTCGCCGGAGCGGATGCCGTGATCGCCGACGAGGACGGCCGCCGCACGTTCGAAACCGATGCGCTCACAGCCTACCGCCGCATGCCGCTTGCCGTCGTGCTGCCGCGCTCGACCGACGAGGTCGCCGCGGTCATGCGCTACTGCCACGACAACGGCATCAAGGTGGTGCCGCGCGGCGCCGGTACCTCCTTGTGCGGTGGGGCGCTGCCGGCGGAGGACGCCATCGTTCTCGGCGTCTCGAAAATGAATCGCGTGCTGGAGATCGATTACCCCAGCCGCTATGCGCGCGTCGAAACAGGCATCACCAACCTGGCCATTTCCGCGGCGGTTTCCGAGAGCGGGTTCTTCTACGCGCCCGATCCGTCGAGCCAGCTCGCCTGCACTCTGGCCGGCAACATCGCCATGAACTCCGGCGGCGCGCACTGTCTCAAATACGGTGTCACGACCAACAATATTCTCGGCGTGCGCATGGTGTTGACGACCGGCGAAATCGTCGACATCGGTGGCGCGCACTGCGATAGCGACGGGCTCGATCTCCTGGCACTCGTCGTTGGTTCGGAGGGCCAATTCGGCATCGTCACTGAAGCTTACGTGCGGATCATGAAGGCCGCCGAGGGTGCGCGTCCGATGCTGCTGGGCTTCGCCACCAGCGAGGACGCGGGGCGCTGTGTTTCGGCAATCATCGCCTCGGGCATCATCCCGGTCGCCATCGAATTCATGGACAAGCCTGCAATCGAGGTGTGCGAGAGCTTCGCCAAGGCCGGCTATCCGCTCGATGTCGAAGCCTTGCTGATCGTCGAGGTGGAGGGTTCGGAGGCAGAGATCTCCGATCTGCTGGGCGCGATCGGTGCGATCGCCGCTCCGCATCGGCCCAAGAAGGTTCTTGTCAGCGACGGACCGGTGCAGAGCGCCAAGATCTGGAAGGGGCGCAAATCGGCATTCGGCGCGATAGGCCGCATCTCGGACTACTACTGTATGGATGGCACCATACCGCTCGGCCGGCTGCCGGACGTGCTCAATGAGATCTCCGCGATCTGTGCCCGCCATGGGCTCAAAGTCGCCAACATCTTCCACGCTGGCGATGGCAACCTGCATCCGCTCATCCTCTATGAAGCCAACGATCCGGACCAGTCGGAGCGCGCGGAGCTCGCGGGAGCTGAAATCCTCGAACTTTGCGTGGCAGTCGGCGGCTGCCTGACGGGCGAGCACGGCGTCGGCATCGAGAAGCGCGATCTCATGCGCCGCCAGTTCACCGATACGGACCTGCTCGTGCAGATGCGCCTCAAATCGGTGTTCGATCCACAGTGGCTGCTCAATCCGGCCAAGGTGTTTCCGCTCGACATCGGGTATGACGACGGCGCGACGCGGCGCGTCGCCTGACCGGAGCTTATAGGCCGAGCGGCGCAGAAGGACTGGCAATGAAGGAAGCGTTGAGACCGGCGACCGACTGGGAACTCGCCAGCATGATCGTCGGCTTCGCCAGCCGCAACCAGCCCTTCGAGGTGCGTGGTTTCGGAACGAAGTCGCGCGTGGGAAGGCCGATGCAGACGGCGGCCACCATCACCACCCAGTCGTTGCGTGGCATCACGCTCTACGAGCCGACGGAGCTTGTCATGAGCGCGCAGGCCGGCACGCCGCTGGCCCAGATCGAGGCGGAGTTGGCAGCCAACGGCCAGATGCTGGCGTTCGAACCCATCGACCTGGGCCCCGCAACCGGCGGCCAGCTCGGCATGCAAAGCATCGGCGGGGTTTTCGCGGCCAATCTGTCGGGCTCCCGGCGCATCGTTGCCGGCGCGGCACGCGATCACCTGATCGGTGCCAAGGGCGTCAATGGGCGGTCGGAGATTTTCAAGTCGGGCGGACGGGTGATGAAGAACGTCACCGGCTACGACGTCGCGCGCGGGCTGTGCGGGAGCTGGGGTACGCTCGCGGTTCTCACCGAGGTGACGTTCAAGGTTCTGCCCTGGCCGGAAGCGGCGGCGACGCTCGCCTACGTCGGGCTGCCTGACGACATCGCGGTGGAGTTGCTGGCTGCGGCGATGGGAACGCCATTCGAGGTTTCAGGAAGCGCGCATCTGAGCGAAGCGCTCGTTCGCAGGTTGCCAATGCCTCGATTGAGCGGCCTCAACGGTTCGCTGACATTGCTGCGGGTGGAAAACTTCGCCAAATCGGTCGCCTATCGCAAGACGGCTCTGCGCGAAGCGCTCAAGGCCTACGGCGCGGCAGTAGAACTCGACTACGGCGAGACGCTGGAGCTGTGGGGCCTACTGCGGCAGCTTCGCATGCTGTCTGACACCACGAGCTGCCTGTGGCGCATTTCGACCGCTCCGCTCAACGGCCCCAAGGTGGTCTCCGCCATCGAGCGGCACATGCAGGTCGCGGCCTTCTATGACTGGTCGGGTGGACTTGTCTGGCTCGAGGTGCCGGCGAGTGCCGACGCGGGCGCTTCCGACATCCGCCGCGCTGTTGCCGTGCACGGCGGCCATGCGACGCTCATTCGCGCGGAGCCGCAGGTGCGCGCCTCCGTCGAGGTCTTTCAGCCGCAGACACCGGTGCTGGAGCGGCTCACCCGTGGCATCAAGTCGGCCTTCGATCCGCAGGGACTCATCAACCCCGGCCGAATGTACGCGGGCATCTGAGCGAGAGAGCGAGCAGCGAGCGCGCAATGCAGACGAACTTTTCCGCCGAGCAATTGCAGGATCCGCGCATACGTGAGGCGGATCGCATCCTGCGCCGGTGCGTCCACTGCGGCCTGTGCACGGCGGTGTGCTCGACCTACGTCATCGTCGGCGACGAGCGCGACAGCCCCCGCGGCCGCATCTACCTGATGAAGGACATGTTCGAGCGCGGTCGTGATGCCAGCCCGGAGGTCCAGCACCACATAGATCGCTGTCTGTCCTGCTTGTCGTGCATGACGACGTGTCCGGGCGGCGTTGACTACATGCATCTGGTCGATCTCGCCCGCGCCCACATCACCGAGACGGGGCGGCGCGGCCTGAAGGACAGGATGATGCGCCGTCTGCTCGCATTCGTCGTGCCCTACCCGGAGCGCTTCCGCAGGGCCTTGGCGCTGGCGCCGATGGGCCGCCCATTCGTTGGGATGATGCGCCGCTTGGGACTGAAGGAGATGGCGGCGATGCTGGCGCTTGCGCCGGAAAGGCTGCCGCCGCCTTCGCGCTTTCGGGGACCTGGCACCGCCGTTCCCGAGGGCGAGCGCCGCGCGCGCGTGCTCATGCTCGCCGGTTGCGCCCAGCAGGTCCTGCGCCCCGAAATCAACGACGCAACGATACGTCTGCTCGCGCGGCGTGGCGTCGATGTCGTTGTTGCCAACGGAGCGGGCTGCTGCGGCGCGCTCGTGCATCACATGGGGCGTGAGGAGGATGCGCTGGGTCAGGCACGGCGGAATGTCGATGCCTGGGTGCACGAAATGGACAAGGCTCCCGTCGATGCCATCGTTATCAATGCCTCGGGCTGCGGTACGACGGTCAAGGACTACGGCTACATGCTGCGCAACGACCCGGCCTATGCGGCGAAGGCCGCGCGGGTTTCGGAGCTGACCAAGGACGTGACAGAGTTTCTCGCTGGCTACGAGGTTGGGCCGCCGGTGCGCTGGTCGAGCCTGCGCGTTGCCTATCACTCGGCCTGCTCGCTGCAACACGGCCAGCGCGTCACGGATGAACCAAAGGCGCTGCTGACCGCGGCCGGCTATACGGTGCTGACTGTGCCCGAGGGGCACATCTGCTGCGGCTCGGCAGGCACCTACAACATCATGCAGCCCGAGCTTGCGCGTGAGCTCCGCGACCGCAAGGTGCGCAACATCCGCAGTCAGCGCCCTGATCTGGTCGCCGCTGGCAACATCGGCTGCATTACGCAGCTCGAGCAGGGCATGGACATACCTGTGGCGCATACCGTTGAGCTGCTCGACTGGGCCTACGGCGGGCCCGTGCCGCGTGGGCTCGAGCACCTGGAAGTCTTCGTCTCGGACGTGCCCAAGCCCAAGCGCGACTACAAAACGTTCATCACATCCTGAAAACGCGGCAGGCGTGCCCGCATTTCGGCCACGCGTCAATTCGACCCTGAGATTCGCGTTCGCGTGGCGCTGAGTCGTGTTGAATCGCATGGCACCCCTGCCGTACCAAGGCGCATGCTCATCGAGCTTCCCCAGATTGCGCTCGTCCTCGTGCATGGCGCCCACCGCGACGCGGCGACCGCGGTGGCGCGGCACCTCTTCGACGGAAGTGAAATCCTCGACATGACGGCCGTGGAGCGCGACCAGCTGCTGCGCCTCACGGCCGATCGCAGCCGGCACGGCTGGATGACGGTCATCGTGGAAGGCGGATCACCGGCCGGAGCGCACAAGTTGCGCGTGGCGCTGGCCTCCGAAGCCCGCGAAAACTACGTGCGCCGCTTCGCGCTCATCCTGCCGGATGCCTATGCGGGAGAACCCAACATCGCGGCAAGGCTACGTGCGGACGGCTATCGCGAGGTGATGGAACTCGCCAGCAGCGATATCGATGCGTTACGCCTTGAGCGGCAGCGCATGCCCACCGACCTGAGGCACGAATCCGGTCCATTCGACATCATCGGTGATGTGCACGGCTGCGCGAGCGAACTCGAAACGCTGCTCGCACGACTTGGCTACAGCGTCGCATTCAAGGGCAAGAAGCCAAAGCGCACCGTCCGAGTATCCTGCCCGCCCGGGCGCCGCATCATCTTCGTGGGCGATCTGGTTGATCGCGGTCCGCGGGCTGCCGATACCCTGCGCATCGTGCTGTCGATGGTCGAGGACGGCTCGGCGCTGCTGGTGCCGGGCAACCATGACGTCAAGTTCCTGCGTTGGCTCAAGGGCGAGAAGGTTGCGATTACCCATGGTCTCGACGTTACTGTGCGCGATCTGAAAGGCGAGAGCGATCAGTTCCTGACGAGCGTCCGCGAGATGCTGCAGCGGTTGTGGAGTCACGTGTGGGTGGACGGAGGCGAACTCGCCGTCGCGCATGCCGGTCTCTTGCAGGGCATGATCGGCCGGGCGACGCCGCGCGTGCGCCGGTTCTGCCTTTACGGCGATACGTCGGGCGAGAAGGACGAGCACGGCCTGCCGCAGCGCTACCATTGGGCGCTTGAGTATGCCGGTGAGACGGCGGTCATCTACGGCCACACGCCGGTGGCGCAAGCGCAATGGGTCAACAACACGCTATGCGTCGATACGGGTTGCTGCTTCGGCGGCAGTCTCACGGCTCTGCGCTGGCCGGAGCGCGAGATCGTGGCGGTTGCGGCCGAGCGCGCGTATGCCCGATCGATTCGGCCATTCGGTCACCCGCCGCCGCGTCCCATCCAGGTCCCGTGAGCGGCCTCGCTTGAGCTGCCGGCACGGCGGCAACGTCTCGGCTATCCAACCGACTCGCTGCCGCAGCACTTCCGTCCATCGACCAGGCTGCGCATCAACTTGGTCAGCTCGCGCCAATCGACGGGCTTCGTCATATAGCCGTTGGCGCCGATGCGATGGGCTTCCTTGATCGCTTCGTGGTCGCTGCGCACCGTCAGAACAATGATGGGAAGTGTGGCAATACGTGGCGTCGAGCGGATCAAGGAGATCAAGCGGAAACCGCTGATCCGCGGCATCGACAGGTCGACCAGTGCGAGCTGATAGGCACCGTCCGTGAGGGCCTCTATCGCCATTGCGCCATCCCCTACGACGGTCGGCGTATATCCGCCCTGGCGCAGAAAGGCTGAAGCGATCTGGGTGAAGATGGGATCGTCATCGGCAACCAGAACCCTAACAGCAGAGGGCTTTCCGGCGCTGTCTGGCTTCAGGATGTTCATTGGGTAAGTGCCACCGGTTGGCCCACGCCCTTGATGCCGTCTGGAACGGGCACTTCGGTCGCGGAGTAGTTGGTATTGAGCACGAGGTGCGGACCGCCATAGAGACGCATCTTGTCGGCGACGATCGCAGTGTAGGCGGACTTGTCAGCGATGGGGCTCGTGGCATCGATGCGCAACTCGCCTTTCGGCAAATAGATCGTGCCGATCAGGGTGCGGGCATCGTTGCTCAGGATCGAGTAGACGAGGTTCTCGTCCTGCGAGCGGCTGCCGAATATGAGAAGCCCAGCCATGGTGCCGTTTTGCGGTGCCTCGAGCGAGATGGTCGATTGCGGCTCGAACGTGAATGTCGCGTCCGCGCCCGAGAAGAACAGGCCCACCGAAGTGCCGATGAGCGAGGCATTGTCTTTGACCACGAGCGGCTTGTCCTTGAAGACATAGATGCCGTCCCGCAGAGTTACCACCGCGCCAGCGCTGATCTCCAGGCCGCAGTATGTCCCTGGCATCAGCGAGGCGTCGTAGTCGATCACCGTCGGCAGATCGGGATCACACGCGCCGACGAACGGCTCCGGGCGACCTGCCAGCGGGTCGTCGAACTCGGGACAATCGACGATCGGCTCTGGAGAGTAGTTTCCCGGTCCGCCGTCCTTGCCGCCGCGCGAGCAGATGAAGGTTGCCTGCAGGATGGCGCTGTTCTTCGACTTCAGTCCGATCGTGTGGCTGGAATTGGAATAGACGGCGCAGTTCTGGCCCGTCACATGCGCCTGCTTTTCCAGAGAGATCGTGCGGCCTTCAGTTGCATTGAGGCCCAGAACGCAGATGTTGGGCTTGCCGATCACCCGGGCGACGGACCGGGCAGACGTCTGGGTGATGTTCATGCCGAACATGTCACCGAAGTAGGACGAGAATTCCCTGGTGGCGGAGACCTCGACTTCCAATGGGTCGTCCGACACATCGACTTCCACGATTGGCGTCGGCCCGGGTCGCACTCCGGACTGGGAGCCGACCATGCTGGTGACCATCTCGAGGGCGACGGCCTGCAAGCTTTCCCGCTTCGTGTCGAGGAAGCTGATCTGCTTGGCGGCGGCGAGCGCGGCCGCGTCGGCTGCCAGCTGCAGAGCATGGCGGTCGCGAAGCGCCATCGTGTAATCGAGCGTGTTGCCGGCCACCAGCAGGAGGAGCGGCAGGACGAGAGCAAATTTGATGAAGATCGTCGCGCGCCGGTCGGCCAGCAGCATGCGGGCAGGCCGCATCACCCCTCTGACTTGCTGGACCGCGAACCGCATCGATCTGCTCCCTGCGGATCGCTATGCGCGATTCCACCCCTTCCAGAGTTCTCATACTTGGCATTTGAATTAAAGCTTGGGCGTCGAGCACGGCGACAGAAGCGTCAATCACCGTTCCGAAACGAGCCAAACGGCTATTTGAGTTTCGGCCAGGCGTCGGCTTTGACGGAATAGGACCGTCGCGATCAATTGCCCGCTGGACCGTTTGTAAATTTCCGCACCTGGAGAGAAATCGAAACCAAGGCGCAACCTTAATGGATTAGGACGTTGAGGTTCTCCTTTTCGCTGCCGGAAGACCTCACGTGAAGTCCTGGAACAGACGATCCATCAGAAGCAAACTGGCGCTGTTGGTCCTGCTCGCAGTGATACCGGCGGTGCTGGTCGTTCTGCTCGTCTCGGGCTGGGGCGAAGCAAACCGGCAGCTCCGATCCAAGCAAGCAGAAGTCGAAGGAGTTGCGGTTGCCCTCGCCTCGGCCGTGTCTGAGCCGCTGGCTGCGCGCGATAGCCGCCAGATCGCAAATGCCTTGAAGGGCATCCGCTCGATCCCCAGCATCAATCACGTCAGTGTGCTCGACGCGCAGGGGCGCAGTGTCTTCCAGTTCGGCAGTGGGATCGTCGTCAGAAGCCAGGGCGCCGAGACTCGCGCAAGCCTATCGACACATCTGGTGGAAACGCCGGTCGTGCACGGCGGCCGGAAGATCGGTGAACTCCGCCTCACTGCTGATTTGTCAGATGTGTGGGGGGCGGTCCATCGCAGTCTCTATACCGCCCTTGTTGCCGGCGTCGTATCCGTTCTCGCCGGCCTTCTTGTCTCGGCGAGGACGCAACGGTCCATCGCCCAGCCGATTTCCAACCTCACGAACGTGATGCGTGAGATCGCCACGACGCGCGACTTCCGCCGTGAGCTCAAGCCGACCAGCGACGATGAGATCGGCGTACTGGTGGCGAGCTTCAATGCGATGCTTGCCGAGATACAATTGCGCGACCGGGAACTTGACGCGCACCGCGATCATCTCGAAGACCAGGTGCGCGAGCGAACGAGCGAGCTGGTCGCCGCAAAGCGGGCAGCCGAATTGGCCAATGCCGCCAAATCCGATTTCCTCGCGACCATGAGCCACGAGATCAGGACCCCCATGAACGGCATGCTCGTCATGGCCGAGCTGCTGGCCGCGGGTGAGCTGGCTCCGCGTGAACAACGCCAGTGTGAGGTCATCCTACGGTCGGGCCAGACGCTCCTTTCGATCATCAATGACATCCTGGATCTGTCGAAGATCGAGGCGGGGCAACTGACACTGGAGCGCATCGAAGTCGATCCCGCGCAGGTGGTCGACGACGTTCTGAAGCTGTTTTTCGAGCGGGCGCACGGCAAGGGCCTGCAGCTTGCATCGTACATCGCCAGCGACGTGCCCGATCGCATCGAGGCCGACCCGGTACGTCTCAGTCAGGTGCTCTCCAATCTGGTCAATAACGCGCTGAAGTTTACCGAGTCGGGTGGCGTGCTGGTCCGTCTCGAGCGTTCCGAATCGGATCGGTCGCATCTCCGCTTCAGCGTGATCGATACCGGTATTGGCATCGCTCCCGACAAGCTTTCGGCGATCTTCGAGCCCTTCGCTCAGGCAGAACAATCCACCACACGCCGCTACGGCGGCACTGGAATCGGTTTGACCATCAGCCGCCGCTTGATCACCGCCATGGGTGGTGAACTCGCCGTCACCAGCAGCCAGGGGTCCGGTTCGACATTCTGGTTCGAACTTTCCGGCGCAAACGCTTCCGTAAGCGCGGCGCTAGTGCCCGCGCGGCCTGGAACGCTGATACTGGCGCTCCCTGAAGGACCGGAGCGCGACGCGGTCTCGCTGGCGGCCGCCGAATTCGACCTCTCACCGTTGCCGATGCAGTCAGGAGACGAAGGCGATGTGCGGCTCGCGATTACGTCTCCCGACGCGAGCGAGGAGCTGATCGCCGGCTTCCGGCGGATCGGGTGCCCTGTCATCGCGATCTCACGCTTTGGCGACGCGAGGGCCGATCGCATGCTGCGGGAAGGCGTGATCTCCGACGTCGTTGAATTGCCGATCAGCGGACGCGAAGTCCGTGCGTCCATCGCAGCCATGCTCGACGGCAAGGCTCCGACTGCAGGGCGCCATCCCGCTCCTGTCACGCTGCTACCCATGGTCACATTCTCCGGAATGCGCGTCCTTGCCGCGGACGATAGCGCGATAAACCGTGAGGTTCTCCTTGAGGCACTCGGCCGCCTGGGGATCACGACGACTTTTGTCGAAGATGGTGCTGCCGCTGTCGAAGCCGTGCGGAACGAGGCGTTCGACCTGGTATTTATGGACGGCAGCATGCCGGTGCTGGACGGCTTTGCGGCGACACACGCGATCCGCGAATGGGAGCGGACCACACAACGCGCGCCTCTTCCGATTGTCGGCCTCAGCGCGCACGCGTTGGGCGGAACCGAGGACGTCTGGCGCGCTTCGGGGATGTCCGATTTCATCACCAAGCCGTTTACGCTCGCGGGTATCCGCGCGTGCTTGGAGCGTTGGATCGGATCACCTCTGGCTGAGGATGCTACGCTCCTGCAAACGGCCCGTGCCGGTGAGGAACCGGCCGAGGCAACGAGCAGAACCGTGGAACTTCTCGATGCCGACGTGCTGGGTGCGATAGCGGAAATGCAGCTGCCCGGGGATGACCTCGTGGCGCGCGTTGTTGCCCTTTATCTGGAGCACGCACCGCCGCTGCTGGAGGAACTTGGAAAGCGCTTGTCGGAGCCAGAGCAATCGGAATCGCTGGCCACCGCCGCGCATGCTTTGAAATCGCTCAGCCGCAACGTTGGCGCCGTCCTCGTCGGCAATCTGTGCGGTGCGATCGAGGACGACGCGCGGGCAGGCCGATCCCAGAGGACGACCTTTGCCCAAGTCGATCGCGCGCTTTCAGATACGCTCGATGCGCTGAGGCGCAACTATCCGGACGGCGAGGCCGCGGGCTCCCTCCCGCAAGTCGCCTGACCCCGCAAGTCGCCTGACGATGAGCTCGCAACATCCTGTGTGCCCGCGCGAACGCCGCTCGCATTGAGGCTGCGCGAAGCGGGTGTTTCCCGTCATCCATCTGCGAAGCGCGTCACGAGCCAACGGGCGATCGCATGCGGGCCGGGCAGCCACAGGCCGCCATCGTGCTGTCCGGCAAGCATGGCGCGCAACTCGGCGCGGTCGAACCAGCGCGCATCCTGCAGTTCTGTTTGGTCGATGGAAAGAGGATGGTGAGCGGCGGTAGCGACGCATCCGATCATGAGGGAGTGGGGAAACGGCCAGGGCTGAGACGCTTCGTACGCCACGCTATCGACGGCGAGGCCGACTTCCTCCATCACCTCGCGCGCCACCGCATGCTCGATCGTCTCGCCGGGCTCGATGAATCCGGCAAGTGCCGAGAACATGCCATCGGGAAACTGCGATTGCCGCCCCAGAACGCAGTGGACCCCATCCGTAACGAGCATGATCACGACGGGATCCGTGCGTGGGAACGTGCTTGCGGCGCAGACATCACATGAACTGCGCCAACCACCGTCGTGGAGCTTCGTTGGATTTCCGCACCGGCCGCAGTAACGCGAGCTGCTGACCCAATGCGAAAGAGCTACAGCTGTGGTGGCAAGTGACAGGTCGACGGTGGGCATCGTGCCCTGCATTGCCAAAGAGCGCACGTCGACTGCTGGCTCGCATAGCCCCCGATCCTGGCCGATGTGCATTGCCTTCTCCGCCGTCAGGAAGAAAGCGAATATGCCGCGTGGTCCAGGCCGCGCCGCCTCATCGAGGCCGAGGAACACAAGCTCGCGCGCGTCACGGAGCGAACCAAGGTCGTGTGGGCCAAAGCGTGCCAGTCGCGTACGGGTTCGCGCTGGATCGGAGCGAACCACAGGCTTGCCATCGACCAGAACGAGGATATCGGCGCGGTCCGCCTGGATGAACCCATCCAGTGCGTCCTGGTTCACCCGCAAGTACGCGGCACGGTTCGTCGACAGAGACGGGCATGTTGGAGAGAGGTGGAGTGGCATGCTCAATGGCGGTTGCGCAGTGGCGGATGAGCGACAAACTCCCACGATCGTGACTGTCCGGCCAGCATGCTCGCTGCATACCCGAGTGGTGCTGCGAGGTCTCCCCGCCGGCGATACGGCCTTCCGCCACCGCGAGATCGATCCGCTGTTCGATCCTTTCCAGCTTCGATCCCGCACTCTCACCTGCGGTCAAGCCGGCGAGGCTGCCAGTTCGGCGGTGCCGGCCTGCCGGCCCCGGGGTTGCGGGGAGGCCGTCGACCTGTTATATCGCCGCCTCTCTCGCGCCGGTCGATGGGCCGGTGCGTTGGGGGATCGTCTAATGGTAGGACTGCAGACTCTGACTCTGCCTGTCTAGGTTCGAATCCTAGTCCCCCAGCCAAATAAATTCAAAGACTTAGCCAAGATCACTCGCAGCCTTCGGACCCCGCCCGGACCCGTATCGGACCCAAGATCGGGGTTCCTGACGACCTGGAGCAGGCTCGTGAGCTGGTTCGGTCGGGGTAGCCGCCGCGCCGTAAAAGCCTCCCGACGGTGGCGGCATCCCGCCCGCTCGCGGGCGGCTCGGGTGCAGGGCGGAGCGCCTGCCAAGAGAGGGATTTGAAACGTAAACGTTTACAAATCCACATCTTGCTATGCGCCGCTGCAAGCCATTCCCATTGCTCCATCCGCAGTGCAGCTTTGCCCGTCTCGCTCGCTTGCGCATTCACGCTCGCGCTGCTTGTCTGCGCTTGTGCCCGCGTCGTCCCCGGTGCACTTGGCTCAGCACGGCCAGGGTGAGCGGGCGTGATGGACGCTCGCTCTTGGCGGCTCGGCAATCGGGGCTGGCATTCTCGCCTTGGGTCCGCCGAGTTGCGCGCAAGGGACCAAAGCCCGGAGGGCCGAGACACGCAGCTCACCTGCCGCCCGGCGGGGCTCGGTTCACGCGGGCCCGGTCGGCCGCAGGGCGGCGATGCGCCCAAACCACCTGTATGTGACATTGAAGTAACGAACCAATTGGAATACTTGCACAACTTGTGCGTTGCTGATATTATGAAAAAATATTCCTATCTCTTGTTGCATTGATTGACGGATACTCGACGCAGCCCCTCACGCTCCTCTCGATCGACGGCCATAATGTCGAGGCGGAGCCTGCTCAAGGCCGGGGCCGGCGCACTGATGGCATCCTCGCTGCTCATGACTTCACCGGCCACAGCAGGTAGTCTGCCGCGCCTGTACAGTACAGAATCGCTCCAGGATGTCGGCCCCAGCATGCAGCGGTCCTCCCCCGCTTGTCTCGACCGCAGCGACGGTCACGTCATCGTCCTGCACGGTGGCGGCGTCGGCGGTGGCGCGCAACAAGCCGGCGCGCTCTACAGCTATCTCAAGGGCGGGGGGCCGCTCCCCAAGTGCATCGTCGGGTCGTCCATCGGCGCCATGATCGCCGTCAGCCTGCATCAGGCAGCCTCGGAAGTTGTTAACGACGGGCCGGCGGCCGTGCGGCAGGCGATGCTCGACACGCTGGAGCGCATGTTCGTGTCCGAGTTCCCGAAGGCCAATGTCGTTGCCAAAGTGCTTGGCGTGCTGCCGAAGTTCAATGCCGAGGCTAAGCCCAAGTCGCAGGCGGCAACCTTTCTGCAAATGTCCGGCTTGGCGGCCCTGCCCTTGAGAGCGGGAGCCCCCTTCGATGTCGGCGTTGCCGTGACCGAGCTTGGCGCGAGCGGCACGCTAGGGGCCTCGCGCATCGTTTGGAATTCAGGCATCTCGGCCGAGATCGTGAACGCAAGCGCCGCTCACAAGCACGTCCAGCCCGTCAACGGCATGGTGGACGGCAACTACGGTGATTATCTCGGTAGCCTGAGCCATCACATCGGGGATGGCCAGAAGCTCCACTTCTTCACGACCTATCGACCCGACGATCCTGCCGGCACGGCGAACGTGCACGCGGCGGCAGGTCTCTCCGCACTAAAGGCCAAGGGCGCGGATGTCACGGTGAGCTTCGCGGACGTACCCGAGGCGTCGCGCCATGACATGGGCGGGACGGCTGCATACTTCATGATGGGTGTCGAACAGGGCAAGGGGACATTCAGGCAGCGCCGCACAGCACAGGATGCGCCATTGACTCGCTGAGTCTCATGCTCAGTAGAGAGCTGGCCTTACTGCCTGACCAGCGGGACTCGGTGCTCATGGATGAGGTGCCCGGCGTCGTCGAGCTGCACCACGAGCACGGACTCCTGCGTCGTCATGCCGGGATGCAGCGTGTCGCTGATCTCGTGCGTGATGACTTCCGTTGAGCCGTCGTCCAGCACGATGGAGGCCATCCGCATGTCGGGAACATAGATAAGGGAGGCGATGCCGCCGCGCTTCTCGGAATCGACGAAGCAGAGCTCGTTGCGTGAGTTGGTGAGAAGGAAGCCGATCATGGTGCTACAGAGGCTTGATCAGCTGCTTCATGAACCGCCGCTCGGCTGCATCAGCCTTGGCTCTCTCCTTCGGAGTAAGGTCGTGGGCGACCGCCATGGATGCGCCAGCCTGAACGCTGGCACCAGTGGCATACAGCATGCCACCTATTCCAAGCCCGACACCAAGGGCGCCGGCACTGATCGGGCCTGACAGGAGGACCGCCGCAGCGCCGGCCACGCCCAAGGCCTTCAGGGCTGCACCACCGTATTTTTGCAGGGAAGTAGGGTTGAATTCGTCTGGGTTTGTTTCAATAGACAGCGCGGAAACCTTTTGGCCATCTGCGAACCTGGAAAGCAAAGACATGAAAACCTCGAATAGTGTTCACCAATACTAATGATATACAGTTAATTTCACATTAAATTTCCGCGCTCTGAGCGTCGCGCGGTCCGTCTTGCGCGTAGGCAGTGTCAGGAGGTCCCGAGTGCAAGGGGCACGAAGGGCGCTGTCTGACGGAGGGTGTCGAAGGCTGGTGGCGGTAGGGGGACTGCCGTGCTATAGGCCGCCACGACACGGGGGAGACGGGGACCAACATGGAAACGGCGTTCGACCAGCAGTCGCTCACTGCGCTCATGGTGGGGGCGAGCGCCAAGCTCGACGCGCTTTGGGAGCTGTTCACGCTCCTGCACTTCGGCGTTTTCACGTTGCTCCTTCTGCACAGGAACAAGGCTGGTCTCACCGGGTCTGGCAAGGCCATCGCGCTCGCCGGCTATCTGGTCATGCTCGGGATCAACTTCGGTGCGCTGAGCGGAACATATCGGAACCTGGACGGGCTCCAGCAACAGTTCCGCAAGGATTTTGGCAATGCCCCGACGAAATTTGTTCCTACCCTTCGCCAGAGCTTTGTCGAAGCGGATTTCTCCAATCGCCAAATGTGGCTGTACGGCACGCACGGTGGTGCTCTCCTTATCGTAATAATCGTCATTTTTGGAGCCCGGTTCTTGGTGAATGAAGACGATGAGGAAGCCACCCTCTGACGAGACTCGCAACGCACACTGCAAGCGAATGAAGCCATGAGTTCTGATTTGTTTTCTAGGCGGCAATTGATGTTGGCCGGGGCAGCGGTCGCAGCGTGTTCGCGTGGGAGCTGGGCGCGGGCGCGAGGCGGCCTATCCATCAATCCAGAAGGCATTCTGAAGGACGCGAGGCGCATCGACTTCAAGGGCGCCAACGCCGTCGCAGTCGAGCCGACCGCTTGGGGACCGATGCTGCGCAGCACGCCGCAGAATTCGGCAACTGGCCTCTACCATGAGGTTGCCGTTCGTCCAGAGCATCTTCGTCGCGTCTCCTGGACATGGCTCGTCGATCCGCTGCACCGATCAGCGGACATGCGCCGGATCGAGACGGAGGATTCCGGCGCCACGATCATGTTCGTGTTCGGGCGGCCGTCCTGGTGGAACCGCGACGTGCCAACGCTTGCCTACAGTTGGACGGCAACGCGGGTTGGCAATGAGACGGTCTTACCGTCGTTGCGATACGACAGTTTGCGATACGTCCAGTTACGAGGGCGCGACGAGGCCGGCACCATGCAGCGCGAGGAGCGTGACATCGTTGCCGACTTCGAGGCGATCTTCATGCGTGCTCCGCCGGAACTGAACTACGTGGCCGTATTCAATGACAATGACCAGACCAATGAGCCAGTGAGCGCATTGTTTGGCAGGATCGCCTCGGTATAGTCTTAGAGGTCTGCGGGTCGGATTACCGGCGCCGGTTTTGTAAGCCTTCGAGCGAACGTGTTTGTCGGGACGCGCGCCGAGCGGCGACCTCGGAACCTGGCCTTGGATGAAGTTTCCGGCAGACATGGCCAGACGGAAGTGGTGGTGCACCCGCCTGCTGGTACTCGGTCTCGATCATGGCTGCACCTGCTGCGAAATACGGCGCGTTGATTGCTTTTGCGGCTGAGAACATCGTGAAGCGAACTGCCGCCGCAGGGACATGAACAACCGAGTTGAGTGGAGTCAGTTCCTCGGGGCGTGTTCTGATGCCCGAACTACCCATGAGGATGCCATAGCCGATATGATATGCGAGGCGCGTGCAGGCTGGATGATCCCAAATCCAGGCAATGGCAAGATCGTTATTCAATTGCAGATCGCAATCCATGTTGCCTGTCGAAGTGTTTGCATAGCACATATCGTGCAGCTTGCAGGCTTCATCGATGTCATCGATGGGGGGGATTGCGTTGAGCTCGTGCAATGCGTCAAGTCGAGTCTTGGAGGTGAGCTTGGGATGGTTGGGGCCGCAGAAGTTGCCGTGTACCCGCATGGGCTCGCCTATACCGCCGGCACAACCTGACAGCGTGAGCAGCAGCGCAGTGGTTGCGCCGACGAAGCCTCGACCGCCGGCCGCTCCTGCCCTTGTGGCGCAATGCATGACACGGCCCCCTACCTGCGGCAATGCGCAGGGACTATGGCGCATCCGGCGTTTCACGGCAATGCGCGCGCCGCCTGATGCCATTGGAAAGCGGACTCGGGTCTGGCATTCTGTCGTCACGGCACAGGCTGGGAAGCCGATGACCGTCAAGGGCGAGGGGCGGGCTGCGTGTCCGCCTTTTGCTTGTCTACCGAATGCCGCACGTTGGCGGCGCTCGCCTTGATGTCGTCGATGAGCTTGGCCCAC
This sequence comes from Hyphomicrobiaceae bacterium, assembly GCA_050250815.1. GTDB lineage: Bacteria > Pseudomonadota > Alphaproteobacteria > Rhizobiales > Hyphomicrobiaceae > JAEUMD01. The sequence goes on from JBFWNY010000002.1 coordinate 151,054, forward strand.
GCGTCGGCCTTATGGCGTACCCTTGCCTCGCGGTCGGCGGACTTGCGCTTCTGCTCGCGCTCCCACTCCGGCCGGCTCCGCCGCTGCCCCGATTTCGGCCGGCCGGTCGCCGTGCTGAACGCGCGTGCAATCCTCGGCGCCATCCGGTGCTTGCAGCGCACGCGGCCCTGGGCCAGCTCGTAGGCAAGGCACCAAGCCTGCGCCTTCCACTGGTCGCCGGTCATGTCGGCGACCCTGCCCGTCATCGGGTTGACGGTGTTGGCGACGATGTGCACATGCCGCTTGCCGTTGTGGTCGTGCCCGACGATCACCGCCTCCTGCTGGGCGAGACCGAGCGCGGCGAGATAGCTGCGCGCCGTGCGCGCCATCTCCTCCGAACTCGGACGCTCGTCCTCGTCCCAGGACAGGATGTCGTGGCGCACGGGCTTTGTGGTCGGCCTGCCGCCGCGCCTGATACCAGCTGCGGCCTTGAGGCGGGCCTGATTGGCCCACGTGTCGTCCATCTCGGCGGTGGCCTCGCGCGCGGCCGAGATCAGGTTGTCGGCCACGGCGAACAACACACGCTCCTTATCGAGCCCGTCGCCTGCGAACACGTAGTTGATGCGATCTTTGAAGCTGTCACCGAGGGGGAGCTTCGCGGCGATCAAGCGGGAGCCTTGCCGTCCGGCTCGGCGGCCCTGGCGAGGTCGTCGCGCACGGCGGCGGCGATCTCTGCCGCGAGTGCCTCGATCCGTGCGAGGTCGAAGTTCTTAACCACGTGTCCGGCGTGCACGACCTGGTTCAAGTTGTTGCAGGCCCCGCGCAGTTCCCTGAGCTTGGCCGGGTCCATGCGCTCGTAGGTGATGCTCGGCGGTCGCGACAGGCTTGCGCCCGTTGTCGCAGCGTCCGCCGCCATGCGCAGGAACTCCGACAGCGTCAGCCCACGAGCCTCGGCAGCCTCTTGCCAACGGGCTTTGTCGGACGGGTCATGCCTGAATTCGGTGCGGGTCTGTCGGCGCATGGAGGGTCGAGGGAGGATGCCCCCTCGCCAGAGTTTGGCCGATCTTTCCGGACAAACAATATCTGGCCACACTGAAGCCCACAGAAAAATTGCGATCGTGTCGCAAGGTCAGGATGATCCGCCCATGAGGCGATCCCAGAACCCGAGCGGTTTCTTCGGGCCCGCTAGGGCGAGCGTGTGCGCTTGCTGCTGCCAGAGGTCGCGTTGCTGCATGAGGTCGGCGTTCTGGGTCTTGAGAAGCTCGATCTGGCCCTGCAACGCCTCGATCACCAGCCTGTTTCCGTCTGCAACTTCGGCCTCGCGGTTGCTGGTCGGGGGTTTCACCGGAGCATAGACTCTGGTCAATTCGGCTGGGTCCACCATCCATCTGCCGAACGCATCGCGGGTTGCGGAAATCCGGCCTTTCTGAATGGCCTTCATCAGGGCAGGGCGGGATTTGCCGACAAGCTCGGCCGCCTCTGCAACTGGTAACAATGTCGATGGTTCCAATTGTCCTCCTCTGTAACATGGTTGGTGAAACCATTGTGGAGGCGGTCGAGCTTGCTTGTCGAGCATTATTCTGCGGGGGAGTGCCCGAGTTTACGCAGCCGGCTCATCGTCGTCGCCTGGAGAGTTCATCCGATAGCGAAAATACTCCTCCTGCGTCATGCCGAGCGCTGCTGCGCCGAGGTCGAAAAGCTCCGCCAGCTCGTCGGTCATTTCGATCTCGATGTAAGCGCCGCCGTCATCGGCCGGAACCACGGTTACGCGACAATCCTCATCCTCGGAGACCTCGAACCGATTTTCATCGTCACTCATGGGAGAAGCGTAGCGGCGCGATTGCCGCGCGGGCAATCATCGGATTGCCATTATCCACCGAATAAGGCAGGCTTTCACAGAGCCGAGTCGCATCTCGGATCGATTTCGAAAGGAAATTACCACTTCAGATAAACAAAAACCCGCCTGGAAGCGGGCCTTTGATGACCGATTTGGACGGTGAGTTTCAGCAAAACCATCATCCAAAATTCCGGGAGAGATTGCAAGTCGTTTCTTGCCACGGGACCTTATTGTCCGTGAGGGTCGGTTTTCTGCGGGTTCCAATTCAAAGGAACCGCTATGCTTGTTTTACCTAATCCACTTACCAACCGTATTTTCAGCGAATCACCCCGTCCCGACCCGACCCCAGCCATGCTTGCCGACACGCTTGCCCGCATCGAGCGCAAGTCCGCCCGCCGTGCCCGCGTGTTTGCTGGCCTCGCTTCGGCTCCGGCGCGGTGGCACCGGCCGGAGCCGCGTCCGTCCGTGCAGTATGCCGGGCACATGGCGACCACGGCCGCGCGCGATCATCGGCTGACGCCGCAGTCCAAGGCGCTGCTGACGGTGCTGCGCGCCCGGTGCGGCAACGGCACGGCGACCGCCACGTGCAAGACCACGCTCGCGCACATCATGGGCGTGTGCACGCGGTCGATCGGCCGCTATGTCCGCGAGCTCGTCCGCTTCGGCTACATCGAGACGCGCATCCGGCGCGGTACAACCGGCCTCCACGTCGGCCTGGCTGTCGTCATCACCGAGAAGGTGCTGCCGTGCTTCCGCAAGGCCGCATGGCTCGCCGGGTGGCTGGCGGCAAACCTGCCCGCAGATGGCGCAAATCCAGGTAGGACAGAATTGTCGCACACAAACCATTCTCTCAAAGAATTTCTATCTCCGGGACGTTTGCAGCCGGAGCGAACGCCATAGGCGCGCTGTAAACACCCCTGGCCAGCATCGCAGTCCACGTTGCAGCCGCCCCCAAGCCGGGGCGGGCGGGTGGGTCTGGCCTTGGCAAAGATGGGGACCGCCTTCGTCATCCCCCGGAGCCGCGTCCGCTCGCTTGCCCTCCCCAGAGGGCGAGCGGCGCGGCGGAGGGGGTGGCGCATCATCCCCTGGTGAGCGGTGCGAAGCGAACTCACGTGCAGATGAATTCGGAATGCTGACGCATACGCATTCTTGGAGCGCCTTCAGCGCTGTCGGGACGCTGCCCCGAACCCCGGGATATTTGGACAAGGGCGAGGAATGCGGGGCGAAGTGGAACTGGGCCTGCGGTCTGTGCTATCGTGTTGCTATGCCGAATCCGAGCCGCCATCACCTCTCCCGTCTGCACTCCAAGCGTGCCGAGGATGCGGCTTGGCGCGAGCACCAGGCCGACGTTGATGCCGACATCGAGGGCCTGTCGCGCGATCCCGAGGCCGATCGCATTGTGTCCGAGATGGACGCGGCCGGTGTGCCGATGGACGATCAAATCAGGCGGCTCAAGGCCTACTTCGTGGCTCGTCAGCAGGGCCACAAGCCGAAGGTCGCGTGAGCTACCTTCGTTCCGAGCACGAGCGGGCGGCTTATCGGCGCGTCTACTATCCAGGCACCGATGTTTACGTGAACAAGCTGGGCCTGCGCGACAAGGCGCTGCTCGAAGATGCGGAGCGCATCATCACGCGGCGCCGGGCTCGGCAGAGCTTCCCGCGCAGCGCCACCTTCCGCACCTATGACGGCTTCCGTGCCATTCACCGGCATCTGTTCCGCGACCTCTATTCCTGGGCCGGGAAGGAGCGCAGGTATACGTCCGGGCGAGGCGCGATCCCGTTCGCGGTGCCTGAGCACATCGGCCCGTGGATGCAGCAGCAGTTCAACGCGCTCGCCCGCGACAACTATCTCGTCGGCCTCGACCTCGATGCGTTTGCGGAAAGCGCGGCGAAGTACGTGAACGAGATCAACGCCGCGCATCCCTTCATCGATGGCAACGGCCGCACGCAGCGTTTCTGGCTGCGAATGCTTGCCAACAATGCCGGGTTCGATCTCACGCTGACCGAGCGTGACGGCAAGCGGTGGAATGAGGCCTCGCGGCTCGGCTTTGCACGTTCCGACCACGCGCCGATGGCGCGGTTACTCAAGCAACGGCTCAGGCCGCTCTGACCTCGGCCGGCGCGGCTGTGATCGCGAGCACGTGCCGTTCCCAGGTTTCGAGCGCGGCGCGCATCTCCGGCAGATACTGGAAGCGGTTGTAAACACCCGCCACGCCCGCGAAGGTGCCCGAGACGTGATTGAGGATGCGCTCGATGACATGCGGCGCGACCGCGAGCTTGGCCATGCCGGTCGCCGCCGTGCGGCGCAGATCGTGCAGCGTCCAGCCCGAGACACCGGCCGCCGCATCGAGCGCCATCTTCGGCTTGGTGTAACCCGCATAGGGCTGTGTAGGCTTGCCCCGCGCCGGGAATACGAGCGGCGAGTCCGTGCGCGGAAACTGCGCAATGATCGCGAGCGCGGTCGGCGTGAGCGGGACCGCGTGGGGCTTGTGGTTCTTGGTGCGCTCGGCAGGGATCGTCCACACCGCGTTCGCCTCGTCGATCTCGTCCCAGGCCATGCCGCACACCTCGCCGGTACGCTGCGCCGTCAGCAGCAGTAGGCGGATGATGGTATGCGCGGTGTCGGGATGCGCGCCGGTGTGCTTCCAGAGGGCACGAAGCTCGTCGTCAGTCAGCACGCGGTCGCGGCTGACGTGCTTGCCCGGCGGCTTCAATCCGGCGCAGGGGCTAGCGGCAAGCCGGCCCTGCTCCACCATCCAGTTGAAGAACCGGCGGATAGCGGCAAAGGCATGCCGGGCGGCGGACACCTTGCCACGCTTCATGATGGCCTCAATGGCGGCGGTCACATCGCTTTTGCCGATGCTCTCGACACTTCGCTTGACCCACGCGGGCATGAAGTAGCTCCGGAGCAGCTTCTCGGTTTCCTCGGCCGAGCTCGGCCGGTTGGCGTGCCGGCAATACTGCGCCACGAACAGATCGACGGCGGCGGCGAAGGTCATGGCGCCGACCACCGGCGCGCGTGGGTCCTTGCCCGCATCGAGCATGACGAGGGCCGCCCTCGCTCGTTCCCGCGCAACGGCAAGAGTGGTCGAGGGATACCGGCCCAGGTGCATCCGGGCGTACTGACCGTTGAAGCGGAACTTGAGATAGAACGACTTCACGCCGCCCGCGTTCACGCGAACACCCATCCCCGCAATCTTTCCGTCCGGAACCTGGACCTCGCCCGTGGCGGGTGCCGGCAGGTTGCGGATGGTGATGTCGTTGAGCGGTGCTGCGCGCTTGGTCATGGCCGGGTCCGAATCTCGGGTCCGGACCCGTATCGGACCCAAAAGTGGCGGCGTTGCGGCGCCATGCCATGTGTCAGCAGGAGACAATAAAAACTTGTAAACGCTAGTGAATCTCATAACGGATGCGACGGCAGGCTACACCATGAAAAGCCTACTGTAAGAGACTCTGACTCTGCCTGTCTAGGTTCGAATCCTAGTCCCCCAGCCAATAATATCAATTACTTAGTACGTTCAAAGAATCTCAAATTTCCGTCTGGCTCACTCCGGGCCCACAGTTTTATTGGCATCGTACTCTGCGCGTAATTCGGCATAGCGACCCGCCTTCGGTCCGCTTCTCGCGGCAGAGCGGACAAACTGCATTCCGAGTACGAAGCGTGCTTGTGACCCGAAGCAGTCCTGGGCAATTGCTGCGTGAGTAGCACGCTTGTGGACGCATTGCCCTCGCGAGCAGACGTGGTCGGCGACCAAATCGGCGTCGCCGATCATGGACGCGCTGAGGTCGGCTTCTGGGACGCTGCGATATCAGACTGCTGCAATACTCTCGCGAGCAAAGCGGCCCGGAGGCTGCCCGACATATCGATGGAACGCTGTACTGAACGTGCTCGCGGAACTGTAGCCGACGCGCTCTGCAACCTCGGAGAGGCTGATGTCCTGTTGACGAAGGAGATCCTTGGCAACGGCCATACGCCACCCAAGGAGATACTCCATCGGAGGCACGCCGACGGCGCCTGTAAAGCGATCGAAGAACACTGAGCGCGAGAGCGCCGCCTTCTTGGCAAGCTCCTCTACAGTCCAGGTTCGCGCGAGATCGGCATGCATCTCCCGTATCGCAATGGCGATACGCGTGTCGCCGAGACCACGCAACAGGCCAGCTGGTGCAGCTTCACCCTGTATCGTCCGAAGCGCCTCGATCAACATGACCTCGACAAGCCGCCCCAGCACAAGATCGCGACCGGGTCTCTCCGCAATTGCTTCATCGCGCACAAGGCGCACGAGGGTGGAGAGTCGTTCCACACCGCGCACATGCACGAGCACCGGCAGCAGCGATACCAAGAGATCGGCCTCCATCGAATCGAAGACGAACGCTCCGCCGAGCAAACGCACGTCAGGATCGCCGTCAGGCGTGCCATGGCGCACCTCGTCCGTCGGTGCCGGTGACACCTTGGGATCAATGCGCTTCGCCGACGCGGGCTCGAAGCCCGATAGGGTGAAGCCGGGTGTCTTTGGCAGGAGCAGAAAATCTCCTGCTTCGAGTGTCAGCGTCTCCTCTCCGTCGACGGTCAGACGGCAGCTCCCATCAATGACGGTGCAGAAGCTCGGTTGGCCGAAGTCGGAATAGCGCACTGCCCAGCGGCCGGCACCGCTGATGATCTTGGAGAAGACGGTGCGCGGCCGCAGCAGCGCGATAACTTCCGAAAGGGGGTCAACCACTTCAGGACGCTAACAAACAAAATCAGGACGATCAATTGCAGATCGTCTGGAAATCTCCGTCTAACGTCCGTGTCGTTCAAACCTGGAGGAACGACGATGAAGACCGTGCTGATTACCGGATGCTCTTCGGGCTATGGCCTGGAGACGGCGCGCCACTTTCACGCTCAGGGCTGGAACGTGGTCGCTACGATGCGCACGCCGCGCGAAGGCATACTGCCGGCTACCGACCGGATGCGCATGCTGGCGCTCGACGTCACGAAGCCGCAAAGCATCGCCGCCGCCCTTGAAGGCAGCGGTCCGATCGATGTGCTCGTCAACAATGCCGGCATCGGAATGTTCGGCGCCTACGAAGCCACCCCCATGTCAGTCGTACGCAGTTTGTTCGAGACCAACACGTTTGGCGCGATGGCGATGACGCAAGCCGTGCTCCCACAGTTCCGTACGCGCCGTTCGGGCGTGATCGTGAATGTGACATCGAGCGCCACGCTGGCTCCGATGCCGCTTGTCGCGTCCTATACGGCCAGCAAGGCTGCCATCGAAGGCTTCACCGGATCACTCGCGCATGAGCTCGACGGCTTTGGCATCCGCGTCAAGCTGGTCGAACCGGGTTATGGTCCGTCGACGCGCTTCGCGCAGAACGTGGAGACACCGATAGAGACGATGATCCCGGAGGCATACGCGCCTTACGCTCGCTCGATCCTTTCAGCGTTCGGGAACCCAAGCGCGGTGACGACAGAGCGCGATGTGGCGGAGGTCGTCTGGCGCGCCGCGAATGATGTGTCCACGCGGCTGAGATATCCCGCTGGCCCCGACGCCGTGGCGCTGGCGCAAGCAAGCTGAGCCTGCGGTCTCTATCGCCACCACACGCAATGTCAGCTTTCAGCTCGGTTGCGGACGGGGTCACATGGTCGCCTCCGCACCGAGCGTCGGAGCGCAGCGACTTCCACTTGTGGGCGTGCGTGTGCCGCGCACTAGTCTGTGAAGCGACGACGGCAGCTCCTGGCCCGTCTCGAAGGACAGCTGACGGAAGCTAACGGATCACCGCGACTGTAAGCAACACCGTGCGCCGATCGCGCGACGAGTGCCTTGCCTACTCAAGTTGATCGCAACGAACGACTGTCCGGAGTGAAGCGGGCACCGATCATCAAGCGCCGATCGCAACCTTTTCCTTAGGAGGACAGGTCGATACTTGGGGGGGACCCGGTGCGACCAAGGGTAGCGGAGCCGCGAATCAGTGCACTGTGAGCCTCGCTCACGCAGATCTGGGCGCCGGGTCACGATGTGGCGCCGGCATCCTGGGGAAGCGGGGCCGTGCCGACGGCGTGATGCCGGAAGCCGGTCCGAGGGTCGCCGATGCAGGTTGGCAGCAGCCAGCCGAGATCGGTCCCGATGGGCACCAGACCAGCTCCGCCTTCCACGTGGCCGGAACCCTCGATCTCGCATGGAGTATCGGGCGTCGGACGGCCGGCAGGCTTTATTTTGGGCTGAGCCTGGACGCTGCGTCGCGGAACTTGCATCGCCGGCCAAAAACGTAAGATCGGCCTCGGAGATGACCAGCCAAATGTCCGCCGCATGCAAAAACATGCCAACCGTATCGGTTGGCGCATCGCCGCCCGGCTCGACGCTGGGTGGGCGCTCAAGGGCGCTGACACAGGCGCCGGGTCACGATGTGGCGCCGGCATCCTGGGGAAGCGGGGCCGTGCCGACGGCGTGATGCCGGAAGCCGGTCCGAGGGTCGCCGATGCAGGTTGGCAGCAGCCAGCCGAGATCGGTCCCGATGGGCAACAGGTCAATGTGGAGGGTGGGGCGAGGCTAACCGACATCGTCCCACACGAGCGCGATGGGCAAATACTTCGACCGAGCGACGACAAAGCACGCACTGAAAGCGGCGTGGCTGCGCATCCGGCAGAACGGGCACGCTTCGCCATCATTCGACACGCGGGCTCAGATCACGCACTTCGAGCAGGACGCCGACCGCAACATCCATCGCCTCCAAGCGAAGCTGCATAGCGGCCAGTTCGTGTTCGATCCGCAGATGGGCGTGCTTAAGCAGAAACCTGGCAGCACCAGCAAGCGCGGCATCGTGATGGCCAGCGTCCACAACAGGATTGTCGAGCGTGCGCTCCTCGACTGTCTGCAGGACAACAGTCAATACGTGCAGCAGGTGCTCGAGGTGCGGACAAGCATCGGCGGCGTTCCCCATCGCAGCGTTCCGCACGGGCTCGCCGAGATTCAAAAGGCTTTCGAGCAGGGGGCGCGTTGGTTCGCGCGCTCGGACATCTCGGGCTTCTTCGACAACATTCCTCGCAGCGCCGTCCTCGATATACTGAGCAAGCATGTCGACGACGAGAGGGTCATGGCGCTGCTCGAACGCGCCACGACGGTTGTGCTTGCCAATGAGGCCGTGCTCGGAGACGATCGGCGATGCTTTCCGACGGACGAGCAAGGCGTGGCCCAAGGCTCTCCGCTCTCGCCGCTGTTCGGCAACATCTTGCTGCACGAGTTCGATCAGCGCTTCAATGAACGCGGTATCATTTGCGTAAGGTTCATCGACGACTTCGTGCTTCTCGGGGCATCGGAAAGTTACGTGACGAAAGCCTTCGCCAACGCGCGGAAGTGTCTCGCCGACCTTAGGCTCAGCTGTCACGACCCGTACGATCCACAGGCCGATCGCGCCAAGAGCGCTCGCGGACCTGTGTCGATTGGCTTCGACTTTCTCGGCTACCGGATCGAGCCCGGTCTCATGCAGCCATCACTCAAGGCGCGCAGGAAGGTGCTGTCTGCGATCGACGAGCACTTCCGAATTGGCCGGCGCGGCATCAACGACTGCATCCGAGAGGTAGATAGTCTGGCCCATCGCCAGCGATACGTTCAAACCCAGGATATGATCGACAAAGTCATCAAGGGCTGGGGCAACTCATTCAGCTACTCGAACTCGTCGGCGACCATGAGCGACATCGATCGGCAGGTCGACGCTAAGTTGAAGGCGTTTCGGCAGTGGTTTGCACGGCGGATCAAACCATTGGGCGATGAGCAACGTCGACGGGCAGGCGGTATTTGCCTCCTGGCGGATATCCCATCGAAACGCCTCAATGAGCTTCCGTTCCAGCTCAGTCGGGATCGCAAGCGCTTCCGGCGGTCGTCGGCGACAATCACCGTCTCGACAGATGGGTCCGTGCTGACAGGTGGCGCCCGGCGCGGTCGTGAGAAAGGACCTGGCGGCTGGGCCTACGTGGTCCATGGACATGAGCAAGGCGTTTCGGATGGCTGCAGTGATGTCACCAACAACCATATGGAGCTTCTGGCCGTTGTGATGGCGTTGCGGAGCCTGCCAGCAGACCGCCCTGTGCACATCCGAACGGACAGTCGATATGTGGCAAACACATTCAACTCCTTCGGCACCATCCGATCGAATCTTCCGCTATGGCGGGAGCTGGAGGCGTTTGCCGCACAACGCCCCGTCAAGATCGAATGGATCAAAGGCCATGCCGGCGACCCTTATAATGAGCTCGTAGACAAACTTGCGCTGCAGGCAGCTAAGGCTGCGGAGGAGGCGTTGCGACGAAGTATGAAGCGCGCCGCGTAATGGCAAGGTTGCTTTCGGGCTTGCCAGCGACGGGGTTGACGAGTCGGCCCGTCTCCTTGCTCGTCTCCCGTGATGTCCGTTGATCGAGGTATCTCGACCGTCTATCGATGCCGATCTTTAGTCGGATATCGCATTGGCTCGAAGTCGGCTTCCTCTGCCCAACGGTCCTGCGATCTAGCCGACCCGGCCTGTGGACAACCTGAGCGGCATCCTTCGCACTCCCCTGGTACAATAGCGGCATGAACCCGCCGACAGCGTCCGACATGCCGCGACCCGACGCGCCAGAGCGCGACGGTGCGGCGGCGATGGCCGACGACATGCGTCATGCCCTGTCGCTCGATCAGGTCGGCAACATCTATGCGGAGCGCGGCTTTCCCCGCTCGCAGCGGTCCCTGCAGCGCTTCTGTGCGAGCGGCCATCTCGATTGCCAGAAGGTCGCGACGACAACCGGCGACAAGTATCTCGTCGCGCCCTATTCGGTGGAGCGGCACCTCACGCAGCTGAAGCAATTGGCAGTGACCGAGAGCGCGACCGGACCCGGCCTGTCGCGCCAGTTCGCGACACCTGTCGCCCCGCAGAATGCTGCACGTGCGGGCGACGACACGCCACGCCACGAGGAGCGCCAGCCGGCGCCGGGCACCGACGTGTCGGCGCATGACGCTGGCGTGCGTCGCGACACGTCGCAGCTTGTCGAACAGCTCGAAAAGCGCGTCGAGGAAAAGAACGACGAAATCCGGTTTCTGCGCGAGGAGCTGGAGGACCGCCGCAATCAGATCCGCGGCATGAAGTCGATCATCGACGGACAGAACACGCTGCTGGAGGCGATCAACCGATCGACCGAACCGGTCTTCCGCGCGCTCGCCTCATCCGTCACAAGAGGGGAGACCGATCCTGGGAAGGTTCGCCTGACTGCGCACGTCGAGCCACAAGACGTTGGCGCTGATTATGAGCCCGAAGAACCGATCAAGCCTATTCAGCCGGAATAGCTCTGGCGTCGTCTCCCGCGCAGCGGCTCGTACCAATCGTGCCGGCCGGTCTCTTCAATCGCTGCGATCCAGGCCTGATCGAACGACGACTTGGAGATCTTCAGCTCCTGAATGGCCATCTCACGCAGTTCGGATTTCGTCATGGTCTTCGGCTGGCCGTCGCGAATAAGCCGCAGCAGCCAGCGCTCGCAGCGTTGCCGCTCGTCCTCGGCCTTCTCCCACAACTCCTGCTTCCGGGTCTTCGTCATTGCGTCCGATCCGTGCGTGCAGCCAAACGGCTCAACAGAGCCGCATTCACGCCCATACGTCGCAAAGGAAATGTTGTGCGACGTAACACCAAGTTATCCCCTCGCGGGGCCGCACGTCGCCTGCAAATGCAACACCGCATGCTATAATCGGCGCAATGGATCACATCGGCTCAAGCATACTCCCGCAGCGGCGATTCAAACTCAAGCCGCGCTTTTCGATCATCCATCATCCGCTGCGCGTCAAGTTCGGCCTGAGCTTCACGACATATGCCGTCATTGACAGCGTGCATCAGCTCTCGCACCGGCCCGACCATCCCTGGTGTACGCAGTCCAAGGCCGAGATCGCAAACTTCCTCGATATTTCCGACCGCCAAGCCTTCCGCGCCATCAAGGACGGTCTCGATATGGGGCTCTTGGAAAAGAACGATCGCGGCGATCTCAGATCCACCAACAAGTGGGTCGAGCAGGTCGTGCTCTACGATCATAGCGAGCGTGCGCAGGACCACTGATCGATCCGATTGCCCAGCCTATGACAAAATGTCGGTGCCTATGACATGCCCGTTTGCTCTCTGACATCCTGGCGCAAAACTCCGACATTTCGTCATAGCAACTCTGACATCTGGTCAGACGTCTATATATACAAGATAAGAAAATAGAACAGGCCGACGACCCTTGAAGTTATCCCCACCGACGCCGCCGGCCTTGAATGAAAAGTCCCGAACAGAGGGGTGTTCGAGTTCTTTTGGATAGCTTCTGAAAGCGCGCAATAGCAATGCGCCCCGTCGGGCTGACGCCCGACTTCATGCTTTTTCGCGCTTGTCTTCGAGGAACGGTCGATGCCTGCGCGCGACGGCGCCTTGATCCTTGGCGGACACGGTCCCTTGCGGATCAGGCTTGCCCCTCGCCGCTCGGCTGCACATATGCGACAGCGCCGGAGCGGCATCGGGGAAACGCATGAAGTCGGGCCTCATCCGAAAGGACTGACGGGAGAAGCGAAAAAGCACCGCGCGGCATGCGGGGTGCGGTGGCCGACGGGGCGCACGTCCCGGTCGGCATGGATCGTGTCCGGCGCTTTCCACAGGACACGCAAGGATCTGCACGGCGGCCGTCTTATACTGAAAGCTGGAGCCGTCGCAGGTTCCCTTCAGCCGTGACGCACCGGGCCGATCGTGCGCAACGCGCCGGTATCGGCACAACGAGCCAATTGGGCAGATGCTCACCCAGGTTGCCAGCCTGGCCGGGCCGCGGCTGGCGAGAGCTTATGACACAGTCTGCTTTTTCAACATGCGCGCCCGATAGTCATCCGCCGTTGCGGCTCGGTTCGGTCGAGCGCTATGGGGCAATCGACGTCACGCATCCGCCGCTCGTTCTGGACGGCGATGCGCGGGCGCGCCATCTCTATGCGATCGGCGCCACCGGTTCCGGCAAGTCGACGTTGTTGTTGTCGCTGATGGCGCAGGATCTGGCAGCCGGCGCCGGCTTCTGTCTGATCGACCCGCACGGCGATCTCGCCGCCGATGTGCTGGCCATGATTCCACGGCGGCGCACGCACGAGGTGTGCGTGATCGCACCCGCGGGCGCGGCGCGTCCCGTCGGTCTCAATCCGCTCAGCAACGTGCCGGAACATGCGATTGCCTTGCAGGCGGCCAACATCACCGCAGCCTGCCGGCATGCGTGGGCTGAAAGCTGGGGCGTGCGCCTCGACTACATCCTGTCGCGTGGTCTGCAGACGCTGATCGAGGTGAATACGCGCGTGCCGGCCCGACCGGCGCTGTCGCTGATCGCACTTGGCCGCCTGTTTGCTGATACATCTTTCCGCAGTTCCCTGCTCCACCATGTGCAGGACCCGACGGTTCTTGCCTTTTGGCGCGATGAGTTCGAGCGCTGGCCGGCAGCTAAGCGCGAGGAGGCGTTGATGCCGCTACAGAACAAGATCGGTGCGCTTCTGTCCCATCCCGATCTTCGCGTTCTGTGGGGTCAGTCGCATGGCACGGTCGATATCGGCGAATGTCTCTCCCGTCGCCAGATCATCATCGCAGATTTCTCCAAGGCGCGGCTCGGTGAGGAGAATGCGCGCCTTGCCGGAGCGCTGCTTGTCAGCGCCATCACGCAGGCCGCGATGGAGCGCCCGCGCGATGCGCGTATCCCCTACGCGCTCTACGTCGACGAGTTCCAGAACTTCGCCACCACGACCTTCGAGATCATTCTGTCGGAAGCGCGCAAGTGGAACTTGAGCCTTACGCTGGCGCATCAGGCGTTGTCGCAAATCCCGGAGCGTCTGCAGGCGGCGATCCTCGCCAATGCGGGATCGGTGGTCGCCTTCCGTACCAGCTTTGATGATGCACGCGTGCTCGCGCCGCGCCTGCAGCTCGGCAATGCCGATCAGCTTGTCGAATTGGCAAACTGGACGGCGCGGGTGTCGCTTCTGGAACATGGTGTGCCGTCCGAGCCCTATGCGCTCAGAACCGATCCACCGCTCACCGGACATCCCGCGCGTGCTGCCAAGGTCCGCCATGAAAGTGCCGAGCGGTTCGGCCAGCCCCGCGCAAATGTGGATGCGGCCATCAAGAGATTCTTCACTGCAGCGTGACCCGATCCGGATCGAGGCGCACGGTGTTGCCGTTCGCATCGCGCCAGTCGAGTTCCAGAATATCGTCTTGCTGCTTCATTTCCGCAGCCGACGCGAACATAAACAGCCGCGCCTGATGCGGCACGTGCTTTTTGACGACCTCGGTCAGCCGGCCGATGCGGTCTCCCCCACCCGGCCGCGGCTCGCATACGAACAGCACCTTGAAGTTGCGCCAGCCAAGCCGGTCCGCGACAGCGCCGCTACGTTTGATTGCGGCGTAGCCAAGGAGCTTGCGCAGAATACTGGTGCCGGTGAGTGTCGGTGTTCGCCCGCCGCGCGCTTGCCGGCTGCGGACGGCGGGCTCGGTGTCGCGGTCGATCTCGACCAGATAGCCATAGGTCCTCTCCCCCGACTGGATAGCGAAGGCGAGATCGGGCTCAATCCCGATGCGCCGCGTTTCCGTGCCGAGCGTCACGTCGGCCGAAAAGCGGAACGGGTGCGTTGAAGAGTGGCCAGTAGTGTCGAGCAGATCGTCTCCAATCGCAATCGGTCTGCTCCGGGCATGCGATTCTCTGAGCGAGATGGCGAGTTCGTTGACGAGCAGTTGATGGTCCAGGAAGCCGCGCGTCGCCTGCCGCACCTTTCGCGGACTTGCGATCTCAAAGTCTGCATCGAGATCGGTCAATAGGCGCGTTCCTTCCCGACCCAAGGCATAGGTCAGCGGTTCGGAACCCGGACGCACGAAGCTGTAAGCGGCGCGAGGCCGCGCGAGGAATCCGCCATGAAAGAGTTCGGTCAGGCGATCGCGTATCCGCTTGGCCGGATCGAAGATGCCGTAGCGTGCGTCGATCCCGCCCGGCGTGAAGCCTACGAGTGCAACGACGCGGCCGATCATGCCCGAGTGCAGCACCCGATAGCGCGCGACCGCTTTGACGATGGCAATGTCTCGTGGCGTCAAGTGAAGACCGGGCGCGCCGCCCGGCTCGAATCGCAAGCGCTTTGATGCCGTCATGCTTCAAGTGTACCACGCGGACGGGTCGGCATTCACACCAGCATTGCACATCGGCACGCACCTGCCTTTCGGCAAGCGTGCCACGAGCGCCGCGTGCGCCAAGGACAAGCAAGCGCTCCGAAGATCGACGTTTGATTCTGCATCTCGCGCCCTTGTCGCACGCGTCTCGCTCGTGCCTCGGCAGATGCACGGCTGGCTCCAATGATCAGGCGGCGGCCTCACCAATGATCACGGTGGGGCGCCGACGACGGGCGCGACGTTGCTGTTCGCTCGCGCCTGACGTATACTGCACCAAGATTCCGAACAGCTCTGCTCTCTCCCGAAACGACGTTTGCAGCGACACGTCCGCGCCGACCGTGCGCGTGCCGCTGCCAATGTCGGCAGCACTGACGCTCTCGAAAGGAGGCCTGTCATGGCTGAGCAGAAGCTCTATCGCGTCTATTCGATCATTCCCAAGCCCGGCAAGGACGAGCACGGGCGACCGAACACCTTCTGGCTGAATGTCGGAACGGCATTTCCTCACGAAGACGGCAAGGGGTTCAACCTCATGCTGCAGGCGTTGCCGATTTTCGGCGAAGGCAAGCTGGTCGTTCGCGAAGTCGAGTCCGAGGAAGAGGATGATCCAAAGCCCGCGAAGGGCAAAGGCAAGTAGCCTTGCACTCCAAGCATATGCGTTAGTTCGCGAGCCGTCTGTAATACGGCGGCTCGCAACTCCCTTTCGCCATCCGGCATCGCACTCCGCGATGTCGGTCGCCACAGGGAGTATCAAAATGTCTGATGCAAAGACCGATCGCATTCGCGATCTCAACGATCAGTTCCGCAAGGCCCTGCCGACGACGACGGGACGCGTTCTCGTTACTGCCGGAGTCAACGACCAGGGACCGGAGTTCGTCGCACGAGCACTGGCCGCAGTCGCGTCATTCGACGACTTCACGAAGGACAACGATCCCTACCACGAGCACGACTTCGGTTCGTTCAAACTCGGTGGTCATAAGCTCTTCTGGAAAGTCGACTACTACGATTCTTCCGGGGAGATGGGCTCCGAAGACCCGAGCGACCCGGACGTGACCTTGCGGGTCCTCACCGTCATGCTGGCCGAAGAGTACTGATGGCGCACCCCGCGTCGCAACCGAAAGGATGCGGCGCGGGACCTTTGTTATCCAGGCCGTGCAGTGGCGCATTTCTGGATTTGCGATAGAATGAACCACACCATCTATGACCAAGACCCAAGTCAAATTCAGCGATGATCCAAAGAGGCGAAACACCTCGATCATACTGACCTGCGAAAAGTGCCGCTGCCAGTTCCATCCACGCATCGGCGCCCACATCGCCAGCGCCAAATACTGCTCACCCATCTGCGCTCGAAAGGCCGTCGGCCGCCGCAGCTTCTGATCGCGCTTATCCACTCCGTACAATGCGTAAATTGCCGCGGCATGGTATCCTTCGGTCTATATGGCCGGAAGAGCCAGGAAACAAAAATACCAAGCGGCATCGTTATTTGCGGGGTGTGGTGGACTTGATCTTGGTTTTCGCGGCGGCTTTACCTCACTCCGCAATCGCTACGCCGAAAACGCTTTTGAATTCACGTTCGCAAATGACATCGAACCGCACGCGACACTCACCTACGCAAACAACATCTCACCCGACATTGTCACCGGCGACATCCTTGAAATCCTGAAAAGCAATGCGCTCCCCGCTCGCGCCGACATCGTGCTCGGCGGCTTTCCCTGCCAGGACTTCTCCCATGCCGGCAAGCGCCTCGGTTTCGATGCGGCACGCGGCAATCTCTACAAGGCCATGGGCGACACCATCAAACGCCTGAGGCCCAGCCTCTTCATGGCAGAGAACGTCAAAGGGTTGCTCACGCTCGACGAAGGCGCGGCGATCGCCACCATCACCCGCGACTTCGAGCACCTTGGCTATCACGTGCGATACCGCCTCTACAACACCGCCGGGTTCGGTGTACCGCAGCGCCGTGAGCGCGTCGTCATCATCGGCACACGCAAGGACGTGCTGCCGCCTTTCGAAATGCCTGAGCCGCATCTTGATGAGAGCGAATGGGTCACATTGCGGGCTGCCATCGGCGATCTGGCTGATCAGCCCGAGAGTTCGGTGCCCAACCACATCTGGTCGCGGGCGCGCCGCAATACCGGCCAGGGCAATACGACCGTTGATCCCGATCGCCCGGGCCCGACCATGCGCGCCGAGCATCACGGCAACATCGAATATCATTGGTCGGCCCCGCGCCGTCTTTCCGCGCGCGAGGCGGCGCGCATCCAATCCTTTCCCGACGATTTCATCTTCTATCCCTCGACGTCGGCCGCCTACCGCCAGATCGGTAACGCCGTGCCGCCCGTGTTCGCCTGGCACATCGCACGCGCCATTCAACGCTTTCTCGATCGGCACCTTTCGCGCGTATGATCTTTTCCGACCGCATCGGTGGCGACAGTGTCGCGTTCGAGCGCCTGTTGGAAAGATCTTCGGCGTCCTTGCGGAGTGCGCTTTCCGGTTCCTCCACACCCCCGGCCGCCGACGTTTTCGAACGCGCCGTCTGCACGCACATGCAGGAGGCCGCGTCGGACAGCGACTTCGCGGATACGATCCGGCAGACGAACGACCATGCCTTTCCCGACATTGTCGCTCGCCGCTTCTTTGGTGTCGAGGTCAAGATGACCAAGCAGGACCACTGGCGCTCGACCGGCAACAGCGTGCGCGAGCACTCCCGCGTCGACGGCATCGAGCGCATCTACATGCTGTTCGGCAAGTTCGGTGGCGGCTTCGATGTGCGCACGCGGCTCTATCAGGAATGCCTGAGCGAGGTTGCCGTCACCCACTCGCCGCGCTATCTGATCGACATGACGCTGGCGCAAGGCCAGTCGATTTTCGACAAGATGGGTGTGGCCTACGATGAGCTGCGCACCGATCCGAAGCTCATCCCGCGCATCAAGAGCTATTACCGCAGTCAGTTGCGCGAAGGCCAGGAGCTGTGGTGGCTGCAGGACGAGCACGCCGTCTCGCCGATCATCCGCCCGTTCAACTCCCTGACCAGGCACGAGCAGCGCAGCCTCAAGATCGATAGCCTGATCCTGTTTCCCGAGATCCTCGGCAACACTTCCCCGAGCAAGTACGAGCGTGTCGCCGCCTATTGGATCGCCGAGCATGGTGTCGTGTCGGCAAGCCTGCGCGATGCCTTCACCGCCGGCGGCCGCAAGACGGTTCCTGGACTCGGTGAACTCCGCCAGGTCGACGTGCTGCTCCTCGGCGTCGCCCGCGATCTCATCACACGCTTGAAGAATTTCGACGAGGAGGTGCTGATGCACTATTGGCGAGTGCCTACAGTTGACACCAACAGGGTTGAGCAGTGGATTGCATTGACGGAGCCTGCGGCCGATACTCGCCTGTTTCGTGAGATACTCTTGGGAGAATACGTCGCCGGATACCGGGCCTGAGCGCTGTCTTCGGAGAATCAGGTGGTGCTGATGGCGGCTCACTACAGCTGGAAGACTCGATGGCGGAGCTGGTTACATTGAGTGCCGGCAACAACCAAGCGCACTGCTAGACGTGGTGAACACACCGCTACGATACTTGCAGTCGATTTTTCAAACCGAGATCGTCAGCGATGATTCTGTGGATTGCGCATGCAGATGATGCAGGATCTCTCAGATTTCCGTGAAGAGCCTGAATGTCTCCGACAAAACCACACGGCTTTTGGTCCTGAAGCTTAAGGGAAATAACAGGTACATTTCGACCGAGGGCAAAACCTATCTCCTGCGTTGTCCAAACGCTTTCATAGAAATCATCAGTGATAAAGGCCAATGCCACTTCCATGGTTTCCAAGCCCTCAACAATCGCCCTTTGCCACTGACTCATCGCCTCAATAGAATAGTGAGCCACGAAAGAAGATATTCCGAAGGGCTTCAAGGATTGGGCCAATTCAGTTGCCTGGCCTCTGTACTCATCTCTATGGCTGATAAACAATCTCAATTGGCCCGGCGCCCATATGGACAGCTTATTCGGATCTATTCTGGGGCGTTTTGGCGAAAACGCGATATCGGGCTTGCTGTGAAGATGAAGATTCTCAACGTTTGATATCTTCACCATGTAATGCTCCCGTCAATCCTCTTGCGCATCAGAGCTGGTCTCATTTATTACAGCGGTCTCTACATTGCCAACCGTGACACCCTCGGCTTCAATTGTTACTGCGCCAATGCTGTCCTTGTTCATAACCTCGACAATAGCATCTCTCGCCGCTCTTATCCTGTCCTCTACCGTTGATTTGAATATGTACGGCTTATTTCTTCCGGTCATTACTATCTCTAAATTGTAGAACACTTCCTTTCTCTTTTCCGGAACGGTTCTGGTGATCGATTCGGAGGTGCGATGCTTATTAACAAGCCACGCAATCGTAACCGCTGCGCCACAAGCTGCCAGGAGGTTCAATGGAGTGAAGATAGAATTTATATACAGAATTATTCCAAGCAGCATCAATAATGCCGCAAGCCCAATTAATCCTTTTCTGTCGGATATCCTGAAGCGTTCCTGCAAAACCTCTTCGCGTTCGGGAGCGACTAGTTCCCCGCCAGTCGTATAAAACCGAATGGCGCTGATTTGAGAGATCTGAAGATGCGTGTGCCCCTTGTATATGAACAGCTTCGAATTGACGATGAAATTACTGTTCCTCGCGGGCATTTTGGACATTACCCTAGTTGCATTCTTGTGGGGCAAGCTCGACGCACTATGAATTGTCCTTCTGTTGCGTTGGCGAGTTGACGTAGTCGGGCAACGAATTGGCTAACGGCCTAGACGTTTCCAACTTCGGTTGGCTCACGTTCCGGTTGGCAACACAACAATAGTAGGAGCATACGATCGTCGTCGAAATAGTGGCGCCGCCTGATGGAAGCGTTCACCACACAACGGTGCGTTTGCAACAGATATAATTATCGCGACAATGTCACTTCTGTCACGCAGGCAGACGATCTCGTTGGCATCTTGCGCTAATATCAGTTCTCCGGCCCAGGGTCATGTGCAGGCATTTGCGACATTGCTGTCATTAACGCTCTGCCCCCAATCGCGACCGTAGGCGGGACGAAATGTGAACGTTGATTGAGGCCCTGACCCGTACGTCGCTTCCCATTGTTGGTCGCAGCTCTCCCAAAGCGCGGCAGGTGCGGCCAAGGCAGCCGCATATCAAAAGACCGCCCCACGTGATCCGCAGAGCGGTCTTCTGTCTCCGGCAAGAGGAGTGTCCGTCCTCGCAAAGTCTAACGAACCGCGTCACGCTTGGCCAAGCGCTCCTCGATCCAGTCCTCGACCTCCGACAAGAGCCACGCCACCCGGTTCTGACCTAGCCGCAGCCGTTTCGGGAATTGGCCGGCCTTCTCCAGGCGCGCGATATGTTGGGTCGAGTACTTCACGAGTTCCTTCAGCTCCTTCTTGCAGATAAGCTGTTTTGGATGAGACATCGGATTCTCCTGATGTTGAGGAGCATCGCGATGCCCCAGAGCCTCGGCGCCATACCGAGCCCAATGGGCAGTTTCGAATCTACGCCGAAATCCGTTGCCGGACAAGATTCTCATGGCTGCTCATAGCGCAACATTTTGCGCGTTGGCGCGTCGTCGGGGCGCGCTGATGCGCATCAGGTGATCGCCTCGCCCCGCATCGCGGCGCCGGACATCGAGCGAACGGGGTCGAAATCGCGATCCGCTCCCCTGCCTTCACTCCTGGGAATGGCCCTGGCTTTCAGATTGCCAGGGGCGAAGCCAGGGGTGAATGTGCGCAACTCACTGACGTTTTGCGATTTTTGCCGAGCGTCTGCGATCCGCTTTCCTCTCCGACTTGACCCTCTTCATGGGTCAATATGTGACCCGCACTATTTCTTCTTGAGCAGCAAGTCCTTGGCGGCGTTGAGCTGCTTGGACTTCAGTTCGTGCAGCTTCCTCTCGGTGTCGTTCTTTGCCTTGTCGGGGTGCCAGGCCTGGATCATCGCTTTGTAGATCTTGTCGATCATCTCGGGCGGCGTGTCCGGCGTCACGTTGAGGAGCTTGCAGGCTTCCGCGACCGTAGTCGGCAATTCATCCTCATCCGGCTTCGGTTCCTCGGACTTGGTCTCGTGCCGTTCTTCTTGCTGGCGTTGCGAAGCCTGCTCCTCCTCGTGCGCGTAGGATCGCGCGCGCTCCGAACTCTCCGATGATGACCTGAATCCATCCTCGCGGAATCCGTCGTCCCGGAAGCTCGCGCCGTAATCCGCGCGGTCGCCTCCCATCTGGGCTCGGGCGGAAGCCACGTCTTCGCGCAGCGCCTCCCGGTTCTTTCGCTGCACGTAGTAGAACGTTCCGGCGGCCGCGAGCATGGCGACGAGGATTGTGCCAAGCCACGAGCCGCCGCTCCCCTGCTGCCCCGCCTGCGGCATTGGCCCCGACATGCCCTGAGGTTGGCCGACAGCCGGCCTCGTCGCCGCCGCTGCGGGCGTTGCCGCCACCTTCACGATCCGCGCGCCACGCGGCAGCGGTGCGTGATTTTCAGGGTAGGATGCCCATACCGGCTCATCGCGTGTTTCGAACTGCGCACGCCAGCACTCCTCCACCATCTCGGTGACCCAACGCTTCTGCGCCAGCATGTCGATCTCGCAGGCCATCGGCATGCGCTGATTGCGGCAGGTCTCGCGGATTTCATCATCGGGCGGTGGCCGTTGCACCTGTTTGGGCACCTGCTCGCAGCCCGCATCTTTGATCTTTACGGATTTGCGCTCGGTGCGTTCGAGCCGCATCAGCGTGTTGCCCTCGCGCTTGTAGCGGTCGGAGCGCTCCGCAGCGATGAAGAGGTCGATGCCGTCGCGTTCGCCACCGTCGCAGCGCACGCGGTAGTCGTAGACGCTCTGCCCGAGTGCCTGGCGGCTGTCGCCGTCCCAGCCGACGATCTTCAGCCGCTGTGTCGTGTTGAGCAGGGTGCCCTCACAGCCGCGGTTGGTTTCCAGCGCCATGTCGGCCCTGGCCGCGCTCGCCAGTGCGCACATCGCGGCGATCCAAAAAAGCGATATCGGTGCTCGGGATTTAAGCGCAATCCGCCCGCAGCTGTTCCTCTTCATGGTGTCCCTCGCCGCCGCTTGCGTTTATTATCAGCCAACGCAAGGTTACACCGATGGTGCACGCATGGGCACGCGGCATTTCCGTCTGATCTTCAAGCGCAGCCAGTCCGAGACGTCGCCGCCGACGTTCTCGCTGCTGGTGGCGGCCGACATGTCGCCGGCCTTCGTCACGGCCGCCCGCCACTACGGCCGCTGGAACGACATCGTCTATGCCGACCCCAAGCTCAAGGAGGCGCGCGACCTGCGCGCGGCCGAAGACGAAGCGCGCGCCAGGCAGCGCAAACGCGCCGGATCACGCCTGATCACGATGCTTGATCGCCCCATGATCGGCTCGGCGTGGCTCACATACGAGATCACCCGGATTATCTGGCTGGGGCCTGTCAAGCTGGCGTGGTGGATCTGGTGCGCGGTGCGCACGCAGCGATCTCAGATCCTGCGACTACGCGAGCTTGAAACCGGCAAGGTGATCGCGGCCAATACGCTGACCGAGATCAAGGCGGCCGAGGAGGACATCATCCGCTCCACAGGCGAGATCGAAGCCTATCTCAACGAGGCCGCCGCCTACGAGGGCCGCGCCTTCGAGCCCGAGCGCACGAGGACATGATGGCGGGGCGGCTCTTCATAGATTTGTTGCTTGATCGTCTGATGAGCGGTGGCGTGCCGGCACCGAAGGGCGTGCGCATGGCGGGCTACAGCGGCGATGCAGACCGTGGCGAATTGAAGGGCCTCATTGATCACCATGCGCACACATGGGCGAGGTTCCGCTATGCCGGCCATGATGCGCAGATGCGATTGGCCGAGCGTATCGCAAGAGAAGCGTTGCGCCGCTCTGGTCATCCCGCCGCCGCCGTGATCGCAGGCGACTTGGCGAAATCCGCTCTCGCGCTGCTGCAGGCCGAACCCGCGTTCCATGCGTTTTCCTTAGGCGCCAAGATCGACGATCTTTCGCCCGTCATGGTCGCGCAGTTCATCGATGACCTGTCGCATCGCATGCGCGTGATCACTGACGAGGAGACGCTGGGTGCTGCGATCGGCTTCGTCGAGGATCTGCTGGCCGGCGTGCTGGAGGCCCTGCCGTCCGACCTGCTCACCGTTTCTCCCAACGCGCATGCGCCGGTCCATGCCGATCTGCTGGAGCTGGCCGCCAAGCCGCACCGGCTGATGACCAATGCGCTGGCCCACGTCCTCGCCAATGATGCCATCCAGCAGCGCGGCCTCTTTGCCGATCTCTCGCGCCAGCTCTATCGCAATCTGCTGAAGGCCTCCGGTGTCGCCGTCGATCCCGAACGACCGTTGCTCTCTCACGACCTGAAGAATGCGATCCTGCCCCGCGACCGTCCGCGCGAACTCGCCTCCGAGCTGGCGGATGAGTATTTCGCAAGGACGCCGCTGCGTTCCCTGCTTGCGGCTTCCGTCCCCTTCGCGATTCCCGAGGAGGTGCGCTTCGAGCACACGCACATTCTGGCCGGCACCGGTCACGGCAAGACGCAGGCCTTGCAGCACTTCATCGCCGCTGATCTTCTCCGCCCGGCGACGCAAGTCCCCTCGATGGTCATCATCGACAGTCAGGGCGACATGATCCGGAAATTGAGCCACCTCAAGATCTTCGATCCGACCGTACCCGGTTCGCTCGCCGACCGACTGTTGATCGTCGATCCCTCCGACGTTGCCTTCGCGCCCGCCCTCAATCTCTTCGATGTGCAATCCAGCCGCGCCGGCCAGTATGACCAGAAGGAGCGCGAGCAGGTTCAGGCCGGCGTCATCGAGATCTACGACTACATCTTCGCCGGCCTGCTTGGTGCTGAACTTAGTCAGAAGCAGAGCGTCGTGTTCCGCTTTCTCGCCGAACTGATGCTGGCGATCCCCGGCGCCACCGTTCACACGCTGCGCGAGGCGCTGGAGGATGCCAACCCCGACATGTCGGCGGTGGCCAGGCTCTCGCCCACCTCGCGCGCCTTTTTCGAGAAGCAGTTCTTCTCCACCTCCTACAAGGCGACCCGCGAGCAGATCCTGCGCCGCCTTTATGGCCTGCTGCAGAACCCCTCATTCGAGCGCATGTTCGCACACAAGCGCAATCGCCTCGATCTGTTTAAGGTGCTGAATGCCGGTGGCATCGTGCTCGTCAACACCGCAAAGGATTTCCTCAAATCCGATGGCTCGTCCATGTTCGGCCGCTACATCATCGCGCTGACGCTGAAAGCCGTGTTTGAGCGCGCGGCCATCGATGAGAAAGAGCGCCGCCACACCTTCCTGTGGATCGACGAGGCTGCGGAGTATTTCGACGACAACATCGAGGACCTGTTGACGCAGGCGCGCAAGTACAAGCTCGGCGTCGTGATGGCACACCAGAACCTGAACCAGCTCAATGCCAATCTCAAGGCGAGCCTGATGAGCAATGCTGCAACGCGCCTGTTCGGTGGCTCGGCCGCCGATGCGCGCGTGTTGGCACCCGAGATGCGTTCCAATCCCGACTTCCTGATCGAGATGTCCAAGCTCAAGGACGAGACCCAGTTCGCCGCCTACGTGCGCAACCTGACGCCGCGCGCGATCCGTCTCACCGTGCCGTTCGGGACGGTGGAGGGTATGGAGGAAATGACGGAGAAGAGCTTCGAAATCCTGCGCGAAGCCAGCCGTCGTCGCGTGTCGGCGGCTTATGGGCAGGCGGATGCAAGTGCTGGCGGGAGCGACAAGGACACTCCGCCTCCTGGCGCCGCCGGCTCTGCAAACGACGACAACCAGCCAGCCTCCCCCGACGACAGCCACTTCGAGCCGTATGAGTAATGGGCCGCCAACCATGTCCGCAGCACCTCAAGTCTCTGCCACAGGCCGACTTTCCCCCCTAGGCCAACAGCGTACATCAAAGCAACCTGGAATTGGAATTGCGCTTGCCCGGTGGGCAGCGTATTTGGCGAGTGCACACCTTTGGTCTGTTTGTAGAGGAAGAACGATGGACTTGAAGAAGGGCTTCCTGATTTTGGCCTTTGCTATGGTTTCGGTGATCGCGCTTCTTTACGGCATCGATCCTCGGTGGTTCGTCAGAACCTTCTTCAATGTCGCAGACCTGAGCGTAGACTTCGCGCACATCCTGAGAGCTGTGATGTGTCTCTATCTTGCACTGGGTGCGTTCTGGCTCTTCTGCGCCTTAGCGGATTTTCACAAGAACACGGCAATCTTGACGACGATTGTGTTTGCGGGTGGACTTGTCGTCGGACGGCTGCTGAGCTTTGCCGTCGATGGTTTCCCTTCCCCTCTATTGATTTTCTACGCCGTATTGGAAAGCGCAGTCATTCCCCTGGCGTGGTGGATCTACAAATGGCCAAACTGATTAGATGTCCGCTCCGGGTCTTGGTCGTGTGAAAACGCGCTTCCGCCGTTCCCCATGATCGCCGTTCGCATGGATCTTGGCACAACCGGCCACCTGGGCATCTGTGGGCGTGCTCGACGGCATCTACTGGGCGCATATCGCGCTGCTGGCGCCGAGTGGACTGTATCAGGCCCTAATCGCCTGCATCAGCGGCCCGACGCCAATGATGTTCATCACCCGGGTCAGATTGTAGGCGATCTGTGTTTGGCGACGGTCGCGGTGATCCGACAGCCTCCATCGTGAGCCCGACGTGATGGGACATCCCTGAAATTTTCGTGGCAGGAAAGACACGCAACGAGCACCAACGGCTTTAGGACGTAATCTTGCGTATTGCTCAGTTCTGATTCCACTCCCACGATCTCGGCATGCGTTGAATCCCGCTTTTTTCGGAGGGACCCTTCTTCCGTGGGCTTAGCATTTCGTCATTTGTTGCTGTGTGCGCTCCTGGTACGCGCGCTCGTGCCGGCGGGCTTCATGCCCTCCGCGGCGGCAGATGGTCATGGCTTGACACTCGTCATCTGCAATGGGTCCGGCGAATTGCTTTCCGTGACCCCGGATGATGGACAACAGGTCCCGTCTAAGTCGGAAGGGGGTTCGCACGAGCCCTGTGCCTTCGCGGGGCATGTCGCGCTAACGGCACCAGCATTCGAGGTCACCACACTTCTAAGCATGCCTGAGACCGAAGAGGGGCTCAACGCCGGCTCAGACGTTGTCCTTCCGCCGGCTCGTGCTGGGCCACCCCTGGGTTCACGCGCGCCACCCAACCACTCCTGATACGATCTCACAGTCGCGTCGCTCGCGAGAGCTGCGGCGCGTGCATTCCCATGCGCGGAACCAACGCGTTTCAGGAGCATTTCCGATGTCCCGCAATTCTCTGCGGCAGGCCATGTCTTTCGCGCTTGCCTTGTCTGTTCCGCTCATCGCACTGGGTGCGGCGGCGCCAAGAGCCAGTGCACAGCAGTCACAAGCCCCCCCAGCAGCTCCGCCGCAGCCGGCGGCTGCGCCGACGCCCTCACCGAGCACAGCAATAGACAACAATATTCCCAGATTGCCTCCAATTGTGGTGATCCAGCCTCAACCTCCAGCGGCTGCGCCGGAGAGCAACGCCAAAAAGACCAAGGCCGTCGCCGAGCCTGACGACGCACTGCCGGCAAAGCCTGCAAAGAAAAGGGTCGTTACAAAAAAAAAGAAGAACCCGGTTTCGGTCGTTGAGGCGCAACCGGCGCCTGACGCCAATGCAAGTGACCAGCCGGCGCTGGGGAATGGAAATGCGAGCGCGTTGGCCAGCGGCAATCCAGCCGATCGCAGCGGCGCCCTCACAGTTGCCAATACGGCTGAGGCTCGCGCCGAGATTGAGCGGACAGCGGGCGGTGTGGAGATTGTTCCGGACACCGCCTTCAAGAACACACCCGCGAACACAGTCAAGGACGTTCTAGGCTCGGTTCCAGGCGTGACAATCCAGACGAGATGGGGGCCGGATGCCCGCCTGTCCATCCGCGGCTCCGGCTTGACCCGCAGCTACGGAAACCGCGGATTGAACATGTATATGGACGGCCTCGCGATCAACACATCCGATGGTCTCTTTGACGTGTTCGAAATCGATCCAGCAGCCTATCGTTATGTCGAAGTTTTCAAGGGCGCAAATGCACTGCGCTATGGCTCGAACTCTCTTGGGGGAGCCGTCAACTTTGTTACACCGACAGGATACGATGCGTCGCCATTCGAGATGCGCGTTGATGCCGGTAGCTTTGGCTATGTGCGATCCCAGATGAGTTCGGGCCGTGTCAGCGGACCCTGGGACTACTTCGTCAGCCTGTCGGGCCAGCGCGAGGACGGATTCCGCGATCACAGCGCTCAGGACATCGAGCGCCTCAACGCCAATCTCGGTTACAGACTCTCGCCAGATGCAGAAACGCGCTTCTACGTAAATGCCAACAGGTGGCGTGGGGAACTGCCCGGAGAAGTAACGAGGGCGTCTGCACTCAACACGCCGCGAGCAGCTGCATTCGATTTCTTGCTGCAAAATCAGCAACGCAACATCGATTCAATACGCGTCGCGAACAAGACCACACTGCGGCTCGATGGCACTGTGGTCGAGTTGGGCATCTACGCGCACCAGCGCCACGTCGATCATCCGATCTTCCAGTACCTCGATTACACGGTTGCTGATTACGGCGGATTTGTACGTGCGACCAGTGAACGCATGATCGGCGGCTATCGCAACCGGACGACCACTGGAATAAATTTGCTGAATGGTGCGCTGGACTACCAGCAGTATATCAACAATCCCGGAGCGGTGAGGGGAGCGCTGACGTTCGATTCTCTGGACAGTTCGAAGAACCTTTCGGCGTATGCTGAGCACGCATTTTATCTGACGCCGGCGCTATCTCTCATAGCGGGCATACAATTCCAGCACACGGTCCGCGACCGAGAAGATCGCTTCCTGTCCGATGGCGATCAATCTGGTCGTCGAACATTCGACATATGGAGCCCCAAGCTCGGCATCCTTTGGGATGTCGATCCCGCTTGGCAGATCTTTGCCAATGTCTCGCGCAGCGCCGAGGTGCCGACGTTCGACGTGAATACGTTCTCAACGCCGGCCACGTCTGTTGTCGAGGCCCAGACCGCTACCACCCTTGAAATAGGTACGCGCGGTCGTCGACCGGATTTCGTCTGGGACATCTCATTGTATCGTGCGGAAATTGACAATGAGCTGCAATGCTTGACCGCCGGCCTGTTTGCCGCCTGCACGACGGTCAATGCCGACAAGACCGTGCATCAGGGCATTGAAGCAGGGTTGGGCGTTGCTATTGCCAAGTCCACGTTCGATCTCAATGACCGATTCTGGCTCAATCTAGTGTACAACTACAACGATTTCTTTTTCGACGGAGATGCCACTTGGGGCAACAACCGTCTACCGGGCGTTGCCCCGCACAACTTGAAGGCGGAAGTGCTCTACAAGCACCCGAACGGCTTCTATGCAGGCCCGAATGTCGAGTGGGTGCCTGAAGGCTTTTATTCGGACAATACGAATATCCTCAAGTCAAACCCGTATGCCCTGCTGAACCTCAGGATCGGCTATGATCAGGAAGTCGGCTGGTCGGGATACATCGAAGGCCGCAATCTCCTGGATAAGCGCTACATCTCCTCGACGATAACCATCGGAGATGGCAACCCCATTCCTATCGCACCGCCGTTCTTCACTCCGCTGCCCCTCTTCGGTGAATTGTATAATCCGGGCACGGGGATCTCGGTCTATGGCGGCCTGAGATATCGAATGTAGTTGCACAATCGACGCAGCCCTGCGCCCTCGCATCCACTGGCAGATAGGTCATACTGACGATGCACGACCGGCATGTGGCTCTCTACCGCACCGTATGGCGCTGGCACTTCTATGCAGGACTGTTTGTCATCCCGTTCATATTGGTTCTAGCGGTATCTGGTTCGATCTATCTGTTCAAACCGCAAATTGAACGTTGGGAGGAGCGCGCTTATCAAGGAATGCCTGTCGAGGGTGCGGTCTCCGCCGACGTACAGCTAAAGGCAGTTCTTGACGCACTTTCCGGTGCGAATTTTCTAAGCTATCGCCTGCCTCAGAAGAACGGAGACGCGACTGCGATTACAGTCGCGTTGCCGGGAATAGCCAGCACCGAATCGCGTCAGGTGTTCGTGTCTCCGCAAGGTCGCGTGCTCGGAAGCCTCGACCCGGAAGCCCGTCTGACGGCCATTGTCGCGCGCCTTCACGGGCAGCTTCTGCTGGGCCCGACAGGCAGCTGGCTCGTCGAACTGGCCGCATGCTGGGCGATCGTGATGCTTTTGACGGGCCTTTATCTCTGGTGGCCGCGCGAACGCCGCCTCGCAGGAGTGCTTTGGCCACGACTGGGCAGCGGCGGTCGTGCCTTTTGGCGGGACCTGCATGCGGTAACTGGATTCTGGGTCTCGATGTTTGCACTCATCCTGCTTGTCACAGGACTGCCCTGGGCTGCCGTTTGGGGCTCCGCATTCAGAGCTGTTAGAACCGAAATGGGTTGGATGAACGGTCCTCAAAGCTGGAGCATTGGCGGACGAGTATCAACTTCGGAGCAGCATGGTTCGCCCGCAGGAAATGCGCCACATATTGGAACATCGTTGGCCAAGGCCTTGCCGGTGATGGTGGAAAAGGCTGCACATGAAACACTGGATTTTCCGGTCCTCGTCATTCCGCCAGGCGCTCCGCAGAGATTTGCTTCCCCCGTCGCGGCATGGACCATCAAGTCTGAAACTCAAATTCGACCTCGACAAACGACCATCTTGTTTGATCCAGTTTCTCTTGAGCAAGTTTCGCGGGAGAACTTTTCTGATAGGCATCCGATCGACCGGGCCGTCGGCTATGGAGTTGCCTGGCATGAGGGCCAGCTATTCGGCTGGCCCAATCAGTTGATCGGTCTCATCACCGCCACCTGTTTGATTGTGCTCGCTATGACCGGCTTTGTAATGTGGCGACTTCGAAAGCCCGTCGGCGCACTTGGGGCTCCCGCACCGCTACAGACACCGGTCCGGGCCCGGCATTTGGCCGTAATGCTTGTGATCTTGGCGGCTCTCTTACCACTGCTTGCGATGTCGCTCGTCGCCATAGGCCTATTCGAGCAGCTCATCGTGCGCCGAAATGCGAGGATCGCCAATTGGCTAGGCGCTTAAAGTTTCGGCAACCGCTGCCATGCGCGGCTTCCAAGAACTCGGAGACAGCCAACATCTTTCACCTGCAGTTCCCGTGACGACAATCGGCGCGGCGATCGCTCCGCGGAGCGATTCTCCGACGAGCTACAGTGTAGCAAGCATCAGAGGAAGCGCCAGGGCAGCGGACGAGCTGTCCACCGAAGGCCCTGAGGCACATACATTCGCACCGAAGAGGGTGGGCCAGACGGGGATCGAAAATTAGATGAGCCAGATTTTTGGTTGATTTCGATAACTTGCGACAAGTCGTGGTACCGCTTGCGCGCACCAAGACCGGCGACGAGCATCGCATTCCGCTCACGGCCGAGGCTCTGTGCGTGCTCGCCGCCGTTGACCGACGGAGCGGGCAGACGCTGCTGCTCCCGTCGCCGACCGGCAAGCCGATGTCGGACGCGACGCTCGCGCGCTTCATGGAGCGGGACGGACTGGACGCGCGGCCGCACGGCTTCCGCGCCACGTTCCGCACCTGGGCGGAAGAGCAGACCAACGTGCCCTACGAGGTGAAGGAGACGATCCTCGGCCACAAGGTCGGAAGCAACATCGAGCGCGCGTACCAGCGATCCGATCTGTTGGAGAAGCGAAGGGAGCTGCTGGAGAGGTGGGCAGGCGAACTGACTGGCGCGCCTGCCGAATGAGTCAGGCGCCAGACGCGACGGGCCAGGAACAGACATAAGTACAGCTACATTGGCAGAAGACCGAGTGCCACCGCGAGAAAACCTGGCCCGTTGAATCCCGCGTGCACAACCATGCCAACGGAAGTGTTGCGAGTGCGCTGGACCGCCCAGGGAATCGAGAGAACGGCCGGCCAGATGATGAACATTACACCCAGACCAAAGCTGAAGTGAAAGGCCCCGTGGAAGAGTCCCTGTGCGAGCCAAGTGCCGGCACCGAAAACCGTCTCTTGCCGAGGCTGAATGAAACCTCGCCACCAAAGCTCTTCTCCGATGATGTTGGTGGCAAAGAATGGAAGCCAAAGTGCGAGCAGATAATACTGCGCTGGTGCTAGAGGTTGGATAGCCAGAAATGGCGGGTGAGGTGGTTGCTGCGGCCAGATGGTGATGTTGACCATATGTAATGCAGCCGTTGCAACCATTGTGACGCCGAGCGCGATACCGGCCACGCGCCAGTCCTCGGCGCTGAGGCGCCTTACTCGCAAGTGTGCCAGGGCCGTGGTCATCGAGGGTTTCGACAGACTGATCCAGGCGCCGGAAAGCGCTGCGGCCAGCAGCGGCCCAAACACCAACATTCCCGCCAAGAACCATGCAGCCAGAGGTTCCCAGCCTTCCGCGAGGAGCGAGGGCACGACAAGTCTCGTAGCGATCCACAGACCAACAGCGGGCACTCCGAAAAGGATCAGGGAAAGTCCAACTCCAATACGATCGGGCACCAAGCCTCGCGCACGTGCATGCATCGTTACCTCGACCACGAGCTAGTGACTCCTCCGGCAGAACATAGAGTACATGGATGACAACCTCAGGTCCGCAACGGGTCAAAATCGACGAGTGCGGGTCGTCCAATCGTTGCTTCGCAGAGGAAGCCGACCTCGGTCGCGGTTGACTATCCGTCCAAGGATCAGCACTGATCCG
The DNA here is from genome assembly GCA_050250815.1 of Hyphomicrobiaceae bacterium. Classification (GTDB taxonomy): domain Bacteria; phylum Pseudomonadota; class Alphaproteobacteria; order Rhizobiales; family Hyphomicrobiaceae; genus JAEUMD01. Next base: position 182,735 of record JBFWNY010000002.1, read on the forward strand.
CAGTCGCGATATCCCTACCAAGACATCATCGGAGTTGGGCGGCGAGAATCGTCAACCCCGGCAACCCATCACCGCCGACGCGGTACTCCGAGACCGACCGTCGGGCTGCCAAAGCGACGGGCCAGCGGCTGACATGGCGAACCCAGCGGTGGGACGCCGGAGAACGAGTTCTGAGGCTGCAGCGGCAGTCATTGTCGCCGAGCTAGACTGGCCGCTCAGCCAATTGGCAAGTTCAGCTTGGCGTAGCGTTGCGACTGGCGGAGTCACTTTGCCAGACCGAGAAATCTGAACGGCATTGCTTCTTTGAACTTGTCGTTTGCAACGCCAGCATAAGTGTTGGTCTGGTTCTGCCCGAGGTCGAGCTTCATGACCTTGCCGGTCTCTGGGGACAGGTCGAGCTTCGTCACATCAACCCAGAACACATTCGGCGTCAGCACGCTCTCGAAGAAATACAGCTTGCGCTTCTGGTCGGATACGGTCCGCCAGCGGGTGGAGGAGATGTTCGGTTCCTCCGGCGTCGTGATGCCGAACGGCACGGACACATTGCGGATCACGCTGAATGCGCTAGCGATCGTTTCGACCGGGTCTTCGCTCTTCGGGATCGCGTTGACATAGAATGACGCTCGCGCAAAACGATCCGCCGCCCGGTTCGTCCCAGGCAGCATCACGGTTCCCCCAATCTGTTGCCAGTACGCGTTAAGGGCGAGTTGCTCGCTGAATATCGGCGAATTCGTCATTACTTGATACTGGCGGCCGTGGTGAAAGACCTGCTTGCCGTCGACGTACTCGAAGATGGCACTGTCGCCCGTGGCATCCGAAATAGAGAGGTGCAGCGTCGCAAGCCGGTCCTCGCCGGGCACGTTTGCGGTCACGACCGTGAATGGCTCTTTCTCTAAAACCGCCACGGCCTCGGCCACGGTCGCGAAGTTGTCGAGCACGTACTGGGCCCACAACGATATCGCCAGTCCCGGCGTCTTGCCGTCATAGGTCGGGTACTTCGACTCCACGAGCCACAGCAGGTTGGCGACGAGTCCGGCCTCGTTCATTCCGTCGGTGGTGGCCAGGTCGTAGCCGGACGCAATGACGTTGCCGTACTTGGACGTCCAAATGACGGAGTTTGGCCCCGCCTCTCCGTTTCTTGTGGTCCCCCGTGGGAACGCCCAAAGGTTGGTCCCGACATCGACCCTCCAGTCCATCGACCGTCCGGTGATCACTGTGTCGCCGGCCCCGTGGTAGACAAAACGGGTGCAGGCGGATGCCGGTGCGCCAAACGCAAACGCTGCGAGCGCGATGGGCGCGAAAATCAAATGCCTCGGGAACATCATCTTTCCTTACCTATGCCAGCAAGCCGCTCCTCCACTATTCATGCGTCAGACGGACCACGCCGTCCAGTTCGGCGGGGTTACCAGCCTTCCAGAGCGGATTCACAAATGGATGGGCTGCGATGTCTCTTGTGGGTCTTGGTTGCGTGAAAACGCTTCAGGGTGGGGTTAGTCGGTCTGCGGGAGTCGACTTGCCGGCAAAGTAGCAGATTTTTCCGCCGACGTTCCTGGAAACGCATGTGCGGGTGCCCCGAGGCGCGGTGATCGATCGGATGAGGCAGCAGACGCATTATAGGGCTGCCTTATGACCTCATCGCCGCGATCAGCGGTTTCACGCCAACGATGTTCATCACGCCGTCAGATTGTAGGCGAGTACGTGCAGCGCCATTTCGGTGGCGACTCTCGGTAGTCGCTTCATCAGGAAGTGCGTCGCGCCCATGCGCATCTTCAGGGTGCCGAAGGGATGTTCGACCGTCTCGCGACGACGGCGCATTGCATGCGAATCAGCGGCCAAGCGCTTCTGCGCCGCCTCCATGACGTTCTCGTGCTCCCAACGCGAGATAACTCGGTTCTTGGCTCGCGTGCAGCGCGGCTTGAGCGGACAGGTCTTGCACGCAGTCGCGTAGTACCTGCGGATGGCGCGTCCCGCATCCACGGTCGCTGAGTGATACACCAGGGCTTCACCGGCCGGGCAACGGTAGGCATCGACGTCCGCCAGGTAGACGAAGTCGTTCTTGCCGAACTTGCCGTTCGCTTCCATTCCCGACGTCAACGGCTTCGGCAGCGTCACGGCGATCCCGGCATCCTCGCACGCCTTGATTTCCTCGCCGCTGTAGTAGCCGCGATCGGCGACCGCCTCGAGTTCGTCGACGCTGAGCGCTCGTCACTTCGTGCGCGATGATCAGGTGATGCTCGGTGTCGACCGCCGTCTGTACATTGTAGCCGACAACGCCAGAGCCGCGCCCGCTGGTTGCCATCGAGCGCGCATCGGGATCGGTGAGCGAGATCTGTTGATCGGGAGACGCGAGCATCTGCTTCTCGTAGGCTTCAAGCTTCTGCATCTCGCTCGCGAGCTTGGTCAGTTTTTCATTGGGTGCGCCGTCTTCGCGGCGAGTGTTTCGGACGGTTCCTCCAGATCGGCGGTGTCGAGCTGCGCGAGATAGCGCGAAACGCTCTCTTCCAGCTGCTGGCGACGTCGCTCGACTTTGCTTTTGGTGAAGTTCTTGTCGCGCGTATTGACCGCCTTGAATTTCGAACCGTCGATCGCCACGCTCGCTTTCGTCAGCAGGCCCATCTGCCGACACAGATCGACGAACTTCGCGCAGACCTTCTTGATCGCCGGGCCGTTGTCGCGGCGAAAGTCGGCGATCGTCTTGTCGTCGGGTGAAAGCCGCCGGAGCAGCCAGATCACTTCGAGATTGCGGCGCGCTTCTCGTTCCAAACGACGGCTCGACTGGATACGATTTAGATAGCCGCAAATGTAGAGCTTCAGCAGCGCTGCAGGATGATAGCCGGGTCGACCCGTGATTGCAGGTTCGACTTCCTGAAAGCCCAAATCGGCCAGCTCCGCTCGCCTGCGCATTGCGAATGACGGCGATAGCTGATGGGCGTCGCACGCAATTGTGATGTGTGCCCAAGCACGTGCAGCACTGCCGATGGTTCCGCGCGGCTGCGCATCCGCGCAAGTTTGCAAATGATATCATCCGGTTAGATTGAGTGTCCTCTGTTTCCCACGAGGACGCCATGACCGATGTAGCCCAACCTCGATGCCGCTACCGTCCGCGCCGCAGGCGTTCCGGCAATCCCCTGCCCTTGCAGGTGACCCCGCGCGACATCGACATCCTGCGGGCCGTCGCGCGGTTCCGGTTCCTCAATTCCGGCCACATCACGACGCTGCTTCCAGGCTCGGCGAGGAACATGCGCGCGCGGCTGAAGCTCATGTTCGAGCATGGCCTGCTCGACCGGCCCGAATGCCAGTACGACACCTACCGGCCCGGCGGGTGTTCGGCGGAGATCGTCTATGCGCTGGCTGACAAGGGTGCCCGCATGCTCGCCAAGACGGGACATCCTGAGATCGCGGGCATCGCCGCCTGGTCCCAGAAGAACCGCGCCGCCGGTCGTCCGTTCCTCGAGCACACGCTCGCCGTCGCCGACTTCGCCGTTTCCTTGCACGCCAGCGTCCGCAGTCGCGACGATATTGTGCTGCTTGACGACGCTGCGCTGATCACCCGCTTCCCTGCCCCGACGTGCGATCTGCCCAATCCGCTCCGCATCAGCGTGCCCGTCATTCTCGACGGCACGCGCCACGTCATCGGCATCGAGCCCGACTATGCCTTCTCCCTCGGCCTTCCCGCATTGCGCCAGCGCGCCAACTACCTCGTCGAGATCGATCGCGGCACCATGCCCATCGAGCGCAGTGGGCTCGCGGCCTCATCAATCCTGCGCAAGCTCATCACCTATCGCGAGATCTGGCGCTCGGGGCTGCACACGTCGCAGTTCGGCTGGCGCAAATTCCGCGTCCTCACCGTCACGACCGAAGCCGAGCGCGCCAAGCACATGCGCGAATGCGCACTCCGTCATCTTGGGCCAACCGATGCTTCCCTCTTCTGGTTCACCGACCGCACGACCCTGGAGCAGATCGGCTCTGACCCTGGAGCAGATCGGCTCTCTCGCACATGCATGGACCGATGGCACCGGCAACTCTCGATCGATTTCTTGTGCTTGATCGTATGCGCGTCTCGCCCTGTTCTTTGCATCTGCCGCTTCATCGCAAACCGGCCGACCGCGCTCGCGCAAACAGAGCCCGCAGGCGGTCTCTGCCCTCCGGGCGTTGATCGCTGGCGCAAAAATAAAAGGCCCACGCATGAGAAACGTGGGCCGCGTGGGGGGACGAGGGATCTTGAAATGAGAAGTGCGGCGCGACCGTCGGAAGTGAAGTGAATGTGACGGCATCGCCGCACTGAAGATCCCCCAATCCCCCGCACGACTTCCTTCCATCCTACCATGCTATGCGTACCGCGCTCGCGCGGGTGTGGATAGCGCATGCGTGGTAGACTGTCCTCACGCCTCCCGTCCTCGATGCAGCATCGATTGTCGGTGCTGCCCAGAGGATAGGAGATCGCTCATGTCCACGAGCAACAGGCGGGCGACCGGCAACGGTGCGTACCGCGACACGGCACAAAGCCGCTTCACGTACGCGTTGAAATCCTACAGTGCAGAAATCCGAACCGATGGATGGTGGATCGCCAGCACGCCCTGCACGGCGGCCGGTGAAAAGCCGAAGTGGTCGGGACCGTACCAGACGATCGAGACCGCATGCCTTGCCATCGCGAGGAGACTCGCGACCGAAATCGCCGACCGGCACACCCGCACCATCGAGACGAAGAAGCTCGCACCTGGCAAGCCGCTCTATGGTTTGAAGCGGACGACGCGGCTCCGGCAGAAGCGGGATGCAAGCGTCTCGTGATCACCTGCCCCGTTCGCATCTCGCGGATGGGGCTCTTTTTCTGTGGACCGCGATTCATTGCAGACGCTCCGGCGCGCCAGATACCGACACGCCGCGACGCCGCCAGCTGGACCGCGACCCGTCGCGACATGCGCAAAGCAACTCACTGCTTCGCATCACCTTGAATTGATGTGTCGCCTTGCGCGTCACGCGCGCAACAGCGCAGCCCGCGCGCCCTCATGCGCACACGTTTACACCGCCCGAGCCGTGCATAGTTTGGGTGTCCTCTCGAAACCCTGGAGGACATCATGCGCAAGTACAAGATCATCTACGCCGATCCGCCGTGGAACTACGGCGGCAACTTTCCATCCAGCTCCGACAAGCAGGCCTATCCGCTGATGCGGACCGAGGACATCTGCGCGCTTCCAGTGAACCGCATCGCGCATCCCGACGCGATCCTCTTCCTGTGGGCGACGATGTGCAAACTGCCTGAGGCCTTCCGCGTCATCGATGCGTGGGGCTTCCGCTATGTGTCGAACGGCTTCACCTGGGTGAAGACCTATCCCGGCACCGGCAACGTCTGCGTCGGCATGGGTTACTGGACGCGGCAGAACGCCGAGCTGTGTCTCGTTGCCAAGCGTGGGCGGCCGATGCGCCGCGCCAAGGCCATTTCGTCGGTGATCATTGCGCCGCGCGGCGTGCACTCTGCCAAGCCGGCGATCGTGCGCGATCATATCGTGCGCATCGCCGGGGATTTGCCGCGTGTCGAGCTGTTTGCACGCCAGAAGGCGCCGGGGTGGGACATCTGGGGCAACGAGCTGCCCAACGATATCGACCTTGCCGCCTGCGCTGATCCGCAGCATGTGGAGGCATGAGCGATGCGGCCGTGGCAGTTCCTTGCGGTCATCAGCGGCGCCATCATCGCGGTCGTGATGGCGTTGGCTTCCGTGAGCTACAACGCGACGCTGGGCGCGCAGGAGCCAGCGTTCGCGTGGCTGCCGGCGATCCGCAACTCGAACCTCTTCACCGCGCTGGCGCTCGCGTTCGATCTCGGCATGATCGCAAGCGTGTTCGGCTTCTGGCATTGGCGGTGGTCGAACGGGATCGGGTCGGCGCTGTGCGTCGCCCTCTTCCTCATCGCGTCATTGTTCTCGATCCATTCGGTGCGCGGCTACATCGCCGTCAACATCACGCGCTCGCTCGCACCGGCCGAGCGCGCCGCCGACATCTATCAATCGCTGAGGCGCGAGCTGGAGCAGGGTCAGGCACATCTCGCACGACTGCGCGAGAAGAAGCTCGACGCCGGTCGCCGTGAGCGCAAGAGCCTGGAGCGGGACATCGCGGATGTAGAGAGCCAGATCGAGGCGACGCGAACGCGCATGATCGGAGCCGAAACCGGCCGCCATGTCTCGCCGCTCGCCGGTCTCGAATGGTTCCTCGCCGTCACGCTGTGGTTCTTCAACGCGACCTGCTGGACGGCATGGTTCGGGACCAGGTCGCCTCGCCCGCCATCAGCTGGGGTCACCGACACTGTCGCCGGTTGGCTCGTCAAACAGGATCTGTCGTCGCCGCGCCACTGCGCCGAGCTGTTCGACGACTACCGCGCATGGTGCGCATCGCGCTCACAGGAACCGCTGACGCAGGTCAGGTTCTACGCTCGCCTCACCGAGCTCGGCGCCCGCAAGTTCCGCGACGGCCGCAACGGCCCGACGATGTATGTGATGGACTGAGCCGAGCAAGGTCCGGTTTTAGATTGGAGCAGAAGTGCTTAGAACCGGCGGCTACGAGAATGACCCATAGCGCCATAAGATGCCGGCTGACGATCGCACTTTGTTCTTCGTCTGCTTGTGATCATCGCGACCGTGGCCACAACTGATGACCATGTGACTGGCGCGGCGGTCGACGACACAGCGCTGCGCCCGCTGCGCAAAACCGCCTCAACGCACCCCCGGCATCGGCTCGAACCAGCCGTCTTCGAACATCGCTTGCCTCAGCCGGAACGTGTCGGCGTGGCTGGCGTGTGCGATCCAGGCCGCTATGCGCGCCTCGACGTCGGCTTTTGAAACGGTGCCCTGGCGCCAGCGGTCCCGGAGTCCGCGCAGGCGGTTGCGAAAGCGCGCCACGTTATCCTCGGGTAGCCGGCGTTGGCCCCGACCGGCCTTTTCGCCAGCGTGCTGGCGCGAGCCGGCGCGCAGCTCGAAACCCAGGAAAGCAGCGGGCTCGGAGGTCGGCAGGATGACGGTCTTGCACGGGTGCAGCTTCAGCCGGCGGCCCTCCAGGTAGCGTTCGATCTGAGCCCGCCAATCCGCCAGCACACCTGGATCGTCGTGGAACAGCGCGAAGTCGTCCACGTAGCGCACATAATGCATGCCCAGCTTCTCGCTTACCCAATGGTCAAATCGATCGAGGTAGAGGTTGGCAAAGAACTGGCTGGTGAGATTGCCAATCGGTAGGCCGCGTCGGCGTCGGTAGGGCTCGAACAGATCGTCGCCGGGGAAGTGCAGCTCTACGGGTTCCTGCGTATTCGATGCGTCGACAATCGTATCCATCAGCGCCAACGTTTGCTCGCAGGCTATGCGGCGGCGGAACAGACCCTTCAGTATCGCGTGGTCGATCGACGGGAAGTAGCGGTAGATGTCGGCGCGCAGCACGTGGGCCTGGTTGTCGCGATGCCGCTCGTAAATGCGAATCGCGGCGTGCGTGCCCTTGCCCGTGCGGTTGGCGAAATTGTTACCGATGAAGCCGGCCTCGAAGATCGGGTAGATGATGGCGCACAGCGCATGATGCACGACGCGGTCGCGGAACGGCGCGGCGGAGACCAGGCGCTCCTTGGGGTCGCGGACCATGATCTCAACGTAGCGGCCGGGCCGATAGGTGCCCTCGCGCAGTTCGCGCTCCAGACGCAGCAACTCGCGTTCCAAATTGGCGAAGAATGAAGCAGCGCCGGGCTTCTTGCGTTTGCCCTTGACAGCCTTTCTGGCGGCGATCAGCAGCGCGTTGAAGCTGACGATCCGGCCGAATAGATCAGTGTGCTTGCGCCGCAGCTTGGCCATTGCACGCCCCCGCGCCTGCGCCGCTCGCCTTCGCCCAGCCGCCGACCAGCCGTCCGACCTCGTCGATCGCGCGGGCGGCATGCTCGTACCGTCGAGCATCAAGGTGTCGCTGCTCGTGGGCGAGGCGCATGAAGAAACGCAGCTTCTCCAGCCCGAGGTTGGCGCGGGCGAGATGGGCGCGTCGGTCGCGTGTGTAGGTGGCGTCGATCAGTGCCTCCAGCACGTCGAGTGCGATGGCCTGAATGCGATCTCCGAGAAGGAAGCGTTGAGCACGAGGGAACTTGTCGACTGTAGGCAACAACCAGTTGATGAATTGGTAGTGCGCCTCGACGGCAGGACCGGTGCGGCGTGCATTGTCCGACATGACACCTACCCTCTAAAGGCCACCGGCGCCGGTCGGCCGCGATGGACCCAAGACCGGCGCCGCCGTGGTGGACCTTGCGTGTCGGCCTTCGGGTTGCCCACTTTCGCAACGGGCCGGCGGCCGCACCCAATCATCATGAGCAGCCCTGGACGCTTCAATGCACGCTCCATACCTCCGTGAAGGCATGGACTCTGGCGACAAAGCGTACTGGGCGGAAGAAGGGAACGGCCAACCCGGAAACCGAGGGTGTTGTTTCGGTTGTCGGGTGTGTTCCTGTTGCGGTTCGCCGCGCGCAGGTTCTGGGGTTCGTTGTTCCAGGACCCACCGCGGGCAACACCGGGCTGCCCAGGTTCCGGCGAGGACGGCGTATGAGAACTCCATCGCTGACCGGACGACCTTTATATAGGTCGATTCCGTAGCAACCAGGGCTTCGCCCTGGACCCTTTCCCCGGTTTCCACAACGACGTGGTTCACAGGGGGTAAAGTGGTAAAGGGGCAGGAGGCGAATGCGTCCTGGGCGGAAGAAGGGAACGGCCAACCCGGAAACCGAGGGCGTCGAACCGGTTG
>JBFWNY010000003.1:0-173301 GCA_050250815.1 Hyphomicrobiaceae bacterium
TGCCCTGCAAGAAGACGTTCTTCTGAAACCAACCCCTGAAGCGCCGCCCCGGCAGGCGCCACCCGAAAAAGACAACCCAGATCAACAGGAGATGATCATGAGCAAGATGCTGAAGTCCCTCGCCCTCGCCGCCCTCGCCGCAACGCTTTCGGTTTCCGCCATCGACACCGCCGACGCCAAGGGTGGCTTCCGCGGCTTCAAGGGCGGCTTCAACCACGGCCGTCACTTCGGTGGACACCGCTTCGGCTTCGGCCACGGCTTCCACGTCTTCGACCAGCACCGCACCTGCGGCTTCTACCGCTTCGGCAAGTTCGTGCCCTGCAAGAAGGCGTTCTACTGAGGACCGCCCAAAAGGAGCGATGCCGGCCATGCGAATGGCCGGCATTTGCCGTTTCAAGGAACTCAGCGCTGCGCTGAGCGGTTCAGGTGGGAGAGCACGGCCTCCGTCGGCCAGCAGTCGATCTTGAGGCCGTTCGCCTTCTGGTAGGCGCCCACCTGTCGCCGCGTATTGGAGCCGATGAAGCCGTCGATCTTCTCAATCTCGTAGCCCGACTTCTGCAGGCCCTGCTGCACGCCGCGAATGATGCGCGTGCGCTGCGGCCCGATCGGCTGCCAGGGCGTGAGAAAGTCGCCGCCGCCGGCGATGCGATCTGCCAGATTGCCGACAAACGTCGCGTAGAGGTCCGACGTGTTGTAGCGGCGGATGACCTGGAAGTTCTCGAGCGCCAGGAACGAGGGCCCGTAGGCGCCCGCCGGCGACATCAGGTAGGCCTTGTCGTCGAGCACGTCGGCGGGGAACGCGCGGCCCCCGGTGCGCTTGTAGCCGAGCGCTACCCACTCTCGGATCGTGCGCGTTCCCGGCGGTCCTTCGAGCGAGCAGTCCGAACTCTTCGGAATCTCGATCTCATAGCCCCACGTGCGGCCTTTCACCCAACCCTTGGCCTCGAGCTGCCGGGCGGCCGAGGCCAGCGCATCGGCGACCGAATCGAACAGGTTGATGACGCCGTCACGATCGAGGTCGCGTGCGTGCTCGTAGAACTCCGACGGCAGGAACTGCGTCATGCCGATGGCACCGGCCCACGACGATTTCAGCTTCGCACGCGCGATACCGTCCTCCAGCATCTTCATCGCCAGGATCAGCTCGTTGCGAAAGAAATCCTTGCGACGGCCCATGTAGGCTTGCGTCGCGAGCACCCGGATGGCGTCGTGCGGCGGCTTATAGACACCGAACGCCGTCTCGCGCCCCCAGATCGCCAGAACCGAGTAACGGTCGACGCCGTGCGTCGCCTCGATCTTGTCGAGCGAAGATTTGTGCTTGGCAGCCAGTTCGCGGCCCTGTCTGGCCAGGCGATCGAGATAGGCGGCATCGAGATACTCGCGCGGTTCGCGCGTGAACTCGGCCTGTCCCTTCATGGTCGGCGTATCGCGTCCCGGCAGCATGAGGTCGGGTAACGAGGTGTCGGGTTCCAGCCCGGCGATCGCCTTGTCGAAAGTCTTGCGGCTGACCCCGCGCGCCTGCGCGTCGGGCCACAATGTCACGAGCCACTTGGTGAAGGCTGCGTCGGCGCGTGCAGGGCCAGCTATCGCCGCCCCGCCCACCAGCACGATAAGACCGGCAAGCAGCGTTCTCGCCATGCCAGATACAGTGCCTGGTCGAGCCATCGTGGATCCTCCGCCGGGCTACCCATGGTAGTCCATTTCCCGTTGGACGGTCCTCGGCGAGCAAGGGGGCGAGATTGGGGCCGTAGTGGGATGAATTTTCACGGCGCGTGCTCGGGAAATGACAGGCGCGCTTGGCCGCAACCGTGACCCGGCATCCGCCACCGGGAATCGATGAGAGCCGTGGAAGTACCCAGGTCAGGAGGCCTTGCGCCTCATCTCCGCGAGCCGGCTCTCCCAGGCGAGTGCATGGGCGACGATGAGGTCGAGGTCATCGAGCTGAGGCTCCCAGCCCAGCGCGTCACGGATCTTTGCCGAAGCGGCAACGATGGCTGCCGGATCGCCGGCGCGGCGCGGCGCCAGCCGGACCTCGAAATCGACGCCCGATACGCGCTTGACCGCGTCGATCACCTCGCGCACCGAGTAGCCGCGCGAATAGCCGCAGTTGAAGATGTCCGATGCCCCGCCCTTGCGCAGATGGGCGAGGGCCGCGACATGAGCACGAGCCAGATCGCGGACGTGGATGTAGTCGCGTACGCAGGTGCCATCGAGCGTGTCGTAGTCGGTGCCGAAGACTTCCATGTACTTACGCTGGCCCAACGCCGTCTCGCAGGCGACCTTGATGAGGTGCGTGGCGCGCGGCGTCGACTGGCCCGAGCGGCCGTCGGGATCTGCACCTGCGACGTTGAAATAGCGCAGCGCCGCGTACGTCAGATCGTGGGCGTGCGCGGTATCGTTCAGCATGATCTCGGTCATCAGCTTCGACGAGCCGTAGGGCGACATCGGCGCCGGCTCGGCCGTCTCCGCGACAGGGTTCTGCTTGGGGTTGCCATATACCGCTGCGGTCGACGAGAAGATGAAGTGGCGCACGCCCGAAGCGACGGCAGCAGCCATCAGCGCGCGCGACTTGACGGTGTTGTTGAGGTAGTAGCCCAGCGGATCGGCGACACTTTCGGGTACCACGATCGAGCCGGCAAAGTGGATGACCGCTGTAACGCCGCGATCGGTCATGAGCTGCCTGACAAGCCGCTCGTCGCCGACGTCGCCAACGACGAGTTCGGCTTCCGGGTGCACCGTCCAGCGGAAGCCGGTCGACAGGTTGTCGAGCACGACCACGCTCTCGCCACGGTCGACGAGATCGAGCACCATGTGGCTGCCGATGTATCCGGCGCCCCCCGTCACCAATACCGTCATACGCTAGAACTCCCGCACCTACGCAGCGCCGCCAAAACTCCCTATACGCCCTTGGCGTTAATACCAGCTTCACGCACTCGGCGGCACCCGTGTTGGAGCCGCAACGATTGACGCCATCGGCGCGTTGCCCCCTTGGGCGAACGACTTTTTGACGATGCCGGCCGCTGATGCCTCGATTTCGCCTGTAGTCGTTGTATTTTCCGCGCACCCGCGCCTGGCCGCTGTTTTGCGAGCGCGCCTACGAAAGCGGAGCAATGCACATCGAGTGGAACAGCTCACATGACGAAGAAGTCCACCATCCGTAAGGCCGTTTTTCCCGTTGCCGGCCTTGGCACACGCTTTCTGCCTGCCACGAAGGCGATGCCCAAGGAGATGCTGACGGTCGTCGACCGTCCGGTCATCCAGCACGTCGTGGACGAGGCACGCTCCGCAGGAATCGAACACTTCATCTTCGTCACCGGACGCAACAAGGGCGTCATCGAGGATCACTTCGACAGCCAGTTCGAACTCGAGCGAACGCTCGCCGAGCGCGGCAAGAAGCGAGAGCTGGAAATGATCACGCGCGACCTGCCGGGCGCCGGTCAGACGAGCTTCACGCGCCAGCAGGCGCCGCTCGGCCTTGGCCACGCCGTGTGGTGCGCGCGCGAGCTGGTGGGCCGTGAGCCGTTCGCACTGCTGCTGCCCGATATGCTGCATCACGCCGAGACCGCCTGCCTCGCTGACATGATCAAGGCTTACGAGACGACGGGCGGCAACCTGATCGCCGTGTCGCCAGTCCCTAAGGACCAGACGCACCTCTACGGCATCGTCGGCGTCGCCGATTACAAGGACAAGGTCTCCAGGATCAACGCCATGGTCGAGAAGCCGCCGCGCGGCACCGCCCCCTCCAACCTGCACATAACCGGGCGCTACATCCTGCAACCGGAAATCTTCGATCTGCTGGAGAAGCAGGAGACCGGCACCGGCGGCGAAATTCAGCTCACCGACGCCATGATCACGCTGATGGAGGACCTGGGGCAGCCGTTCCACTCGGTGCGTTTCGACGGCAAGATCTACGACTGCGGCTCCAAGGTGGGGTTCCTCATGGCCAATGTCGTCTATGCGTTGGCCCGCGACGACCTGGGGCCCTCCCTCAAGGAAGAAATCCGCAAGATCCTCTGATCCGTGGCACGCGGCGGCAGCGGCCGGCTCAACGCCTGAGGCGCATGCCGACGTGAACCTCGTCGGCGTTGTAGCTGGCGCCAGGCGACGGCGAATCGAACTTCGTGTGGCGATAGCGCCCGAACAGGATCGCCTCGCGCGACAGGAAATACTCGACGCCCAGGTCGCCGCGCAGCTCGCTCTCGTTGAGGTCGATGCCCGAGTAATTGTTCGTCGAGTAGGTCAGGCCGGCCGAGCCTATCAGGTGGCGCAGGAAGGCGTGTCGCACCTCCACGCCAGCAGACTGCGTTTGCACGCCGCCGGACTGGGCCGAGGTCGTCTCGGTGATGTCGGAGCGCGCGGTCAGCAGCACCGTCGTCAACTCACTCACGCGCCAGGCCAAGTTGGCGTCGACGATAATGCCCTCGATAGAGGAGAGGCGGCTGTCGACCGGCGTCTGGCGCCCGTAGCCCACGGACACCTCGCCCCGCAGGATCTGCCCGGTCTGGCCGAAGCCGACGCCGACGCGATAGCGTTCGCCGTCGGAGTCGCGGCTGATGCCGTCGGACGAGGCGACCGCCTCATAGCGCCGCTGGTTCGCGCCGACCTCGGCGAAGCCGTAAAGCGACGGCTTGAACTCCCAGGTGGCGCGCACAGCTTCCTCGGTATCGGTGTGGTTGCGCTCGCGGTTGGACTGCGTGACCCCGTTCACGTCGATATCAGAATAGTCGTAATCGGTGACCGAGCCGCGCAACTGCAGCGTAAGCCGGTTGAACCGATGCTGGAATGCGCCGCCAGCGCGATGTTGTGTGAGCGTCGCACGATCGCCCGCGGCATTGGCGTCGATCGCCGAGCGGCTTTCCTGGCTCACGTCGCGCACAGCGAACGCCTGCAGGTTGGTGCGCCGGGTGAAGTCCAGACGACCGCGCGCTTCGAGCGTGTAAGCACGGTCGTCCTCGCTATCGAGGTCGTTGTAGAAGCTGAGCGTCGAGGCCGCGCGGAACTCGAGCGCATGCCGGCCCCAGTCGGATACCAGGCGTGCAGACGGCTTGAAGTCGAGCGCAACGTCGGACACCGGAGCAGGCGACCGCAGAACGTTCGAGTACCAGCTGCCTCCGGCTTCCACTTCGGGGAAGAGCACGAAGCTGCCGATACGAATGCCTACCGGATCATAGGGCTCGAGCTTGGCCAGACGGCGCGTGCGACGGTCGCTCAGCGGATCGATATCCTCGATCTGAAAAAGCAGCGGATCGTAGCCTGCCGGCGGATTTTCGAACGCATCGATGTCCTCGCGCGGGCGCGTATCGATGGTGAGCGGGTCCACACCGTCGAGCACTGGCTCCGGCTCACGCGGATCGATAAGCCCGTCGACCGGCGCGCGCGGCTCCGCGGGGTAGGAAAGATCGCCGTCGCGAATTGCCGGGCGCTGGCCTGCCGCGGGGCGAACTTCGAGCGGATCGCCGTCTTCGGGGTCGCGGGTCGGGTCGTCGCTGGGGATGGCCGCGGGAAGATCGGGTGCCGTCTCGCTGTCGTCAGGAAACGGGCCTTCGGGGCGAACACGGCTGGGCACCCCCGGCAATGTCGGATCGCCCGGCAGCGTCGCACGAGTGGCCGTCTGCGCGAGCGCGCACGAGCCCTGTGCCAGCAGGCCGGCAAGACCGATGGCCACGGCCAGCGGCCAGCAGCACAAGATCCGGGGCCTGATGGGGGAAGTCACGGGCGGCGTCCTCAAGGGCGGAACGGCAGACGGGAACGCGCACTCGTCGATGGTCGTGAAAGCTAGGGTGATTGGGTTAACGGCGATTTAAGCCGGTGGCCCATGGCCCGCGTCCGCGGGCGGTTCGGACGCGAATCGCTGAGAGCGGCTTCCGGCAGGTTGGGCCGGGGTTCCCAAAGGGAAACACGCAAGGCGCTGGAGCCCCCTTTTCCGGGCATTCAGGGTTGGCTCTCGACCAGCGTTTGGCGTCAAGCCGCAGCTCTGCTAGAGCGTTTCGACGGCCGGTGGCACTCGGCCCCGCCGGCAGCACGGGCCACCATTGCGAGCGATTGAGACGTGACCGACGAAGCGTCCACCCATACCAAGATGCGCGAGTGCGGCCCGGGCGATGCCGTGCAGTCCGCCCTGCGTACCCTGGAAGTGGAGGCCGATGGGCTCGCCCTGGTGCGCGAGGCGATCGCGGGACCGCTCGCGGCTGCCTTCACCCAGGCCGTGCAGCTGCTCGATCGGGCGCGCGGCCGCGTCATCGTCACCGGCGTCGGCAAGAGCGGCCACATCGGGCAGAAGATCGCGGCAACATTCGCTTCCACCGGCCGGCCGGCGTTCTTCGTGCACCCCACGGAAGCTTCCCATGGCGACCTGGGCATGATCACACCCGACGACGTGCTGGTGGTGCTGTCGTGGTCGGGCGAGACGGTCGAACTGTCGAGCATCCTCGCCTATTCGCGCCGCTTCGCGGTGCCGCTCATCGCACTCACTTCGCGGCCTGAGTCGGCACTGGGTCGCAACGCCGATGTCGTCCTCGAGCTGCCGCGGGCGCGAGAGGCATGCCCGCACGGGCTCGCGCCCACCACCTCGACGACGATGCAGCTCGCCATCGGCGACTGCCTCGCGATTGCACTGCTGGAGGCCCGTGGCTTCACGGCCCGCGACTTCCGCGTGTTCCATCCCGGAGGCTCGCTGGGTGCAAGCCTCAAGCATGTTGCCGACCTCATGCACAAGGGCGCGGAGCTGCCCATCGCCACGCTCGATACGCGCATGGACGCAGCCCTCCTCGCCATGACGCAGAAGGCGTTCGGCTGTCTTGGCATCGTAGGAGAGGACGGGCGGCTCGCCGGGATCATTACCGACGGCGACTTGCGGCGGCACATGGGCACCAACCTCATCGAGGCGCGGACCGCCGACATCATGACGCGCAGCCCGAAGACCACCTCGCCGGACGCGCTCGCCTCCGCTGCACTCGAGTTGATGAACTCGGCGCGCATTACCGCGCTGTTCGTGGTGGACGACGGCCGGCCTGTCGGCATCGTGCACGTCCACGATCTGCTGCGCGCCGGCGTGGTCTGATTGCACGATACGCTGCCGGTCAGGACCACGGTCAGGAGCTTGCTGTCAGGACTTGCCGCGCGGCGGCGCCGGCTCGACCATCAACACCGAGTTGCGCCGGCCGACGATACGAACGCACGTGCCGACCGGCAGATCGGGCCCTTGGGCCATCCACAGCGTATCACCCAGCCGCACCCGGCCGCGGCCGCCGACGATCGCTTCCTCCACCAGGACGCGCCGGCCGAGATCGCGGCTTGCGCGCTCGTTGAGCCCTGGCTCTTCGTTGAACCGGGTGGCCGCCCGGTGCAGCCAGAAGTCGCTCGCCACGTCGAGTGCGAACAGTAAGACAGCGAGCACCAACAGCCACGCACCTGAGTTGTCGCCCTGAGAGAGGCGCGCAAGTCCGACCAGACCGACGCCCGCGGCAACCCAGGGCAGGATCAGGCTGATCGTCGCAATCCACCACAGCAGATCCTGCGGCGGCGGGCGTGGTGCATCCCGATGCCGATCGTCCGTCGCCGGCTCGCCCTGTCTAGTCCGCGTTGTCCGCACGTTCGACCACCAACGCCGTACCATCGACACCCACGACCCGGACGCGGGTGCCCACCGCAGCGTCCTCGCCTTCCGCGTTCCAGATTGTGTCGCCGACCCGCACACGCCCGCGCCCCTGCTCGATGGCGTGCGAAACGATGACGGTGCGTCCGATGTACTGCGAACCACGAATGTTGAGATCAGGCTCGTCGCTGCGGGCGTTCGCCGGATGCGCATAGCGCCGAACCAGGAACACCGTCAGCACGGCCATCAGCGCGAATGCGATGAGCTGCCACTGCCAGGCAAAGCCCGTCGCAACCGCCAGGATGCCGACGAACACGGCGGCTAGACCGAACCACAGGAAGTGGACGCCCGGCACGACCGTCTCGAGGATGAACAGCACGACGGCGAGAATGAACCAGTTCCACGGACCCAGGTTCCAGAGGTATTCCGACAATCCGCCCATTTCGTTCTCTCCGATGCCGCCGCACGTCTGCAGACCCTGCGGGCCCTGCGGGCCGGTCGCGACGACGCACTGATCTTATCCGCGTTGTGGGGCCGACAGAAGGCGCCGGCGGAACGACCGCCGGCGCCTTCTGTTGTCTTGGTGGAGCACCTGCCGCCTCAGGAGCGGGGCACGCCCGAGTTCGACTTCGGTGCACTGTTGCCGGACATCGCCTCGCCCGTGAGCTGCGCGAGACCAGCGATCGAGCCGATGACCGAGGACGCCTCGAGCGGCATCATGATCACCTTCTGGTTCGGTGCCTTGGCCAGCGTCTCCAGCGCGCGAACGTAGTTGTTGGCGACGAAGTAGTTGATCGCCTGCACGTTGCCCTGACTGATGGCATCGGAGACCAGGCGGGTGGCTTCGGCCTCCGCCTGGGCGGCACGCTCGCGCGCCTCGGCGTCGCGGAACGCTGCCTCCTTGCGGCCTTCGGCTTCCAGCACGGCCGCCTGCTTCTTGCCTTCCGCTTCCAGGATCGCGGCCTGCCGCTCGCCTTCCGACTCAAGGATCTGGGCACGCTTCTCGCGCTCGGCCTTCATCTGGCGGGCCATCGCGTCGACGAGATCGCGCGGAGGCGCGATGTCCTTGATCTCGATGCGGGTCACCTTGACGCCCCAGGCCTCGGTGGCGGCATCGACCACCTCGAGCAGCTTGGCGTTGATGTGGTCGCGGTTGGAGAGCAGTTCGTCGAGGTCCATCGAGCCCATGACGGTGCGCACGTTGGTCATCGTCAGGTTGACGATCGAGTGCTCCAGCATGTCGACCTCGTAGGCCGCCCGCGCCGCGTTGAGCACCTGATAGAACGTGACACCGTCGACACGCACCATGGCGTTATCACGCGTGATGACATCCTGGCTGGGGATATCGATCACCTGCTCCTTCATGTTCATGCGGTACCCGACCCGTTCCATGACGGGGACCAGGATATGCAGACCCGGCTGCAGCGTACGGGTGTAACGGCCGAAGTTCTCGACCGTGTAGTTGTAGCCCTGGGGCACGACCTTGACGGTCGACCAGAGTGCCGCGATGGCCACCAGGATCAGTAGAAGTCCCAGGAGCTCGAAACCGCCGAGAGCGTTCATGGCTATTTCTCCGAGTGAGGACCGGTCGCCCTGTATATCCCGGCGACCGCGAAGCGAACAGGACGAAGGTGGAAAAAGAGGGTAAATAATTCATTTCCAACCGTGCCAATTGGCGAAACAAAAAGAAAAACGAAAACAGAAAACGCCGCCGCATTGCGCCAAACCCGCAACGCAGACCAATTTCCTGCATTCTCCGCCGCACCCGTCCATCTTTCGGCCCGCGACGCTAATTTCCAATCGCTCCGTCAACGCTCGATTTCCAGCCGGTCCTGACTTCGGCCTACCCAGCCGATTGCGTCAGATCCAGCCGGAAAGTTCACGCCGAACCACGGCTTCTATGACGTCGATGCCTTCCGAAGAATCGTTCAGCGCCGGAAGATAGGCGAACTTCTCACCTCCGTTGTGCATGAATATTTCGCGATTTTCGCCGTCGAGTTCTTCCAGTGTTTCCAGGCAATCGGCCGAAAAGCCGGGCGCCACCAGGGCAAGACGCTTGACGCCCTCCTTGGCCAGCCGCTCGACCGTGAAGTCGGTGTACGGCTGCAGCCAGACATCGTTTCCGAAACGGGATTGGAATGTCGTGAGCCAACGCTCCGGCGCAATGCCGAGCCATTCGCGCACCAACCGCGACGTCTTCTGGCATTGGCAATGGTAGGGATCGCCCTGATGCAGATACTTTTCCGGCATGCCGTGAAAGGTCGCGATAATGCGCTCGGGCTCGAAGTCCAATTGCAAAAGGTTCTTTTCGATCGAGCGGGCGATCGCCTCGATATAGGCGGGTTCGTCGAAATAGGCAGGCGCCACGCGCACGTAAGGTTGCCAGCGCATCTTCATGAGCGCGCGAAACGCCTCGTCGCAAGCCGTCGCCGTCGTTGCCGCCGCATACTGGGGATAGAGCGGCACCAGGAGGATGCGGTCGCATCCCTGCTCCCGCAGCCAGCGTATGCGGCTCTCGGTCGAAGGATTGGCGTAGCGCATCGCCCAGTCCACGACGATCCGTGGATCGGCATTCAGGCGCATCGTCAACTGCTCGGCCTGGGAGCGCGTGATGGTCTTGAGCGGCCCCTCGTTGCGTTCCTTGTTCCAGATGGTCTCGTAGTCACGCCCCTTGCGCGAGGGGCGCGTCGTCAGAATGATCAGGTTGAGGATCGGCCACCATTTCCACCTGGGCTCCTCGATGACCCGCTCATCCGAGAGGAACTGTTTGAGATATCGCCGCATCGGCCAGTAGCTGGTTGCATCCGGCGTGCCCAGGTTGAGCAGCAGGACGCCGATGCGCCCGATGGCCACGGCAGGGTGGTCGGCGGGCCAATGGGCCCGTCGCTCGACACCCCGCCCTGGCGTCGTCATGTCGTTCATTCCGTGTCCTTCGTCAGGCCGACCGAGGCGCGGCGCGCCTGCGCACCATAGCGGATCGCCCGGCGGCATTCGACCCACGCACGTTGGGAGCGCAGCGCGCGGTGCTGGCGGCAGCTACTGGGCGGGATTACCGGTAGACGGCCGCCGTCTCAAGTGCTGCGGCGGCCCCGGCCCGTGGCAGGCGCGCGTGCGGGCCGTTTGACCGATTTTGCGGTCCCCGGACGCTTCGCGGCACTGCTGCGTGCGGACTTTGTCGCGCCGCCACCGTGGCCCGCGGCTTCCGAGCCTTCGCTTTTAGCTCCGCTCCCATTGAGCAATAGCCGCTGAGGGGCCGCGGCCTGCGTCGCCGCGCCCGGCGACCGCTTGCGCCTCCCGGCAGTCTTGCGCGCAAGCTTCCGCGAGGCTCGCGCCGCGGCCCAATAGACCTCCATGCGGTCTACGAACTCGTCGGTATCCTCCGCGAACAGCGCCGCGCCTTTGATCGCCAACGCCTCGCGGATCTCGCGCTGCCGCGTCCGCGCCGCGCGGACGAGCTGCTGATGTCCCTTGGCGGCTGCACCCTTCGCGGCCCCCACCGCAGGTGCCGCCTTCTCGATCAGCATATACAGGTCGTGGTCCTCACCAAGCAGGTCCGACATCTCCTTGGCGAGTGTCATTCGCGCCTCGAACAGGTCAGGCCAGGCGCGGCTCATCAGCGCCATGTGCCGCCAGTGCGCCTGTACAGCCTTGCGCCACTCGTGAAAGTCCTCATCGTGATCGTCCGCCATTGCGCGCTGCATGCCGCGACGCCCGGCACGGTAGCTCTTGGCCAGGCCTCGCCTGACCGCACCGAACGCCGGCGCCACCTTGAGGCCGCCGATCTCCCTCATGGCGCGCTTGATGGCCCGCACGGCATCCTTTACGTGCGGCTCTACCCTGGCCGTGCCCGCTGCCTCCTGCGATGCCCTGCCGGCCGCGCTCTGGAGCGCGCGCGCCGCCGAACGCGCCTCGGGTCCGGCCTCTTGGGAGAGGTCATGCGCAGTCGCCGCGATCACTTCCGCGTCGCGGGCGCCCGCGAGCAGCCGCGCGATACCCGCAAAGCGCTTGTTCTCGCGCTTGTAGTCCTTGGGACTGAGCCCCGAGCGCACGAGCTTGAGCAGCGCGCGAACGCGCTTCATCGATTTGCGTGTCTCGTGGATGGCCCCGGACCGGTCCGAGGCGGTCGTCAACAGCCGCAGCGCCGTTTCGAGCTGCTCGCCGGCAATGCGCCGCCAAGCCTCGTCCATCGGCTCGTCGAACTTCAGTCGATATGACATCTGCGGTCCGCAACCACTGCGGGGATAAGGGAGATTGGCGAGGGAGACTAGCCCTGCCGGCTGTCACAATCCATGTACCCAGACGCGTCCTATGCGGTTTGGGTTACCGATTCCGGATCACCTGTACCCCGGCCGCCGGGCCTCTCCAGCCCAGGACAGCCAGACGCCCAGGCGCGCTGCTGGGTCGGGCGCCGTCATGAAATCGGTGATCACGGCGAGGCTGTCCGCACCCGCGGCGAGAACGGCAGGCGCACGCTCGGGCGTCAGACCACCGATGGCGACCAGTGGCAGGGATCCGATGCGCTTTTTCCATCGAGCTACGCGGTCGAGCCCCTGCGGCGCCCATTTCATCACCTTGAGGCGCGTCTCGTACACGGGGCCGAGCGCCACGTAGTCCGGTCCGGCCGCGAGCGCAATCTCCAGCTCTTCCTCCGAGTGCGTCGAGATGCCCAACCGCAGCCCGGACCGCCTGATGGCTGGAAGGTCGGCCGACGCCAGATCCTCCTGACCCAGGTGCACCCAGTCGCAGTTCAGGTCGATGGCGGCAGCCCAATCGTCGTTGACGATGAGCTGACTGCCGTGCGCCCGGCAGACGGCCTGCGCAACGGCGATCTCACGGCGCATGGCCGCGGCGTCGCCCTCCTTGAAGCGAAGCTGCACCGTGCGGATGCCGAGAGGCACCAGCCGTTCCACCCACCCGGCGGACGGCAGGATCGGATAGAACACGTCGAGCACGCCGCCCGTCACGGCACCGACCGTGTGCGGCGCACCGGCGCGTCCAGATCGAAGAACGGCGTGCCGGCGACAGGCGTCGAAGGCTCGGCCATCTCGCGCGGCTCCATCAGGCCCGACTCGTAGGCGGCACGGCCAGCCTCGATCGCCTTCGCAAAGGCTGCCGCCATGCGCACGGGATCGCCAGCCTTGGCGACGGCCGTGTTCAGCAGCACCGCGTCGAACCCCATCTCCATTGCCTCGGCCGCGTGCGAGGGCGCGCCGATACCGGCATCGACCACCAATGGCAGACCCGGGAAGTAGTTCCGCATCGTCTTCAGCGCATACCGGTTGTTGAGGCCGAGCCCCGTACCGATGGGCGCACCCCACGGCATGAGCACCTCGCAGCCCGCCCCCACCAGCCGCTCGGCGGCGCCTAGATCCTCAGTCGTGTAGGGGAACACCTTGAAGCCGCGCTTCACGAGTTCGGCGGCCGCCTCGACCAGCCCGAACAGGTCCGGCTGCAGCGTATCGTCATTGGCAATGACCTCGAGCTTGATCCAGTCGGTATCGAGCAGCTCGCGCGCCATCTCAGCGGTCGTAATCGCTTCCTTGGCGGAGCGGCAGCCCGCCGTATTGGGCAGCATGTTGACGCCCAGGCCACGGATCAACTCCAGGAACCGTTCTCCGGTCTTGCCGCGTGCCGCTTCGCGCCGGAGCGAGACGGTGACAATGCCCGCCCGGGAGGCGCGCACGGCCTCGCTCATCACCTGCGGCGAGGGATAGAGCGCTGTGCCGAGCAACAGCCGCGAGGCCACCTCGACGCCATAGAAGGAGAGCGGGCGCAGCTCGGGCCGCTTATGATCGATCGCATTCATGCCGGGAATGTAGAGCAGGCCGAGCGTGGTTTACAGTACGCACGGACGGCGAACAGAGTGCCGGCTCGATCCTGGCCGGAGGTAATCAATCGCGAAAGTCGATCCAAGGGTTGCTGCCGAGCGGGCGCGCCTTCAGTAATGTCCTTTGCGTCTGTGATGAATGGAAGCTGCCGCTGACCGATATGACCACACCCTCTCGCGATCCCGCGAACCTGACGCGCCTTCACGTGAACGGCGAGCTGCGCGACGTGCGCGGCGGGTCGCTCGCTGAACTTCTGTCCGAGCTGGGCTTTGCAGGCGTGAAGGTAGCGACCGCGATCAACGGCGAGTTCGTACCCGAACGCGCCAGGCCCGCGAGCCCGGTCCGCGACGGCGACAGGATTGAAATCCTCTCGGCCCGGCAGGGCGGCTGACCGCTTGAAGGCGGCATGGCCCGGGAGAACACCGGCCCGATCTGACGGGAGCTGCTGCCCAATCCGGGCATTGAGAGTTCCGGCGCGGTCCTCAGATCACCGCCGGTCCCCGGGAAGGTTCACCCCACGCTAACCTTGCCGTCCGCGGAGGCGACAACCTTCATCGCAGGCCTATTGAACGTCGTTCACTCATGCGCTATATAGATATTGTTGAACATCGTTCATTATGGAGACCCGCCATGTTTGCCGCTCAGACCTACCGCCCCCACCGCGCAGTCCGCCGCCTCGTCCGGGCCGCCGTCGACGCTTGGGGCCCGTCGCCCGCGCCAGCCGCTTAGTTGCCGATGCCGAGATGCTGCTGGCGGGCTACCATCGCCCCGCCTGGGCCATGCCGGCCCGCGCGCGTGCCTCGACGCGGGCACAAGCAACCGCTTAGCCCGACGCCGCATGTCGTTCTTTTAACCAAGTTTCCCGTATCACTCCGGCCAGCGCGCCAACGCACATCCAAGGCGCGACCCGCCTGCCTGGCCCGCCACCGAAAGGCACCCCATGTCCGCCTCCCTGATGGCTTCGCGCCGCTTCGCGCCCATCTTCTGGACGCAGTTCCTGTCGGCGCTGAACGACAACTTCGTTAAGAACGCGCTCGTCATCCTGATCCTGTTCAAGATCGGCGGCTCGGCGGGGGCCACGCTGGTGACGCTGGCGGGCGGAGCGCTCATCGCGCCCTTCTTCATTCTCTCCGCGCTCGGCGGCGAACTCGCCGACCGCTATGACAAGGCGCTCATGGCACGGCGCCTGAAGCTGGCCGAGATCCCGGTCGCGGGTGTCGCGGCTCTGGGCTTCCTGCTGCACTCCGTGCCGCTGCTGTTCCTGGCGATCGTTCTCTACGGTACGATCGGCGCACTGTTTGGACCCATCAAGTACGGCATCCTGCCCGTGCACCTTGAAACGCGCGAGCTGCCCGCCGGCAACGCGCTCGTGGAAGGCGCGACGTTCCTCGCAATCCTCTCTGGCACCATCGCTGGCGGTGTCGCCATGAGTGGCGGCGTCGCCGACTGGCCGATCGCTGCGGTCGTGATGACACTTGCCATTCTGTGCTGGCTGACGTCACGTCTCATCCCGGCGACGGGCGAAGCCGCGCCTCACCTGACGATCACGCGCAACCCCTGGACGTCCACCGTCCGCCTGCTCAAGGACCTGAAGGCCGATCGCCGGCTGTGGATCGGCGGTCTCATCACGAGCTGGTTCTGGCTCGTGGGCGCCGTCGCTTTGTCGCTGCTGCCACCGCTGATGAAGGACGCGTTGGGCGGCACCGAAAGCGTGATCACAGCGGGTCTGGTGCTGTTCACTATCGGCATCGCCATTGGATCGGCGCTCGCCGCCATGGCGAGCGAGCGGCGGCCCAACCTCGCGCTCGTCCCCCTCGGCGCGCTGCTGATGGGTGTTGCATCGCTCTACCTCGCATGGACCGTCACCGGGCTTGCGCCGTCCGCCGTACCCCTCGACGCCTGGGAGGTGCTCGCTTCCGCGAATGGCTTCCACATCGCGGTCGGGCTCGTCGGCCTCGCCGTCGCCGGTGGATTGTTCATCGTGCCGTCGTTTGCAGCCGTTCAGGCATGGGCGCCGGCCGACCGCCGCGCCCGCACGATTGCCGCCGTCAACGTGCTCAATGCCGCCTTCATGACGACGGCCGCCATCGTGCTCGCCGCTCTCCAGGCTGCCGGCGCCGGCCTCGCCGTCCTATTCGCGGCACTCGGGCTTGCTTCGCTTATCGTGATGGGGCTCGTCATGCGGGCCTGGGGTCGCGAAGGCGTGCAGGATCTGGGCGCTTTCCTGTTCAAGCTGTTCCTGGGCGTCGAGGTCGTCGGCCGCGAAAACCTGCCAAAGCCGGGCGAGCGCGCCGTCATCGCACCCAACCACGTGAGCCTGCTCGATGCACCGCTCATGTACTCAATCCTGCCCGAGCACGCGGGCTTTGCGATCGACACCCTCATGGCCCAGGCGAAGTGGGTGAAGCCGTTCCTGAAGCTCGCCAAGGCCTGGCCGATCGACCCGACACGGCCACTAGGCATGCGCGGCCTCATCAACCACGTCAAGAATGGCGAGACGCTCGTCATCTTCCCCGAGGGACGGTTGACCGTCACCGGCGGCCTCATGAAGGTCTACGACGGCACGGCCATGATTGCCGACAAGGCCGATGCCCCGATCATTCCAGTGCGTATCGACGGCCTGGAGCGCTCGCGCTTCGGCTACCTCAACAAACTGCAGACCAAGAAGGTCTGGTTCCCCAAGACGCGCGTCACCATCCTGCCGCCGGTCAAGCTCGACCTCGATCCGGCGCTGAAGGGCCGCGCCCGCCGCCAGGCTGCCGGTGCACGCTTGCAGGACGTGATGGTGGACGCCGCGGTCCGCACGGCGCCGATCGACCAGACGATCTTCGAGGCGCTCGTGAAGGCGCGCGAGGAGCGCGACACCGGCAAGCCCGCCATCGAGGATCCGTTGGGCACCAAGCTGTCCTACAAGCGCCTCATCACGGCTGCGCAGGTGCTGGGCATGAAGCTCGCGCCGCTCACCACACCCGGTGAAGCCGTCGGCGTGCTGCTGCCGAACTCCGCGGGCGTGGCGGTGACGTTCTTCGCCCTGCAGACCACAGGCCGCGTGCCGGCCATGCTCAACTTCACCGCCGGTGCGCTGTCGATGGCGGCTGCCTGCCGCGCAGCGGAGGTGAAGCTCATCCTCACCTCGCGCGCGTTCGTCGAGAAGGCTCGCCTCGCCGATGTCGTGTTCAAGCTCGAAGAGGCCGCACGCATCGTCTATCTGGAGGATGTGAAGGCCGAGATCGGCCTTGGCGACAAGCTGCGCGGCATGATGATGGGCGGCAAGCCGCAGGTCGCCCGCAGGCCGGACGACCGCGCCGCCATCCTGTTCACCTCGGGAAGCGAGGGCACGCCCAAGGGCGTCGTGCTCTCCCACCGCAACATCCTCGCCAACGCCATGCAGTCGCTGACGCGCGTTTCCGTCAACGGCTCGGACAAGGTGTTCAACGTGCTGCCGGTGTTCCACTCGTTCGGGCTGACGGCGGGGCTCGTCATGCCTCTCGTGGCCGGCGTGCCCGTCTACCTCTACCCCTCGCCGCTGCACTACCGGATCGTGCCGGAGCTGGTCTACGGATCGAACGCGACGATCCTGTTCGGCACCGACACGTTCCTCAATGGCTACGCACGCGCCGCGCACCCCTATGACTTCGCGCGCGTGCGCCTCGTGCTTGCCGGCGCGGAAGCCGTCAAGGAGCGCACACGGCAGGTCTATATGGAGAAGTTCGGCGTGCGCATCCTGGAGGGTTACGGTGTGACCGAGACTGCGCCCGTGCTCGCCATCAATACGCCGCTCGCCAACAGGTCGGGCACCGTTGGCCGCCTCTCGCCGCTGATGGAAGCACGGCTTGAGCCGGTGCCGGGCATCGATGAAGGCGGCCGCCTCTACGTGCGCGGGCCCAACGTGATGCTGGGCTACCTGCGCGCCGAGAACCCCGGCGTGCTGGAACCACCGCAAGAGGGCTGGCACGACACCGGCGACATCGTGACAATCGATGCTCAGGGCTTCATCCGCATCAAGGGCCGCGCCAAGCGCTTCGCCAAGATCGGCGGCGAGATGGTGTCACTCTCGGCGGTGGAGGCGATGGCCGCCGAGGTCTGGCCAGCGGCGATCTCAGTCGTCGTTTCCGTACCCGACCAGCGGAAGGGTGAGCGCCTCGTGCTCATCACCGCCAACGACAAGGCGACGCGCGCCGATCTTCAGGCGCATGCCAAGGTCAAGGGTGTCAACGAGTTGTCGGTGCCCGCAGAGATCATGATCGCACCGGTGCCGCTGCTGGGCTCCGGCAAGCCGGACTACGTGTCGGCGACGAAGCTCGTGCGCGAGAAGCTTGGCATCGACACGCCTGCCACGGCGAGCGTCACTGCCGCCGCCTGAGCACGTCTCCACAGATTGCCAAATCGCCCGCGCTCTCCCCAGCGCGCGCGTCTCCATTTCGACGGGCTGGTCCCTCTACAGCAGTAGCGGATGACGATAGGACGGATCGTCGAGCACGGCGCCTACCACCTTCGCCAGAACCGGTGCCAGCAGGAAGCCGTGGCGGTAGGCTCCATTCACGCGAATGACGCGGCCGTGATCCTTCAGATAGATGCGCGGTACATTGTCGGGAAACGCCGGCCGCAGTCCCGCACCGATGTCCAGGATCGACGCCTCGGCAAAGCCCGGATGTAGCGCATAGGCATTGCCCAACAGCTCGAGCGCGGAGCGCACGGTCGCCGGGCCGTCGTCCTCGCTTTCGATGACGGTCGCACCGATCATGAAGCGATTACCCGGCCAGGGCACCACGTAGAGCGGATGGCGCGGATGCAGCAGGCGCACGGGCCGGCTCAACGTCACGTCGGGCGCATGCACAATCACACGTTCGCCGCGCACGCCGCGCAACGCTTCGAGATCCTCGCTCGCTGCCATGCCGCGGCAATCAACCACGACGCCGGCCATGTCACGAATATCGCCAAGCTCACCGAGAAGCACTTCGACCCCTGATTCGCGCGCCGCATCGAGCAGGAATGCCATCGCATGCGGCGTCTCCATGTGCGCCTCATGAGCGAAATAGAGGCCTGATGAGAAGCGCTCCGCCAGCTCCGGCTCGAGATCATCGATTCCCGCAGCATCAAGCGTGCGATGTCCGCTCGTCATCTTTGCAAAGCGGTTGAGTTCGGAGCGGTCGCGCGCGCCGGCAACGACCAGAGTGCCCGCGTCGACGAGATCGGGATAGGTCTCGCGCCACAGTCGCAATCCCTCGTGACCAAATTCGCGAACGACCTGGGGCGCGGCCTCCGCCTCGCAATCCGGTGCCAGCATGGCTCCGGCATAAAGGCTGGCGCTGCGCGCAAATGGCACGGCGGCAACCTCGTACAGGCGCACAGAATGACCGTTACGCGCCAGCGTCAGCGCCTGCCACAGCCCGACGATGCCAGCGCCGACCACCGTGATGCTTGCGCCTTGTCTGGTGGGTTCGAGTTGCGCGGTCACGCCTGGTCATCTCCGTCAATCGCCCAATGCCACGCCTTCGCGGCGCGGGTCGGCGCCGCCCTCGATCATTCCATTGCGCCGCACGAGGATATGCAGGCCGGACGTCATGGCCGATGCGCGCAGCTTATGGCCGAGCGCGACCAGGCCGGTCAACGTCTCCGCCGGCAATCTGTCCGTCTCTACTTCAAGTCCGAAGCCGCGGTCTCCCAGGTTGGGCAGCGCGGCTACAGCGCTCGCGTCCCCACCCCAGTCGATGAGGCCGACGAGCGCTTTCACGACGTAGAGGATGATGCGGTTGCCGCCCGGCGAACCGAGCACGGCTTCGACCTCGCCTCGCGCATCGTAGACGATCGTCGGCGCCATCGAGCTGCGCGGGCGTTTGCCGCCCTCGACCCGGTTGGCGACCGCGTGCCCGGCGTCATCGGTGGGGCGGAAAGAAAAGTCCGTCAGCTCGTTGTTGAGCAGGAAGCCCGCCGCCCAAATACCCGAGCCGAACGCGCCCTCGATGGTTGCGGTCATGGCAACCGCGTTGCCCTCCGCATCTATGACCGAAAGATGGGTCGTGCCGCCGCGCTCGCGCGTCCCGTCCGCGCCGACATCGGAGGAAGCGCCGGGCGGCACACCGGCGGTGGGGCGCGCCATCGCCTTGCGCGGGTCGATCAGGCGCCGTCGCTGCGCGACATAAGAGTCGTAGAGGAAGCCCTGCGGAATCGTCACGAACGCCGGATCGGCGACATAGCGATCGCGATCGGCATAGGCAAGCTTCTCGGCTTCCGCGATCAAATGCAGCGCCGACGGTGTCATGCCTGCTGCCGGGCCCTGAACCTGGCCGAATGGCGCGATCAGTTTCAGTATCTGGGCAACCGTCAGCGCGCCCGAGGACGGCGGACCCATGCCGCAGACGCGCCGCAGACGATAGGGCACGCACACCGGCTCGCGCGCGACTGCACGATAAGCCGCGATGTCGCCGACCGTCATGTCGCCCGCGGCATTCGGTGCTCCGGCTACCGCGGCCACGATGTCGCGTGCGATCGTGCCCCCGTAAAAGGCATCCGCACCGGCGGACGCCAGTAATTCCAGCGTCGTCGCCAACTCCGGATTGACAAGCCGCGCACCAACCGGGCGCGGGGCTCCAGCGCCATCGAAGAAGTAGGCGCGGGCCCGCGCGTCGAAGCGCTGCGGCCCCATGTAGGACAGCAGCGCATGGAGACGCGGCGACACCGCGAAACCCTCGCGTGCGATGCGGATGGCGGGCGCTACCACGTCGGCCCACGGCAGACGACCGTGCTGGCGGTGCACCTCACCCAGAAGCCGGGCCAGTCCCGGCACGCCCACCGACAGGCCGGAGTGCACCGCCTCGCGAAACGGCATCGGCCTGCCTTCTCGCATGAAACGATCCGGATGCGCGGCAGAGGGCGCTGTCTCACGACCGTCATATGTCATGAGCTTGCCCGAGGCCACGTCGTGGAACAGCAGAAAGGCGCCGCCGCCGAGGCCCGAGGACTGCGGCTCGACAAGATTGAGTACGAGCACGGTTGCGATCGCCGCGTCGATGGCGTTGCCGCCGCGTCGCAGGATCTCGCGTCCCTCGTGGGCTGCGACCGGATGGGCGGCGACCACCATGTGCCGCCGTGCGGCGACAAGAGGCCGGTTCGACCATCCCGTCGCCTCCTCCGGCTCGGCGCGCGCGCGTTGCGCCCACAGTGCGTCCGCACTCGTCAGCACGATCAGCGTGGCGATACAGAGCGTGGCGGCGATCGCCGCCACGGTGCGACGCGACGCGCGAAGCACGATGCTCTTTACCGATCGCACGACGGAGACTTCGCCCTTATGTGCCGCTGCGGCGTGCCGCGCGGTGACAGGATCGCAGCCGTTCGAGTTGTCTATGATCATGCCGCCATTGTCGGGGCTCGGCACGCTCAATGGAAGTCCCGCGACTTGGGTACAATGCGCTCGTTGCGCGGGTGGCCGGCCCAGCGCGGATGCGCGGGACCGCGTGCGCTGCCCGGATCGGGGCGCAGCACCTCGTCGGCGTTGGCAATGGGCGCCGGCATGTGTGCGGCGTCCTCCGAAAGCCGCAAAAGCCAGTCCGAGCGATCCTCCAGGCGTTGCGACACCACGTGGATGATGTCCTGATGGCGCTGAATGCGGCCCGTCACGACGATGAGCCGCGCCGCCATCACCACCTTGCGGAACTTTTCGAGCGTGTTGGACCAGACGACCGTGTTGGCGATGCCCGTCTCGTCCTCGATGGTCATGAACACGACGCCCTTGGCCGAGCCCGGCCGCTGCCGCACCAGCACGACGCCGGCAACGCGCACGAAGGCACCGTCGCGCAGGCCGCGCAGGCCCGCGCACGGCACGATGCGCGCCGCATCGAGGTCCTGGCGCAGGAAGCTCATGGGGTGCGCCTTGAGCGACAGTCTGAGCGTCTGGTAATCGTTGACGACATGCTCCGACAGCGGCATGACCGGCAGCATCACGTCGGGCTCCTCGCCCGTGTCACGCGCCTCGCTCCATGCGAACAATGGCAGCTCCTCGGCAGGTGGCAACGCCTTCACCTCCCACAGCGCCTGACGCCGGTCGAGCCCCAGCGAGCGGAACGCATCGGCTGCCGCCAGCCGCTCGAGCGCGGCATGGGAGAGACGCGCGCGGCGCTTCAGGTCGTGCACGTCGCCGAACCGCCCGTCTGAACGCCGCGCCGCCGCAAGCCGCTCCGCATCCTCCTGCCTCAATCCGTCGATCTGCCGCAGCCCCAGCCGCAGCGCAGGCTGCGGAACGGCAGGCACGCGCACGCCAATCGTGTCACCCCGCTCAAGGGTGCAATCCCAGTCGGAGTGGTTGACGTCGACGGCCCGCGCTTCCACGCCATGCTCGCGCGCGTCGCGCACGATCTGCGCCGGCGCATAGAAGCCCATCGGCTGCGAGTTGAGCAGCGCGCACGCGAACGCCGCCGGGTAATGGCACTTCAGCCACGACGACACGTAGACCAGATGCGCAAAGCTCGCCGCGTGGCTCTCCGGAAAGCCATACTCGCCAAAGCCCCTGATCTGCGCGAAGCAGCGCTCCGCGAAATCCTGC
This sequence comes from Hyphomicrobiaceae bacterium, assembly GCA_050250815.1. Lineage (GTDB taxonomy): Bacteria > Pseudomonadota > Alphaproteobacteria > Rhizobiales > Hyphomicrobiaceae > JAEUMD01. The sequence goes on from JBFWNY010000003.1 coordinate 21,959, forward strand.
GCATAGCCGCGCGCGACCATGCGCGACACCATCTTCTCCTCGAGCTGGCCGATGGTGCCGCGGCGGCGGAAGGTCGCCATCGCCTTGCGAAGCTCGTTGACCTCGGCGTCGGAGAACTTCGCCGCGTCCATGGCGATGCGCATCGCCTGCTCCTGAAACAGCGGCACACCCCTGGTCTTGCCGAGTATCTGGCGAAGCTCGTCGGCAGGTCCGTGCGCAGGCGACGGCGCGGGGTAGATCTCCGGCTCCAGGCCGTCGCGACGCCTCAGGTAGGGATGCACCATGTCGCCCTGGATCGGGCCGGGACGCACGATCGCCACCTCGATCACGAGGTCGTAGAAGCAGCGCGGCTTCAATCGCGGCAGCATGTTCATCTGCGCGCGGCTTTCCACCTGGAACACGCCGAGGCTGTCGGCCTTGCACAGCATGTCGTAGACGGCGGCGTCCTCGCGCGGCACCGAGGCCAGGCTGACGGCCGTGCCGTGGTGCTCCTCCAGAAGATCGAAGGCGCGGTGAATGCAGGTGAGCATGCCCAGCGCCAGCACGTCCACCTTGAGCAGACCGAGGGCTGCCAGATCGTCCTTGTCCCATTCGATGAAGGTGCGGTCCGCCATCGCGGCGTTGCCGACCGGCACGACCTCCACCAGTGGGCCGCGCGTCAGCACGAAGCCGCCCACGTGCTGGGACAAGTGGCGCGGAAAGCCGATCAGCTCCTCGGTCAGCTCGATGACGGCCGAGAGCAGCGGATCGGCCGGGTCGAGCCCCGCCTCACGGATGCGCTGATCGCCCAGCACGCCGCCGCTGCGCGTGCCCCACACCATGCCGGCAAGCGCGGCAACTGTATCCTCCGACAGCCCCATTGCCTTGCCGACGTCGCGCACCGCCGAGCGCGCGCGATAGGAGATGACAGTGGCGGCAAGCCCCGCGCGCTCGCGGCCGTAGCGCTGGTAGATGTACTGGATCACCTCCTCGCGCCGCTCGTGCTCGAAATCGACGTCGATATCGGGAGGCTCCTTGCGCGCGTGGGAGACGAAGCGCTCGAACAACAAATCGACCTCGACCGGATTGACGCCGGTGATGCCCAGGCAATAGCACACGGCCGAGTTGGCGGCCGAGCCGCGCCCCTGCGCGAGAATGCCCTGCGAGCGCGCGAAGGTGACGATGTCGTAGACCGTGAGGAAGTAGGGCGCGTAGGCGAGCTCGCCGATCAGCTTGAGCTCCCTGTCGATGGTGGCACGAACCTTGTCGGTGAGCCCGTCGGGAAAGCGCCAGGCCGCGCCCTCCCATGTGATCTCCTCCAGATACTCCTGCGGTGTTCTGCCCGGCGGTGTCGGCTCTTCCGGATACTCGTAGACGAGTTCGTCGAGACAGAAGCGGCACGCCGCAACGATGTCGAGCGTGCGCTCGAGTGCTTCCTCGTAGCCGGCGAGGATGCGCGCCATCTCGGCGGGCGATTTCAGGTGCCGCTCGGCGTTCGCCTCGAGCCTCAGGCCGGCCTCGCCGATGGTCGTGCCCTCGCGCACGCAGGTGAGCACGTCCTGCAGCGGGCGGCGGTGGGCCGCGTGATAGAGCACATCGTTGGTGGCGACCGTGGTCAGGCCGAGCTGCTGCGCAACGGTGGTGAGCGCGCCGAGCCGCGCGGCATCCTCACCGTGATAAAGCCTGGTGATCGCCAGATGCAGCGGCGTTCCTTCCGGCAACGACGCGCGGACGCGAGCGAGATCGCCAGCGAACGAAAGATGTTCCCTGACATGCGCGGCAGGTTCGCGCGCGGCCGATGAACCCCCGCCAGCGCCGGCGGACCGCAGGCTCTGGCCACTTGTGTCACGCAGAACCGAGCGCCAATCCCATGTCTCAGGCGGGATGGCAATCAGGATCTGGCCTTCCGCATGGGCTGCGACATCGGCCAGCGTCAGGTGACATGCGCCCTTCTCAGCCCGACCCTGCCCGAGCGAAATGAGACGCGACAGACGCCCGTAGGCGGCACGGTCCGTCGGCAGGCAGAGAAGGCTTGGCGCATCGGTAAGATCGAGACGCGCACCAACGACGAGCCGCAATCCCACCTCCTTGGCCGCGCTGTGCGCGCGCACCACGCCGGCGAGCGTGTTGCGGTCGGTGACGGCGATGGCCGAAAGTCCCAGCGCCTTGGCCTGGGCAACGAGCTCGTCGGCGTGCGAGGCGCCGCGCAGGAAGGAGAAGTTCGTCGTCACCTGCAGCTCGGCGTAGGCGCGATCCGCCGCCGCCACGCGCGGCGGACGAGACTTGCCGGAGCTGGTGTCGCGTGACATAGGGCCGCCTCCTCAGCCAAACAGGCCGTGCATGAACCAGACGGGGGCGCCCCCCTCATCCGCGCGACCGTAGAGCCCGTCGCGGAACACCCAGTAGCGCCCGCCCGACTGATCCTCGATGCAGTAATAGTCGCGCGAACGGCCGGGCAGACGGACGGCTTGACGCTCGCCCAGCGCGTCACTCGCATCCTGCTTCCGGCTGGCTTCTTCAATCCGCCTATGGCGCTCGCCGAGCCACCGCCACCACTCAGCGGCGATACGCTCCGGTCCCTCCGCCCTGACCACGCGATGCTCGACGCGCCGCCAGGTGAAACGCAACGGCGGCCCGTCCGGCACCTCGGCCATGACGGAGATCGGCTCGGGTGCCTCCAGCAGCAGCGCGGGGCGCGAGGCGGCAAGATGCGCACGTTGGAAGGCGGTGGAGGCTCCGGCACAATCGGCATCGGCGAGCATGCCGCCGATCAGCGGCACGCGCGACTCCGCCCGTTCCGGCAGATGGCTCGGCCGCAGTCCCATCCCCAGGACGCGATCGCGCCCCAGCCTGTTGGCGAGACGGTCGACGAGGCGGGCCAGCGCGTCGTCCTCCGACGCCCCGCCCAAGGCCCGCGCCGCCGCGCCATCATCGCCGCGCACGATCGCAACCGTCGCGGAACCGAGCGCGGGCTGCCGCGCGCCCAATGGCTCCACGGCAAGCGCCTCGAGTGCCGCCATGTCGATGCCGAAACCCGCATCGAGATGCTCGAGCTTGCCAGCGAGCAGGCCGACCAGATGAGCGGCCTCGCGCACAGGAGCAGCAGTGCCTATGGCGACGGCGGCGGACGTCCCGTCGACACGGTAGAGCATCAGGCGCACGCGCCGAACACCCTGCGCGGCAGCATCCAGAGCGGCGGCAAGATCGCCGGCAAGACTGGCAACCGCAGCGGCAATCCCCTCCGCCGAGATCAGCGGCTCGGTAAAACTGCGGCGCGCGGCGAACAGCGGCGGCTCGACAAGGCTCTCGCGCGGCTCCGGACGGCGGCCCAGCGCCGCGTCGAGACGTTCGATCAGCGCTTCCGCCAGCGCATCGGCGCGTTGCGCCTTGAGGCGCGCGGCGCCGCCCGGCTGAGCGCGAAACCGGCATGCGAGACTCTCGCGCGGCAGGCCATAGAGGTCACCGATACGCTTCAAGCCGAGACGCCGTGCGAGGACGACGGCTTCCTCGTCGATCCGCAGCGCCGCCACGGGTAGCGGCGCCAGCGCGGCGGCAAGACGCTGAGCATCGTCGGCCACCCCGATTACGGGACGCTGCACGCTTGCGGCATGGCGAGCGAGCGCATGGGCGGCCCCATGCGTGCCGGCGAGGCCGATCCGCGCCGTCAGCCCCAGTCTCATGAGACGCCGGTGCAGGTCGCCCAGAAGGTGCTGCTCGCCGCCGTAGAGGTGGGCGACGCCGGTCGTGTCGACCCACAGGCCGTCGGCACCCTCCACATTACGCGCCGGCCCGTAGCGACCGGCCCAATATGCGAGCGACCGCAGCGCCTCGGCGTCGCGCCGTGGCTCGGCTGGGCGTGTCGCGAGCGAAGGCAGTGCTGCCCGAGCGTCGGCGAGCGCGAGACCCGGGCGTACGCCCTCAGCACGTGCTGCCGCGTTCGCCGCCGTGATGCGCAGACCGTGAGCGCCTGCCGCCACCAGCGCCAGGGGCCGCGCATCAGGCCACGTAGCGGCGGCGGGCGCGCGCATCCGCCGTGTCCGCCCCATTCGTTCGATCGGCCAAAGGGGCAGCCATATGGAAACGATGCGTCTCATCGGACCATTCGAGGGTGAAGGTTTGGGCCGCCCCTGCCAGCGGGCGGCTGCGGCAGCGCTCCAGGGTGACGGCAAGACGGAGTGCACCCGGAGCACGGGGTGCAAAGGGGTGCGGCGCACCCGGGGCGCATCCGACGCGCCAGCGCGTCGCGGTAGCCGGAGCGGCGGGCGCACGCGGCCCTGAAAGCAGAAGGCAACCCGTGCCCGCGCGTTCAGCGGCCAGGCTCAGCCGCCGCGCGGGTGTGGAAGCGATCCCGTCGACGACGCCGACGACCAGATGCGCCGCCTGCGAAACCAGCGCCTCCTCGACCGCCCACAGCACCTCATCGCGGCCAGCTGGCTCGACCAGGACGACGCGCCTCGGATCGAGACCGAGAGCGGCGAGCCCCGGGGCATACAGCGCGCCGAACTCACGCGCATCGCTGCGCCGGGCACACCAGACCAGCGCCGCCGCGTCGGTTGCCGCCTGAGGCGAGAGCGGCTGTAGCGACAGGCGCCGGCGCGCCAACATGAGAAGGAATAGGACGGCTGCCGCACTATCGGCCGCGTGGATGCCGCCGGCGGACAGCACCGGTTTGATCTCGTGCACACCGCCCATCGCCAGGCCACCCGTGCCCAGCAGATCGTCGAGCCCCTCAGCCCCCGTTCCCCAGCCAGCCTGCGAAGACGAACCTCCAGCCGCTGGCTTCCGGGTCGGAACAGCGACGGTGCCACCCAGATCGCAGCCGCGAACGAGCGCCGCCTTGCCCGCGGCACGATGGCCGGGCGGGCGGGCGGCAAGCAACACTTCCAGGGCCGCGAGACGGATGTTGCGGGCGAGGCCGCCGGAGGCCGGCACCACTGCGCTGGCCGGAATGAGTTCCCCCGCCGCCGAGAGGGCTTCCGACGGCGGGGGAGCCGAAGCGGCGCGCGGGACGGCACCGCCGGCTGCTCGGTTGAGGCGCTGAGGCTGAGACAAGACCGTCCTCCTTCACCGAGCCTTGGCACGCAGGCCTTGGACGTTGCGCTCGCCATCGGCCCACCGCCACATGTTCGCTTTTTGTTCTAGTCGCGCCGGAACCCGGCGTCAAGCTGCTACGGGCCCGGTTGATGCCATCGAAGTGCGCGCCCGCATGAACCAGTCCGACTGTCGAGGCGACCGAGTTGCGGGGCATCAGCGGAAACAGGCTCCCCGGCAGTTCCGGGACGACGAGCCCCAAGTGACGGCCTCATCACCACTCACGCCATGGGAAGCACGGCAAAAGCGCAGATGGTTGCAGAGCAATCTCGTCAAGTGCGCCTCGGAGTAATGCGCCCAGCGCACGGGTTATCCCCGGGTTTTCCCATAGCAATCCCCGGCGCCGAGGCATATCGTGGCGGAAGTGTGTCGCGCCTGCTCTAACGCCAAAATGACGAAGCGGTATACGGTCTCTTCACCTTAACCGCGCAGCATGACGCGGATCGAACGGCCGGCTGTGGCGTTACCTCCGACAGCCGGTCCAACCTTGAGACGATCACGGAGCCGCAAAGTAATGAAGTCTGTTCCGCTTGCCCTGACCAAGGGCCTCATCGCCGCTGCCGCGGCGCTTTCCTGCATCGCGGTGCTGCCGGCCCAGGCCTCCGCCCAGGACTTCTTCTCGTTCCTGTGGGGCGGGGACGAGCAGCATGGCGGCGGCCGTAAGACCGTCGCCTTCAGCCAGCAGTACAACCCCGGCCAGATCATCGTGTCGTTCGGCGACCGGCGGCTCTACTGGATCCACAAGAAGGGCCAGGCGATGAGCTACCCCATCGCCGTGCCGCGCGAGCAGAGCCGCTGGCAGGGCGTGACCTCGGTGTCGATGAAGCGTGAGAACCCGTCCTGGACGCCGACGCCGGACATGCTTGCGGAGAACCCCAAGCTGCCGCGCTATGTACCCGGCGGCCATCCGCTGAATCCGCTGGGCGTACGCGCCCTCTATCTGGGATCATCGACCTACCGCATCCACGGCACGGACGCGCCCTGGACCATCGGTCAGGCCGTCTCCAAGGGCTGCATCCGGATGTACAACGAGGATGTCCTGGACCTGTATCCGCGCGTCCCCACCGGCACGCGCGTGACGGTGACGTGGCAGCGCTTCAAGACGGGCGACTACATGCAGTCGGCGAGCGCCGACGAGGACTATGAGGCACGTGCCGAACGGCGCAAGGCCGAGCGCCGTTCGCGCTCTTCCGACCGTCGATATTACCGCTCCGTGACGCGCTCGCGGGCCGCATCGATCAACTGAAGCGGGCACTGTCAGCCACCCGATTTGCAAGGGGCCGATCTCAGGATCGGCCCTTTTGCCGTTTGCAGGGCCTGACGAGACACCACCCAAGCCACGAGCATTGCCATTCCGGCTTGGCACCGCCCGCCTCCAATGCTGCGGACACGCCCTGGCAAGACGATGGAGTGGATGACGGCGCGGCTTCATCGCGCGAAGGCAGGATTACCTGCGTCAACCGTCCTCCCGCGCACGATAAGACGGCACCGTCGATCTTGCCCCAATAGCTTCGCAGTAGGGACTTCCGCGCGAAGCACCCTCTGCGTCGGCGGCAGGGGACCTCTCGCCGATACATCGGGGCTAACCCGGCGCTCGATGATCGTCGCAGCTTCCCGTTGCTTGGTATCGGCTGCGCTCGTTACCCCCAAACACCACAAGGCCCGGGCATTGCTGCCCGGGCCCTGGTCCCTCGGTCACTCGCGGTACTCGTCAACGCGCGTGCCCCGAACTTATTTGGTCAGAGTCGCTCCAGATAGGGCAGCGGATCGACCGGCTTCGATCCTTGACGCAGCTCGAAATGAAGCTGCGGCTGGTCCACCGTTCCCGTACGTCCGGCCTTGGCGATGACGTCGCCGCGGCGGATCTTGTCGCCCCGCTTCACCAGCAGCGCATCATTGTGCGCATAGGCCGTCACCCAGCCGTTGTCGTGGCGTACGAGCACGAGGTTGCCATAGCCCTTGAGCTCGGAGCCGGCATAGGCGACCTCGCCGTCCTCGGCGGCATGCACTTCCGCGCCCTGCGGCACGGCGAGGTTGATGCCGTCGTTGTGCGTGCCGTCCGACCGCTGGCCGAAGCCCGACAGGATCTTGCCGCGCACCGGCCAGCGCAGGCGCGTGGTATCCGTTGCCACCGGACGCGCGTCCGTCATGCGGCCGCGCTCCAGCGCCGCCACCTGGCGCGGGGCGCCGCCGTTGATGACTGTGGGCTGCGTCGTGGACGCGATCGGGCGTGTCGCACTGATCGGCGGAGGTGTGCCCGGCAGGGGTTCGTACCTGCGAGCAGCCGTGCTTGCGGCAGGCGCCGCTGCGCCGCCGGGAACGCGCAGCGTAACGCCGGGGCGCAACTGTCGCGGATTGGTGATGTTGTTGACCCTCTGGAGGTCAGCGACGCGCACGCGGTGCTGGCGGGCGATGCGGTAAAGGCTGTCGCCCGACTGCACCTGATAGGCGCCGGTCCAACTCTCGTCACCGGGAGCGGGGGGTGCGGCACTGGCGTACGAGGGCGCACGGCTTGCCGGCGATGGCGTGGTAACGGCACGCGGAGCCGCGATCGAGGGTGTGGCGGACGCAGCGCCGCCGGGCAGACGCAAGCGCTGCCCTGGCTTGATGGACGGCGACGTCAGCCCGTTGGCCGCCATGAGATCACGCACCGTGACTCCATGCCGGCGGGAGATCGAGTAGAGCGTGTCGCCACGCACCACCTCGACGGAATCGGTCGCACCGGCAACTTCCGTCACCGGCCGCGTGTCGCGGTACGACGGCGCAGGCTGCTGATAGCTCGCGCGCGGCGGGTCGTAGGTGCGCGAGGTCCCGTAGTCCGCGGACCGGACGCCGTCGCCGTACGCGGGGCGTGGCGAGGATGGCTCCGGCAGAGCCGACATGTCGACGCTGCGCGTGCCGCCACTGGTCGGGCTGTCTGGATAATAGGCGTCACCGCCAGAGCGGGAGTCGCGGCCCGCCGATAGCGATGCTCCGCCGTTGCCCATGGGCTCGGGCGGTGTCGGCAGGGAACTGGTTGCGCCCGCGCTGCCTGTCACGTTGTAGGGAAAGTCGAACCGGCCGACATCGGCGCTGCAAGCACCAAGCACGAGGGCCAGAGTCGAAACTGCGGCCGATGCCTTGATGGGCCCGGGCGCGGGAACGAGATGTCCAATACGCTGATTACGCTTCATGCTACGCACCTCACTCCCGCTTGATTAACCCTTAACCGGTTAATCACCCCTTAACGGGAGACGCCCAATTCGAAAGACGCGTTCTACTATTTGTCGGGCCGAAAGCTTTGATCGTCCCCGCCTGCTCCCCGCCTCCTGAGAGCGATGACACTCGGACGAAAGGTCTCCGCTGCGCGCCGCCTCCACACGGGCGCTGCATCGAGCGGCTTTGCGAACTCGAAGAGAAACGCGCACAAGGCGCCTGCCACACATGACACCGATAGCGGCCGAATGTGCGAGCATCGGGGCCGACTTTGGACATTCCGGAGGCAGCGTGCACGGTTGCGTTGAAACGCTTAACGAGTACGAAAGCCGCGATCCGTAACGGCTTGCGGTCGCCACTCATCAAGTTGCATGGACACGCATGACGCAGCGCGTTTGTTAATCAGCTGCCGCGGCTCAACCCGCCGCCGTTGCTGAAAACGCCCGCCAGCGTCTCGGTCGCCGGCAGGTGCGTGAGGTTCGGTGTGAGCGGCGTGACCGAGATCAGCCCGTTATAGATCGCCCAAAGGTCTGTGCCGTGCAGCGGGTTGGAGCGGCGACGCTCGAAGTTGAACCAGTAGTAGGGCTGCTTCCACGTATCGAAGCGCTCGTCGATGTGCAGCAGCGACTGGTCGCGCTTGCCTTGCACCGTCACCATGACCCCACCGACATCGTCGGGGGGCAGCGGCGGGAAATTGACATTCAGAAGCACCGCCGGATTCCAGTCCGTCTCGATGAGACGGCGCAGAATCCCCGGCCCATGCGCGAGCGCCGTGTCCCAGTGGATCTCGCCCGCGTCGTAGTCGATCGACTGGCTGAAGGCGACCGCGCGGATGCCCAGCAGCGATGCCTCTATGGCACCTGCAATGGTGCCCGAGTAGGTCACGTCCTCGGCGATGTTGGAGCCGCGGTTGACGCCCGACAGTACCAAGTCGGGCGGCGACTTCAGTAGGATGTGGCGCACACCCATGATGACGCAATCGGTGGGCGTTCCCCTGACCGAGAAGGTGCGGTCGGCGACCTGAGTACAGCGCAGCGGCTCGTGAAGCGTCAGAGAATGCGAGGCACCCGACTGGTTGGTATCGGGGGCCACGATCCACACGTCATCGGACAGCGTGCGCGCGACATCGGCCAGGATCTTGAGACCCGGTGCGTTGATGCCGTCGTCATTGGTGACAAGGATGCGCACTCAGCCCACCTTCTCGATGACCTCGATCCCATTCATATACGGCTTCAGCGCGTCGGGTATGACGATCGAACCGTCCTTCTGCTGGTAGTTCTCCATCACCGCGATCAGCGTGCGTCCGACGGCGAGGCCCGAGCCGTTCAAGGTATGGACGAAGCGCACATCCTTCTCGCCGGCGCGGTAGCGCGCATTCATGCGCCGCGCCTGGAAGTCGCCGCACACCGAGCACGACGAGATCTCGCGATAGGCGTCCTGCCCCGGCAGCCAGACCTCGATGTCGTAGGTCTTCTGCGAGGCGAAGCCCATGTCGCCCGTGCACAGCATCATCGTGCGGTAGGGCAGCCCGAGCTTTTCGAGGATGCCCTGAGCGCACGCCGTCATACGCTCGTGCTCGGCAATCGAGCCCTCCGGCTTGGTGATCGAAACGAGCTCGACCTTGGAGAACTGGTGCTGGCGGATCATGCCGCGCGTGTCGCGGCCCGCCGCACCCGCTTCGGAGCGGAAGCACGGCGTCCATGCCGTCATGCGCATCGGCAGCCTGTCCGCCTCGATGATCTCCTCGCGCACCAGATTGGTCAGCGACACTTCGGCGGTGGGGATGAGCCAGAAGCCATTGTCGGTGTGAAACAGGTCCTCGGCGAACTTGGGCAGATTGCCGGTGCCGTAGGCGGTGTGATCTTTCACCAAGAGCGGCGGGTTGTATTCGGTGTAGCCACCGCGCCCATCTCCCGCCGGTCCCGTGTGCTGGTCGATCATGAAGGACGCTATCGCGCGCTCAAGCCGCGACAGCGCGCCCTTGAGGAACACGAAGCGCGCACCGGAAATCTTCGCCGCGCTCTCGAAGTCCATGAGGCCCAGAGCTTCGCCCAGCTCGAAGTGCTGCTTGGGCGCGAAGTCGAACTTTTTCGGATCGCCCCAGCGGCGGACTTGCTTGTTGTCGTGCTCGTCCTTGCCGTCGACGACGTCGGCCAGAGGCAGATTGGGAATGACCGACAGCGCATCGGTGAGCGCCGCGACGAGCGTGCGCTCCTCCTCCTCGCCACCCTGGATGAACTCCTTCAGCTCGGCGACCTCCGCCTTCAGCTTGTCGGCGGTCGCGGCATCCTTCGCGCCCATCGCCTTGCCGATCTCCTTCGACGCGGCATTGCGGCGCTGTTGCGCCTCCTGCAGCTTCGTCTGGTGCCGACGGCGTGCGTCGTCCAGCTCGATGAGCTTGCCAGACAGCGGCTCGAGCCCGCGGCGCTTCAGACCAGCATCAAACGTCTCGGCGTTGTCTCTGATCCACTTGATGTCGAACATAGGCCCTCTCGATGTTCCGTCTCGCAGCTTCAGGCGCGACCAAATCCTGCCATGTCCTCGCAGACCGTCATGCCGGCCGGAACCGGCACCCAGACGTGGCGCCTCATGCGCGACAGTCTTGGCTGGGCCCCGGCTGCGCCGGGTGGTGACGTCGAGAAAGGGAGGACGCCGCGCCTTAATTCTCCTGCGGTCTATAGGACGCCCGCCCGCGCCGGTCCAGATTGAGGAGAGGTGTAATTCGGAACAGTGGCGCCCGCCCCCGCGTACGCCCGTGGCTCAATCCGGCGTCTTGGCCGTCGCCTGCTTCTCAACCCGCCGCACGACGAAGATCGATGCCTCGTAGAGCAGCCACGTCGGCGTTCCCATGATGATCATGGAAATGGCATCGGGCGGCGTCAGGATTGCTGCGGCCGTGAAGATGCCCAGGATCGCATAGCGGCGCGCCGCGACCAGACTGTCCGCCGTGACCACGCCGGCACGCGCCAGCAGTGTCAGCACGACGGGCAGCTGGAAGCAGATACCGAACCCGAAGATGAGCGTCATGATGAGCGACAGGTACTCGCTCACCTTGGGCAGCAGCTCGATGGCCGCGTGGCCGTCGGCCGCCGCCTGCTGGAAGCCGACGGAGAAGCGAACCAGCAGCGGCATGGCGATGAAATAGACGATGGCGGCGCCGAGCAGGAACAGCAGCGGCGTTGCGACCAGATAGGGGCGGAAGGCCTCGCGCTCATTCTTGTAGAGCCCCGGCGCCACGAACTTGTAGATCTGCGTCGCCACGACTGGAAACGACAGGAAGGCGGCGCCGAACATGGCCACCTTGATGTCGACGAAGAACTTCTCCAGCAGGTGCGTGTAGATCGTCTTGGCGTTGGCGACGCCGACGACGGAGACGAACGGCCAGAGCAGGATGTTGTAGATGTGCTTGGCAACCGTGAAGCACAGCAGAAACATTACGAAGAACGCGGCCACCGAATAGATGAGGCGCTGCCGCAGCTCGATCAGGTGATCCATCAGCGGCGCTGTCGAGGCGTCGATGTCGGCCTGCCCGTCGCGGTGGTTGGTGGTGTCCGTCACGCTGCGTCAGGCTCCCGACTTGGACGGGGAGGCAGCAGCTTCGGCCGTCTCGACCCGAGGCGGCCCTGCCGGCGTTGCGGTGCTCGCTGCGGTGCTTGAGGAGTCTGAAGCGTTGTCGCCGGTGTGGGGGAGCGGCGGCGCGGTGTCGTCGCCCGAACTCCCATCCTGCGCAGACTTCGTCGGTGGCGTACCGATCGGTATCCCGTCCTCGTCGTGCGCGTCGGGATCATCGTCGCGGAATTCCCCAGGCTTGACGATCCGCTTGGGCTCGGCCGCGCGTGCCGCGTCATCGAGTTCCTTCTCGGCCGATCTCGCGGCGTCGCGAAACGTGCCCTCCATCTCGGACTTGAACCCCGTCACGTCCTTCTTCAGCTGATCGAGCTCCGCCTCACGCATCGCCTGCTCGAAATGGCCGCGGAACTCTGTCGCTTGCTTCTTGAGCATGCCCGCATACTTGCCGATGGTGCGCAGGAGGCCCGGCAGTTCTTTCGGGCCCACCACGATCAGGGCGAGCACGCCGAGCACGAACAGCTCCTGCCAACCGATGTCGAACATCTGCGCTCCGCCCTCCCGGCGGCCCGATCAGGTCTCAGCTGGGCGCACGATGACACCGTCCACACGGTTCATACATGCGCGCTCGATTGCGGGATTGCCCGGCCCATGCTGCCGCGGCACCGGCGCAACGCGGCAAAGTCGCCCGCTGCGCCCGATCACGGCCTCGCGGCGCGTCAAACCTTCGACTGCTCCGACGACTTTGCCGCTTCGACACCTGCACGATGATCGATGGTCTTGGGCGCGGCCGGTCGGGCGTCCGCCGCGTCATCGTCGTCGGCCATGCCCTTCTTGAAGCTCTTGATGCCCTTGGCGACGTCGCCCATGACCTCGGAGATTTTTCCGCGGCCGAAAAGAAGCAGCACGATCAGCAGAAGGATGATCCAGTGCCAGATACTCATTGCGCCCATACGCTGAACTCCTCGCCTTCAAGGCATGCTGTATGTCATTTGCCGGCACTATCGCAGAAAGGCCGCAGGGCAGCAAGCAACGCGAACCTCATGGTTGCTGCCGCAACATCTTGAAACTACGCCGATTCCGCCGACCGCTTCGGGAACACGAGGATGCGCGTGGGGTCGATCTCGACGCCGACCTCGTTGCCCCTGCTCCAGACTTCACCGACCGCCGCGCGCGTGCGCGCACGCAGCGGCTGATCAAATCCGTGCACCCCGATCTCGACGAGCCCGACATCGCCCAGAAACTTCACGGCGAGGACGCGACCGGCGAGCCCGCAGGTGCCAGCCGGGTGCAGGCGGATGCCGCGCTCCCTAATGCACATCATGGCGGCCTCGCCTTCGGCGAGGCCCGGTGCCGCGACGCGCCCGAACGGCATCTCGACACCGCCCCCCCGCACGACCACCTCGAGCTCGTTGATCTCCGAGAACAGCCGGGCGACGAACAGCTCGGCCGGATGATGATAGAGGTCCTCCGCGCGACCCAGCTGCACGATGCGCCCCTTGCGCATGATGGCGATGCGGTCGCCCAGCCGCATGGCTTCTTCCGGATGATGCGTCACGATCATGCAGGTGGCGCGCGTCTCCTTGAGCAGCGCCAGCGTCTCTTCCTGCATGCTGTCGCGCAACTGCACATCCAGCCCCGAGAACGGCTCGTCCATGAGCACAACCGACGGGCGGGGAACGATGGCGCGGGCCAGGGCCACGCGCTGCTGCTGACCGCCTGACAGGATGTTGGGATAGGCCGGCGCATACTTTTCAAGGCCGACACGCGCCAGCACGCTCATCGCCTCGCGCCGCGCCTCGGCAGCTGGCAGCGACTTGAGGCCGAAGGCCACGTTCTCGATGATCGTCAGGTGCGGGAACAGCGCGAAGTCCTGAAACATCAACCCGACGCTGCGCTGCTCCGGCGGCACGAAGCGCTGCGGCCCGGCGACCTCGCGCTCGTTCAACAGCACTCTGCCGGAAGTTGGCCGCTCGATGCCGGACGCAATACGCAGCAGCGTGGTCTTGCCGCACCCCGACGGTCCCAGCAGGCAGACCACCTGGCCCGGCTCAATGTCGAGATCGACGCCGTCGACCGCCACATGGTCGTCGTAGGAACGGCTGACGCCCTCGAACCGCAGTCGTGCCGCAAACGTCGCCGCGGCGCGCCGGCCGGCCGGAGCAAGGCCAGACGGCACCGTGCCGCCATCGCCACCTCGCCACTTCGACAACCAACGCCCGACGCTCACGCCCTATGCCTTCCTCGTCCTGGCCAACACGCGGCAGATCCGGCCCTGTCGCCGCCACGCGTCCCGGCAGGTCGAACATCAATGGTGATGAGGAGCCGCGCGGACAAGAGCCGCAAGGCAGCGGCCACCACTCGACCCGCGTGACGCACCGCATATCGGCTGCGGCGCCGGGCTGCAAGACAGCCGTGGCAGTTACGTCAACCGTCCTGCCGATCCAGCGCTAGGCGCGATCCTCACTGCCATCATCAATGCGGCCGGACGGCGCGTCGTCACCCGCATTGCTCCCGTCCGGCTGGACGTGCTCGTGCTCGCTGGCGGTCTCCTCCGCCGCGTCGTCACTGTCCGCCTCTTCGAGCGAGAACTCGCCCTGCGTCTCTTCCTCCTCGAGCGCCTCGAGCGGCAGTTCGTCAGGCATGAGCGCGGCGACATCGGTCGGCTCTGGCACCGCAAAGCCAGGCGGCAGGTTGGCGTCGAGCAGGCCCGACCCCTTCAGCTCGGCCAGGCCCGGCAAGTCGCGGATCGCCTCCAGGCCGAAGTGCGTGAGGAAATTCTCGGTCGTGCCGTAGGTGACCGGCCGCCCCGGCGCACGGCGGCGGCCACGCGGCCTGATCCAGCCCGTGTCGAGCAGGATGTCGATGGTCCCCGCCGACGTCGTGACACCACGGATCTCCTCGATCTCGGCGCGCGTCACCGGCTGATGGTAGGCGATGATGGCCAGCGTCTCGAGCGCGGCCTTGGACAGGCGGCGCTCATCGAGCGCATAGCGCTGGAGCAGGAACGAGAGATCCTCGGCCGTGCGGAACGCCCACTTGCCCGCCACGCGAACGAGATTAATGCCGCGCTCCGCATAGGTCTGCTGCAACTCCGCGAGCAACGGCGCGATCTCGGTGCCTTCAACCAGATGCGTGGCAATGCGCGCCTCGTCGAGCGGCTCGGGCGCGGCGAACAGCACGGCCTCGATGATGCGCAACTTCTCGCGGCGGTCCTTGGCGGCGAGGCTCGCGACGCGCTCGTCGGCTGTCGGAGCGGCCGCTTCATCTGCGCCAGCCCGTGGCGGCATTGCTTCGCCGCCGACAGCCTCGACAGCCTCAGGCTCGTGCTTGCCGACGAGTTTCAATCGCGGCGGAGACATGCTTGGCGGAGACATAGGCCTGTCACCCCGATCGTTGTTGTCGCTCATCACACTTCAACCGCGCACGCCTTACCTCAGCACTCATTCGCCGACCCTCTGCCACGTCGCGCCCGCCTCGCGCCGGCGCATGTAGATAGGCCCGAACGGCACCTCCTGACGCAACTCCACGAGCCCCTCGCGCGCCATCTCCAGCGTCGCACCGAAAGAGCTTGCCAGTGCCGTCTTCTTGATCTCGTCGGCAGCGAGATACTCGGTGAGAAAAAGATCGAGCTGCAGCCATTGGTCAGCGCGCTCGCCGATCAAGCGCTCTAACCGCTGCCGTGCCTCCTTGATCGACCACACTTTGCGCGCCTTGACGACGTGCGACACCTTGATGGTGCGCTTGCGTTGTTCGGCATAGGCCTTGAGCAGATCGACAATGTCGGCCGTGTGGCGCACCTCGCGCTCGGTCTCAACCTGCTCGTGAAACCCGCGGCCGAACACGTCGCGGCCAAGCCGGTTGCGTGCCATCAGCTCGGCAGCCGCCTTGCGCATCGCATCCAGGCGCATGAGGCGGAACGCCAACCGCTGCGCTGCTTCCTCGGCGGACAACTCACCCTCGCCGATCTGCTCCTTGGGAATGAGCAGGCGGGACTTGAGGAACGCGAGCCACGCCGCCATGACGAGATAATCGGCCGCCACCTCGAGCCGAAGGCGCTTCGCCTCGGCAATGAACGAAAGGTACTGATCGACCAGCGCGACGATGGAGATCCGCGACAGATCGACCTTCTGCGTGCGCGCCAGCGCCAGCAAGAGATCGAGTGGCCCCTCGAAACCCTCGACGTCGACGCGCAGGCCATCTTCGCCGGCACCGCCCTCGTCGGCGGTCCAGTCGTCGGCTTCGACGGTGCTGCCTGCGTCGTCCGTGCTCATGTCATCCTCGTGGCAGCGCGTGTCCTCTTAACCGCTGCACCTCGCCGTCACGGTCAAAGAGGCTCCGGGAGCCCCAAAATCGGCCGCAACGTGAAACCTACCGATTTTACACTGATTCAGCAGACGCGGCGTGCTCTGCCAGCACCGCTGCAAGCACCGCCTCCGCCCGCTCGCGGTCGTAGGGCACAGCCTGATGCCGGACGCTGCCTGCGGCCGCAAGCCGGGCCGCCGCCTGGGGCGCGATGGCGCCCGCACCTACGGCTGCCTGCACCATTTCGTCGAGTTCGCCGCTGCAATGAAGCGCGACGTCCGATCCCGCGGCGATAACTGCCTCGGCGCGGGCGCGCATGGGACCAGCCAGCGCCCGCATGCCCAGGTCGTCGCTCATCAGCAGGCCGTCGAAGCCTATGCTGCCGCGGATGACCTCGGAGGTGACAACCGCTGAGGTGCTGGCCGGATTCTCGGCATCGATCGCAGAGAACACCACATGCGCCGTCATGGCGGCAGGCAGATGCCTGAGCCGGCGGAACGGCGCGAAGTCGGTCTCCTCCAGCTCAGCGCGCGGCGTGTCCACGCGCGGCAGCGCGAGGTGGCTATCGGCGGTCGCGCGGCCGTGGCCGGGTACGTGCTTGACGACGGGCACCACGCCGCCCTCCATGAAGCCGTCCGCCGCTGCGCCCGCCAGATCGGCGATCCCGTCGACAGTGGTCCCGTAGGCTCGGTCGCCGATGATTTCGTGAGCGCCTTCGACCGGCCGGTCCGCCACCGGTGCACAATCCGTATCGATGCCGAGCGCCCGCAGGTCGTCGGCGAGCAGACGCGCGATCAGGAATGCTGCCTCGCGTGCGCGGTCGGGCTCGCGCAGGCGCAGGTTGGCCAAGGCCCGCGCCGGTGGCAACGCGCGGCCGAGCGGCGGACGCAGACGCTGTACGCGACCGCCCTCCTGGTCGATCAGGACCAGGGCATCATCGCCACCGATCGCAGCACGAGCGTCGCCGATCAGGCGCCGTATCTGGTCGTGGGACACGATGTTGCGTGCGAACAGAATGATACCGGCGGGGCGCGCGGCGCGCAGGAACTGGCGCTCGGGCTCGGTCAGGTCCGGACCGTGCAGCCCGACGATAAGGGCAGTCGTCTCAGCCACGGCAGCCTCGCGCCCAGAGCCTGCGGTCATTCCGCGCATTGCGGTGCGCTGTCAGAACGGCATGAGCGGCATCCGGGCCAAGCGGCACGTCAGTAGGCCTTCACCCAGCAGCTGCCATAGCCCGCTGCCTTGAGATCATTGCACAGCTGCCGTGCCTGGTCCTTCGAGCCCGGCGGACCAGCGACGAGGCGATGGTAACGGCCCTTGGCACCCAGATCCGCCTCCTGCACGTCTGGCGAGCGGCCGGCAAGCTGCCCGCCATAGCGCTGCTGCAGGTCGGCGAACTGTTTCAGCGCCTCCATTCGGCTGCCGCCTGAAGCGGGGATAGAGGCCAGCACAGCGACATAGCCCAGACCACCGGCTGCCCGCGGCGGCGTCGCAGCCGGTGTCGCCGCCGCGCGCCTTTCCGGCTTCGCCACGGCGCTGCGCGGCTTCTCGACGGTCGCTCGCGCTGGTGCGCGAGCGGCCGGCGGCGAGGCGTCGCTCACCGCAGCATCGCTGTCAGCACGAGCGATCACGACGGGCTTGGCAGCGGCTGCT
This sequence comes from Hyphomicrobiaceae bacterium, assembly GCA_050250815.1. Classification (GTDB taxonomy): domain Bacteria; phylum Pseudomonadota; class Alphaproteobacteria; order Rhizobiales; family Hyphomicrobiaceae; genus JAEUMD01. Next base: position 39,749 of record JBFWNY010000003.1, read on the forward strand.
GGAGGCGGCCTTGGTTCCTGCCGGGCCGGCACGGATGCGACGGGGGGCGCGGCAGACGGAGGCGCTACGCGCGCCACCGGCGGGGCCGCCGGAGCCTGCGGCCGGTTACCGAACCCGTCGACGATCGTGAGCCCTGGAACCGGCGTAACTCCCACGGGGAGGCGCGGCTGACTTTCAGGCGGCGGGCTGCCGACCGTCGTGATCGAACCATCCCGGCCGACAACCATTGTGGTGACCTTGCGCGGCCCGGAGGCATCGTCGGTGGAAGCGGGTGCAGGCGCCGCATCGGCCGCAGGTGGTGCGGGACGCGCGGCAGCCGCCGGCGCCGAAGAACTCTCACCCAGACGGCCCAGAACCTTGGAATCTGTATTTGCGAACTTGCGGCCACCCGGATCGGACGGCTTCACGCGAGACGGAGAGCCCGCATCACGAACCACCGGAACGCTGCCGTCGCCGCCCCCCGGACCGGTCAGCCAGACATAGCCGTAAGCCATGCCGCCGCCGACCACGACGGCCGCCACCAGCACAGCGGCAATCTTCCCGAAGCCGAAGCGCCGGCCGGGCTCCTCTTGGTCCTCGTAATCGAAGTCCTGATGCTCGTCATGGTCGCCCGCGACCAGCTCGCCGCCTTCACCGGGCGGAGCGTAGCGCTGATCGTCCTCGTAGGCGCCACCTTGCTGGTCGTAGCCGGCCTCCTGTCCGTAGCCCATCGCTTGCGCGGCCTCTGTGCCGTGCGCCGCGTAGTGGTGCGGATCGTTGTAGGCCGCGGACTGGTACCCAGGTGCGTCGGCGAATTGAGGTGGGGCATGCGGAGCAGGCTGCGGCGGCCATGCCGCTGCCGGATCATTCCAGTTCTCGGTCGCGTACGTTTCGTAGGCGCCCTGCTGGCCGTGCGGCGGCCAGGATGCCGCGGGATCGGGCAGCTGTGGCGCTGGCTGCGGTTCGTCGAAGTCGCTCCCGCGCAGCGACGGGCTGCCGAACTCATAGCCCGCGTGCTGGGCACCGAACGAGGGCTCCTGACGTGCTTCCGAGCGTGCATCACCGCGGATGCGCGACGGGCGCTGCGCGACCTGTGCCGGCTCGGCGGCGACGTCGTATCCTGGTGCCGCGTCGTATCCCTGGCCGTAGCCCTGAGGCGCGGTGCGGTGCGAAGGCGTGTCGTTCCAACCCCGATTGGCCTGGAAGTGCTGCGGGTCGAAGGCTGGTGGAGCGGTGCGCTCACGCGGTGCCGCCACCTGCTGCTGCGGCTGATAGCGCTCGAACTGCGGTGCGTATGACGCCGACGGCGCCGGCTGGAGGGTCGGTCGTGACGCTCCCTCGTGCGGATCGGCCGGATAGTGATAGGCCGGCGGCGCAGCCTGCGGCGGCGCAGGCGCGGGAGGCGGAGACGCGTAATGGTGACCCTGCGGGCCGCGCGGCGGAAAGGACTGGGCCGGCGGCTGGTAAGCGGCCTGATCGTAGTCGCCGTAATGTCCGGCAGCGCCGTAGGGGTCCGCGGCATGACCGGGCGCGGGCGCATACGGGTCAAGGGCATAGCCGGGATCGATCGCGTAGGGATCGCTGCCATACCCTCCGGCCGGCGGGCTGGCGGGCATGGGTGGCTGATGGCCCGGGTGCTGACCTGCTGCGGTGGGGTACTGATGGCCTGCGGGTGCGCCCGGATGGACCTGCGCGGGACGCGGGGCACCGCCGTCACCACGGCCGTGCTGGGGATCAGGCCAGCGCGGCGGCGGGATCGCGTTTGAGGTGCCACGTGCCATCGTCGATCAATCCCAGGCCGTTGTCTGCCGAAGAATCGGCAGTTTATCGCATCGCTTCGGGAGCCTCGACGCCAAGTATACCCAAACCTGAGGATATTACCTGCTGCGTCGCGGCCACGAGCGCCAATCGCGCAGCTGTCGTCCCCCTATCCTCTTGTCGGATAAAGCGTAAATGTGGCGAATCATTGCCCCGCGTCCACTGCCCGTGGAGCGCGGAAGCAAGCTCATACAGGTAGAAAGACAGCCGGTGCGGCTCGTGCGCCTCGGCCGCGCCTTCGATCAGTCTCGGGAAGGCTGCTATGCGCTTCATGAGGTCGATCTCGCCGGCATCGTCGAGAACCGAGAGGTCAGCCTCCCGCACCTCAACGCAGTCCTGGTCGAGCCCCGGGAACACCTCTGCCGCATTGCGGAACAGCGATGCCGCTCGTGCATGCGCATACTGCACGTAGAACACCGGATTGTCCTTCGACTGCTCGGTGACCTTGGCGAAGTCGAACTCCAGCGGTGCGTCGTTCTTGCGGTAGAGCATCATGAAGCGGACCGGATCGCGGCCGACCTCGTCGACCACGTCGCGCAAGGTCACGAACGTGCCGGCGCGCTTCGACATCTTGTACTCGACGCCGTTCTTAAGCAGCTTGACGAACTGGTAGAACTGGACGTCGAGGTCGGCCTTGCCGCCCGACAGCGCCGCGACCGCGGCCTTGATGCGCTTGGCATACCCTGAATGGTCCGCGCCCAGCAGGTTAATGAGGCGATCGAACCCGCGCGACAGCTTGTCGGCATGGTAGGCGATGTCGGCGGCAAAATAGGTGTGGCTGCCGTCCGACTTGTACAGCGCCCGGTCGACGTCGTCGCCGAACGCCGTTGACCGGAACAGCGTCTGCTCGCGGTCCTCCCAGTCCTCGATCGGCTCGCCCTTCGGCGGCGGCAGCCGCCCCTCGTAGACGAGGCCCGCCGCCCGGAGCGTCTCGATCGTCTCGCGGATGCGGTCGCGCCCACCCTGCTTCAGGCTTGCTTCCGAGAAGAAGACGTCGTGATGCACATCGAGCGTCGCCAGATCCTGCCGGATCATGTCGAGCATGCTGGCGATGGCGAACTCGCGCACGATGGGCAGCCACTGTGCCTCCGGCATCTTCAAGAGCGTGTCGGCATGCTTGGCCAACAGCGTCTTGCCGACGGGCACAAGATAGTCGCCCGGATAGAGCCCCTCGGGGATGGCACCGATGTTCTCGCCCAGCGCCTCGCGATAGCGCAGATAGGCGGACCGCGCCAACACGTCCACCTGCCCGCCGGCATCGTTGATGTAGAACTCGCGCGTGACGTCGTACCCGGCGAAGGCGAGCAGATTGGCGAGCGCATCGCCCAGCACCGCGTTGCGGCAGTGGCCAACGTGCATCGGCCCGGTGGGATTGGCCGAAACGTACTCGACGTTGATCTTGCCCTTGTCTTCGCCTGGACGGCCGAACGCCGCTCCGGAGGCCAGGACGGCGCGCACGAGCCCGTGCCAGAACGACGGCGTCATCGTGAGGTTCAAGAACCCCGGCCCCGCGACATCGATGCGGGCGATGCCATTGGTGCCATCGAGCTTCGCCTTGATCTTCTCGGCAATGTCGCGCGGCTTCATGCGTGCGGCCTTGGCGAGCACCATCGCGGCATTGCTCGCCAGATCGCCGTGAGTCGGATCGCGCGGCGTTTCGACCTCGATCGCCGGGATGACAAGCTCGGCGGGTAACCCGCCCTCGGCCTTGAGATCGGCAAGCGCCTGGGCGATCAGCTCACCCGCATACTGGAATACGTTCATGTAACGAAGCCTCTGGGGATCGGCCGGAGGGCGCGTCCCTGGGGACGGTGCCGCCGGTATGACCGCACCTCTGGATCGATCCTAGGAAAGACGGGGTGCGCCTAACGCAATTCCGGGGTGGCGTCAAACAGCCGGCGATGCTCTGCGAGCGCGTAGCGGTCCGTCATTCCGGCCACGTAGTCGGCGACAAGACGCGCCCGGCGCCGCTCGCCCATGCCCCGCGACGCGACCTGCCACGGCGCCGGCATCGCCGCGGTATCGTCGAGGCAACGCCCGAACAAGTCAGCAACCACGCCCTCCGCCCCCCGCATCACGCGCATGACGCGATCATGGCGATATACGCGCGCGAACAGAAACGCCTTTAGCTCATTGAGCGACCGCGCGAGCACATCGGAAAAGGCGACGACCGGCCGTCCCGCCATGCGGATGTCGTCGGCCGCCACTGGCCTCAGCTCCCGCAACCGCCCGCGCGCCTCGCCGACAATGTCGGCAACCATGAGGGTGATCATGCGTCGTGTCGCCTCGTAGATGAGGCGCGGCTCGGCGATGTTGCCCGCGCGGACGGCAAGGTCGGCGACGACCGGCGCGGCAAGCGGCGCATCATTGAGATCGGCGAGGGTCAGCAGACCTGCACGCAGCGCGTCATCGATGTCGTGATTGACGTACGCGATGTCGTCCGACAGCGCCGCCACCTGTGCCTCCGCCGAAGCCTGGCTCGACGGCATCAGGTCGCTCCAGTCGGCAAGGTTTCGAACAACCTTGGCGACCGGTGAAGCCATATCGCTAATTGGCCCGTTGTGTTTGGCCAGACCCTCAAGCGTCTCCCAGGTCAGGTTGAGGCCGTCGAAACCGATGTACTTGCGTTCCAGCCGGGTCACGATGCGCAGGCTCTGGGCGTTGTGATCGAAGCCGCCGAACGCGCTCATCGCACGATCGAGCGCGCGCTCCCCCGCGTGCCCGAACGGCGGATGGCCTAGGTCGTGCGCGAGCGCGAGCGCTTCGGCCAGGTCCTCGTCGAGCCGCAACTGCCGGGCGATGGTCCGGGCGATCTGCGCGACCTCGAGCGAATGCGTCAGGCGCGTCCGATAATGGTCGCCCTCGTGGTAGATGAACACCTGCGTCTTGTGCGTAAGGCGGCGGAACGGCGTCGCGTGGATCACCCGATCGCGGTCCCGCTGGAACGGGCTGCGCGCCGCGCACTCGGCTTCCGCATGCTGCCGCCCGCGACTCGGACCAGCGCTTGCCGCATATGCGGCTGGATCGCGTGCGCCCGGTGCGAGGCTCTCGCCGTAGTCGGCCAGCGCCGGGCGATGGGCGGCCTCCGCCGGTACGATCCTGATCGCCATGGTTGCCTTCCGCAATAATTCGTTGGCGCACTTATCGCTGGATTCGGGGCAGAATGATGCGATGTCGCCGGTTTGACATCGCGCCCGTCCGCCCTATGTTCCACACCATGTTTCGCCGCCGGGAGCAACGTCGCGCCCGCTTTGCCAACAGACGCGGCGAGCCACACCTTACCGCGGCAGGACGAGATCCAATGACCACCACGACCCTACCCGTAGCACTGACGCGCAGCGCCGCGCGCCGTATCGTCGAGATCGCATCGGGCGAGCCGGTGAACAAGCTGCTGCGGCTCTCTGTTGAGGGCGGCGGCTGCTCGGGCTTCCAGTACAAGTTCGATCTGGTGGCTGAGCGCGAGGCCGACGACCTCGTTCTCGAACGCGACGGGGCAATGGTGCTGATCGACCCCGTCTCGCTTGGCTTCCTCACCGGCTCGGAGATCGATTTCATCGACGACCTTATGGGCGCGGCGTTCAAGATCAACAACCCCAACGCGACGGCCTCGTGTGGCTGCGGCACCAGCTTCTCGATCTGATGAAGATCGCGACCTGGAACATCAACGGCGTCAAGGCACGACTGGACAACGCCCTGGCGTGGCTCAAGGCCACCTCACCCGACGTCGTCTGCTTTCAGGAGATCAAGTCGGTCGACGAGGGCTTTCCCTCCTCCGCCTTCGAGGATGCCGGCTATACTGTCTCGACCCATGGCCAGAAGGGCTTCAACGGCGTCGCCATCCTGTCGCGTGCCAAGCCCGACGACGTCCGGCGCGGCCTGCCCGGTGACGAGACCGACACTCATGCGCGCTACATCGAAGCGGACATCCCCGCTGGCGGTGGCATCGTGACGGTTGCCTCGATCTACCTGCCTAACGGCAATCCCGTCGGAACCGACAAGTTCGCCTACAAGCTCGCCTGGATGCAGCGTCTCGAGGCCCATGCGCGCCGGCTGCTGGAGCAGGAAATGCCCCTTGTGCTCGGTGGCGACTTCAACGTCATCCCCGAGCCCGCCGACGCACGCAACCCGGCGGCCTGGACGGGCGACGCTCTGTTCCAGTCCGAAAGCCGCTCGGCCTGGCGCGCGCTCGTCAACCTCGGCCTCACCGATGCCACGCGCGCCGCCCAGCCGCTCGATGACGTCTATACGTTCTGGGACTATCAGGCGGGCGCCTTCCAGAAAAACCACGGCATCCGCATCGATCACATGCTGCTGTCGCCGCAGGCCGCCGACCGGCTATCGGCAACCGGCATCGATCGCGACACACGCGGCTGGGAGAAGCCGTCCGACCATGTGCCGGTCTGGGTGCAACTCGAGGTCTGACCACTTGGGCAGCCCGCTTGGCTGCTATGGTTGCCGTGTCGCCGGCACGCGACCCGGTTCAGCGGATCGGCGAGCCCCGCAGCGGCTCGGATGATACGCGCCGCTCCGGCGTGCCGAGCAGTGAAGGCTCACCCTGGATCATGCCATCGGCGGGCAACGACGATGGCCCGCCATTCGTGGCCGGGGGCATCACGGCCGATCCGGCTGGAGTGGATGTTGCACCGCCCTGCTGGTCCAGCGGCACGACCTCACCGTTCGAGCACGTGCGCGTCGCCCTGCCATCGAGGAAGAAGCCGAACCGCTCCTCGCTCGACAGGCGGCGACCATACCGGCTGTCCCATTCCGCAACCATGCCACCGACCTGCTTGCGCACGCCTTCGGGCGCGCCGCAGTAGATGTTCTGGTACGTATCCTCGATCCACACGCGCTCGCCCAGCGGCGCGTTCTTGACGGCCACCGAGATCAGCGCCAGCGCGCGCACCTGATCACGTGGCATGAACATGCCGCGCCAGTAGAGGTCGGCGAGGAACGCCTGCGCGCCGGCATGCCCCTTCTGCGAGAGTGTCGCCAGCCAGTGCTTGCCGCGTGCCACGTCGCTGGGCACGCCCTCGCCCCTGAGCTGCAGCTTGGCCAGCTCAAACTGCGCGTCCTCGTCGTTAAAGAACAGAGCGGCGTGATGCAGATATTCGGCGGCGCGCTCCGGATCGGGCGACAGCGAAATCTCCGGCAGGCCGCGGCGCACGTAGCCCGCCAGCGCGGTCAGCGCCTTGGCCACGAACGGCGCGCGCCGGTCGTCGTCAGGATCGACATCGGCGTAGTCGTTGGCGATCTTCTGATACAGGAGATAAGCCTTGGCGTGATCGGTCTGCGCGCCCTGGTTGTCCGAATAGATGCGCGCCAGATAGTACTGCGCGTCGAACAGATTGGCCGCCGCGGCCGCTTCCAGCGCCGGGATCGCCATCTCGTAATAGCCGCCCTGGTAGGCACCGATACCCTGGCTCAGTGCGTCCGCAGGCGAGCGGAATTCCGGCGCCGCGGCTCCGGCCGAAGCCGGAACCGCCGCCGAAAGCACCAATGCCAAAGCCAATGCCCTGCTAGATGTCCGCATAACAGATGACTTCCGCCTTTCCGCCGGCATGGGTCACGGCGCCATTCCGCGCCGGCCCTACCTGGTCGGCGTACTTACGCAACACGCCGCTTTGGTAGGGATTATCCGGTGCCTTCCAGTCCTTTTTGCGGCGCTCCAGCTCGCTGGCATCGATCTCGACGTCAAGCGTGCCTTTTTCCGCGTCGATCGCGATAATGTCGCCATCCCGGAGTAGGCCGATCGGGCCGCCAACCGCCGCCTCCGGCCCGACATGGCCGATGCAGAAGCCGCGCGTGGCGCCTGAGAAGCGGCCGTCAGTGATAAGCGCCACCTTGTCACCCGCGCCCTGGCCATAGAGCGCGGCCGTCGTCGACAGCATCTCGCGCATCCCCGGCCCGCCCTTGGGCCCCTCGTAGCGGATGACGAGCACCTCACCATCCTTGTACTGCTTGGCGCTCACGGCCTTGAAGGCGTCTTCCTCGCAATCGAAGCAGCGTGCCGGGCCGCGGAACTGCAGTTTCTTCATGCCGGCAACCTTTACGATCGCACCGTCCGGCGCCAGCGTACCCTTGAGGCCGACGACGCCACCGGTCGGCGACAGCGGCGTGGACACCGGATAGACGACCTTCTGATCGGTGTTGAACACGACGTCGCGGAGGTTCTCCTCCATCGTCTTGCCGGTCACGGTGAGGCAATCGCCGTGCAGATAGCCGCCCTCCAGCAGCGCCTTCAGCACCTGCGGGATACCGCCGATGTCGTAGACGTCCTTGGCGACGAACTGGCCGCCCGGCTTGAGGTCGGCGATATAGGGCGTGCGCCTGAAGATCGCGGCGACGTCGAACAGATCGAATTCGAGGCCCATCTCATGGGCCATCGCCGGCAGGTGCAAAGCGGCATTGGTCGAGCCGCCGGTCGCAGCCACCACGGTCGCGGCGTTCTCGAACGCCTTCATCGTGCAGATGTCGCGTGGGCGAATGCCATCGGCGAGCAGGCGCATCACCGCCTTGCCGCTGTCGAGCGCATAGGCGTCACGGCTCTCGTAGGGCGCGGGGGCACCGGCCGATCCAGGCAGTGCCAGACCGATGGCCTCGGACACCATTGCCATCGTGTTGGCCGTGAACTGCCCGCCGCAGGAGCCTGCCGACGGGCAGGCAACGCACTCGAGCTCATGCAGATCCTTATCCGACATGCGGCCCGCCGAATGCATGCCGACGCCCTCGAACACGTCGACGACGGTGACATCGCGGCCCTTGAAGCGGCCAGGCAGTATCGAGCCGCCGTACATGAACACGGACGGCACATTGAGGCGGATCATGCTCATCATGATCCCCGGCAGGCTCTTGTCGCAGCCGGCCAGCCCCACCATCGCGTCATAACAGTGGCCGCGCATGGTGAGTTCGATGGAATCGGCGATCACCTCGCGGCTGACCAGCGACGACTTCATGCCCTGGTGGCCCATGGCGATGCCGTCGGTCACGGTGATGGTGCAGAATTCGCGCGGCGTGCCGCCAGCTTCATCGACACCCTTCTTCACGGACTGAGCCTGCCGCATCAGCGCGATGTTGCACGGCGCGGCCTCGTTCCAGCACGAAACGACGCCTACGAACGGCCGGTTGATCTGCTCTTCGGTCAGACCCATCGCATAGTAATAGGAACGGTGCGGCGCGCGCGCGGGACCGACGGTCACGTGCCGGCTGGGCAATTTCGATTTGTCGAACGTCTTGGCGTCCATTGCGGCTTGTCCTTTCAGCTCCGCCGCGCTGCCGTGACCGTCACGGTCGAATGTCCCAGCGCGATCGGGAGCCGCACTCTATGTTGCAAGCCGGCATCTCTCAACGCAGCAAAGCGATCCGTCGTGCCCATAGCTCTGACCCGCGATTCCTGAACCAGCCTCGGCCGTGCCGCTAAACGCGCGGCGGCGATTCCAAGCTCGTACGACGGCCGGACCGTGGTCGCCGTTTGTGGCTCGAAGGTGGCACGACCCGCCACGATCCGTGACTTGCAAGTCACAGTTAACAACTGCGAGCAGCCCCAGAAGTGCACGGACCAGTGCCCACCAGCACCGCCGAGCGCTTGGCTGCTCATGGCCCGGTTCGCTAACCAATCAATCGGGCCATGTGGTGGAGCGACTGCGACTATGCGAGGGCGCCGCCCGGCCATCTTCGAGGCTGGGGCAGGGTTTCGCTCAATACGCGGAAGCTGACGCTGCCTGTTCCGCAGGGAACTGCGGCGAGCGCGGCCCCGGCTCAGCCTGCGCGTGAACCTGTCCGCATTCTTCCGCGACCAACAGGCGCTTATTCCTGACCATCTCAACAAAAGGACGTCGTCATGGCAAATATTGCAGGCGCGGTCGTCGGCACGCCGATCGCTCGCCCGGCACGCTCATATCATGCGCGCGGGCAGGTGCAGGTAGGCCGATACCAGAGCGGACAGAAGCAGATGCTCACTTGGCTCAAGCCTCTCGGTATGGTCGGGCTGTCCCTCTACAATTTCGTCATGCGCATCGTGACGCTCGGCATCCACCACTTCTGGGGCAAGACCGAGGTGCGCAAACGCCTGTGGTCGGCCATCCGCATCAACGGTGAGCCTCTCGAGTACACCGGTACCGGTGGCGAGCTGTTCAAGGGCTTCCTCATCGTCTTCTTCGCCCTCCTCATGCCGGCCTTGCTCGCAGTCGTGGCCGCGACGCTGGCCTTCGGGCCGGATTCGCACGCGGTGAAGGCGATCCAGATCGGCCTTTATATCGGGTTCCTGTTCCTGCTCGGCATGGCCGTCTACCGCGCCCAGCGCTACCGCCTGTCGCGGACACGCTGGCGCGGTATCCGCGCAAGCCTCGTCGGCAGCTCGGCGGCGTATGCCTGGACCTACTTCTGGACGCTCGCCCTCGTGCCGCTGACACTGGGCTGGATCTCGCCCTGGCGCTCCACCAAGCTGCAGTCGATGATGATGAACGACATGCGCTTCGGCTCGCAGCCGTTCGCGTTCACCGCATCGAGCCGACCGCTTTACAAGTCGTACGCCGCGGTCTGGTTCGTGACCGCCGCAATGACCGCCATCGCGACCGTCGCAGTCATCCAGGTCTTCCCGACCGAGCTGATGAACATCGACCCTGAAACCGGTGCATTCCCGCAGCCCACGCCCGAGCAGATTGGCGTCATTCTCGCCATCGTCTACGGCGCGATGTTCGTCGTCATGCTCGCCTACATGATCATGAGCGCCTGGTACCGTGCGGCGATGTTCCGGCACTTCGCGGAGCACACCAGCTTCGACCGCGTCGGCTTCTCGAGCACGGTTTCTGCCGGAGGCTTCATCTGGGTCTCGTTGTCGAACTTCCTCATCATGCTGGCCGGCGCACTGCTCGTCACTGCTGTCGCCGGGGCGCTCGTCTGGGCCTTCGTCGGCACGGCGGGTCTGACGCCCGACCAGTTCGCTGCTGCTGAGGATTTGGAAGCAAAGGCATTGATGGGCTCCATGGTCGGCAGCGCCGTGGGCTTCGCCTTCCTTCTCGGCCTCGGCATGCTGGTGCCCGTCGCCCAGGCACGCGCGACCGGCTACGTCGTGCGCAACCTGCAGATGAAGGGCACGCTCGACGCCGAGCGCATCGCAGCCGGCGCGCCGCAGGACATCACCCGTGGAGAGGGGCTGGCGCAAGCCTTCGACGTCGATGCCATATGAGCCACCACACCCGTCGTTCCTCGGCCGTTTCAGCGACGGCAAGACGGCCGCGGCGCGGGACATCTCGGTGAAACTCGGCGCCCGCGGACTCGAGCTCTCGCTCGAGTCCGCGGGCGAACCCGTCGTGTGGCCCTACGGCGCACTCGTCACCGCCGAGCCGTTGACGGCGCACGCGGTCGATGCGCTGGTGAGCTACACCTATCAGCCCGGCGCCAGCCTGTTCGTGCCCGACGGAACCTTTGCGCGGCGACTGGCCGAGTTCGCTCCTCATCTGACGGCGCGTGCCGCCCGCCGCCGCGCGGCGACGCCGTGGGTTCTGACTGCGATCGCCATCGTGCTCGTCGCCGTCGGCGTCTCCATGTCGCAACTATCGCCGGCGCGCGCGGTGGCGGGACTGATGCCAGATAAGCTGAGGCATTCGCTGGGCAGCCAGACCATCCGATCGATGACGTCTGGCAAGAAGGTCTGCGACAGGCCGGACGGCCGGCGCGCCGTCGAGCGGTTGGCCGAGCGTCTGTCCGCCGGCGTGCCGGATGGCGCACGCTTCGAGATCACCGTGGTCGACTGGGACCTCGTCAACGCCTTCGCCGCCCCGGGCAACCAGATTGTGCTGACGAGCGGGCTGATCGCCGTAGCCGCAGGCCCCGACGAGATCGCCGGCGTTCTCGCCCACGAGATGGGACACGGCATCGAATTGCATCCCGAGTCGGGCATCGTGCGCGCCATCGGACTGACCGCCGCCATCGAGTTGATGATGGGCGGCAGCGGCGGCACGGTCGCCAACATTGGCATCCTGCTGGCGCAACTGAGCTACACGCGGCAAGCCGAGGGGCAGGCCGACGAACGCGCGCTCAGCTTGCTCAAGGCAGCGCAGGTGTCTCCGGAAGGATTCGCCGGCTTCTTCCGGCGCATGCGCAAGGAGGAAGGCGACGGTGACGGCAGTTTCGCCGGCGGCACCTTTGACATGCTGCGCACCCACCCGCAGACAGCCTCCCGCATCAGGCGCATCGAGCAGGCCGAGCGGTATCAGGCGCACCCGGCGCTTTCGGGTACGGACTGGGAAGCGCTGAAGTCGATGTGCAACAAGGCATCGTGAGACGCCCGGCGACTTGTATGATCCACCGGCGGGACGAGAGGGTGTCTTTTCCCGCCGCCCTTGAATAGCTCGCTCAAGGCCCCATTTCGGCTGGCATCGGCGGCTAATGACGATGATACCGGCAGCGATTGCGGCGGCGCTCCGGTCAACCCAGCCTTGAGACAGGCATTTCGCCGCGCGGCACGCATGAGGGCGGCAGCGCAAGGATGCGGAAGCTACTTCTGACGTACTTTCTGGGCCTCGGCCTGCTCGTGGGCTATCTCGCCTCGCCACTGGTGACCGCTTGGTTCATCCGCGAGGCCATCCACAACGGTCAGTCCGACTACCTCGCTCGCAAGATCGAATGGCCGGCGGTCAAGGAGTCGCTGAAGGCGTCCATGATGCGGGTCTCGCTCGGGCCCGCCGCCGCGTCGGGCTTCACCGAGCCCGATCCCGACATGCCCAACGAGCAGCCGGGACTTTGGAAGCGGATCAAGGCCGCCTATGGCCGCTATGTGGTTACCGGCATGGTCGACACCATGCTGACGCCGGAGGGCCTGCCCAAGCTGCTGGAATACCGCCGCACCTATGACGAGAAGGTCCGGCACATCCCCGATCCGCGCACGCTGCCGCTGAAGGAACGTCTAGCAAGTGTCTGGGAGCGGGTCGTGCGCGCCGAGTTCGTTTCACCAACCCGGTTCGCCTTCGAGATGCGCGACCACGCCGACCCGTCACGATCCTACGCGGGCATCCTGGCGTTCGAGCAGCTCGAGTGGCGGCTTGTCAGCCTCGAGGTGCGCGGCGAGCGCAAGCCCGGCCTTGTTGCCCGTGCATGGTCGGCGGTCCGGCAGGCAGCGCTACCCTGATTCCTTGCGCATCCCACAGGTACAAACGCCGGTCAGGTCTCGAGCCGCTTTAGCGCGCCTTCCAGACGCCTGACGATGCCGACAAGCTCTGTCTTGCGTTCCTGCGCTTCCTCGATCGCCTCGGGCTTGGCGCGCTCCATGAAGCTGGGGTTGGACAGCTTAGCGTCCATTTTGCCGATATCGACGTTGGCCTTCTCGATCTCGCGCTGAAGCCGCTTGCGCTCGGCGTCCATGTCGATGACGCCGGCAAGCGGCAGCGCGGCCGTCGTCTCGCCCGCGACGATAATGGCCGCACCCTTGGGTGCCGCCTTCGCGAAGGTGATGTCGTCGATGCGTGCCAGCCGCTTTAACGTCTCGCCGTGCACGTCCACGCGATGACGCGCTGTCTTGTCAGCGCCCACCAGAACCAGCGGCACCTTGGCTCCGGCCGGCACATTCATCTCGGAGCGCACCGAGCGCACGTCGGAGACGAGCCGCACAACCCAGCCGATCTCGTCATCGGCGGTGGCCGAAGCAAGTCCATCGAACTCGGGCCACTGCGCCAGCGCCAGGATGTTGAGCCGTTTCTCGCCGTGCTCGACCATGTGCGCCCACAGCTCCTCCGTGATGAAGGGCATGAACGGGTGCAGCAGCTTCAGGATCTGGTCGAGCACCCACGCCGTGGTCGCCCGCGTCTCGGCGATCGCGCGCTCGTCGTCGCCGTTGAGGATCGGCTTGATGAGCTCCAGATACCAGTCGCAGAAGATGCCCCAGACGAACTCGTAGGCGGCCCCGGCCGCCTCGTTGAACCTGTAGGCCTTGATCGCCGCGGTGACCGCGGTGGCGGCGCGCTGCGTCTCGCCCGCGATCCAGCGGTTGACGGTCTCCCGGACGCCCTTGGGATCGAAGTCGCGCTGGCGCACGCACTCGTTCATCTCGGCAAAGCGCGCCGCGTTCCACAGCTTGGTCGCGAAGTTGCGGTAACCCTCGACGCGGCTGGTCGCGAGCTTGATGTCACGGCCCTGGGCCGCCATCGCCGCCAGCGTGAAGCGCAGCGCGTCGGCGCCGTACTGGTCGATGAGGTTGAGCGGATCGATGACGTTGCCCTTCGACTTCGACATCTTCTGCCCCTTCTCGTCGCGCACGAGGGCATGGATGTAGACGTCGCGGAACGGCACCTCCTTCATGAAGTACAGCCCCATCATCATCATGCGGGCGACCCAGAAGAAGATGATGTCGAAGCCGGTGACGAGCACGGTGGTCGGATAGTAGCGCTTCAGTTCGGGCGTCTTGTCCGGCCAGCCCAGCGTCGAGAACGGCCACAGCGCGGATGAGAACCACGTGTCGAGCACGTCCGGATCGCGCCAGATTTTCATTATATTAGACCGCCTCTCGAGCGGTCGTTCGTTCCACTTGTCCGCCTCTTCTTTGGATGGCGCTATCTCGACCCTAATCCCCACATTGCCTAGCCCGGTCGAATTGTACGCATGCTCCGCTTCTCGAACCGCGGTGCGCTCGTCATGCGCTACAAACAAGAATGACCCGATGAAGCCCTTGCTTGTCTCCACACCTGGATGGGGCAATAGGGCGGGTCCGTACCACGCGGGAATCTGATGCCCCCACCAGAGCTGGCGCGAGATGCACCACGGCTCGATGTTGCGCATCCACTCGAAATAGGTCTTCTCCCAGTTCTTCGGCACGAACTGGGTCGCGCCGCCTTCCACCGCCGCAATCGCCTTCTTGGCCAGCTCGGCTGCGTTCACATACCACTGGTCGGTGAGCCACGGCTCTACCGCCACGTTGGAGCGGTCGCCGTGCGGCACTGTGTGCGTGGTCGGCTCGATCTTCGCCAGCAGCCCGGCCTTCGCCATGTCCTCGACAATGCGCAGGCGCGCGGCGAACCGGTCGAGCTTGTGATAAGCGGCCGGCACGTCCGACGCATCGGCAGCCGCGCCATCGAGGATCGCACCGTGCGCGTCGAGCACGTTGATCTGCGCGAGCCCGTGCCGCTTGCCGACCTCGAAGTCGTTGAAGTCGTGCGCGGGCGTGATCTTCACCGCACCCGTTCCCTTCTCCGGGTCCGAGTACTCGTCCGCCACGATCGGTATTTCGCGCCCGACCAGCGGCAGCCTGACCTTTCTGCCGACGATGTCCTTGTAGCGCTCGTCATCGGGGTGCACGGCAACGCCTGAGTCACCCAGCATCGTTTCGGGGCGTGTCGTCGCCACGACGATGAAGCGCTTGGGATCATCGGCCAGCGGATAGCGGAAGTGGTACATGTGACCCGAAGGGTCCTTCGCCAGCACCTTGGCGAGCGCCGCCGGATCGAAGGCGACAGCGTTGCCCTCCTTGTCGGTCTCACCGTCCTGCCACTTGAACGAGCCCTTCTTCTCGACCTGCACCACCTCCAGGTCGGAGATCGCAGTCTGGAACTTCGTGTCCCAGTTGACCAACCGCTTATCCTTGTAGATGAGGCCGGCGCGATGCAGCTCCACGAACACTTTGGCAACGGCGGCCGACAGCCCCTCGTCCATGGTGAAGCGCTCTCGCGACCAGTCGCAGGAGGCACCCAGGCGCTTCAACTGATTGACGATGGTGTCGCCAGACTCCTTCTTCCAGGCCCACACCTCCTTCACGAAGGCGTCACGCCCCATCGTCCGTCGGTCGGTGCGGTTCTCGGACGCGAGCTTGCGCTCAACCACCATCTGGGTGGCGATACCGGCATGGTCCGTGCCCGGCTGCCACAGCACGTCCTTGCCGCGCATGCGCTCGAACCGCGCAAGGATGTCCTGCAGCGTGTTGTTGAGCGCGTGGCCCATGTGTAGCGAGCCGGTGACGTTGGGCGGCGGGATGACGATGCAGAACGGCTCCGCGCCGGCAGCCAGTCGTTCCGGCTTTCCGCAGGCGAAGGCGTCCGCCTTCTCCCACTCGGCATTCACGCGCGGCTCGATGGCGGCCGGCTGATACGTCTTTTCGAGCATGTCTCCCCAAGGCTCCCGCGGGCCTCGACGGCTTGGACTGGAATGGAGGGGCGGTGGTAGGCCCGGCGTGCCGCCTAGTCAACCTCCGCCGCCCGGCCGGAATAGCGCAGCCACCCACCGGCCCGGTCACCGACCGCCACCCCGAAGCCCGCATCAGGCTGGGCGCATCAGCCCCGCAAATCGGGAGGCGTGCCCTCGGCTTTCAGCATCGCCACGGCGGCGTCCAGACCCATCACCTCCTGCGCCTGGCTGCCAAGACGCCGCATCGAGACCTTGCGCTCCTCGGCCTCGCGCTTGCCGACCACCAGCATCACCGGCACCTTGGCCAGCGAGTGCTCGCGCACCTTGAGGTTGATCTTCTCGTTGCGCATGTCGGTCTCGGCGCGCAGGCCGGCACGCTCCAGTACGGCGGCCACCTCCGCCGCGTAGGCGTCCGCGTCCGACACGATGGTGGCGACCACCGCCTGCAACGGCGAAAGCCACAGCGGGAAGTGACCAGCGTAGTTCTCGATGAGGATGCCCGTGAAGCGCTCCAGCGAGCCGAACATGGCGCGATGGATCATCACCGGGGTCACCTTGCCCGAGTGCTCGTCGATGTAGAACGCCCCCAGGCGCCCAGCGAGATTGAAGTCCACCTGCGTCGTGCCGCACTGCCACTCGCGGCCGATGGCGTCGCGCAGCACGTACTCGAGCTTGGGTCCGTAGAAGGCTCCCTCGCCCGGCTGCAGCGCCGTCTTGATGCGGCCATTCGACTGGCGCTTCACCTCGTCGAGCACGTCGGACAGCGCCTTCTCGGCCTTGTCCCACAGCTCGTCGGCACCGACGCGCTTTTCGGGTCGCGTCGACAGCTTGATGAAGATGTCCTCAAATCCGAAGTCCTTGTAGATGGAGAGCATCAGGTCGTTGACCTTGAGGCACTCCTCCATGATCTGATTTTCGGTGATGAAGATGTGCGCGTCATCC
Source organism: Hyphomicrobiaceae bacterium (assembly GCA_050250815.1). Classification (GTDB taxonomy): domain Bacteria; phylum Pseudomonadota; class Alphaproteobacteria; order Rhizobiales; family Hyphomicrobiaceae; genus JAEUMD01. The sequence goes on from JBFWNY010000003.1 coordinate 56,594, forward strand.
TGCGTGAAGTGGCGCACACGCATAAGGCCGTGCAGCGCGCCCGAGGGCTCGTAGCGGTGCACCTTGCCGAACTCGGCGATCTTGAGCGGCAGGTCGCGATAGCTCTTGAGCCCGTGCTTGAAGATCTGCACGTGGCCGGGACAGTTCATCGGCTTGCAGCAGAACACGCGCTCGTCCGGCAGCACGGTGGTGAACATGTTCTCACCGTAGTTCTCCCAGTGGCCGCTCAGCTCCCAGAAATGCTTCTCCATCATGTCGGGCGAGTTGACTTCGACGTAGCCGGCCCTCTGCTGCGCGCGGCGCATATACGCGATCAGCGTCTGGAAGAGCGTCCAGCCCTTCGGATGCCAGAATACTGAGCCGGGCGCTTCCTCCTGGAAGTGGAACAGGTCCATCTCGCGGCCGAGCTTGCGATGGTCGCGCTTCTCTGCCTCTTCGATCTGCTTGAGGTGAGCGGCCAGATCCTCCTCGCTCGCCCACGCCGTGCCGTAGACACGCTGCAGCTGCGGCTTGGTCGAGTCGCCGCGCCAGTAGGCGCCGGCGAACTTCATCAGCTTGAAGGCCTTGCCGATCTGCCCCGTCGACGTCATGTGCGGGCCGCGGCACAGGTCGAGCCACGCTCCCTGTCGGTAGATCTTGACGTCCTCGCCCTCTGGGATCGCATCGACCAGCTCGACCTTGAAGGTCTCACCCTGCTCTCTGAAATGCCGCTTGGCCTTGTCGCGCGACCAGACCTCCTTGGTGAAGGGGTCATTGCGCTTGATGATCTCGGCCATCTTGGCTTCGATCCTGGCCAGATCGTCGGGCTGGAACGGCTCGTCCTTGGCGAAGTCGTAGAAGAAGCCGTTCTCGATCACCGGGCCGATCGTCACCTGCGTGCCGGGCCACAGCTCCTGCACGGCTTCGGCCATCACGTGTGCACAGTCGTGCCGGATCAGCTCCAGCGCTTCCGGATCGGTCCTGGTCACGATGCGGATGGCGCCGTCGCGATCTATGGGATCTGCAAGATCGGCGAGCTTGCCGTCAAGGGCGATCGCGACCGCTTTCTTGGCGAGGCTCTTGGAGATGCCTTCGGCCAGAGCCTTGCCGGTGATGCCTTGGGGGTAGCGGCGCTCCGCGCCATCGGGGAATCGTAGCGTGATCTCGCTCAACGGGGCCTCCTCTCACTCGCTGCCTACGACGCAGGTAAGAACGAGAGGAGGCTTCTAAGCCGGTTGAGACCTAAGTCAAGGGCACGGCGCGGCGGGACGAGGCCCGGCGCGGGACCGCCACGAGACGGAGCGGGGCCGGCACCGGCGAACGCCGCATCGCCTTCTGCTCGCCCGCCGCACAACACAAGTCCGCCTCTATTACGCCCTGGAAATTTCCCCACGCAGCCGAACAATCGCCCACGGCATGGCGACATCTCTCCAATTGCAGCGAAACTCTTTCGCTAGCCTCGCGCCGGCGAATGCCCGATTGAAGCGCGAGTGTCGAGAACCGGTTCAGGCAATCCGTTGGGGGGAATTGCCGCGACCAAGAAGCGACGCCGTCGCCGCCTACGTGCTCTTGCAGTCGCACGAAGGCTCGGCGAGTAACAGACAGTGGGCTTCGCGGTCGCGCATGCCATCCTCGATCAGAGCGCCTGACGCCCTGGCCGAGAGACCGTCATGCGTTCGCTCATTGCCGCCTGCTCTCATCCCGCGCCTCACGCCCTGTCGATCCGCCCCTGGGCCGTCGCCGCCGTGGCGGCACTCGTGAGCCTCGCGTGGGCGTGCGAGGCTTCGGCCCAAACGACGACGCGCAAGCGCGCGGCCGGATCGTCCGCGATCCACGCCATCCGATCGCTCAGTGCGACGCTCAACGAGAACACCACCACGATCATTTCCGGCAATCCCAACGGCACCTATCTCTATCTGGCCTACGACATGTCCACCGTGCTCGACGACGGAGACAAGCTGCGCGTGCTCCCGGTGATCGGCAAGGGTGGCTACCAGAACGTGCGCGACGTGCTGCACCTGAAGGGCGTGGACCTGGGCATCACCCAATCCAACATCATGCGCTACCTTAAGCGCACCGGCGAGATGGGTGCCAGCATCGACAAGCGGCTCGGCTACGTCGCCAAGCTCTACAACGAGGAGATGCACATCCTGGCCGGCGACGGCATTCTGCGACTCAAGGACCTCGAGGGAAAGAAGGTCAACTTCTCCGATGTGGGCAGCGGCACGCAGTTCTCGGCCCGCCTCATCTTCGAGTTGCTGGGCATCAAGCCGGTCGAGGTCAACATGGGCCAGAGCGACGGCTACCTGAAGGTCAAATCGGGCGAGATCGCCGCGACCGTGTTGATCGCCGGCAAGCCGACCGGCGCCTTCGGCAAGTTCAAGCTCGAGCCGGGCATGAAGCTACTGCCGGTTGAGTACTCAGAACCGCTCGAGGAAGAGTATTTCCCTGCGCGGCTCACCCATCAGGACTATCCCAACCTGCTGAAGGAAGGTGAGAGCGTCGATACCGTAGCGGTCGGCGCGGTTCTTGCCGTCTACTTGTGGCCCCGTGACACCGACCGCTACCGCCGCGTGGCCCGGTTCGTCGAAGCCTTCTTTTCCAAGTTCCCCGAGTTCCGCAAGGCACCGCGCCATTCCAAGTGGCGTGAGACGAACCTGGCAGCCGATCTGAAGGGCTGGACGCGCTTCCCCGCCGCGCGGGAATGGCTCGATGCCAACAACGGAGGTGCGGCCGCAACGGCGCCGGCCGAAGCGGCTCGCGGCACGGGCGCCGTGCCAGCCCCCTCGCTCGTGCGCCAGGGCGGCGAGCGACGACCGGCGACCGAGGCGGCGAACAAGGACAAGCTCTACGAGAAGTTCCTCGAATGGTCGAAGGCGCAATCCCCCGCGGCTCCCCGATGACGGATCGGGCGAGCGAGAAAAGGTGACGAGGCTATGAAACGCAAGACGCCGGCTCCCGAGCAGCCGACGATCAAGCAGCTTCTGGAGCGCGTCGACCGCGAGACGGCGCTGGCCGAGCAGACGATCGCGGAGGCGCGGGCCGGTGCCATCCATCGCGCCGGACGCACTGCACCACCGCGACAGCTCCCGCCAGCAGCGCCGTTCGATTTCGGCAATGACGTTCCCGAGCATCGTATTTGGCGGGATGGCGTCGAGCGGATCAGCATCTTCGAGCGGGCGGGCGCCAGCGCGGGGCGACTTCTCGCACTCGGCTTACGAATGGCGCGGCACCCGCTGCCCGCTTTGGTAGCGGGCGTTGCACTGCTCGCCATCGGCTTGGCCGCGAGTGCCGCGTTCAGCGGCATGGGTAGCGGTCGCGGCACCACCGCACCGGCCGCTGTCATGCCCGATCCACGCGTGACGATGGTGCCGGTGGCTCCGGTATCCGTGCTGCCCGCCGCGACGCCGACTCGGGCAGGCGTGGCCATGCTGGGTCCATCGGCTGAGGATCGCGGCGGGGCAACGTCGGCGTCCCTCTCGCCCGCAGACGCGGGCGCACAACATGGTGGCGGCGCGCCCTGGCATGCCGTGTCGCGCCGACTGGCGATGCTTACCGACTCGCTGCGGGCGGTCGGCCGCAAAGAGCCTGCCGCCGCCGAAAAGCCGCCTGTCCGGCCGGAAGAACCGGAAGCCGCGCGGCACCTGTTGGGTGGCCTCAACGTGCCATCGGTCATCGACGCTGCAGCCGGTGCACGCACCCCGCTCGCAGTTTGGCTGGAAACGAAAGAAGCCGAAGCCAGCGCCGCATCCGTTCTCATCTCCGGCCTCAGCGATGGCTTCATCCTGTCGCCGGGACGCCGGCTCGATGACGGGCGCTGGCGCATCGATCCGCGCGCCCTGTCACTGGTGCGCATCGACATCCCGCCGGGCGCTGCCGGTGACATCGACTTGGAAGTCGCCGTGCTCGATGCCCGCGAGGCGGTGACGGTGCGGGCGGCAACGCGCCTCCATATCGCCCCGCAGTCGAGTGTCCCAGATGCCACCACCGCCATCGTCGCGCAGGGGCGCTCGCTGAGCGGGGCTGGTGATATTCCCGGAGCGCGTCTGCTGCTGGAGCGGGCCGCACTCATGGGCAGCGCGGAAGCCGCATTCCTGCTTGGTGAGCTGTTTGATGCCAGCGTGCTGGCGGAGCGCGGGGCCCGCGACGCCGAGCCGAGTGCGGAGCGCGCGCGCCATTGGTACGGCGAGGCGGCCCGGCAAGGCCATGTCACCGCAACAACGCGACTGAGCAGCCTTTCAGACGCAGCCCGCTGACGAGACCCTCAACATCTCATGCGGGCATCTATCGGCACGTATCGACGCTGTCGTCCTGTGCCTCAAGCCACGGCTTCTCGATATGCCGCCCCGTCCAGCGGCCATAGCGCCAGGGCGCGAGCGCGTGGCGCGTTGCCCGGATGTCAGGAACCGGATCGTAACCCGCAGAGCCCCACGGGTTGCAGCGCGCCACACGCGACAGCGTAAGCCAGAAACCGCGCCACGCGCCGTTCTTCTCGATCGCCTCGAGGCCGTACTCCGAGCATGTCGGCAGGTGCCGGCACTCGAGGCCCATCCACGGCTTGATCGTCCAACGGTAGAGGTGGATCGGCGCCTTCAGCATGGTCTTGCCAAGTCGCGCGGGAACGCCGCCGTTCATGACGGAAGGCCCCTAAACATTAGGCGTGCCGTCCTTGTGGAAGGAGCGAAACGGGCCGTAACGCATGGGAACACGATTGAGCGGCATCTCGGCGTTTCACTCTATTGCGCAGCGCTGAGGCCGACACGCCTGGCGCCGACCTCCGCCATCGCCTTCTCGATCGCCTCGAAGATGAGCAACGTCGAGGCATGCCGCGCCTTGTAGTCGCGTACCGGCTCCAGCACGGCCAGATCCGCCCAGCGCCCGATGGGCGGCGGTCCACCCTCCTTCAGCATCGCGCGCATGACGGCAGCGACGGCCGCGAACTCCGCCGCGTCGGTCCCCACGATTTCGCGACCGACCACCGACGCGGCCGCCTGTCCAAGCAGGCATGCCTTCACCGACTGGCCGAAATCGGCGACTTTGCCGCCGTCCATGACGAGATCGACCGTAATCGTCGATCCGCACAGCTTGGAATGGGCCGTCGCCGTTGCATCGGGCCGTGCGAGCCGCTCCGTCCGCGGGATGGCGGCTGCCAGCTCCAGGATGCGCATGTTGTAGATCTGATCGAGCTCGCTCATGCCACCTCGGTCGTAGCCCTGCTCTGCCTCTGCGCCCAGCCCACACCGGCTCCGGGGCACTGCGCCGCTGGCCAGCCGCTGACCGCACCTATATAGGCGATGAAGCCGTCGAGGGGGAGTGCAGGCCAACTGCCGCGCTGCGCCGAACATTTCGACGATGAGGAGGAGCCCCAATGCCGCCGATCAGCTTCGCCACGCTTAACGACCGCCACGCCGTGGAGGGCGGCGACGTGCTGGCCCCGCGCTTCGACGCCGACGGGCTCATCCCGGCAATTGTGACGGACGCTTCCGACGGCACCGTGCTCATGTTCGCTTGGATGAACGCAGAAACGCTGTCGCTCACCATCGAAACCGGCATCGCCCACTTCTGGAGCCGCTCGCGACGGCGCATCTGGAAGAAGGGCGAGGAGAGCGGCAACGTGCTCACCGTCGCGCAGATGCTGACCGACTGCGACCAGGACGTGCTCTGGCTGCGCTGCACGATCTCCGGAAAAGGCGTCGCCTGCCACACCGGCGCACGCTCCTGCTTCTACCGCCAGGTCGAGCGCTCCGGCCAGGACCAGCCTCCACGCCTCGCCCGGGTTAACTGGTGAGCCCCCGGCCGATTGCCCAAAGACTATCCAATCGACTTCGCAGCCGCGAACTTGAGCCCCGCTGGATGTGCGGCGCAGCAACGAATTTTCGTTACCGATGCGCAAATGGTAGCGCCCCTTTAATTCGAAGGGCGCATCATCAAGTTAACGGCCAGGGAAGATTCGCGGACTGAGCTGCGCTCGGGCCGGCGCTTCGACCGGCATACGATTTGCAGCCGCCCGATTGCGAACCTCGTTCCTGGTGGCTGCGACCTCAATTCAGGACGCGTGCGATTGCGCGTGCCGAGTTCAATGGCGGTTGACGCAACGATGGAGTGAAGCGGCAGGGGACGGTCATGGCGATGAACGGCATAGCGATGGGCAAGATCGGCCTCGCACTAGGCGGAGGCGCCGCACGCGGCTGGGCCCACATCGGTGTCCTCCGAGCCCTCCACAAGCATGGCATCAAGCCCGATATCATCGCTGGCACGTCGATCGGCGCGGTCGTCGGTGGCTGCTTCGCCGCTGGCCATCTCGACAGCCTGGAGCGCTTCGCCCGCGAACTCACGGTTCGCCGCGTGTTCGGCTACCTCGATTTCAACTTCTCCGGCAGCGGTCTCATCTCCGGTCAGCGGCTCTGCTCGCGCCTGGAATCGGATCTGGGCGATCTGACCATCGATTCACTGGGCACCCGCTTCACCGCGGTCGCCACCGAGATCGGCTCGGGCCACGAGGTGTGGCTCTCGCGCGGCCGACTGGTCACCGCGATGCGTGCCTCCTATGCACTGCCTGGAATCTTCCGGCCGGTGAAGATCGACGGCCGCTGGCTGTTCGACGGCGCGCTCGTCAATCCGATTCCGGTAACGGTGTGCCGCGCGCTCGGTGCCCGCTACGTGATCGCGGTTAATCTCAACAACGACACCTACAATCGCGGCACTGTGATGCCCCATCTGGAGGCCTTCCCGCACGAGGTGGAAGATGAGACCGAGCGCGAGCGCGAGCCGGCTCCGAAGACGGGCACGGCGACCGCCATGCGCCGGCTTCTGCAACGGCAGATGTTCGGCCGCGGAGACGACAGTCCAGGCATTTCGACGGTCATGGTCGATGCCTTCAACATCGTGCAGGACCGCATCTCACGCTCGCGGCTTGCCGGTGATCCGCCCGACGCGATGATCTCACCGCGCATCGGCACCGTGGGGCTGTTCGATTTCCACCGCGCTGAGGAACTGATCACTGCTGGCGAAACCGCGGCGAACCGCGAGCTGGAATACATCTCGCGCGAGATCGCGGCGCGGCGCGAGCACCAGCAGCTCGTTCCAGTGCTCAGCAACTGAGACTTTGTCCCGTCCCGGTGCAGCATCCATGAATGCGAAACGCCCGTGTGTTGACGACCACACGGGCGTTATCGATGTCTGAGGCAAGCCTTGGCGACGATTGCCGTCAGCCGGTCGCGAGATAGTCGCGCATCGCGGTGACCTCGAGTTCGACCTCGGCGATATGGTGCTTCACCACATCGCCGATGGAGACGATGCCCACCAGCGCTTCACTGTCGACGACCGGGACATGACGGAAACGGCCTTGCGTCATCATCGCCATCATGTCCTCGATCGTGCTCGCCTCCGAACACGTCAGGACGTTCTTGGTCATGATCGATCCGACCGTCTGGCCCAGGACCGAAGCGCCCTGCTCGCCGACGGCACGAATGATGTCGCGCTCGGAGACGATACCCATCACACTACCGCCTTCCCCGACGATAACGACGGCCCCGATCCTGCGCAATGCGAGCTTGGCGGCGACCTCCTGAATGGTCTCGTCTGGCCGCCCCGTCATCACCGCGCGCCCCTTGACCTTGAGAATGCCCGCAACGTTCATTCGGTGTCCTCCAGTCCTGTGTTTCTTGTCGTCTGTGGTTCGTTGGCCGGGACGCGCGGCGGCGCACGAAGCGGCGGGCCGCAAACGGCCCGGACCGCGCGTCTTTGGCCGGCATGGTGCGCTAATATGGCGCACCACGCAAGCTCGCCGCCTCAATGAAGTGTACGCACGACGCGCAGGTCGGGCCGTCGCGGTGCGTGTGGCTCGAACAACCCGAACGTCAGCAGACCCGCGAGGTAGCCACCGATGTGCGCCTCCCAGGCGATTGCTGCGCCGCCGTCGCCCGGCGTGCCCATCCCCAGTCCCGACATCAGGTTGAGGGCGATCAGAATTGCGCTCGCCACCAGCACGCGCTGATCCCTGAGCGTCTGGGACAGCGACATCAGCGGCACAGATGCCGGTGCTTCCCGCAAGCGCCACAGGCCGCCGCCGTCCATGGCCGAGAAGATGAAGCGCATCGCGCCGCCCATGAGGCCGGCAACGGCCCCCGAAGCGCCGATCATCGGCTGCCGCGAGCCCAGATTGAAGAGAAGGTAGAAGCACGCGGCAAGCACACCGGTGGCAACCGCGAATGCCAGAAAGCGGGAGCCGCCCACGCGCAGTGCGACGGCACCGCCGAAGGCCAGCAGCCACAGCGAGTTGAACGCCAGGTGCATCAGCCCGCCGTGCATCAGCATGTAGGTAAAGAACGAAGTGCCGGCGGCCGGCCATCCCCCGGGCAGCAGGGAAGCGTCGCCGCTGAGCCTGGAGGGGATGAAGGCACTCGCTACGACCAGCCACTCTTCCGCGTCCTGCGGCAGCAGCATGCGTCCGACGTGGATGGCGATAAGGACGGCGATCGCGATCAGGACCGAGTTTGGCACGTTGAAGAGAGGTTCCGACCGGCGCATCCGCCCTCCTGTCATCGATTTGGCACGCCGCGCCGGTGCGTGGCCACCCCGGCGCGCTGACACCGTTAGCCTTTGGCATCGCTAATCACAACTTCGGCGACGGCGGGATGTCCGGCGGCCGCCGCTGGCACAGAAGCTGCTGATGTGTCCTTCGACAGGGGTACGGCGCCATGCATGTACCGCCTTCGAACGAGCAGTGCACGCGTCCTGCGGCGAAAGCCGGACGCGCAACCGAACGGCCAGCGGAACCCGCACAGAGCAATGAAATCGAAAACCAGCCAGCTCCTGTTCGCCTACTGGAACGACGTCCGCAATGGCCGGCTGGCGCCGCGCCGCTTCGAGATAGAGCCGTCCCGGATCACGCCGATCCTGCCGGAGACGTTCATTTTGGAGCGCCTGGACGAGAATGCCTACCGCTTCCGCCTCGCCGGCACGCGCATCTGCGAGGACTTCGGCACCGAGCTGCGCGGCACCAATTTTCTCGATGGCTGGCCCGCTGACGACCGCCTGTCGGTGCAGCGCCATCTGAACGCCATCGCGCAGCAGGGCGGCGTCGGCATCATCACCTTCAAGGCCACCGCGATCACCGGCGAGAATGGGCTGTTCGAATGCATCCTGCTGCCGCTGCTGCACACCCGCGACAGCGTCGATCGCTTCCTCGGGGGGCTAACACGTCTGTCCACGCATCTCGATGAAGGCCCCATCCTGGGCGGCGGCCGGCGGCTCACCGACCTCGAAATCGTGTGGCCGGACGGCAAGCCGCATTCGATCGTCTCGTCGCTCCATCGCCAAGTGCCGTTCCTGCCGCATGTACGTAATGCTCGCATCGTGCGCTCGGAGCGGCGCCAGTTCCGCGTCTACGAGGGCGGACTGGGCAAGAACGGGCAAGACGACGTGTGAAGCGCCGGCTGCGGTCGCCTGCTGTCCAAAGCTGCAGGCCCGAACCCGATTGTCCCAAAATGTAGCCTGTGATTAGCCGATCATTAAGAGGCCGGGTCCGATAATGCCTGTCAGGGCAGACCGTGGCCGGGTCGCGTAAGGCATTGCCGTGCGCCCAACATCCCGCGGACGCCAATTCGGGGCAACGATCGAGCGCGGGAACGGCAACTCATGTCTTTGCATGCGGCAGTAGCGAAGCGGAAGGAACTGGGCCCCAGCGCTAAGACCGCCGCCGATCGCCGGCGCCACAAGCGCTACAACCTATCCCTTCTCGGACGCTTCATGCGCGCCGACCGCCATGAGTATGCCTGCCGCCTGATCGATATCTCGATCGGCGGCCTATCTCTCGCCGCTCCCGTCGAGATCGAGATGGGCGAACAGATCGTCGTCTACATCGACGAGCTGGGCGGGCTGGAGGGCAATGTCTCCCGCGTTTTCGAAGGCGGCTTCGCCATCGCGCTGAAAGCGACGCGCCACAAGCGCGAAAAGCTCGCCGCGCGGATCACGTGGCTCATCAACCGCTCCGAACTGGGCGGTCTGGAAGACCGCACCCACGACCGGCAGACGCCATCCGATGGCATCGCCATGCTGCGCCTCGCCGACGGTATCGCGGTGCGCTGCAACCTGATCGACATCTCGCTTTCGGGCGCCTCGGTGGCGACCGAGGCCCGCCCCCCGATCGGCGCGGAGGTCCACGTCGGCAAGCTCAAAGCCCTCGTCATCCGCCATCACGACCGCGGCATCGGTGTGCGCTTCAGCGACATCCAGGAACCAGAAGCACTCAAGCGGCACTTTAGCTGAGACGAGACCGCCGCAAGGGCCAGTCGAGGCGCGATCGAGCGGGCTCCAGGACAGATAAGATTTGAAGCAAAAGCGATGAAATTCCGTCAGGCCAAATCGAGGAATTTCCGCTATTCTGATGGGGTAGATGCGGGGTCTGTCATGTTGCGTCGGGTTGTGCTCCTGGTACTATCCTCTTGTGTTGTCGGCTCTTTTTCCGGGGCAGCTGCGGCTGGTCCGAAGACTTCGGCGCAAGCGCCTGCCCAGGCGCATTTCATGCGCGTCTTCGGTCTGTCGCAGGCCCCGTATGGCTTCGTTCGCTACTGCGAGGCCAACCCCGACCAGTGCACCAGCACCAACGCCGAGGACACCCGCATCGAGGCGACCCCGGAGCGTCTGTCGGAGCTCGATGCAGTCAACCGCACCGTCAATCGCTCGATCAAGCCCGTCACCGACCTCGAGCTTTATGGCGTGGCCGAGTATTGGACCATGCCGCGTGATGCCGGTGACTGTGAGGACTATGCGCTGATGAAGCGCCACGTTCTGATGTCGCGCGGCTGGCCGGCCAGCGCCCTGCTGCTGACTGTCGTGCGCGACGAGCGGGGCGAAGGTCACGCGGTCCTGACCGCTAGAACCGCCAACGGCGACTTCGTTCTCGACAACAAGGTCGACGGCGTCAAGCTGTGGAGCCGCACGCCATACCAGTTCGTCATGCGCCAGTCCTACCTCAATCCCAAGGTGTGGGTGGCGTTGGAAGCCGGCGACACGACACGGCCGGCTGCATTGGCTGGCGTTTCCGCACAACGGTAATTTGGGGCGAAGCGCACGCGGCGACCAGGATCGGGCGTCCCGTGACGTCCATCAGGCGCCAGTGTCCGCCTTCAGACCTGCCTTGAAGCGCTGCCAGTTCTCGACGTAGCGGTCGGCGGCGGCGCTGAACCGCGCCACATCCGCTTCCGACAGCTCTTTCACCACGCGCCCAGGCGAACCCAGAACCATCGAGCGCGGCGGTATCACCTTGCCCTCGGGGATGAGCGTGTTGGCGCCGACGAGCGATCCTTCGCCGATCTCGGCACCGTTTAGAATGATCGACCCTATGCCGATCAGGGCTCGGGCTCCGATGCGGCAGCCGTGCAGCATGACCATGTGCCCCACCGTCACCCCCGGACCTATGGTCATGGGGTAGCCGGGGTCGGTATGCAGCACGCAGCCCTCCTGGATGTTGGATCCGCGACCAATGCGGATCTCCTCGTTGTCGCCGCGAATGACGGTGCCGAACCAGACGCTCGCATCCTCCTCCAGCACGACGTTGCCGAGCACGACCGCGTTGGGCGCGATCCAGAAGCGACCGTTCGCGGGCGTTCGCACGCGCACGTCGTCAAGAGCATAGACGGACATGGCTGGGCATCCATCAGATCAGGGAAATGGCCGCCGCGGATCGTGCGGCAAGCCCGTCGCGAGGTATCGCAGGTTCGACCCCACGTGAGGCCAAGCCAGGCGCGGCACTCCTCTACGCCTCCTCGAGATCCATCTCGAGGATCGCCATCTGGAGCTGATACTCAAGCTCACCGTCCTCGACGATGCGGTAGAGCGTGGCAACGAACTCGCCGTTGATGAAGATTTCGGCCATGTCGTCCTTCTTTGGCTGCGCCCTCACCTCCAGCGTGGGTGCACCAAATGTGCGCTTCAGATAGTTCTGCAATCGTGCCAGTTCGTCCTTCTTCACGGCCAGATCCACTCCCTCATTCGAATTATGCTTATCACCAGCGTCCGGCTGCCCTCAGCCCTTGTCGGCATTGGAGTTGCAGCCGCAATCATCGGCAGCAAGGCCCTGCTCCATGTTGCGCGAGGGCTCCGAGCAGCCCGCCGGTCCGACGACGCGCGCGGGCACGCCCGCAACCGTCGTATTGGCCGGCACGTCCTGAAGCACGACACTGCCAGCAGCCACCCGCGAGCAGTTGCCCACGCGGATATTGCCAAGCACCGCGGCGCCCGCGCCGATCAGCACGTTGTTGCCGATCTTGGGATGCCGGTCGCCCGTTTCCTTGCCGCTGCCACCCAGCGTGACGCCGTGCAGGAACGAGCAGTTGTCGCCAACGACCGCCGTCTCGCCGACGACGAAGCCCGTCGCGTGATCGAGCATGATGCCCTTGCCGAAGCGCGCCGCCGGATGAATGTCGACAGCGAAAAACTGCGAACCCAGGCTCTGCAGATAGAAGGCGAAATCGCGATGCCCCATGTGCCACAACTCATGCGCGAAGCGGTGCGCGGCGAGCGCGTGGAAGCCCTTGAAGTACAGAAGCGGCTCGATGTAGCGCTGGCACGCCGGATCACGGTCGCGCACGGCAGCGAGGTCGGCGCGGAAGCTGGCGCCCAGATCGGCGTTCTTCTCGAGCACCTGCTGGAACAGCCGGGACATCAGATGCACGTCGAGATCGGCATTGTCGAGCCGCCGCGCGAGCCGGTGGCAGACCGCCTCCTCAAGCGTGTCGTGGCTGAGGATCGTCGCGTACATGAAGCTGCCCAGCGCAGGCTCGGCGAGCATGGCCGCCTCGGCCTCCTCGCGCACCGATCTCCACACCGGATCGTAGAGTTCCACCTTGCCACGGGGCTCGCTCGACTGTCGGATCATGGCCAACGTCTCCTGATACGGGGAGCGGAATTCGAGGTAGCGGACCGCAAGCGATCCTCGCGCTATGACGCGGCTCGTCTGTCCGCGGGCCTAACCGTGCGGCCGATCTCTGTCAACCGAAGCCCGGCCCGAGCCGCGCGCGGCAGGCCCGGCCGCTTCAGCGACACGCTGCCGCCGTGCCACAAGCATATGGTAATGAGCGGGCGGAAAACAGTGGGCCGGCGATGCTATCGATGGCCTGAGGCGGCTGCGGCAACCATTTTGGCCGGGTTTGATGGGCTCATCGGGAGTGCCAGAATGATGAGTTATCGGCGTGAACGGGCCAAGCGAGGTGGGGTGCGCCTGCGATCGCTGCTGGCCGGCGCAGCGGCGGCGTTGGGCGCCGTCCTGACGATCGCGGCGCTCCCTTCTCCGGCCGCCGCGGAAGGTTCGCAGCAACTTCTGTCGGCCTGCTTCGCGCCGGCCGACTTGTTGGCGCGTCCCGGCGAGAAAGCCCCGCGCAAGGGCCAGCGCGCATTCGATGCGCCCGAACCGGCCCGTAAGCTCGCCACACCCCCTTCCGTGCCCGCTCTGCTGCGCGGCGCCATCCGCCGGGTCCGGCTTCCGGCCGGCCAGAAGCTCGTCGCCCTGACGCTCGACCTGTGCGAGCAGCCCGGCGAGATCGCCGGTTACGATGGCGAGATCATCGATTACTTGCGGCGCGAAGGGGTGAAGGCGACGCTTTTCGTCGGCGGCAAGTGGCTGCGCTCGCACGAGCAGCGCGCGCGCCAGCTTATGGCCGATCCGCTGTTTGAAATCGCCAACCATTCGGCCGCACATCGAAATCTGCGGCTGCTGTCGGGTGATCGTCTCAAGGAGGAGATCGAGGCTCCGCAGCGCGCCTACGAGGCAATCCGCGAGGACTTCTCCACCGAGCAGTGCGTGCGAGCCAACGCAACACACTGGCGCCGCGTGCCGCAGCGCATGGGGCTGTTCCGCTTTCCCTTCGGCGCGTGCAACGATGCGGCACTCGCAGCGGTGAACGACGCCGGATTGCTCGCCATCCAGTGGGACGTCTCGACCGGCGACCCGACACCCCAACAATCGGCCGCTGCGATCGCGCGAGAAATTCTGCGCGCGACCCGGCCGGGCTCCATCGTCATCGGCCACGCCAACGGACGCGGCTTCCACACGGCAGCGGCGCTGCCGCTCGCCATCCCCAAGCTGAAGGCACAGGGCTACCGTTTCGTCACGGTGAGCGAACTCCTCGCAGCCGGCACGCCCGAGGTCGTGGCGACCTGTTACAATCAGCGCCCCGGTGACACCGACCGCTACGACGATCTGGCGACCGCCTTTCGCAAGCGTGCCCCGAAAACCGCGCCGGCTTCTAGCGGCGTATTCCCGTTCACGACACCCACAGCGCCACCCCGCCAGCAGCAGCCGCGCCGGACGACCGGCACGTCGCGCGCACCACCGCCCAATGACTGGAGCGCGGTGATCCGGCCCTGATGGAGTTGGGCGCGATGACCGATGAGACAACGCGGCTCGTCCGCATCGCCACGCTGACCGGTCGCGACGGCCTCGAGTTCGCACTCGACCGGATCGAGAACGAGCTCGATCTGGCCACAGCACAGGCCCTCGGCGAAACCCTGGCGGCGATCGACCCGTGGGCGCGTTACCGCTTCACCCCTGATCGCCTTGCTCATGCGGTGGGCCGAAACGCTCCGGGAGCAGTGCGGCTCCTGCTGCGGGCGGACGAAGCACTGGCAGGTGTAGCGGTGCTCAAGCCCGGCTGGATGTTTGGAACCTATCTCAATCTGCTCGCCGTCCTTCCCACCCATCAGGGACGCGGCATCGGCCACGCCTTCCTCGACTGGCTGGAGGCGGAGGGCCGCGCGCGGGGAGAGCGCAACCAGTTCGTCGTCTCCTCGGCGTTCAACGAGCGCGCGCTGGCGCTCTACGAGTCACACGGCTTCTGCCGCATCGCCGACATGCCGGGTCTCATATCGGACGGCGAAACCGAGGTCCTGCTGCGCCGCCGGCTGGGTTGAAACGGCTCAGTGCTCCAGCACGACGCGGCCACGCACCTTGCCGGCGACGATCTGCGGCGCCAGCATCGTCACATCGGCGATGGGCCGCGTGACCGTTAGGCTGTCCAACACTTTGGGATCGAGGTCGCGCGCCAGCCGTTCCCATGCCATCTCGCGCTTCGCCTTGGGTGCCATCACGCTGTCGATGCCGCATAGCGTGATACCGCGCAGGATGAATGGCGCAACGGAGGTCGGCAGGTCCATTCCCTGGGCGAGACCGCAGGCCGCCACGCAGCCACCGTAGCCGGTCATGGAAATGGCGTTGGCGAGCGTGTTGCTGCCGGCGACGTCGATCGCTCCGGCCCAGCGCTCCTTGCCCAGCGGACGCGCATTACCCGACAGTTCGCTGCGCTCGATCACCTCGCGCGCACCAAGCCCCTCCAGGAAGCTCTTCTCCTCTGGGCGTCCGGTGGACGCGACGACGTGATAGCCAAGCCGCGCGAGCACCGCGACGGCAACGCTGCCGACGCCACCGGCTGCACCCGTCACAAGCACCGGTCCGGACGCCGGCGAGATGCCGTGCGCCTCAAGCGCAAGGATCGACAGCATCGACGTGTATCCGGCCGTACCGATGGCCATGGTCTGCGCGGCGGTGAACGCCTGCGGCCGCTTCACCAGCCAGCCGGCTCTAACGCGCGCCATGCCGGCGTAGCCGCCGTGGTGCGTCTCGCCCACGCCCCAACCGTTGAGAATGACGTCGTCTCCCGGCTTCAGGGCCGGGTCGGCGGACTTGACCACCTCACCGGCGAAGTCAATGCCCGGAATGAGCGGCCACTTGCGGATGATGGGCGCCTTGCCTGTAAGCGCTAGGCCGTCCTTGTAGTTGATCGTCGAATGACTGACCCGAACGAGGACGTCGCCGTCCATCAGGTCCGCCTCGCTCAGCTCGGTCCATCCGATCTCCGGTCCGCTCTCCGACTTGGTAGCGAGGAGGGCTTTGAATTTCGTCATCACGCGGGGCTCCGGATTTCTGGGGGGCTGCGGCACATCGAATATCGCCGTACGCGCGTGGCGTCGAGCCGCGGCGGCACGGATCACCTCGTTGGCAGCATCACTTGACGCCAATGAGGGGGGCATTTGAAGCTTGTCGGTCGACGCGACTGCGAATGCAGCCGCAACAGGGAGGCGGTTATCCCCACCCCCGCGCCCGGGTATATTGCGTAGCACTCTGCGCACGCGCAAGAACTACGCTTACTAGGCCAAGAAAAATGTCCGTATATCCAAACTATAACGAAAACTATTATATATACTCGTCCGCGAATATGGAGTTGATATCAGTTGCATTTGTGCCTTTAACCGTGTTGCTTGAATGCTAGTTGTGCGAGTGCAAATCTAATCTTGCAGCGCAACAACTTTTTTGCTTGGCATTCGACGATGGTCGCATCTACCATCAGACCGTCTCAGCCACCGCCCCCCGGTGCCCGAGATCGAAGCCGGCGCGTATTTGCCGGTGTGACCGGCAGGGTATTCGCCGGAAGGCCCGCCAGCGATGGCGGGCCCGCAAGCCCGGATCAACACGGGTTTCGAAGCTGAATTTTGGAGGCAACGATGGAACTCAAGACACGTCTGAATGTCCTCGCTGCGATGATGTCGTTCGTATTTGTCGCCGCAGTCGTGATGGGCACACTGTGAGCATCGGCGGCACGTGAAGCCGCCTCAACCACGCAACCGCAGGGCAACGTCCCATTCGCCAGGGTGATGGCGACGAGCCAACCTCAAACAGTTCGCAAGCGTGGAGTGAATACTGCAACCCTGCCAAAGAAGCCGACGATGTCCTCACATCCTGCGGCTTCCCACGGTGGCACCCCCGTCCACCGCCCAGGGCGCGAGGCTTGACCTTGCGCCCTATCCCTTTTCAGACGCCCTTTCCCAACATTGACCGAACCGCCTTGGCCATCACCAGCACCCAGGGGACCGCGTGGAACGCGAGGTCGAATATGTCGATGGGCCTTGTCAGCGTACCCTTCGCCAGCATCTTGAGCTTTTCCCAGATGTGCGGCTCGGGAAAGAACGGCGCGAGCCCCAGCGTCAGAGCTGCCAGGATAGCCAGCGACCAGGGGATGCGGTCGATTAACTCCATCGTCCTCGCCTTCTCACAATTTCGACAGGCAGCTACCGACGCGCGATGGCCCAGCGCTGGCTGCGCACTTCCATCGCACCTGAGGGCACAGCGGTCAGCCGTCGATCAGCGGCGCGCCAGATAACCCAGAATGGCGCCGAAGAGTGGAAGATAGAGCGGAGGGAATTTCAGGGGAATTGCGGCAATAAGCTGCGGCACGAACATCAAGGCCGCACCGATCAGCGCGCCGATCAGCGCGCTCGCCAGAGTACCGGCCGACGGCATGCGCACGTCCTTCAGCGCAAATGAGCCGATGAGACCGATGACCCAGACGATGACGGCAAACATCGCCGCATGCACGAAGGTTCGGGGGTCGCCCTGCACTGGAATGTATCGCAGCAGCATGGGCGCGCCGAACCAGGCAGCGATGAACTGCAGAATGACGAGAACGAGATAGCCGATCATGCTTGCCCCCGGATCGAGCGCCGCGCGCCAGCCGATACGTCCGCGCGCCTTAGCATCACGGCCATCGACATTTTCGCCTAACACGAGTCCGGCGATAGGTCGATGACAGCGGCAGACGAGACCCGACCAGGCGCTGCTGCGCGGTGGAAAACCACTGTCCAGGTCCGAGGCGGTTCAGCTCTCACGCCACCTGCGCGCGGGAGTGCGATCGCGGATCGTAGTTGAGCACCGGCGCCAGCCAGCGCTCCGCCTCCTCGACCGTCCAGCCCTTCCGGGCCGCGTAGTCTTCCACCTGATCCCGCTCCACCTTACCGACACCGAAATAGTGCGCCTGCGGATGTGCGAAGTAGAGCCCCGAGACGGAAGCCGCAGGCCACATCGCGAAGCTCTCGGTCAGTTCGATACCGGCCTTCGAGCGTACGTCCATGAGCTTCCAAAGGGTCTTCTTCTCGGTGTGGTCCGGCTGGGCGGGATATCCCGGCGCGGGGCGAATGCCGCGATACTTCTCCAGGATGATGTCCTCGTTCGACAGGGTCTCGTCCCTGGCATACCCCCACAGATCGGTGCGCACGCGATGGTGCATGCGCTCGGCGAAAGCCTCGGCCAGCCGGTCGGCGAGCGCCTTGAACAGGATGCGGCCGTAGTCGTCCGTCGACTTGAAGTGCTTCTCCAGCGCTTCCGCGTCGCCGATGCCCGCCGTCACCGCGAAGGCGCCGATATAGTCGTTCACGCCGGTCTCCTTGGGCGCAATGAAGTCGGCGAGCGCGGTATGCGCCCGCTCTCGCTTGGGATCGCGCGCGATCTGCTGGCGCAGCGTATGCAGCGTTGCGAGACGCGAATGGCGCGGCTCACCCGTGTAGACCTCGATGTCGTCGCCGACGCTGTTGGCCGGCCAAAAGCCGACAACGCCATTGGCCGTCAACCACTTGCCCTTGATCATGTGATCGAGCAGCGACTGCGCGTCCGCAAACAGCTTGCGCGCTTCGGCGCCGACCTTGTTGTCGTCGAGGATCATCGGATAACGCCCCGTCAGCTCCCAGGTGGAGAAGAAGGGCGTCCAGTCGATGAACGGCACGAGATCGGAAAGATCGTAGCTGGTGAACGCGCGCGGCCCGAAGAACTGCGGCTTCACGGGCTCGTAGGCTGCCCAGTCGATGGCGAACCTGTTGGCGCGTGCACCGTCGAGCGGCATGCGCTGCTTCCTCGCCTCGCCGGCCAGATGCGCCTCGCGCACCTTGCCGTACTCGGCGCGAATGTCGGCGACGTAGCCGCCGCGCTCCGTCTCCGACAGCAGCTTGGAAACGACGCCGACCGCGCGGCTCGCGTCCAGCACATAGATTGCCTGGTTGCGCTCGTAGTTGGGCGCGATCTTTACCGCCGTGTGCACGCGGCTCGTCGTGGCGCCACCGATCAGCAGCGGCACGTCGAAGCCCTCGCGCTCCATCTCGGCGGCGACGAAACACATCTCGTCGAGGGACGGCGTGATGAGGCCTGACAGGCCGATCATGTCGACCTTCTCCTTCTTGGCCGTCTCGAGGATCTTGGCCGCCGGCACCATGACGCCCAGATCGATCACCTCGTAGTTGTTGCACTGGAGCACGACGCCAACGATGTTCTTGCCGATATCGTGCACGTCGCCCTTCACCGTCGCCATCAGCACCTTGCCGGCGGCCGGCCTGTCCTCCAGGCCCAGGTCCTTCTTCTCCTGTTCGAGGTAGGGCTGCAGATAGGCGACCGCCTGCTTCATGACGCGCGCCGACTTGACCACCTGCGGCAGAAACATCTTGCCCGCTCCGAACAAATCGCCGACGACGTTCATGCCGTCCATGAGCGGCCCCTCGATCACGTGCAGCGGCCGCTCGGCCGCCTTGCGCGCTTCCTCCGTATCGTCATCGATGAAGTCGGTGATGCCGTGCACGAGCGCGTGCGTGAGGCGCTCGTTGACGCCCTTCTCGCGCCAGGACAGATCCTTCTCGGCCTTCTTGGCGCCGCCCTCGCCCTTGAAGCGCGGCGCAGCTTCGAGCAGCCGGTCGGTCGCATCCGGGCGGCGGTTGAGGATGACGTCCTCGACGAGCTCGCGCAGCTCCGGCGGAATATCGTCGTAGAGCGTCAGCTGACCGGCGTTGACGATGCCCATGCCCATGCCAGCCTTGATCGCGTGGTAGAGGAAGACCGAGTGCATCGCCTCGCGCACCGGTTCGTTGCCGCGGAATGAGAATGACAGATTGGAAACGCCACCCGAGACGTGCACCAGCGGCATCTTCTCCTTGATCTGCCGCGTCGCCTCGATGAAGGCGATCCCGTAGGCGTTGTGCTCCTCGATGCCGGTCGCGACCGCGAAGATGTTGGGATCGAAGATGATGTCCTCGGGCGGGAAGCCCACCTCTTCCGTCAGCAACTTGTAGGCGCGCTCGCAGATCGACACCTTCCGCTCGATGGTGTCGGCCTGACCCTGCTCGTCGAAGGCCATGACGACGACGGCGGCGCCGTAGCGCAGCACCTTGCGCGCATACTCGATGAACGCCGCTTCGCCCTCCTTCATGGAGATCGAGTTGACGATCGGCTTGCCCTGCACGCACTTGAGACCCGCCTCGATCACGCTCCACTTGGAGCTGTCGATCATGACCGGCACGCGCGCGATGTCGGGCTCCGACGCGATCAGGTTGAGGAACGTCGTCATCGCCTTCTCGGAGTCGAGCAGGCCTTCGTCCATGTTGACGTCGATAATCTGCGCGCCGTTCTCGACCTGCTGGCGCGCGATGGCGAGCGCTGCCGGATAATCATTCGCCTCGATGAGCTTTCGGAACTTGGCCGAGCCGGTGACGTTGGTGCGCTCACCTACGTTGATGAACGACTGCGCTGCATTGGCTTGGGTCATCTCGTTCTCATTCTCTTCGGTCTGCATGCCCTCTCCCCGGGACGAGACCGGCGCAAGGCGCCGGATGAGGGGACGGACTTGTGATGATGATGCTGTTGTGGCTCTCGACCTTGATTCTGGATGGCGCCCTCATGCGAAAGCCAGCCAACCCTTTATCGCCAGGCCACGAAAGACGGGCACCAGCTCCCCGAAGCCCGCGTTCTTCAGGAGCTGCTCCTCGCGTTCCACGGACACGATCGCAACCTTGGCGAAGTTCTGCGCGTTGCTTCGCGCCATCTGCTCGTCCACGCCGTTGCGGATTGCGTGTCGGGTCCAGATGCGCCGCAGCAGCTCCGTCTCCGGCTCACCCGCAACACCGACGCCATCGACGATCGCGAGCGGGGCACCGGGCTTCAACCGGGCGTGGATCGCCTTGAGGAACGCGAGCTTGGCGCCATCGTCGGGAACGAAATGCGCCGTCAGGAGGCAGGTAGCCGCGTCGAACCCCGTATCGGCGAGTTCATCGATGGCGATCAAGCGGACCACGCTGCGAGGGCCGACCGAAGTCGCGCCTATGCGGCGCTCGGCCAGCTCCACCATCGGCGCGTAGGTATCGACGCCCACGAACGACCAGGATGGGTTGTCCGAACCCAGCCGGATGATCTCTTCGCCGCCCCCCGCTCCGACGACGAGTATCCGCGCGGGACCCTTCCCGAGCAGCTCCAGGAATGCCGACTCGACGATCGCGAAGATCGCCCGGCGGCCGGGTATGAACTGCTCCGCCAGCCCGGCGTAGTCGTCGAGATCGGGCAGGCTCTGGTCCTCGAACTTCAACGCGCCCATGCCTCACCCCGCCACGAATGGCTCGAGACCCGAAAGGCGCATGTGCGGCTCGAGCTGCGGCAGGGACCGCGGCTTGTACTTCGCGACATGCTCGGCGACGTGCTGGATATGATCGGGTGTCGAGCCGCAGCAGCCGCCTACGATGTTGAGAATGCCGTCCTTGGCCCACGGTTCGATCTGACAGGCCATGTCATGCGGGGTTTCATCGTACTCACCCATGGCGTTGGGCAGGCCGGCATTGGGGTAGGCCGAGATGCGCGCATCCGCGACATGAGACAGGTCCGCAAGGTACGGCCGCATCAGCTCCGCACCCAGCGCGCAGTTGAGCCCCACGGAGAACGGCCGCAGATGACGCAGCGAATACCAGAAGGCCTCTGCGGTCTGCCCCGATAGCGTACGGCCCGAGCGGTCCGTGATCGTGCCCGACAGCATGATCGGCAGCTCGATCCCATTCGCGTCGAACGCCTCCAGCGTGGCAAAGCCCGCGGCCTTGGCATTCAACGTGTCGAAGATCGTCTCGATGAGAATGATGTCGGCGCCGCCTTCGATCAGTCCTTCGACCTGCTCGCGATAGGCTGCGCGCAGCTCGTCGAAATCGACGTTTCGGAAGCCCGGATCGTTGACCTTGGGCGAGATCGACGCGGTGCGGTTGGTCGGGCCGACTGCTCCTGCAACGAAGCGTGGCTTGTCAGGCGTCTTCTTTGTCCAGGCATCGGCCGCCGCGCGCGCAATCTTGGCCGCCTCGACATTGATCTCGCGCGACAGCGCCTCCATGCCGTAGTCGGCCATGGAGATCACCTGCGCATTGAAGGTGTTGGTCTCGATGATGTCGGCGCCCGCCGCCAGATACTCGTCATGGATCTCGCGGATGATCTTTGGCTGCGTCAGCACGAGAAGGTCGTTGTTGCCCTTCACGTCGCGCGACCAGTCGGCGAAGCGCTCGCCCCGGTAGTCCGCCTCGCCCAGCTTGTGCCTCTGGATCATGGTGCCCATGGCGCCGTCGATAATGAGGATGCGCTCGCGCGCCGCCTTGTCCAGTGCGGCCCAGCTCGGCTTGCGGTTCATGCTGTCTCAATCCCTGTCGATACGGTCGTATTGCCCCTCGCCCCGCGAGAACGAGGCAAGGGGCATGGCTTCACGCAACTGCCGCGCGCTTCTCGAGCGGCTCCGCCTTGAGCGGCCGCAAGCCCAGCAGATGGCAGATCGCATAGACGAGATCGGCGCGGTTCAACGTGTAGAAGTGGAACTTCTTCACGCCATTCTCGACCAGCTCCATCACCTGCTCTGTGGCGACCGCCGCGGCAACCAGCTGTTGGGTCGCGTGATCCTCCTCCAGTCCCTCGAAGCGGCGCGCAAGCCACGCGGGCACCGATGCTCCGGTGCGCACGGCGAACCCCGCCACCTGGCGGAAGTTGTGTATCGGCACGATGCCCGGCGTGATCGGCACCCAGATGCCGGCCGCGCGCGCGCGCTCCACAAACCGCAGATAGTGCGCGTTGTCGAAGCCGAATTGCGTGATGATGCGGTCTGCACCCGCGTCCACCTTGGCCTTCAGGTTGTCGATGTCGGCGTGGACCGTGGGGCTTTCGGGATGCTTTTCGGGATAGCCGCCGACGGAAATCTCGAACCGCGCGATCCTCTTCAGCCCCGCAACCAGCTCCGCTGCGTTGGCGTAGCCGCCCGGATGCGGCTCGTAGCGCTGGCCGATGCCCGCGGCCGGGTCGCCGCGAAGCGCCACGATATGGCGCACGCCGGCGTCCCAATACGAACGCGCCACCGCATCGACTTCCTCGCGAGTGGCATCGACGCACGTCAGATGCGCCGCAGGCCGCAACGGCGTCTCCTTGACGATGCGGGCCACCGTCGCGTGCGTCCGCTCGCGCGTGGAGCCGCCCGCACCGTAGGTCACGGACACGAACTCGGGAGCCAGAGGTGCAAGCCGCTCGATCGCCGCCCACAGCGCCGTCTCCATCTTCTCGTTCTTGGGCGGAAAGAACTCGAAGGAGACGTCGATCTCGCCGGCGCCGAGCAGCCGGCTCTTGCGCTCACTGAACTCGTTCATCGTTTGCCTCCTGAAGTTCGGAGCTGGATTGCCTTCCGCGACCCCGGCGCGCGTCCAGCATGCGCTCGCCGACCCAGATCGAAACCGTCAACTGCTCTGGGCCGCCCCGCGTCTCGGGCTCCAGCGTGCGGACCCCGCACGCGGTCATGCCGGCGGCGGCAAGCCATTCCTCGATCTGAGGCCCGGAGAAGCCCAGCCGCTCGTGGGCGAACTGCTCACGCAGGAACTCGAGCCCGTGCGGCGCGAAATCGATGACGATCAAGCGGCCACCCGGTCTCAGGACGCGCGCCGCCTCCGCGATCGCCCGCGACGGCTCCGACATAAAGTGCAGAACCTGATGCATGACCACCGCATCGGCCGCGCCGTCCGCGAGCGGCAGCGCGTAAAGGTCGCCATGGCGAACATGGGCGCGGTCGAGACCGGCAGCAGAAAGCTTGCTGCGGGCGTAGGCGAGCATCGAATGGTTGACGTCGAAGCCCACCGCCTGCCGGTAGCGTGGGCTCAGCAGCTCCAGGATGCGCCCCGTACCCGTTCCCAAATCGACCAGCAGCTCGAACGGCCCCGGCCCTATGAGGTCCAGGATCTCCCGTTCGACCGCCGCTTCGGGCACATGCAGCGTCCGGATGCGATCCCAATCGGCGGCATGCGCATCAAAGTAGGTCTGCGCAGTCTGCTCGCGTTGCCGCTTCAAAACTTCCGCGCGGTCGCGATCGCGCAGGATCGCCGGATCGTCTGGGGCAACCAGATGCAGGACATGGCGAACGAGGGCGCCACCCTCCGCGTCGTCGGCGATGCGGAAATAGACCCAGCTCCCCTCGCGCGCCCGTTCGATCAGACCGGCCTCGGTGAGCAGCTTCAAATGGCGACTAACGCGGGGCTGGCTCTGCCGCAGGATCTCGGTGAGGTCCTTGACGTTCAGTTCGCCGCCCGCCAGCAGCAGCAGGATGCGCAGCCGCGTCGGCTCGGCCGCAGCCTTAAGGGCTGCGACGGCTTCGCGGGGCGACAATGTCCTGCGCACAGCGGTCGTACTGTGCAGTGGGTTCGAGGCATCCATAGCCGCTGAACATATAAACATATCTTTATGTGTCAAGTGCGTCCTTGATCGAACCGCACGGCTTGTGGATCAGACACGCGCCTGCCAGGGCCTCCCGGCAATCCATGGCTCCCGATATTTCCGGTATGGAACGGCCGTTTACGCCCGCGAAAGCATGTCCGCGGTAGGTTCGAGCCTCCGCCCGATTCCGGCTCCACCCGAGACTGCCGAGGCCGCCCGCATGCGCGTCGCCGAATTCCAGATTGTCCCGCCCGCCACTGCCGAGCTGGCTTTGCCGTGCCGCATCGAACAGCGCACGTCGCGGCGCACGGCGCTGCTGGCGCTGACAGCGCTCTTGCCGCTCGTTCTGCTGCTGATCCTCGCTACGCTCCCCCTTGTCGAGATCGTCGCGAGCGCGCCCTCGCCCTTGGCGCTCCTGGCGGCCCACCCCGCCGCGGTCAGTCAAATCGCCATCGTCCTGGGTCTCAGCGCCGCACTCCTTGGCGTGGCAACGCTGCGCGCTGTCGACCGCCTCGCACGCACACGCACGGTGCTTTTGCACCCGCGCGTCGTTACGGTCACGGACAAGGGACCGATGGGCGAAACGTCCTTTACGCTGCCGCTCGCCTCTTTCCGCGGCGTTGCCCACAACATTCGGACCGGCATCCTGGGTCAGCGTCACGAACTGATTTTGGTCAACGCGGATCGCCGACGCAGCGTGCTGCTGATGGCGGCAGACCGCCTGGGCAAAGCCGACATCGAAAAGGCCGCGGCGACACTCGGACTGCCGGAGATTCCCGCCTCAGCGCTGTATGTGGCCAACCGCAACGCGGCGACCGTCCAGCGCCTGCCCACGACCGTGATTGGTACGCCATCACAGGGCTCCGAGACGACCGATGCAGCCTGCGCAGCCGCGCGGATCGCAGCGTGAGCTGCTCGGTAGGCGCGTTACGCCCGAATGTGGCCCAGGTTCTAGCCACCATGGACGCAAATGCCGCACCGGCGCTGAATCGCCGCTCATGGCTTGCGACGGCCGCGCACGAGCGGGCATAGTCGGCCGAGCAGTGCAGCAAGTGCCGTATCCGTCCCTACGACCCGGAGCCAGAACGTGACCTCATCCCGGCTTTCGCGCCCCCTCACGATGTCCCCGAAGGCGCATTGGCCGCGTCTGTCGCTGGCGCTCGCGCTTGGGGTCCTGGCAGCGCTGGCGTGCTTGCCCAACGGCGCCGTGGCCGCAGAGCAGCCGGCCAAATACATGCAGCGCGTCGGCAAGCAGCTTGTCGTGGCATCTCGGTCGCGTTCGGAGAGCGCGTTCGCTGATGCCGTGCGCAGCCACTCCGACTACACCTCGATCGGCCTTTACTCGCTGGGGTCCTACTCGCGCCGGCTCGATCGCGCCGACCGCCCGAGCTACTTCACGGGCATGATCAATTTCATCGCGCGCTACGCCGCCAAGGAGGCGCCGAAGTACCCGGTCGCCAACTTCGTCGTCACCGGTCAGACCGAAGAAACACGCACCGGCGCCTACGTTGACAGCCGGGTGACTTTACGTGACGGCACCACCTATGACGTGCGCTGGCTGCTCGTGCGCCGCGGCAGCTCGTACAAGGTTCGTGACGCACAGGTGCTGGGCTTCTGGATGAGCCCGTTTTTGAAGAACCTGTTCGAGGACTACATCACCAACAACGGCGGCAACCCGCGCGCTCTGGTGGTGGCGCTGAGCCGTTAGCTTGAGGCACCGTCAGAAGCCCGTCAGAACCCAATCCGTCGGGCAGCCGATCGCCGTCATGCGCTTGTCCATGTCCGCAATTCGCGCGCGGTCCTGCTCACCCCAATAGATGCGCCGGGCGATCTGCCAATGCTCGCAGGCGCTCATCGTATCGCCCTCCGAGGCCAGAAAGTCTCCGAACTCCAACCGCGCCAATGCATGCGTCTGGTCGTGGCCGGCTCGCATGGAAAGTTGTATCGCCCGGATGAGGTGGGTGGAGATCACGCCTCGGCCATCGCCCTTGGCCCGCGCGCCCTTTGCGAAGGCGATGCACAGCTTCGCCACCTCGACGTCATCCTCCCGCTCCTCCGCCTCCTGGATGGCGATCTCGAGCTCTGGCAGGGTGGGAGCGGGCGGAGGAGCGGCAAGTGGCTCGGCGGCGCCGGCCTCAGGCTCCGGCACGGGCGGCATGCTAGCCGCATCCGACATGTCCCCCGGTGACACTGCGCCTTGGTCGACCGTTCCGGGCTCAACAGGGGACGGGCGACCAAGCGGCGCGGGCTGGACCGGCGGTGCGACGCCCGCTTCGCGAGGCGCGGCGGTCACGCCAGCTGACCCGGTTGAGCGTCTGCGCCCGGCCAAGGCGGCGATGATGGACATCAGCAGGACCGCGAACGGCGCCAGCAGCGCCACCCATCCGGCCGCGCCAGTCAGATTGACGAGCGAGGTCAACGCTACCACTGCCACCCCCTGCGCCGGACGCACATCCTCCCCGGATGACGCCTGAACGTTTCGGCATCGTGCCGCGACCGTGCGCGATCGATTTCAGCACGCGCCGGACACATCGCCAATTCGACGGACGTCACGATCCGCCGATTTTAGATCTAGCGCAGTGGAACGCCGAACATGAGGCCGCCTTGGGTCCACAAGCCGTTGTAGCCGCGCGGCAGCTTGAACGGCGAGCCCAATCCCAGCGTGCGCTCGTAGATCTCACCGTAGTTGCCCACCGCTGCGATGACCCGGCGGGCCCAGTCCGGCGGCAGCCCGAGCGAAGCTCCCAGATTGGAGCCCACGCCGAGCAGACGGCGGACATCCTCGATCTGCGAGCCGGCCCTGGCGTCAAGATTTGACCGCGAGACGTCGAGTTCCTCGGCAACGATGAGCGCCATCAACACCCAGCGTACGATGGAAGACCACTGGTCGTCACCGGTTCGAACCGCCGGACCTACGGGCTCCTTGCTGATGATCTCGGGCAGAATGGCATGGTCGTCGGGCTTGGCTAGCGTGCGGCGCACGTCGGCCAACACGGTCTGCTCGGCCGTCAGGGCCGTGCAGCCGCCCGACGAATACGCGGTGATGAGATCCGCCCAGCGCTCCGACGTCACGATCTGCACTCGCATACGCTGGCGCCCGAAGTAGGCCATCATCGCTTCGTCGGCGCGCGTGCCCGATGCCACGCAGATCGAGGCCCCCGACAGCTCCAGCGCACTGCCGATGCCGTGACTTTTCGGCACGAGGAACCCCTGGCCATCGTAAACGAGGACGCCGACGAAGCGGACAGGGAATTCGGTGTCGCGGCTCAGCGTCCACGTCGGGCCGCGTGCCAGCAGATCGATCCGGCCTGACCTGAGCGCGAGAAAGATTTCGCGCGGCGGCAGCGCCACCACTTCCACCTTGCCCGGATCGCCCAGAACGGCGGCCGCAACGGCGCGGCAGAACTCGATGTCGATGCCAGCCCAACCACCGAAGCGATCCATCGCGGCGTAGCCCGGCGCGTTGGCGCCCACGCCGCAACTGAGAACGCCTCGGGCGCGCACGGCTTCGAGCGTCGAAGCGCTGGCGGGTTGCACGAACGCGGCGAGACAGAGCGGAACGACGACGGCAGCGAGCAGTCCCGCTACACTGGTGAGAACTTTGGGACGACTATGCATTCAACCAATCGACCGAAAGGCAACCGCAAATGGCTGCATTCTGCAAGGCACGGCGCACAGAGCACCGTCCGATGGAGAGGTCGCACGCCCCGCAGGCGCGGCGAGCGCTTGGCATGGCCGGTTCGGTTGCGCGGGTCAAGGTCTTGACCGTCTGCCCCAGTTGCGGCACACGGCCCCATCGTGGCAGCGTGTGTCCTAGCCGCCCGGCCGGCAATGGGGACTGCGGTGAGCGGTGACAATCGAGACGACGACAGCGACAGAGACACGTTCGGGTCACGCCGGCCGGCGACCGACGCCGTCCATCTGGGTCGCGATCCGAATGCGCAGCACGGCTTTGTCAATCCGCCCGTCTACCGCGGCTCGACCGTGCTTTTTCCAACGCTCGAGCGTCTGAAGACTCGGGCCCAGCCTTACACCTATGGCCGCCGCGGCACCCCTACTACCGATGCGTTGACGAAAGCGCTGGCGCGTCTGGAAGGCGGCGCGGCAACGATCCTCGCCGCGTCGGGCCTGCAGGCGGTGACGGCGGCCCTGCTTGCTTTCGTCAAGACCGGCGACAGCATCCTGATGGTCGACACCGTCTATCAGCCTACGCGCAAGTTCTGCGATACGACACTTGCCGCTCTGGGCGTGGCGACGATCTACTACGATCCTCTCGTGGGTGGCCGTATCGCTGAACTCGTAAGGCCCGACACGAGGCTCATTTTTACCGAGAGCCCCGGCTCACAGACGTTCGAAGTGCAGGACATCCCCGCCATCGCCGCTGTGGCCCGCGAGCGCGGCCTATGGCTGCTCATGGACAACACGTGGGCAAGCCCGCTCTACTTCAAGCCCTTCGCGCACGGGGTGGACGTGTCGATCCACGCCGCCACGAAATACATCGTCGGCCATGCCGACGCGATGCTCGGCGCGGTAACTGCCAATGCGCGCGCCGCCCCTTACCTCGACCGGATCAAGGAGGCGCTCGGCCTCAGCGCCGGCTCCGAGGAGACGTATCTGGCGCTACGTGGTCTGCGCACACTCGATGTGCGGCTGGAGCGTCATCAGCGCAATGGCCTCGAGATGGCGCGCTGGCTCTCGTCGCGTCCGGAGGTGCACCGCGTGATGCATCCAGCGCTCGAAAGCGATCCCGGTCACGCGATCTGGAAGCGCGACTTCTCCGGTGCGTCGGGCCTGTTCGGCTTCGTGCTTCAGCCGGTGTCGGAAGCGCAGCTCGCCGCCTTCGTCGATGGCCTCAGACTTTTCGGAATGGGCTACTCGTGGGGCGGCTACGAGAGCTTGATCCTCCCCTTCGATCCGACCTCCTACCGCACCGCCACGACGTGGCGCGCACCCGGTCCGGCCCTTCGCATCCATATCGGGCTCGAAGACCTCGACGACCTCAAGGCCGATCTGGCGGCAGGCTTCAGCCGCATGGCGGCAGCCTGAGTGACCGCGAAGGCTTCCCGGTTGCCTCTGCCGCAGACGGATTTTCCGCGGTCTCGGGTCCTCTCCGACGGCGCACGATCGCCAACTGGTTCACGATGCCGGGGAGGGCCTGTCGCGGTCAAACTTCGACCGGCAAAAGACGTTATAAGCCAATGATTTTTCGGTTATTTTTTGCGATCTTCCGGACGGTCTGCCGTGGACTTTCTGGCGCAAATCGTGGTACTATCACCTATCGTCATGAGGCTGGATATGACCCGCAAAAACTCCCGCAAAGACCGTATTCTAGTGACTACCGAAGCCGAGATGATCGCGCGCCGGGAAGCCCATTCGAAGTTGATATCGAGGGGCGTCTTCTCACCGCACCACTCGTGGCAGGACGAAGAAAAGTTGGCGGAGATGATGTCAATCTTGAACCAGCTGAGATCGCGCCAGCAGAAATAGCGAGACTCTCCACGGAGGTCATCTGATGGCGAGGCTACGTTGCGCGCACTCGCCATGAGCCTGGACATGCGATGGACGACACTGGGCTTGGAGAGCCTATTGGCTACGGGACGGACACGAGCCCACTCATCTCGGCCTCGATTGCATCAACCATGATGCCCGCCACGTCCACCACCGCCCCGATCGGTCCGGTGTAGACGGTTCGCCCCGATGCCGCGGCGATCGCCTCTGGCACGTCATCGCGCGCATGCAGGCCGTCACCGTTGAAGAAGCCGCTGACCACCGTCGGACGCGCGTCCGCAGCCAGCACGTCGGGCAGGAACGGCTCCTCCTCCAGAAACGCCGGCACGACAGATGCGAACGGCGCGGTACTTGCGATGGCCGCTACCGCTTTGCACGTCGCCTCGGCGGAGGCCCGCGAGACCTCCGAGCCGTGCCCGCAGACCACCAGGCGGCAGTCGGCTGCCGGCGCGCCCAGTTCCGGACCGCATCGTAGTGCTTCCCGCACGATCAGATCCGGCAGCGAGGGCGCGGCGCTGAGCGGGGCGAGTATCCTGCAGCGTCCCGCCAGGCCGGCGTCGGCAATGCGCTTTGGGATTTTCGTTCCCACGAAATAGCCGGCCGCCATGAAGAACGGATAGACCAGGATCGGACCCGGCCCGGTGGCCGCCGCGCCCGCCAAGGCATCCTCGAATGCCGGATCGCCGCTCAGCACGCCTGCATGAACCGCCACACCGGGCAGACGGGCCGCAACCCTATCACGGTGCCCGAGCAGCACCGCATTGGAGAACGCCCCGCCGCGCTCGCCATGCGCCACGAGCACGACGGCAACGGGGTTGGCCGACTGGCGCGCGGGCATGCCTGTTTCCTCGACCGTTGTGACCTTCCCTATGTACGGCGCCCTACCCGGCCGGACCAGTGGCGCGGACAACGGAAAAGCCAATTGTGGGCTTCACCCCCGAGCAAGATAATCTTTACCTTTACGTAAAGGTAAATGTTTGCTAGAGGCATCCATCGCTCGGCGAAGCGGACGGGAATAAAGCGGCGTGCAGACACGCGGGCGGCCCACGGCACGCGACAGTTTGGTGCACCAGGAAAACGCGGCCGACCAGCCTTGCCTCGACGCCCTGAGGCCGTCCAAATGGCTGTGTCGAGGACATACCCGTTCATCGTCGAAACGGGGAGCAAGCTAACAGATCCAAGGGGCCATCCCCGAGCGGATCGCGGAGGAGACGACCCATGGCAGATGCCTACGTTTACGACGCCGTTCGAACGCCGCGTGGCAAGGGCCGCTCCGATGGCTCATTGCATGCCGTGACGTCGGTGGCGCTCGCGGGCCAGACGCTGAAAGCGCTGCGCGACCGCAACGGCCTGCCCGAAGGCTCCGTCGACGACGTCGTGCTGGGCTGTGTGATGCCGGTGGGCGAACAGGGCATGGACATCGCGCGCGCCGCCGTGTTCGGCTCTGGCCTCGGCATCAAGACGTCCGGCATCCAGATCAACCGCTTCTGCGCGTCGGGCCTCGATGCGATCAACATGGGTGCCGGACAGGTGCGCGCCGATGCCTCCGACCTCGTCATCGCTGGCGGCGTAGAGAGCATGTCGCGCGTGCCGATGACGTCCGACGGCGGTGCCTGGCCCGTCGACCCGACAATCTCGATCCCCTCCTACTTCATGCCGCAGGGCGTCTCGGCCGATCTCATCGCAACCAAGTACGGCATCTCGCGCGACGCCTGCGACGCCTATGCGGTGGAAAGCCAGAAGCGCGCCGCGCGCTCGTGGGCGGAGGGCCGATTTGCACGCTCCGTCGTGCCCGTGACGAACATGCTGGGCCTGCCCCTGCTCGACCGTGACGAGACCATCCGAGCGGACACCGACATGCAGTCGCTGGGTGCGCTGAAGCCGTCGTTCGCACAGCTCGGCATCGAGCACGGGTTCGACGCCGTAGCCCTGCAGGCCCACCCCGAGCTGGAAGCCGTCGAACATGTGCACCACGCCGGCAACTCGTCGGGCATTGTCGACGGTGCCGCCGCGGTGCTGATCGGATCGGAAACCGCTGGCAAGGCACACGGGCTGAAGCCGCGCGCGCGCATCCGCGCCTTCGCATCGATCGGTTCGGAGCCCGCGCTCATGCTGACGGGCCCTGTCGATGTGACGGAGAAAGTCCTGGCGCGCTCCGGCATGCGCCTCGCCGACATCGACCTGTTCGAGCTGAACGAAGCCTTCTCCAGCGTCGTGCTGCGCTACATGCAGGCCTTCGACATTCCCCACGACCGCATCAACGTGTGCGGCGGCGCTATCGCCATGGGCCATCCGCTGGGCGCCACCGGCGCCATGATCCTGGGCACCGTGCTCGACGAGTTGGAGCGCACCGGCAAGGGAACCGCACTCGTCACCTTGTGCATCGGCGCGGGCATGGGCACCGCGACCATCATCGAGCGCGTCTGAGGGAGGCACATCATGCAGGACAAGACGCAGACGGGTACCGCCGCCAATGTAACAACCACGATCGATGGTGACGGCGTCGCCGTCCTCACGTGGGACATGCCGGGCCGCTCGATGAACGTGCTGTCGGAAGCCTCGATCCGCGACTTCGCGGCAGCGGTGCAAAGTGCCGTTGCCGACGACGCCGTGAGGGGCATCGTCATCACGTCGGGCAAGAAGGATTTCATCGCCGGCGCTGACCTCACCATGCTCGCAGCCTGGGCACGGGAGGTCGCGGATCTGCCGGCGTCCGACAAGGCCCGCCGCATCTACGAACGCATCATGACGCTGCAGCGGCTGCTGCGGCAGGTCGAAACGTGCGGCAAGCCCGTCGCCGCCGCGCTCCCCGGCACAGCCTTGGGCGGCGGCCTGGAGGTTGCTCTCGCTGCACATCATCGCGTCGTAGCCGACAACGACAAGGTGCAGCTCGGCCTGCCAGAGGTGCAACTCGGCCTGATGCCCGGAGCTGGCGGAACCCAGCGCGTGGCCCGCCTCGTTGGCGTCATGGCGGCCGCGCCCATCATCATGGAAGGCAAGCCGATGTCGCCCCGCGACGCGCTGAAGGCGGGCATCGTGCACGCCGTCGTGCCCACTGCCGAAGTGCTGCCGACCGCGAAAGCCTGGGTGCTCGCCAACGTCGCCGAGGCCGAGCGCGTGCGCGCGGCGCGAGCAGGCGGTGACAAGAAGGCGGTGCCGGCGTTCGCCCCGCCGTGGGACCAGCCCAAGTTCAAGATTCCGGGCGGCGGGCCTCAGACACCTACGGGCTTTCCCGTGTTCATGGGCGCCAGCGCCATGATCCGCAAATCGAGCTTCGGACTGTACGAGGCGCCCAAGGCGATCCTGGCCGCGGTCTACGAGGGACTGCAGGTCCCGTTCGACACCGCGCTCGGCATCGAGACCGGCTATTTCGCCAAGCTCGTGCTCGGGCCGCAGTCGCGCAACATGATCCGCTCTCTGTTCGTATCGAAGCAGGCGCTGGAAAAAGGCGCGCATCGGCCGCACGGCGTACTCGATATGCCGGTGAAAAAGTTGGGTGTGCTCGGTGGCGGCGGGTTCATGGGCGCGGGCATCGCCTATGTCGCGGCGGCCGCAGGCATCGACGTCGTCGTGCTCGACCAGACGGAGGAAGCGGCGGCAAAGGCGCGTGCACAGGCCGAGCGCATTCTGAAGCCGCGCGTCGCGAAGGGGCGGACGAGCGAGGCGGCCGCTGCGGCGATCCTCGCGCGCATCCACACGACGGCGGATTACGCCATGCTCGCTGGCGCCGATCTATGCATCGAGGCGGTGTTCGAGCATCCAGATGTGAAGAAGCAGGTGATCGCGGCGGCCGAGCAGCATCTGGGTAGTACTGCTGTCTTCGCTTCCAACACATCGACGCTGCCCATCGACAGCCTGGCGAAATTTTCGAAGCGCCCGGAGCGGTTCGTCGGCATCCACTTCTTCTCGCCCGTCGAAAAGATGCCGCTGGTAGAGATCATCAAGGGTCGGCAGACGGGCGACGAGGCGCTCGCCAAGGCGCTCGATTTCGTGCGCCAACTGCGCAAAACGCCGATCGTCGTCAACGACGCGCGCTTCTTCTACGCCAACCGACTCGTGCTGCGGTTCATCGAGGAGGCGCATCACATGCTGGCGGAGGGCGTGACACCGGCGCTGATCGAGAACGCAGCCCGCATGGTGGGCATGCCTGTGGGACCGCTCGCGCTCAATGACGAGACGGCGCTCGACCTGGGCGTGAAGATCACACACGCGACGAGAGCGGCCCTTGGCGATGCCTACGTGCCCAACCCGGCCGAAGCGCGCATCGAGGACATGGTCGTCAAACTCGGGCGTCTCGGCCGCAAGGCCGGCAAGGGCTTCTACGACTATCCCGAGAACGGGCGTAAGCGGCTGTGGCCGGGCCTAGCCGAATTGTTCCCGGTGGCCGCGGAGCAGCCCGATATCGAAGAGCTCAAGTCACGCTTCCTCACGGTCCAGGCGGTGGAAGCCGTGCGCACGCTTGAGGACGGTGTCGTCACCGACGTGCGCGAGATCGATGTCGGCGCGATCTTCGGCTGGGGCTTCGCACCGTGGACAGGCGGACCAATCTCGCTGATCGACACGATGGGAGCCGCAGCATTCCTCGCCGAATGCCGCCGTCTTCAGGCGAAGTACGGCGAACGCTACGCACCGCCGCGACTGCTGGTGGAGATCGCCGCCAGCGGGGCGACGTTCTACGATCGCTTTGCGCCCCAGGAGAATGAAGCGGCAGCCGCCTGAACCCTTATCGGAGATAAGGTTGCGACTGCTGCCACGTCTCCTCCTGACAATTCTGCAAACGAACAAGCCGGCGAGGATGTCCTCGCCGGCTTGCTTGTCTCGAATCGCTTCGATGAAAGCGGCTGCCTAGCCCGGCTGCGGCTCCATGCCGCCAGCGTCGGGCTCCTCGCGCGGGGGCCGCGGCGCGCGGCCGGCAACCGGCACAGCCGATCCGATCGGCCCTTTGTGATCCGAGTCGTCGGTCGGCCGCACGATCTTATCGCCGCGCATCAACGCCTGGCACTCGTCGCCCGAGATCGTCTCGTGCTCCATCAGCGCCTGCGTGATGGCCTCGAGCTCCTTGCGATGCGTTGTCAGGACTTCCCAGGCCTTGTCGTAACCGGCAATGACGATGCGGCGCACTTCCTCGTCGATAAGCTTGGCCGTCTCCTCGCTCATGTTCTGGCGCTGCGTGATGGCGTGGCCGAGGAATACCTCCTGCTGGTTCTCGTTGTAGAGCAGCGGCCCGAGCTTCTCGCTCATGCCCCACTCGGTCACCATGCGGCGGGCAATGTTGGTCGCCTGCGTGATGTCGGAGGAGGCGCCCGTGTTGAGGTGCTCCTTGCCGTAGACGAGCTGCTCGGCGACACGGCCGCCGAAGGCCATCGCGATTTTGCCCTCGCACCACTCCTTCGAGTAGCTGAGCTTGTCGCGCTCGGGCAGGCTCATGGTCACACCCAGCGCCCTACCGCGCGGGATGATCGTCACCTTGTGCAGCGGATCGTTGCCCGGCACGACGAGGTTGACGATCGCGTGGCCCGCCTCGTGATAGGCGGTCGCGAGCTTCTCCTCCTCGGTCATGGCCATGGAGCGCCGCTCCGCGCCCATCATCACCTTGTCCTTGGCGTCCTCGAACTCGGTCTGCGTGACGAGGCGCTTGTTGCGGCGCGCGGCGAGCAGCGCCGCCTCGTTGACGAGGTTTGCAAGGTCGGCGCCCGAGAAGCCCGGCGTGCCGCGCGCGATCACGCGCGGATCGACGTCGGGGGCCATCGGCACCTTCTTCATGTGCACGCGCAGGATCTTCTCGCGGCCCAGAACGTCGGGATTGGGCACCACGATCTGCCGGTCGAAGCGGCCCGGACGCAGCAACGCGGGATCGAGCACGTCGGGCCGGTTGGTGGCAGCGATGATGATGATGCCTTCGTTGGCCTCGAAGCCGTCCATCTCGACGAGCAGCTGGTTCAACGTCTGCTCGCGCTCGTCGTTGCCGCCGCCCAGGCCGGCGCCGCGATGGCGACCGACCGCGTCGATTTCGTCGATGAAGATGATGCAGGGCGCGTTCTTCTTCGCCTGCTCGAACATGTCACGCACGCGGGAAGCACCCACACCCACGAACATCTCGACGAAGTCGGAGCCCGAGATGGTGAAGAATGGCACATTGGCTTCGCCCGCGACCGCGCGCGCAATGAGCGTCTTGCCGGTGCCGGGCGGGCCGACGAGCAGGCAGCCGCGCGGGATGCGGCCGCCCAGCCGCTGGAACTTCTGCGGATCGCGCAGGAACTCGACGATCTCGGTCAGATCAGCCTTGGCCTCGTCGACGCCGGCAACGTCCTCGAACGTGACGCGTCCGTGCCGTTCGGTCAGCAGCTTCGCGCGGCTCTTGCCGAAGCCCATGGCGCGGCCGGAGCCGGACTGCATCTGTCGCATGAAAAAGATCCACACGCCGATAAGCAGCAGCATGGGGAACCAGGACAGCAGCAGGCTCATGATCGAGGGCACGTCCTCGTCGGAGGGACGCGCGGTAAAGTCCACACTCTTCGACTGCAGGCGCTCGACCAGACCGGGGTCCTCCGGGGCATAGGTCTTGAACTCGCCCGTGCCGTCACGCAGCTTGCCGTAGATGCGGTTGCCCGACAGCGTCACCTCGGACACCTTGCCGGCATCGACATCGGCCAGGAACTTGGAGTAGCTGACGTCGGTGCCGCGGCGGCTGCTCGACGTGTTGTTGTTGAACAGGTTGAACAGCGCCGCCAGCAGAACCAGGGCCGCAGCCCAGATCGCAAGCCGTTGAAAGTTTGGATTCATCCGCTCGTCCTATCCGTCCCGGACTGGGCCGGGCCCCCACGTGGTTGCCGGCATGAAACGCACCACGAAGCGAAAAACGCGCCAGAAGTGCCGCCTGAGCGCTGACGCGCAGGCTGCCGCAATCGAGCTGCCTTAACATAGGAGCCCCCCAACCCTTTGCCAAGCTGGCCGGCCCTACCGCGGCCATGTGGCCGGACAGCCCATTTTCGGGGGGGCTGATTACCGGCCGGTTGAGGTTATCTCCGCGATCGGAACTCATTTGCGACGTGGCTAATGCGATGCCCCAATTGCGGCCCGTACAGGACCACTGAACGTCGCTTCGTAGCCCGCCCCAGCTTTTTTCGACCAGATTTCCCAGTTCTGCCAAAAGGCGGGCGCCACGTCCCGCCCTCCGGAGCCCATTGCGGCAGCGCGCAGGTGCCGCAGCGCCTCGTCGAGACCGCAATACGAGATCACATCGCCGGACCGGTCATCCCCCACGACTGGGAGCGTCGCGACCGCGGCCGCAGGCAGCCCCAGATCGCCCAAGCCCGCCACGTGGCGCTTGGCCTGGGCCCAGCGCTCGAGACCCAACGCCTCCACCACGGCGTGTGGTAGCGCTCCGTGGCGCGCGACGACGGTAAAGCGGCGGCCGTCCCAGTCGACCCGCTGTCCCGGCGAAATGTGCAGAACCGGCAGACCTTCCCCTGAGCCCTCCCGATAGATGCGCATACACAATTCGGTGGGATCGGGCTTGCGGCAACGGACGAGTTCGATCTTGCACCCGCCCACCGTCGCGCCGCGAAATGCAGACAGGCCGCCGTCGCACAGGAACTGTGCCGCGATAGCCTCGAGCTGAGACAACTCGGCCAGGCGCGCTGCACCACCGTATGCGATCGTCAAGGCGCGCAGCACACGCACCAGCAGGTAAGGCGTGCGGCGGAAGTCCATCGGCAAGGCAACTTCAGCGAGATGCGGTCTCGCGCATCGCCAATCCAAGGTGGATAACGCGTCAAGCGCCCCGTCCGCATCGCGTAGTCGTCGTGCGGACAATGCCACCTTCTCCGCACTCAATCCCACACTTTCGAGTTGTGTCAGCACCTGGCGCACACGTACGCGCTCGAAGCGCTCGTCCTCGTTGGAAGGATCCACGACCCACCGCGCGCCGCAGGCCTCGAGCGTGGCAACGAGACGAGCCTTGTGCAATCCGAGCAGGGGTCGCGCTACGTCGGCCTCGAAATGGTCCGGCCGCTCGGGCGACGGCGCGCGGATTGCCGTGCCGCGAGGGTGCATACCACCGAGCCCTTCGAGCCCGCTGCCACGCATCAGCCGCATCAGGACGGTCTCTGCCTGATCCTCCAGGGTATGTGCCATGACGATGCACCGATCCGGTGGCGCCGCAAGCTCCTGCTCCCGGAACAGACCGCACAGAACCGCGCGTTCCGCGCGAAGCACGTCCAGCATAAGATCGCGGCGTGCGTTGCGCGCCGCGTCCTGGATGCCAGAGGTGGGCTTGGCTCCCTCCCACCGCAACAGCTCGCAGGGAAGGTCAAGTCGGGCCGCCTCCTGAGCGACGAACGCAGCCTCCTCGGCCGCTTGCGCGCGCAAGCCATGATCGACGGTGAGGACTACGACATGGGGCGGTCCACCGGTCGCTTGCAGATCTGCAAAACTGACATCCCTGGAAAGCCACTTGGGCTGCGGCAAGCCCCTTGCCTGAACGAGCGGCGCGATGTTGCTGCCAGACGCACGCCCATCTGATGCGGCTCCCGCCCATCGCGTGGCGTAGGCCGCACGCACCTCGGGCTGCGCCGCCCAGCGCGCAACCAGGTGCATGAGCGCCATACTGTCGGCGCCGCCCGATACGGCGAGCGCCAACGGCGTCGTCAGGAGATGACCAAACAGACCATCCAGCTCATCGTCGGCGATCGGTTCGGCGGGCGCGGTGTGCATCACATTTCGGAAGCGAAAGCGGCAGCGGTCTTCCCCTCGCCCGGACCGAGTGAGACGACCAGCAGGCCGGAGGGCCGCGCAGCCCGGATCAGCGGCAGCCGAGCCGCTTGCGCTCGCTGGCTGCGCGGTTCTTCAGATGCGATTCTGCTCCGGGAAAACGCGTCACCAACTCGCCGAACGACGAACAGGCCGCATCCTTCTGACCGAGCCTATCGAGCGACATGGCGAGCTTCAGCAGGCTGTCGGGCGCCTTGTTGCTCTTGCCGTAGGTCTGATAGCCCTTGAGGAAGGCACTGGCCGCCGGCTTGTAATTGCCGCGCACGAAATGCGTCTCGCCGAGCCAGTACTGCGCGCTGCCCGCCAGCGGATCGTCTGGATAACTCTTCAGGAAATCCTCGAAGGACGACTCGGCAGCGGCATAGTCCTGCCCCACCAGATAGCCGAACGCGGTTTCGTAATCCTGCTTAGCGTTGCCGCTCGAGACCGGCGGCAATGCGGCAACCTGGCTGCCCGGCGCCGGTGCTTCCGGCGATCGCGATTCCGCGCCGCGGCCAATCAAGGTGCCGATCGGATCGCCGCCAGCGGTGACTGTCGTGGACCCAAAGGCCGAGGGGATCTGCTCGGTCCGCGCCTCCGATCGCGATCCTGCAGCCGGTCCGGTCTGCCCATACGCGGGCCCGCCCGCATCACCGCGATCGTAACTGCCGCCTCCGGACCGCAATTGGTTGGAAAGACGCTGCACCTCGGCGGTCAGGGCGCGGATTTGTGTCTCCATGCCTTCCAGGCGCGCCGCTTCGCTGGGTCCGAAGCCGACACCACCGCCGCCGTTGCGTGCGCCGCCACCACCCGAGCGCGCGAGCGACTCAAGCGTGCCGATCGTCACCTGCATGTCGACGAGCTGCTCCTCGAGCTGCTCGATGCGCCGTTGCAGGCCGCCTTCCTGATCGCCACCCCGGCTCTTCGACTTGGAGGCAGCGGGCGGGGTCGCCTGAGCGAGTTCGATACGTCCAGCGGGCGATTGCGCGGTTGCTACCGTGGAATACGCCACGAGCACCATCGCTGCGCCGGCCGCTAATGCCGTTAAGCGCAACCCTGCTACGCCTGTCATCCTGTCAGAAATGTCCCTATCGGATGCCATTGCGGCCTCCCTGGAGTGACGGGCCCGTGCCCCCTGGCAGACCAGCCTCGATGGGAGGCTCAAAGCCCCCCGACGCGACGATCAGGCCTTGCGCCGACCCGGTCCAGGCATCTGACGTTCTTGCAGGAATGTCAACGGCCGGTCGTCCCTGGCGAATTGTCGGTCCTCGCCGCCCCGCGCGCCGAACCGCGCTCCGGCAGAACGACAAACAGGCGTGTCACGGCGCGCCGGTTCTGGGCCTTGCATAAGGGTTGATCGCACCGGGCAACCGGCTGAGCCTGGCCCAGAGCCTCGACGTCGATGCGGCTCGCGGCCACACCCGCGGCCTCCAGCATCTCACGCACCTTCTCGGCTCGCACCACCGAAAGCTCGTCGTTGCGGCGCACGTTGCCCGGCTCGTCGGCGTGGCCTTCGACCACCACGAGCAGTTCGGGGAACCTTGCCAGCCACCGGGCCTGCCGCTCGATGACGGCGCGCGCCCGCGCACCGACCTCGGCGCTGTCGGTCGCGAAAAAGATGCGGTCGCCAGTCTCGGAGCGCATGAGCGCCTCGAAGCGTTCCGTGCGAATGGCGGTCCTGCGCCACGGCTTGGGGACAGGCGCGCCGCTCGGGGACGAAGCCGGTGCATCGGCGTCGGCGCGCGTGCCGCCCGATCCGGTTGCCGGAACCATACGGGCCTCAGTCGTGATCTCTCGCGTCGTCTGCGGCGCCTCCGTCCCGCGAACCACCGCCGGACGCGACGGACCCTCGGAGCCATCGCGGCCGTAAAGCTTGCCCAGCTCTCGACGCGCCCGGGCTGCCAGCGCCGAGTAGGGTTCCGACGCCACCACGCGCTCAAACAGCCGCTGAGCTTCCTCCAAGCGCCCTTCGTTCTGGGCCATGGCCGCCTTGGCGAAGGTCGATTCGATGGATTCGGAGGCCGCGCCGCCGCCAATCGTGTCGGCGCGCTGGTCTGACAGCGGCGAGGGCAGAGCGCGTGCTGCATCAGGCTGGCCGTCGATGCGGCTTGTCCACCCGTCGATGCCGACACCGGCCGCGCTGCCTGAGGTGCTGGAGGATTGCGCGGCGACTACTGAGGGCAGTGAGAGCAACGCCAAACCGAGCGCGGCCAACAGGCAGGCACGACGGCGCCGACCAAGAAGCGCCACGCGCAAACAGGCGCTGTCGTCATGTTGGGGTGAACACATACCGCAGGAACCGCATCCGCTGCCGCAATCCAGATGTCAGCGGACCGTGCTGCTTCAAAGTGGCATATTTATGCTGCCCACCGATGAAACGGCAGCTGGCGCGGGCAGCTGTCAGCTGCTGCCGACGCGGCTGTTGAGCACGGTCTGTGCGCGGCGGTTCTGCGACCAGCAGGAGATGTCGTCACACACCG
Organism: Hyphomicrobiaceae bacterium; assembly: GCA_050250815.1. GTDB lineage: Bacteria > Pseudomonadota > Alphaproteobacteria > Rhizobiales > Hyphomicrobiaceae > JAEUMD01. Next base: position 97,601 of record JBFWNY010000003.1, read on the forward strand.
CCACCGGCCGCTCCTTACCGTAGGAGATCGTGCGGATGCGGGCGGCGTTGACGCCGTTCTGCGACAGGAAGTTGCGCACCGTCGTGGCGCGGCGTGCGCCCAGCGCGATGTTATACTCGCGCGTGCCGCGCTCGTCGGCGTGGCCCTCGATCGTGATCGTGAACTGCGGGTACTGCCGCAGCCACTGCGACTGCTTCACCAGCGTCTGCCGAGCCTCTGGAGTGAGGTCAGTGCTGTCGGTCGAGAAGTAGACGATGTCGCCCACGTTGACCGCAAAGTCGCGCTGCGTGCCGGGAACAGGCGCGCCCTGCCCATTGCCGCCCGGACCCAAGGCGGCATCCGGCTGCATCTCCTTGTTGGCGCAGGCCGCCAGGGAGGCCGCTATCGCAATCGCCATCACCGCACGGGTTGCGGCACGCCGCCAGCGCGGGGCGAAAGAGCTGGAATGAAGCGTCGCTGCGGACATGCTCGTGGTCCCCTTCGGGCATTGCGATCGGGCCTGGCCATCTCGGGCAGGACCGACGCAGTTATCTCGCCACCGCGTACTCCAGTGGTCGTGCGAAATTGTGGCCGCATTGCTGATGCTTGGCGAACCACGGTATCGCGCCGTCTGGCAACTGCGGAAGATGGGCGGCCCGGCCGTTCCCCCCGCAATCCACAGCTATCCCCCCAGCCGGCATTCGCGCCGCCCAAACGCGCGGCAAAGCCCCGAGGATCAGGCGGCGATGGCTCTAAAGTCGCTTACACCGTAAAGAGCGGGCTCGGCGAGCGGCACGAGCGCGCAGCGACCAACGGACGAGAACGAGAAAGTCGCCGTGGTGTCCCGCAAAAGATGAAGGCCGGACGGCGGTGGGGACACCGCAGTCCGGCCTTTATAGTTCCACCGCTTCTCCGGCCGAAACCAAAGAGGCGGGGGGCTTGGCTGCTTGTTAGCGAGCCGCCTGCGTGGCGACCGGCAGGTCCGCGCCGAGCTTCATGGGCTCATGCGGAACTTCCTTGCGGCACGCGCCGAGAGCGACGGCTGCCACGACCGTGGCGAGAATGATGGCGCCCTTCATGGATCTATCTCCTAGTTGGTGGATAATTGTTCGAGGACGCAATACTTATCGAGCGTGCTCGACAGTCACATCCGCACCGAGCTTCATCGGCTCGTGCGGAACCTCACGACGGCAAGCGCCAAGCGCAACAGCCGCGATGACAGCTGACATGATGATCAGCCCCTTAATACCCTGCATGGTTCATCTCCTGATGCTTTGATCGGCACTAGCCAACTATTGGGGTAACTGTGAGCTGCATTCCGATCAAGAACGGACGGGGGCATCCCCAGCTTTTCCAATGCTGTAGATGCGAAAATGCAACGTGGGTATCGGCGGGAAAGCAGCACCGTTCCACCGCACAAGGACGCGATGTAACTTGTTGAAATAAATTGGATTTATGGCGTGACTAATGCGCCAGAAATGGATCGTCAGCAAAAAGACGACACTAAAAAAGTGCTAATGCGCCTTCAGTTCAAAAGGGGCGACCAGGCAGGGTCGGAGGCATAAGCCGGCGTCGAAACGACCTGCTCGTTATAGCCGGTGATGTCGACCGAATAGATTCGCGGGCCGGAGCCGCGCTGCTCGCGGAAGAACATCAGGACCCGCCCGTTCGGCGCCCAGGTCGGCCCTTCGTTGTGGAACCCTTCCGACAGGATCCGTTCGCCCGAACCGTCCGGTTTCATGACCCCGATCAGGAATCGCCCGGAAAGCTGTTTGGTGAACGCTATATAGTCGCCACGAGGGGACCAGACGGGGGTCGAATACCGCCCCTCCCCGTAGCTGATACGGCGGATGCCGCCGCCGTCGGCGCCCATCACGTAGAGCTGCTGCGATCCCTCGCGGTCCGATTCGAACACGATCTGGCCGCCGTCGGGCGAATAGCAAGGGCCGGTATCGATCGCCTGAGACGAAGTCAGCCGCCGGGTCTGCCGCGAGCGCAGGTCGAGCTCGAAGATGCCGGCCCCTCCCTCCGCCTGCAGGCTCATGATAATGCGCTGCCCGTCAGGCGAGAAGCGCGGGGCGAAGGTCATGCCCGGGAAATCCCCCACGACCTGCCGCTGCCCGCTCTCCAGGTCCATCAGATACACGCGCGGCTGGTCGCCGGTGTACGACATGAACGTGATCTGCTGGTTGTTAGGGGAGAAGCGCGGCGTCAGCACCAATTCGCTTCCCTTGCTCAGAAGGCGGACGTTAGCACCGTCCTGATCCATGATGGCGAGACGCTTGATTCGGCGGTCCTTCGGCCCCGTCTCGTCGATGAACACGACGCGGGTGTCGAAATAGCCCTTCTCGCCCGTCAGACGCTCGTAGACCTGATCGGCAATGATGTGCCCGACGCGGCGCCAGTTGACCGAACCCGTCGAGAATCGCTGCCCGGCAAGCTGGCGGCCGGTCGCGACATCCCACAGCCGGAACTCGGCCGTCACCTTGCCGTCTCCGGAGCTCAGCACCCGCCCGACCACCAGCGCCTGGGCACGGATGGCGCGCCAGTCCTGGAATCGCGGGGCGGCGTTGACGTCGGTGACCCGCTCCAGAAACGACCCGCGGTCGAGCGGCTCGAACAATCCCGAGCGCGCCAGATCCTGGGCGATGACCGAGGACACGTCCTCCGCGAGCTTGGCGTCGCTGCCCGTGAAATCGGTGATCGCGATGGGAATTGGCGCGATGGTGCCCTGCCGCTGCGTACCGCGCAGTTGGGCCTCGGCCTGCGGAACAGGGATGCTGGCGGCAATGATGAGCGCCAGCACCATCCAGGCCACCCGGCCGATGCGCGAGGCGCCGCGCCAGCCGGCCGAAGCGGAATGGGAAACCGTCTCGCGCATGCTCGTCCTCTCGATCGCCACGGCGCCGGATGGCGGCGCGACTCGAAACGTTGCTGATTCGCTCGCCTGCCTCAAACCGCTCAAAGCATCTCCCGCGGGTCGAAGTCCCAGATTATCTCTTTCCAGGAAGCGTACTTGTCGGGCGGCAATGTGAACGGAGCGCACTGATAGACCGCACGTTGCGCTGTCTCCACCGCGATCTGGTACATCGGACCACCACCGCCGCCCTCGACCTGCGGAACGCCGTCGAGCGTGCCGTCAGGCTTCAGCCGCCAGCGCAGCGTGACGACAGGAATCTCGCTGCCGCCGCCGCCGCCGGGCAGATGCCAGCAGCCGCGCAGCTGTCCCCGCACCAGCCCGCGCAGCAGGTCCTGCTCGCGCGCCGATAGCTCGGTGTCGGTGCCATCGCGCGTGCCGGCGGTCGGCCCCTTGTAGGCGGTATCGGGCGACGGCGCATTGGATTGCTGTGGCGCGCCGCGCTTCTCAGGTGTCTTGTCCAGCAGCGCCGCGATCCGGTCGGGATCAAACTGCTGCTTCTTCTTGGCCTCCTCGGCCTTGCGCTTGGCTTCCGCCAGCCGCTTCTTGCGTTCTTCATCCTTCTTACGCGCGAGAGCCTTGCGCTTGGCTTCCTCCGCCTCCTTGCGCGCCTCCTCCGCCTTGCGCTGCTCTTCGGCCTTGCGCTTGGCCTCCTCGGCAGCCTGCTTCTCCTCCTCCATCTTCTTCAGTTCCTCAGGCGTCGGACCTGGAGCCGGCTCGGGCGGAGGCGGCAGCGCCGCGATCTTGTCGGCTATGGGGTCCTTCGCGGGCTCGGGCTGGGGCGGCGGCTCGGGCTTGGCGACTTCAGGCTCGGGCGGCGGGGGCGGCGCCGATGGCGGTGGCGGCGCAGTCACCGGCTTTGGCTTCTCCGCCTCCTTCTTGGACACCTCTTTCTCCGGCGGCTTTTCGGTCTTGGCCACCATTTCCTTGGAGTCGGGGTCGCCCTGGCGCAGCCGGGTCAGCTCCGAAGGCGTGATGATGGCGACATCGATGGGCGGCGTATCGGGCACGTCGTGCCGATTGGACTGGACCGCGATCACCGCCCAGGCCAGCACGGCCACGTGCATCAGCACGGATATGACGAGCCCGAAGTGCATCGGCCCTTGCCTTACCCTCCGCTCTCGACCTCGCTGACGAAGGACACCTTGGTGAAGCCGCCCTCGACGATGCGCCCCATCACCCGCAGAACCGCGCCATAGTTGGCGCCCTTGTCGCCGCGCACGAAGATCGCGTCATCATAGCCGTTCTTGGCGATGGCCTTGAGCTTGTCGGCCACCTCGTCGAGCTTTACCTCGGTGTCACCCAGATAGACCTGACCGTCAGCCCGCACAGTGATGACGAGCGGGTCCTGCTTCTTCGCCGAGAGCTGCTTGCCGCGCGTCTCGGGCAGCTGGACCGGCACACCCACCTGCAGCAGGGGTGCCGCCACCATGAAGATGATGAGCAGCACGAGCATCACGTCCACCATCGGAGTGACGTTGATCTCCGACATGGGCATGTGACGGCCGCGTCTGCCACGCCGCCTCCGCCCGCCGCCACCTGCTTGAGTCTTGATCGAAGCGCCCATGGCGTCCCTCAGGTACGAACGTCGATCTGGCGCGAGACGATGGCGGCGAACTCGTCGGCGAACGCTTCGAGGCGGTGACTGATCTGCGCCGCATCGGCGGAAAACTTGTTGTAGAAGACGACCGCGGGGATCGCCGCCATCAGGCCCAACGCGGTGGCAAATAGCGCTTCTGCAATACCTGGCGCGACGACGGCGAGCGACGTGTTCTTCGACACGGCAATCGCCTGGAAGCTCGCCATGATGCCCCACACCGTCCCGAACAGCCCGACGAACGGTGCCGTCGATCCAACGGTTGCAAGAAACAGCAGGCGCCGCTCGAGCCGCTCCATCTCGCGGCTGATGGTGACGTCCATGACCTTCTCGACGCGCAGCTGAATGCCACCCAGCGCGCGGATGTTTCCTTCGACCGATCGCTTCCATTCGCGCATGGCCGCCACGAACAGCGCCGCCATCGTGATCGGGGAACCGCGAGCAATGGCGCCGTACAGTTCGTCGAGCGACTGGCCCGACCAGAACTGCTGTTCGAAGCGATCGGACTCGCGCCGCGCGCGGCGGAACGCGAAGACCTTTTCGACGATGATCGCCCAGGACCATACGGAGGCGAGCAGCAGGCCCATCATCACGACCTTGACGACGATGTGGGCCTGCAGGAACAGTTCGAGGAACGAGAAGCCGCCGGCTGCCGCGGGCTCCAGCGTGGACTTCAGCAGATCGGCCGGATTCATGCGCTCTTCCGTCACGTGACCATCGTGGGGGCCAACCAGACGGCGGAGCCGGTGGCACCCATATCGGTCCACACGGTCATCTGACGTTCCCGGTCTCGGCGAGCGAGCACGCGCGCCGCGATTGGCCCGAAGGCCGTCACCACCCCATCCGACGCCGTTTTTTGCCGTGCAATATGACCAAAGCGAGGCCCGGCGGCGCAGCTTTTCCGCGACTTATCCCCGCAATATGGAGAAGGCCGCGCCAGGAAGGAGCCGGCGCAACCTAGCCTGTGGGTTCATCAGCTCCCAGCAGGTCGCGCCAGACACCTTCGGCAGGATCGTACGCAAGCAGCCGGCCCTCGGCCATGTCGTACAGCCAGCCGTGAACGCTGACACGGCCCTCGGCGACGCCAATGGCGACGGCATCGTACGTCATGAGATTGTCGATCTGGAACTGCACGTGCGCCTTGGCCGTCTCGTCGTGGCGCTCCGCTCCGGTGACACCAGCCGCCCGGATGAGTGCGTGCGCCGGGCGTGTCAGGTCGAGCCAGCGCACCAGATGCGGGTCGCCCTCAACACGTTCGGCGTCGAGCAGCGCGGCAACGCCGCCGCAGCCGGTATGCCCGCACACGACGATGTCGTCGATCCCCAGGTGATCGAGCGCATAGGCGATCGCAGCCCCCACGCTGTCGTCGAAGGAATTGGCCGGGGGCACGGAGTTGGCGATGTTGCGGATTTCGAACAGCTCGCCGGGATCGGCGCCTGTGATCTGGGCCGGAACGACGCGGCTGTCGGAACAGCCGATCCACAACAGGCGCGGTCGCTGCTTCTGCGTCGCCAACGTTTCGAAGAACGCCCGGTCCTTCTCGAACTGGGCACGGAAGCGAGCGTGCCCCTCGATAGCATCGGCAATGTCGAGGTCTTCAAGAACACTGCCGGAGGACCGCTGCGACGGCTCAGGCGCGCCGTCGCCTCCCTCGTCACCGTCGGTGCCGATGATCATGGCCTGCCCCTCGAACGAATTTGCAACCCCGCCGCCGAAGCATCGCACGGCCGACGCCACCGCGGCAAACCGGCTCCGCGCCAAATACCGGCACTGCGTCAAACCTGGGACGTCAGCATCTCAGGTGCGAGCCGTGCCGCGGGCGAAGGCGGCGCGCAGCGTCTCGTCGAGCCGCAGCGGCTTGCCAGAGACGGCGACGAGCACCACTGTCACGTCGGCCTCGAAGATCTCGCGTCCGTCTAGCCGGACCGACTGATTGAGAGTGACGCTCGCGCCGCCCATATCCTTGACGCGGGTGACGACCTCGAGCACGTCGTCCATGCGTGCCGGCCGCTTGAAGTCGCAGTTCATCCGGCGCACGACGAAGGCCGCCGGTTCGTGGTTGTCCGAACCGTCAATCATGCGCCGGGCATCGGTACCCAGCAGACGCAGGAAATCGGACCGCCCACGCTCGCACCAGCGCACATAGCTTGCGTGATAGGCGACGCCGCCCGCGTCGGTATCCTCGAAATAGACGCGCACGGCCATGACGTGAAACGAGCCACGCTCGTCGGCAAGCAGCCGTCCGGCGAGGTCCGGCCACGAGTGCTCGGCGGTCGGGTTGCCCGTCATGAATGCGTCTCCGGTCGGATGCTGCCCGAGCCGGGGTGTCGCACCGCCGGCCCGCCGTTGCAAGCCCCGCGGCCGGCCTGACCCGATCGTCGGTTGCCCTTGCTGATTGCGGCCTTACACTGCTGGCGAGGAAGCGAATCGCCGGGATGGCTCATTCGCGCGAGCCAGCACGCCAGTTTGGCTGAAAGAAACGACGGGCCGACCATGAGTGGACTTCTCGCCCTGCTCGACGACGTCGCAGCGCTCGCCAAGCTGGCCGCCGCGCAACTTGACGACGTCGCGGCTCAAGCGGCCAAGGCCGGCGCCAAGGCCGCCGGCGTCGTCATCGACGACAGCGCAGTGACGCCCAAGTACGTCGTTGGCCTCCCCGCGGCGCGCGAAATTCCCATCGTCGCCAAGATCGCGCGCGGCTCGCTGTTCAACAAGCTCGTGATCCTTCTGCCCGCCGCGCTCGCACTCAACGCCTTCGCGCCGTGGCTGCTCACGCCACTGCTGATGCTCGGCGGCGCCTACCTGTGCTTCGAAGGTGCCGAGAAGGTCTGGCACGCGCTGCATCCGGAGCCAATGCACGCGGCCACGCCGCAGACGCTCGATGCCGCGCATCTGGAGAAGCAGCGCGTGGCGGGTGCGATCAAGACGGACTTCATCCTGTCGGCGGAGATCATGACCATCGCCCTCGCCTCGATCGACGCAGCGTCGGGCTTCGTCAAGACCGGGATCGTGCTGGCGCTCGTAGCCGTGGCGATCACCGTCGCAGTCTACGGTTCGGTTGCGCTGCTCGTGAAGGCCGACGACTTCGGCCTCAAGCTCAGCCAAACCGGCCACTTTGCGGCGACGCGCGCGTTCGGCCGCGGGATCGTCAAATGGATGCCCACCGTCATGTCGGTGATCTCGACGATCGGCACGGCGGCGATGCTCTGGGTTGGCGGCTCGATCATCGTGCACGGACTGGAGCAGATGGGATACCCCTGGCTCGGCCACGTCATACACGAGGCGGCAGCGCTGACGGAACGGGTGCCGGCCATCGGCGATGTCGTCGGCTGGCTGACGCAGGCGACGCTGCACGGCATCTTCGGGCTGGCGCTCGGCCTGCTGCTGATCCCGATCGCACACGCGGTGGTGAACCCGGTGATCGAGGCGATCAAGGGCAAGCCCGCGCAGCCCTGATCAGGCGCTAAGCTCGATGACGACGATCTCGGGCGGCACGCCGAAACGGATGGGCATGCCCGACACGCCCAGACCCGCGGAAACGACGAGATCGCGCCCCCCCTCCACGATGTGACCGTAGACGTAGCGGCGACCGAAGCGTGATGGAACGACCGGCGTGTAGCCCGCGAGATTGACCTGGCCACCGTGCGTATGACCCGAGACGGTGAGCGAAACGCGGCCGGGCACCTGCGGAAATATGTCGGGCTCGTGGGCCATCAGGATCACGGGTGCGTCGTCGGTGACCTTGGCGAGCGTACTGCCGAGGTCGTGCACGCCCTCGTAGTCGATCTTGCCGCGCCGCTTGAAGCGCTCATAGTTCTCCGGGCGGGGCCAGAACGCCCACTGATCGCCGAGCCCTGCGATCCAGAACGGCAACCCGTCCTTCTCAAGCCGCACGGCATCGTTCTCGTACACCGGGATGCCGGCCGCCTTGAGCGCCTCGCCTGCACGCGTCGGCCCCTTTCGGCGGCGCTGCACCGCGACGTCCTCCCACCAGTCGTGATTGCCCAAGACCGCGTGACGGCCAAGCGGCGCATCAATCCGGGCGAGTTCTTTCGCCCAGGCCTCGTGCGGCACATGCCGCGACAGCTTGGTCATGCGGTGACTGGGCGCGAAGTCGCCGGGCAGGAGAACGAGGTCGGGCGAAAGAGCGTTGGTGCGGGCGACGATGCGGCGGACGCGCTCAAGGCCCATCCAGGGCTCGCACACGTGCAGGTCGGCGATAACCGCGATGCGCAGGCGCAGACCGGCAGGCCAGCCGTTTGGGGCAATGGTGTAGCGCGTCACCACGAGCCTGAACGGCTCGGCGAACGCGTAGCCCCCCATGGCAACCGATCCGGCCAGACCCAGAAGAAGCCGGCGGCGGGAGATCAACATCAGCGGTTCCTCGAGCGCCTGCGGAGCCGGCCGGCGGCTGGCTCATGACCGGCAGCCGTACACGCCATTCCCCAAGAAACTCTGACGATAGTGAGACACCCCCGGCCCACACCCGCCGACGCCCAACGATCACTCGTCGCCGAGGCGATCGAAGGGAAGCTCGCCGCTGCTCTGCCGGGCGGGGCCCGACATTCCCAGATGCCGGTAGGCTTTCAGCGTGAGCACGCGGCCGCGCGGTGTTCGGCCAATGAAGCCCTGCTGCAAAAGGTAGGGCTCGACTATCTCCTCGAGCGCATCACGCGGCTCCGACAGGGCCGCCGCCAACGTCTCGATGCCCACGGGCCCGCCGTCGTAGTTCTTCGCGATGCACGTGAGGTATCGGTGGTCGAGCCCGTCTAGACCCTCCACATCCACTTCGAGCGCGCGCAAGGCGGTGTCGGCGATAGCGGCATCGATCACGGGCACACCGGCCACGACCGCGAAGTCACGCACGCGGCGCAGCAGCCGGCCGGCGATACGTGGAGTGCCGCGTGCGCGCCGCGCAATCTCGCGCGCCCCGTCGCTGTTCATGGCCGCACCAAGCACGCGTGCGCCGCGCGTAACGACGAGCTGCAGTTCCTCGATCGTGTAGAAATTGAGCCGCACGGGAATACCGAAGCGGTCTCGCAGCGGTGTCGTGAGCAGGCCGGCGCGCGTCGTTGCCCCAACCAGCGTGAAACGCGCCAGATCGATGCGCACCGAGCGTGCCGCCGGCCCCTCGCCGATGATGAGGTCGAGCTGGAAGTCCTCCATCGCGGGATAGAGGATTTCCTCGACCGCCGGGTTGAGGCGATGGATCTCGTCGATGAACAGGACGTCGCGCTCCTCCAGGTTGGTGAGCAGCGCTGCCAGGTCGCCGGCCTTGGAGATCACCGGACCGGAGGTGGCGCGAAAGCCGACCCCCAGTTCCTTGGCCATGATCTGCGCGAGCGTCGTCTTGCCCAGGCCCGGAGGGCCGGCAAACAGCACGTGGTCGAGCGCGTCGCCGCGGGTCCTGGCAGCCTGTATGAAGACCTTGAGATTGGCGCGCGCCTGCTCCTGGCCGATGAACTCGTCGAGCGACTGCGGGCGGATCTGCGCCTCGTAGGCGTCCACGTCCCGCTTCGAGCTTGTGACGAGGCGCTCCTCGGGCATGGCGGCAGGGGGCTCCGTATCGGCTGGTCGGTGTCGAACGCGGTGGCTGTTGCCGAGTCGTTCCCGTACCTACCATGATTTGGCCTGGCTGAACGTGCCCGGCATGCCACCGCCAATCGCGCGACCGGTTGCAGTCCCTGGCGTTGGCCATCTCCGCGCATGACGTAGTCGGCGCGCGAGCGCAACGGGACCTTGGCGCGCAAGACTGCGCGAACGGTCCCGGCGCTCGCGCGCCGCTCCCGCCCCCCGCGGGAGTTCGAGATCAGGTTGGTTGGTTTGCGATCAGTCGGCCCGGCGCCATGTCTCGCCGGAGCAGAACAGCCCGCCCAGCGCGCAGCCCTGCAGCTTGAGCCCTGCGCCCGACAGGGTCACGTGGCCCGAATAAACATTGCCATTCTCGGTATTGAGCAGGTCGCCTTCCCACTTGTTCTCGGCGACCTTCGTGGCCCCGCCCATGATGACGGTTCCGACCGTGCTCTTCTTCGACGCGTCCTTCACACCGACGATCTTGGCGCAGAGCTTGGCCCCGCACTCGTAGAACTGGACCTTGGTGCCGGTCGACGGCCGCTCCCAAACGCCGACCGGACTGGCGGCCGAGGCGGGGGTTGCAAAAGAGACGAGCGCAAATGCCGCGGCAAGAGCGGGCAGAGCACGGATCATGCAGCAATCCTTGTTGCAGGATGGTTGAACCGATCCCGGGCGGCTCATGAATGCCGTCCGCCCTGTCGCGAAATTCACGGCGCCAAGTTGCCGTAAACGTCACCCGCGAACAAGCAGCCTCCGAGAATATGAGATTCGCCTCAGGTTGCAGATGCCGTCATGGTGGCGTCGATTTCAAGGCGAGGGCGGCGGCGACGGATCGATCCAACCCAACCGCACGAGCAGCCAGTGCGTCGCGAATGCCGCCCACAGCGCGGCCGGAAGCTGCAACAGCACGATGCCTCTCCTTCCGGCAACCATGAACAGCAGGCCAGCCAGCATGGAAACCGCCAGTGCGGCCATCAGCGCCTCGCTGCGGCGGAAGCCGCCGCGCAGATAGGTCTGCCGACCGAGCCAGAGGCTCACGAGCACGGCATGCAGCCCGCCAAACAGGTAGGAAAAGATGCCCGCCAGAGCGCCAAGAGACGCAATCTCTGACAAGAGCGGCTGCCTCAGCGTGCCGCCCAGCGCCTGCCCCACCAGCGGCACGGCGAAGGCGCCAGAGACCAACAGGCTACCGATCGGCGGACCCAGCAGCGCGATGAACAGCCCGACGCGGATCGCATTGCCGAGCGTGCCTCGCGGATAGGCGGAACTGGTCATTCGGCCATGATAATCCGTGCGCTGGCGAGTGACTGGCGGACACCGATGGCGATGAAGGCGGCAAATGCCGTCAGCGGAGCCAGCGCAAGGCTCGACGGCAAGGTCAGCGCGACGGCCGACAACGTGAACGCCAGTCCGCCTGCGACTGCCGCGACGAGCCAGGAATAGCCGCCACGCAGGTACGCGACAGCAGCCAGCGCGAGCCCTGCGAGTGAAGCTGGAACCGCGGCCCACACGAACGTTGCGAGAGCCGCCTGCCCCGGGTTCGGCAACCCGTCGGGAAGTAGGGCTCCCAGCCCCAGCGGCGGCGCCAGGATCAGGGCGGCGAGCACGACGAAGCCCGCCAGGAACGGACCGGCGAGCGCATGCCCCAGAAACGTGAACAGCGCACGCTGCATCCGACTTCCGGCGCCGTGCGGCGCTGCCACCGAGTTACGATAATCGTGGCCGGTCATCGCGCCAGCTCCTTGAGGCCGCGTCGGATGAGCTTGGCGGTGTCGGCATCGCTGCCCAGCTCCTGCATGGCTGCGGCGACCGCCTGGCTCGCCTGCTGCGGGTTGTAGCCCAGGTTGGTCAGCGCCGAGATCGCCTCGGCTGCCGCGAGTCCCTCGCTGCTCACCGTTGCCGTACTCGCAGCGCCGGCAATCTCGCCAGCCGTCGGCTTGGCACCAAGCCCCGCCACGGCGAGTGCAGGCGCCTTGTCCTTCAACTCGGCGACGATGCGCTGCGCGAGCTTCTTGCCGACGCCCGGCGCCTGCTCGACCGCAGCCCAATTACCCAGAGCGACCGCATTGCCCAGCTCCTGCGGCGACAGCACACCGAGCACCGAGAGCGCGACCTTGGACCCCACGCCCTGCACATTCTGCAGCGTGCGGAACCAGCTACGCTCCACCTCGCTGGCGAAACCGTAGAGGCGGATGGCATCCTCACGGACGTGCGTATCGATGGTGAGGTCGAGGTCCTGTCCGAGCTTCAGGTTGCGCAGCGTGCGCGCCGAGGCCTGCACCTCATAGCCGACACCGTTGACGTCGAGGATGAGGTGGCTTTCGCCGACCGCATCGACCTTGCCACGCAGCTTACCGATCATCTTGACTCTCGCTGTTCTCCCTCGTCCCTCTCGTCACGTCGTGCCGAAAAGTACGAGATCATCACCGCGCCTTCGCCAGCGCCTTTGCCGCCAGGGCCTGGGCACCACGGTGATTGGCGTGGCAGATGGCAATTGCCAGCGCGTCCGCTTCATCGGCGCTCTCGACTTTCGCCTTGGGCAGCAGGAAACCGATCATGGCCTTGATCTGGTGCTTCTCGGCATGGCCGGCGCCGACCACCGTCTTCTTGACGAGGTTGGGTGGATATTCGGCGACCTTCAGCCCCTTCATCGCGGGCGCGAGCAGTGCCATGCCGCGCGCCTGACCGAGCTTCAGCGTAGCGCGCGCGTTCTCGTTGACGAACGTCTCTTCCACCGCCGCCTCGCGCGGCCTGTACGACGCGATGACGCCGCTGATGCCCTCGAACAGCTCACGCAGCCGATAGGCCAGTGCTTCGTCGGCAGGCACGATCAGAGCACCGCTGGCGACGTAGACGAGCCGCACGCCGTCGGTCTCGATGATGCCCCAACCCGTGCACCTGAGACCCGGGTCGATGCCGATGATGCGAATCAGTTCCCCCTGCATGAGCCAGCAATAGCACGGCCCCGCTCCGCGAAGTTGCAGAAGCGGAGCCGCGGTCATTGGGCAGAGGCGGCGCCCGCGTGGGCAGCGCCGTCACTGCAGCGGCAGCACGGGACCGAGCGGACCTGCCACCAGGACGGAGAGAGAGGCGAACGAAGCCAGCACGAGTGCCAGCTCCGCCGCCGGCACGGGCAAATGCCCGGCGAGCAGCTTGAACATGTGGATCACTCCAGCAGGGGTTTCACTGGAGCCATAGTCGCCGCCCGGACCAATTCCGTTCAACCGTCGCCCGATATGACGCCTAGCGCGACAGGGCCGCGCCCTTGACCTCGACGGCGTAGCCCGCGCGCTCCAGCGCCTCGACAACACGCTTCAGGTGCTCGCGATCGCGCGTCTCGATGACGACGTGCAGCTCCGCACCCTTGGCCGGCAGCACCGTGAAGACGCGCTGGTGGTAGACCTCCACGATATTGGCGCCCTCCCCGCCAATCACCGTGGAAACGCGCGCCAACTGGCCCGGACGGTCGGGGATGTCGATCGACAACTGTGACAGGCGCCCGTCGCGGGCGAGACCGCGGGTGAGCACACTCGCCAGGAGGCGCATGTCGATGTTGCCACCGCACAGCACGAGGCCGACGCGCTCGCCCTTGAAGCGCTGCGGGTCCGCCATGACGGCGGCAAGTCCCGCCGCGCCTGCCCCTTCGACCACGGTCTTCTCTATCGCCAGCAGAAGCGACAGCGCCCGCTCGATGTCGCTTTCCGCCACCAGCACGATGTCGTCGACGAACTCGCGCACGTGGCGGCGGGTGATGTGCCCCGGCTCCTTCACCGCGATGCCCTCCGCCAGGCTGTCACCGCGCATGGGCAGGCTCGCGCTCTTGACCACGTTGTACATCGAGGGATAGAGCGCCGCCTGCACGCCGATGATGCGGATCGTCGGCTTCAGCGCCTTGGCGGCCACCGCCATGCCGGAGATGAGGCCGCCACCGCCGATGGGCACGACCAGCGTGTCGAGATCGGGCCTGGCACTCAGCATCTCGAGTGCGATCGTACCCTGTCCTGCGATCACCAGGGGATCGTCGTAGGGATGCACCATCGTCAGCTTGCGCTCGGCGGAAAGCCGTAAGGCGCAGGCCGCCGCCTCGTCGAGGCTCGGCCCTTCGAGAACGACTTCCGCGCCGAGCTGGCGCGTGTTCTCAACCTTCACCGTGGGCGTCGTCTCCGGCATGACCACGGTCGCGGGAATGCCCAGCCTGCCGGCGTGATAAGCGACGCCCTGAGCATGGTTGCCGGCCGACATGGTGATGACGCCGCGCTTGCGCTCATGCGTGTCGAGAGCCTCGAGGCGCACGAGCGCGCCACGCTCCTTGAACGAGCCGGTGAACTGAAGGTTCTCGAACTTGAGCCACAGCTCGGCTCCCAGCAGTCCCGACAGCGTACGGCTCATGTCGAAGTCGGTCGCAACCACGTGCCCGTCCACGACCCTGGCCGCAGCCTCGACATCGGCCAGCGTCACCAGCGGCGGTACAGCAGTGTCATGGCTGACACCGGCTGCCCGGGGATCGGCCTGACGATCGACCTTCGCCTTGGTTGTGCCCGTGGTGGCTTTCGCGCCCGATCGCGCCCGTGACCGCCGTTCCATCATATCTCCTCGACGCATCCCGCCGCGCAGCGCTCCGCGCCTTCCGGGCGATCGCGCCGACCCGATGCACGGACCGAATTTCATGGCATACCAAGCCTGTCTTCAGTAAGACACCACCAAGGTGCGCCATGTGGTCCCTGTGTCGCAGGGGACGAGCGGGACGCAAGCGAACGAGCGGGAGGAGTGAGCGAGATGGCGAAGGTAGCGTGGATCGGGCTCGGCGTGATGGGGTACCCGATGGCGGGTCACATCCTCAAGAAGGGGGGCCACGATCTCACCGTCTACAATCGCTCCGCCGCCAAGGCCGAAAAATGGGTCGCCGAGCATGGCGCGGGCCGCGCCGCGCCCACACCCGCAGCCGCCGCTGACGGCGCCGATTTCGTGTTCTGCTGCGTCGGCAATGACGACGACCTGCGGGCCGTGACCACGGGCAAGGACGGCGCATTCGCAGCCATACGCAAGGGCGCGATCTTCATCGACAACACGACGGCCTCCGCCAACGTCGCCCGCGAGCTCTATGCGGCGGCTGGCACGGGTGGTTTTGGCTTTCTCGATGCGCCTGTGTCGGGCGGGCAGGCGGGCGCCGAAAACGGCATGCTGACGGTGATGGTGGGGGGTGACGCCGACGTGTTCGAGCGCGCCAAGCCCGTCATCGCACACTACGCGCGCATGGTGAACCGGATCGGTGAGGCCGGCGCCGGTCAGCTCACCAAGATGGTCAACCAGATCTGCATTGCGGGCCTCGTGCAGGGCCTCGCCGAGGGGCTGCACATGGCCAAGAGGGCGGGCCTCGACGTGCCCGCCGTCATGGACACCATCTCCAAAGGCGCCGCGCAGTCCTGGCAGATGGAGAACCGCTGGACGACGATGGTGGACGGCAAGTTCGACTACGGATTCGCGGTCGACTGGATGCGCAAGGACCTTTCGATCTGCCTCGACGAGGCGCGCCGCAACGGCGCGAGCCTGCCGGTGACGGCGCTCGTCGATCAGTTCTATTCTGAGGTTCAATGCATGGGTGGCAAACGCTGGGATACGTCGAGCCTAATTGCCCGGCTTGAAGCCGCCGGCAAGAAGGCTTGATTCATGGCCGCGGAAAGCCGCGCCGATCCCGGCGCACTGATTGCGGCGATGGCCCGGGTCAATCCCGTCTTCAAACATCTGGGCATTGAGGTCGATCTGGCCGAGCCCGGCCATGCGCGCTTCGCCATGGTGGTGCGACCCGACCTCGTCAACACCTTCGGCGTCGGCCACGGCGGTGTCGTCTTCACGCTCGCCGACATGGCCTTCGGCTTCACCTGCAATGCGAGTGGGGAGCGGGCGATGACGGCGAGCGCCGCCATCGACTACCTCGCGCCTGCACCTGCCGGCGCCCGCATCGTGGCCGACGCGCGCGAGGTCGCGCGGCAGGGCCGCAACGTCTTCTATGACGTGATCGTTTCGGTGGAAGGCGGCGAGGAGATCGCGATCGTCCGCGGCCGCATGCGTCTGCTGGGCGGGCCGGTGTTTCCCGAAACGGCGAGCTGAGGAGGGCATGCCAATGGCTGCAAAGCCCGTGTTGTGGATCACACGCAAGCTGTCAGCGGCGACGGAGGCGCGAGCGGCGCGCGACTACGAGGTGCGGCTCAATCCCGAAGACCGCGTATTCTCGCCGGACGATCTCGTCGCCGGCAGCGCGGAGGTGGACGCAATCCTGCCGTGCCATTCGGAGATCTTCTCGAAGGACGTCGCGGCACGCCTGTCGCCGCGCGTGAAGATCATCGCCAACCATTCGGTGGGCGTGGACCACTGTGACCTCGAGGCGCTGAAGGCGCGCGGCATCGCCGTCACCAACACGCCCGACGTGCTGTCGGAGGCGACCGCCGAGATCGCACTGCTTCTGATGCTTGGCGCGGCGCGGCGTGCGAGCGAAGGCGACCGGCTCGTGCGCAGCGGCGACTGGGTTTCGTGGAGCCCGTCGTTTATGGTGGGCGTCCAAAGCACGGGCAAACGGCTCGGTATCGTGGGGATGGGCCGCGTCGGCCTCGCAGTCCGCCGTATCGTGTCGGGGCTGGGGATGGAGGTGCACTACACCAACCGCCGCCGGCTGCCACCCGAGGCCGAGCAAGGCGCGATCCATCACGCGAGCGTCGAGGACCTGCTGCCCAACGTCGACATCGTCACGCTGCATTGCCCATCGACGCCGGAGACACGCGGCCTCATGGATGCGCGGCGATTGGGCCTGATGCGGCCTGGCGCGATCCTGGTCAACACCGCGCGCGGTGTTCTCATCGACGAGGACGCACTCGTGGCGGCATTACGGGGCGGCCACCTGTTCGCAGCCGGCCTCGACGTGTTTCGTACCGAGCCCGGCGGCAATCCGGAGCTCGCCGCGCTCGACAGCGTCTTCCTGCTGCCGCACATCGGATCGGCAACGCGCGAGACGCGCGACGCCATGGGCTTCCGCGCCCTCGACAACCTCGATGCGTTCTTCGCCGGCCGCTCGCCGCGCGACCGGCTGGTGTGAACACTTATCATCGCGACATTTGCACCTGAGCACAGTGCTCGCATGGGGTTTGACGGTACCCGCCTCCGGCCGCGCCAGCCTCGGTAGCACCCGGTTCGAGCGGGAATGGCCGCCCGCAACTGCGGCACAGACTGAACGGCTGCTGCTCCAGGCCGTGGCCGACCGCGACGCGCTCGTCGAACACGAAGCATGCGCCGCGCCACAGACTCTCGGCCTCGGCAACTTCGGCGAGGTAGCGCAAGATGCCGCCGTCCAAGTGGTATACGTCGTCGAAGCCCAGCGACCTCACATAGGCCGTCGCCTTCTCACAGCGGATACCGCCGGTGCAGAACATGGCGATGCGTTCCGGCTTCGGCCCTGTACGCAACCGTGCCTCGATCCAAGCCGGAAACTCGCGGAAACTGTGTGTGCTCGGATCCGCAGCTCCCGCGAAGGTGCCGATCGCCACCTCGTAGGCATTGCGTGTGTCTATGACGAGCGTGCCGGGCGCGCGGATCAGATCGTTCCAATCGCCGGGCGCCACGTAGATGCCCGCCGCGATGGCGGGATCGATGCCCTCCACGCCCATGGTTACAATCTCGGGCTTGAGGCGGGCTTTCAACCGCCCGAATGGCATCTCCGCGGCCCAGGAGAATTTCACCGACAGGCCCGCGAACCCCGGCATCGCGCGAATGAGGGCCAGCAGCGCGGCGACCGCAACCGGACGGCCTGCCACCGTACCGTTGATGCCCTCCTGAGCCAGGATGAGCGTGCCCCGGATACCCAATGTATCCGCCGCCGCCTGGAGGCGCCCGAGTACGACTCCAGGGTCGGCAATGGCAGCAAAACGATAGAGCGCGGCAACCAGCACCGAGCGCGAGCCGCACGCAGCGATCGAGTTCGGTTTCGGATCAGGCAACGGGCTCACGCCGCGCCCTGCCTGTTCATAGTAGGTGATGACCGTTCGGGAGGCGCTGGACATGTGGCAATCATATCTCTTTCACACCTCGTGCGTACTCCGCCCCTTGACCCATCTTTTCAGCTCGGGCGAATCGCGGAATCGTCTTGGCGTTGCACAACTCTAGGAGAGAACCATGGCAGCAGCGAAGAAGGCGGCTAAGAAGCCCGCCGCCAAGAAGGCCGCAGCGAAGAAACCCGCCGCGAAGTCGAAGAAGAAGTAACTAACTCTGGTTTTGCCGTTCGGCCCTCCGGACGGCTGTCGACAGGCGCCCCCATCGGGCGCCTGTCTGCATTTCTGGCGACGTTCAGCGCCCGATTGCCGTCGCACGTCTGATCGGGGGCAACCGTCCGGCCGCTACCTGCCAAGGCAGACCTTGCCCACCCTGAAGGATAGCCACGATAACGCGTGGCCCGACCGGCGGCGATCTGCTAAGGCAGCGGCTCCAAAATTTGCCACAAGCGACGGAGACCCGCATGCGCCGCGCCGAGACCGAGGCCCTGATCGTCCGCTACTATAATGCCTTCAACCGCGGCGACAGCGAAACCATGCTGGCGTGCCTGACCGAGGATGTCATCCACGACGTCAATCAGGGCGAGCGACGGGAGGGCCTCGACAAGTTTCGCGCCTTCAATGCGCGCATGGACCACCACTACAAGGAGAGGCTCGAGAACATCGTCGTGCTCGTCAACGGAGACGGCACGCGTGCCGCCGCCGAATTCAACGTCCACGGCACCTATCTCAACACGGATTCGGGCCTGCCCGACGCGAAGGGCCAGACCTACGTGCTGCCCGCAGGCACCTTCTTCGCCGTTCGCGACGGCAAGATCGCGCGCGTGACCACCTACTACAATCTGACCGACTGGATCACGCAGGTGGCGGGCTGAGCGGCCAACCGCCTCCGGGCAATCGAACGCCAATGCCTCCGAGACAGCGCCGGGAGACCGCCATGCTCGTGACCATGCTGAAATGCAAGCTGCACCGTGCAACGGTCACCGAATGCGACTTGCACTACGAGGGCTCGATCTCGATCGATCAGAAGCTCATCGAGGCGGCCGGGCTCATCGTCAACGAGCGTGTCGAGATCTACAACATCGACAACGGCGAGCGCTTTGCCACCTACGTCATCGAGGGCAAGCGTGGCAGCGGCATCATCGGTCTCAATGGCGCGGCGGCGCGCAAGGCTTGCGTCGGCGACAAGATCATCATCTGTGCCTACGCCCAGATGGAAGACGCGGAGGCCCAAGGCCACGTGCCCAAGATCGTCCTGTGCGGCGCCAAGAACCGCATCGAGAAGGCGAAGTCGTGATGCTTGAAACCGCATCTCTCACTGGCGACGCCCTGCAGGCCGTGCTGCCCGACCTCGCCCGCCTGCGCATGATCGTGTTCCGTGACTGGCCCTATCTCTACGACGGCTCGCTCGCCTACGAGCAGGAGTATCTGGCCAAGTTTGCCGCCGCGCCGGGTGCCGTGTGCATTGTGGCGCGCGACGGCGACGTCATCGTCGGCGCATCGACGGCCTGCCCGATGTCGCAGGCGGACGAGGAGTTCCGCGCGCCGTTCCTCGCCAAGGGCTACGACATCAGGGAAGTCTTCTATTGCGGTGAAAGCGTGCTGCTGCCCGGCCATCGCGGCGGCGGCGTCGGACACGCGTTCTTCGACGGTCGCGAGGCGCATGCCTACAAACTCGGTGGCTTCCGCTATTCGACCTTCTGCCGCGTCGTCCGCCCTGACGATCATCCGCTGAAGCCGGCCGACTACCGCCCGCTCGACGGCTTCTGGCGCAAGCGCGGCTATGCGCCCGTTGACGGCCTCGTCGCGCACTTCTCCTGGAAAGACGTCGATCGCGACGAGGAAACCGTGAAGGCCCTGCAATTCTGGATGCGGGAGCTGTAGCGATGGTGCCCGACACGATCCGCGTCGCAGCCGCCCAGTATCCCATCGACGCCGTCGAGACGCTTGGCGCCTGGCGGGACAAGGTCGCGCGTTGGGTCGCCGACGGCGCGGCCACCGGAGCGCAGCTGCTCGTGTTCCCCGAATATGCGGCCATCGAGCAGGCGCACGCGCTCGGCGCTGACGTCTACAGCGATCTTGCCGCGACTTTGCAGGCCGTCGCGTCGCTTGCCGGCGAACGTGTCGCCTTCCACGTCGAGTTGGCAGAGCGCCACGGCGTCCACATTCTCGCTGGCAGCGGGCCTCTGGCGCGGGAAGACGGCCGCTACGTCAATGCCGCGCAGCTTGTATCCCCGACGGGCAACGTCGGCGAACAGCACAAGCTCATTCTCACACCTTTCGAGCGCGACTGGGGTATGGCGGCGGGCCGCGACATCTGCGTGTTCGAGACCGACGTGGGGCGCGTCGGAACCGCAATCTGCTACGACAGCGAGTTTCCCTACCTGTCGCGCGCGATGGTCGCGGCCGGTGCCGAGATCCTTCTCGTGCCTCAGTGCACCGAGCTCATTTCGGGCCACCACCGCGTGCGCACAGGGGCCTTGTCGCGCGCGCTCGAGAACCAGGTTGCGGCGGTCACCAGCCCCACGATCGGCGACGCGCTATGGTCGGCCGCTGTCGACCACAACACGGGTGCGGCCGGCATATACGTGCCAGCCGAGCACGGCGTGTCCGATTCCGGCGTTCTGGCCGAGGGCCGCATCAACGAGCCGGGCTGGATCGCCGCCACCGTCGACTTCCGTCATCTGCGCAGCCTGCGCACGGGCGGCGAGATGCGCAACTTCGTCGATTGGATGGAGCAGCCCGGAGCTGCAGAGGCCGCGGCTTCCGCCACGCATCGGGTGGTGACACTCGACCTGAGGTGATGCAGACCCTGCTCGGCGGGGACGGCCTTGTCAGCAGACTAGCGCGACAGGCGAAGCTCAGAGAGGCTACGGCCGATCGCTTGGAACGCCTCGACCATCTCTTGAGCGGTCGACGCCGAGTAGGCGTAAGGCGGCTTGGAGGCGCAGGTCTCGAGCAGCGCGTTCGTCTCGGCATCACCGATGCCGAACGCCACCGTATAGATCTCGATGTTCGCCTGCTTGGCGTAGTCGCACGCCTTGGCCAGACGGTCGTTCACCTTGGCTCGGAAGCCATCGTATGTGCGGGGCTCGATGCGACCATCGCGCAGGTAGGAGTAGGACGACCACTGCGAGTTCGTCGAAGTGTCCGTGCTGGGATCGAGGTTGTTGACGCCGTCGGTCATGAGCACCATCACCTTCTTCACTTTAGGATCGCTTGATCCCTCGGTGAATGGCGCACCCGGTGTGAGCACGCGCATGCCCCAGGCGACGCCTTCGGCGACGTTGGTGCCGGAATCGAACCAGTATGTGAGACTGTCGATCTTGTCGGTGACAGCCAACTTGGCGTTGGTGAGCGGCAGCAAAGCATCGGGGCACGACTTGTTGGGGCCATGCGTGGATGGCCCGGTCTCGTCAACAGACGGCGTTGCTCCCGCGGAGTACTTGAACAGGTTCAGGTGGTTTCGCCCGATCCAGGGGTCGTTGAACTTGGGTGCCGCGGCATCGCGCAGATCCATTCGGTCGGGCAGATAGTCATTGGGCGTATCCCACGCATAGCCCTCGGCAGAGATCGCAGCCTGATCGACAGTATCGGGCCAGAACCAGGGAACGAAGAGCGTGTTGCCGTCGGACGAATCGGGTGCTTCGTCGGACACGTCCCGGTCGTCGCCCTCGTCACGCGACATCACGCATCCCTTCCACGGGACGTTGATCTGGTTGAACAGAGTGAAGAAGTTGACGGCCGGATTGGAGAACCAGCAGTCGGGTTCGAAGTTGTATCCCGGCGGCACGTCGCCTGCCGTCGCTGCGTGGGCCTTCGAGATGGCGAAGGCTTCGCCGAATAGGCGCGCCAGCTTGCGCAGCGGATCGACGAGCGAGCCCTGCAGCCCAGTGCCGGGCTCTGGTTGGGGAGCGCCTGGAGTGTAGACACAGCCGGGCTCAAATCCGGCCCAATGCCAGCTCAGTCCACGGCCCGCGTGGCTGGAGATCGCATTGACGTCCATCCAGCTCATCTGCGTGGCACCGCTTCCGATGTTGACGGTCCCGACGTAGGGCACGACCGCCATCTTGACCCTGTTGGAAACCGACTGCGAACCGAACAGAGCTTCGACCAAGTCCTTCGCACCCGTCTTCAGGTCGTCCATGCTGCCCGACATGGAGCCCGTGTTGTCGAGCACGAGCGCTACCTCGATGTTGCTCGATGCGCGGACCGATTCTGCTTCCGCATCGACGTCCCAGGTCTCGACACCGACAGCCGCAGAGAGCGACGTCGGCATCGTTGCCTTGAGCGATACCAGATACCCACCGGTCGTCGGCGTGAGCGTCACGCTGTCGAGCGTGACCCCACCGAGCTTCTCCGTATTGGATTGCACGAAGGCCGCAGCCGCCGCCCTGGCTGCCTCGGTCGCGTCCTCAGTGCTGCCGCGGGCCGCCAGTGCCGCGGCATCGGCCGCGAACTGAAGCTGATGCTTCACGCTGATGGCGCGCGAATAATCGATGGCAAGACCGGCGACGAGGAACAGCGGGATGATCAAGAGGCCGGTCATGATGGCAACCGAGCCGCGCTGCTCCATCGCAAGCCGCTTGAAGCACTTCGCGAGAGCGCTGAACGAAGCCGTGCACGCTCCTTCACGATGTTGCATGGATCGGCTCCCTCGCCCTACAGCTTTGGCCGCACGATCAGCCTCGACTGGCTATTGGAGCACGAATTTTGAACAATTCCGTCCTAAGATCACGGTAACAAAGGTGGTTAACCACGCTTCATACTGTGTGTCACCGCCGCCCGAACTGACGCCAAACGCCAAGTTTCGCACACCAAATAGCGCCACGGGAACCACCGCAAATGGTGAAGACCGCGGAGGCGGGCCCGGGAACCTCGATGAGTTTACGAACCTGCCGCGCAGAATGTCGCGCTGACCGCGAGACTACTTGAGCGCCC
The DNA here is from genome assembly GCA_050250815.1 of Hyphomicrobiaceae bacterium. Classification (GTDB taxonomy): domain Bacteria; phylum Pseudomonadota; class Alphaproteobacteria; order Rhizobiales; family Hyphomicrobiaceae; genus JAEUMD01. The sequence goes on from JBFWNY010000003.1 coordinate 120,645, forward strand.
AGGTTACTGTTACGCGGACATCGACCTGTTGGCTGCCGGCTTCGACCGGCACACTCTCGGCCATGGCTGCACGTGCCAGCATCGGCCCGCGCGGAACACCGTGCGCGGCCTCCTCCGAGATCGTCAAAACCTCGCCCAGGGCCGCGCCACCGGCCTCCGCATAGAGCGCGGCGCGCCGACGCGCATTCTCGAACGCCTGCTTGCGCGCCTTATCCTTGATCGCGTCCGGTTCCGCGATGTCGAAAGACAGCGCACCGATCTGGTTGGCACCCTGGCTCACCAGCATGTCGAGAACATCGCCGACACGCTTCAGGTCGCGCACGACGACGTGCACCTCGTTGGAGACGCGATAGCCGTCGATTCGCTGCGCCTGCCCATCGCGACGGTTGGTGTAGCGCGGTGAGACGTTGAAGGAGGATGTCTGCAGGTCCGCGCTCGCTATCCCTGCCTTCTTCAAGTGATCAATGAGCGCCGTCATGATGGTCGAATTATCGGAGAGCGCCGCCCGCGCCGTTTCGGCCTCCGTCACCACGCCACCCGACAGCCGCGCGATGTCGGGCCTGGCCGCGACGCTGCCCTCAGCCGAAACCGTCACCGTGCGTTGCATCTGCTTCTCCTCGGCCAGCGCCGCCGTGCCCCACCCCACGACGCAGGACATTGCCAAAACCATCGCGGACAAGACGCGGCCGCGGCAACGCGAAGCCGGATCGATGGGGCTGATGTGGAGGGACATGCTTCGGGCTCCTGGGCCAACCTGTTGCGCGGGTCCACCCGCGACCTCGCGAACGCATCTTTGCCAAATCTAGATGGCGACTGCGGCGACAATAAAGGCGAGGACGGCGCTTCGTCGAGGGAAGCGATGCTGCTATAGAGCGGGGCCGTCCGGCACCGCGCCGTCCGGGCCCGTAGCTCAATGGTTAGAGCTGGCGGCTCATAACCGTCTGGTTGCAGGTTCGAATCCTGCCGGGCCCACCACCGCGGCGGCGCCAGCTTCGCGAGCCCCACAACGAAAGCGGCCCGCGCCGGGGCACGGGCCGCTCACGATCAAATTCACCGCACGACTACTCTGCGGGCGACTTCAACTTGTTGATGTTGAGCATACCGAGCACGTACTTCTCGTAGAACGGCTCTGTCGTTCCCTTGCGCATCTTGCGCAGGAAGTACTTCTCGAAAGCGACCTTGGCGTAGTGCACCCACACGCCCTCCGCCGACCAGTTGACGTTGCGCGGCGGGATCTGCGGCTGGGCGACGAACGCCGCGCCCTTATCGCCGAAGTCGGCGAGACACAGCGCGCTCCATGTCGGAATCTTGTGCGGGTCCTTGCCTGCGATGAGGTCGGCGATGTTCTCGACCGCCGCCGTCACCATGCTCTCGATCATGTATCCGGTCTTGGGCACGCCGACGGGCACCGGGGTAGCCTCGAGCGGCGGAATGGCTATGCAAACGCCAACCGCGAAGACGTTCTTGTACTTGGAATTGCGCTGGTACTTATCGACCAGGATGAAGCCGCGCGGGTTGTTCAGCCCCTCGACGCCGCGGGTCGCTGGCACGCCGCGGAATGCTGGCAGCATCATCGAGTACTTGAAGGGAAGCTCGTGCTTCTTCTTCTCGGTGCCGTCGTCGTTGAACTCGGTGACGAACATCTTGTCCGCTTCCACCTTGTCCACCTTGGCGTTACAGATCCAGCGGATATGGCGCTCCCGCATCTCGCTTTCGAGCATGCCCTTGGTGTCACCGACGCCACCCAGGCCCAGATGCCCGACGTAGGGCTCCGAGGTAACGAACGTCATCGGCACGCGATCCCGCAGGCGGCGCTTGCGCAGGTCCGTCTCCATGATCATCGCATACTCGTAGGCCGGGCCGTAGCAGGAGGCTCCCTGCACCGCACCGACGATGATCGGGCCCGGCTCCTTGCAGAACGCCTCCCATTTCTGGTGGGCGGACAGCGCATGATCGACGGTGCAGACCGACTGGGTGTAATGCTCCGGCCCCAGACCGGAAATTTCGTCGAACGCCAGTTCCGGCCCGGTCGCGATGATCAGATAGTCATAGCCGAGCATGGACCCGTCGCTCAGCTCGATCTGGTTGGTGTCCGGCTTGATCTGCCGGGCGCCGGTCGAAAGGAAGTTGATCCCCTGCTTCTTCATCAGGGGCGGCAGATCGATGGTGATCTGCTCCTTGCTGCGCCAGCCGACGCCAACCCACGGATTGGACGGGGTGAACTGGAAGTAGTCCCTGTCGGACAGCAGGGTGACCGCGTGATCGCGACCCAGCATGTCGCGCGCCTCGTAGGCCGCGGACATACCGCCGACACCACCACCCAGAACAACGATTTTGGCCATGTGTGCTCTCCTTCGGATCGCTTCCTCTTGCCGTTCACCTTGAACCCGGCACAGGCCTGGCGCGGCTTTCTTGTTGAATTCTTACAGCAGGACATTGCCATCTGCTGATGTCAATGCTGCGGTCGTAGCAAAAATACCCCCTCGCCTGCGGCAGATTCGGGGAGAATATTCAGTCACTACGTGGCAACGGTCTTGTGGACGGCGGCCGTCTTCTCGCCGGGGCACCTTTGTCCCGGTTGCGCCCTCAGGCATTGTCCTGGCGCAATGACGGCAGGACGCCGCGTTGCAATTTTTGGCTCGATGGAGGGCCGCACGCCTGCTGAGAGGAGTTCGAGCGAGGTCCAGATGGGCAAAGTACTGATCGCCTTTGCATCCCGCGAGGGGCAGACGCGCCGCATCTGCGCGCGCATTGCAAGCTGCCTCGCCGACCGCGGCCACCCGTCCGATCTGCTCGACCTCACCGCCGGCGCACCCGTGCCCGACATCGAATTCGTGTCGTCGGTGATCGTCGCCGGCTCGATCCACCGGGGCCGCACCGATCAGGCGCTGTCACGGTTTCTGATGTGCTATGCCCCTCGCCTCGCGCGACTTCCGTCGGCTTACGTCAGCGTCAGCCTGTCGGCCGCATCCCCCAACTCCGACGCCCGTCATGCGGTCGATGAGATCGCGCGCCACATGCTGCACGAGGTCGGCTGGCATCCCGACTTCATGGAGCACGTCGCGGGCGCGGTGGAGCCTCAGTCGCTGGGGCTGCTCGAGCGGTGCGCGGTGCACGCGGTGACGCGGCATCGCGGGATCGACGTGGCCGACGATGGGCGAACGGAACTGACCGATTGGGATGCGGTCGACGCGTTTGTCGACCGCTTCGCCGCCCGCCTGCCGAAGCCCCGGAACGGTGCGACCGCCCCGGCCTCCTGAAGCCGGCCGTGCAGGCCGCCGCTCACGATTTGGCGCCGCCGTCCTCTTGCGCGTGCTGTCCGTACGCTCGGAACTTCTCGAGCATCAGCCGCATCTCGGTGGTTGGCAGGATCACCGGTTTGCCCAGCTGCAGCACGGTCACGTACTGCGCCGCCAGGGTTTCGACCTCCTGCGCCATCTCCAGCGCCCCGGCCAACGAACGTCCGAGGGCGATCTGACCATGATTTGCCATCAGGCACGCGTCGCGGTTTGCCAGCCCGGATGCCACGTGGCGCGACAGCTCCTCGGTCCCGAACGTGGCGTAAGGCACGAGCGGGATGTCGTCGCCACCGGCGATCGCCACCATGTAGTGAAAGGCCGGGATCGGCTTGTGCGCACAGGCAAGCGCGGTGGCGTTAAGCGAATGCGTATGGACCACGGCTGCCCGGTCGGACCGGGTGGCGTAGGCGGCAAGATGGAAGCGCCATTCGCTCGAAGGCTTGCGCTGGTTGGCCGCGACGCTGCCATCCTCACCAACCCTGACGACATCTTCAGGTGTCAACGCCTCGTAGGCCATGCCCGTCGGCGTGATCAGCATGCCTCCCGGTACGCGGGCCGACACGTTGCCCGACCGGCCCGGCGACAGGCCGGAGCGGCTCATGGCACGTGCGGTCGCGATGACTTCGGCGCGCAGTGCGGTGTCCTGGCTGTCCGCCTTCCGCCGCCGCGCGCCACTCATGCGGCACCCCGTGTCGCTGCCCGCTCCGGATAGAGTGATAGCAGGCCTTCGCGCGTCGCCGGTGCAACGCCCCGCTCGGTGACGAAACCCGTCACGAGCCGCGCCGGCGTGACGTCGAAGGCCGGATTGGCCGCTGGCGAGCCCGGAGCCGCGATCTCACCCTTGGCCAGTTCGCCGTCCGTCGATCTCACCGTCATCGTCAGCACCTCGTCCGCGGCGCGCTCCTCGATGGGGATGGCGAAGCCGTCGTCGAGCGTCCAGTCGATGGTCGAGTACGGGAGCGCGACATAGAAGGGCACGCCGTTGTCACGCGCAGCCAGCGCCTTGAGGTAAGTGCCGATCTTGTTGGCGACATCGCCGTTGGCGGTGACGCGGTCCGTGCCGACGATGACCATGTCCACGCGGCCGTGCTGCATGAGGTGCCCGCCGGCATTGTCGACGATGATGGTGTGCGGCACGCCGTGGGCGCCCAGCTCGTAGGCTGTCAGCGCCGCGCCCTGATTGCGCGGGCGCGTCTCATCTACCCACACATGAACCGGTATGCCCTTGTCGTGCGCTTGATAGATCGGCGAGGTCGCCGTGCCCCAGTCGACGCACGCGATCCAACCCGCGTTGCAGTGGGTGAGCACGTTGACCGGTTCGCCCTTCTTCTTGCGGGCCGCGATATCTTCAATGAGCTTCAGGCCGGCGACCCCGATGCTGCGGCACGTTTCGACGTCCTCGTCGGCGATCTTGCCGGCCTTGGCGAACGCCGCCTCAGCACGCCGGGCCGGGGACAAGGGTGCTATCGTCTTGCGCATCTCCTCGAGCGCCCAGCGCAGGTTGACCGCGGTCGGGCGCTGCGCGTTGAGGTATTCGATATTCCGGGCAAGGCTGTCGTCGGAGGCGTCCTCGCTGAGCGCCATGGCGAGCCCGTAGGCCGCCGTTGCGCCGATAAGAGGCGCGCCGCGAACCTGCATCGTCTTGATTGCCTTCGCTGCGTCGTTGACCGTCCGCAGCTGGGCGATGCGCAGCCGGTGCGGCAGCTCCGTCTGGTCGATGATCTCGACGCTGCGGCCGTCAGCCGATAGCCAGATCGTGCGCATCGGCTTGCCATTGATCTTCATCGCTCGCCTCCCTGCCGGCGGATCACAGCCACGCGGCCGTGCCGCGGCTGTCAGAACTGCGGACGGTGCGCCGCGTTGGCCATATGGATTGCATCCTCCAGACCGCAAGTGGCGCAGGAGAACTCGTACCACTCGGCGTACGGTCGCGCCGAGCGGTCGACGACACGCACGCCCTCGACACCGCAGGCCGGACACGCGAGCGCCGCCGTATGATCACGCTGGAACGTCCGCAGAACCTGCATCGCCCGCTCCATGAGGGGACCACCGCCGACGAACTTTGCAGTCTTCTTGTCGTCCGGCATCAATGGCCCTCGAAAGCCATAAGCGCGTGGTACTCCACGCCCATCTGCCGCAGACGCTTACCGCCGTTCAGATCCGGCAGGTCGACGATGAACGTCGCGCCCACGATCTCGCCGCCCGAGCGCTTGACGAGCTTGACGGCCGCCTCCGCGGTGCCGCCCGTGGCGATGAGGTCGTCCACGATCAGGATGCGCTCACCGGGCTTGCATGCGTCCTCGTGCATCTCGATCACGTCGACGCCGTATTCGAGCGTGTATTCCTGCCCAATCGTCTTCCAGGGCAGCTTGCCCTTCTTGCGGATGGGGATGAAGCCACAGCCCAGCCGGTCGGCGATGGCACCGCCCAGGATGAAGCCGCGCGCCTCGATGCCCGCCACCGCGTCCACCGGTCTCGTCCGGTACGGCTCCGCCATCTGCGCAATGGCCGCCTTGAAACCCTGCGCATCGCCCAGAAGCGTGGTCACATCGCGGAACAGAATACCGGGCTTGGGGTAGTCCGGAATCGTTCTGATGAGGTCCTTGAGGTCGGGCACGTCGGGCTCCCCGTCAAATTGGCGGCGCAAATTGGAACTACCAGCTTGCCCGGTGTAGGAGATTTGCGGGGCCGCCGGCGCGAGTCGCCGGGGCCGTGCGCCTCTCGTCCCTGACTGACAGGGCGGATCGGGCGCCGGACGCGTGGGACCGCAGGCGCCTTCGTTGCACGTTTGTCCGGCGGCGTCGAGCAGCGTGTCTGGCAGGCGGCGCGAAGCCGCCGCAGAAGGGTGATGACCCATGAGTTATCCATTGACCGCCGATGGCGGACCGGACGACCTGCCGCGAACACTGCGCCGGGAGAAGGAAGCTCGCGAGCGGGAAGCGCGTGAGCGCGAGGCCGCCGAGCGGGCGGCGGCGGCGCGCGAGGCGCTACCGATGGGCGGACCGTCTCCGGTCCATGCCGCGCCGGCCACATCCGATCTTTATGTCATGCCGGAGGCGGCCTACGCCGATGACGCAACGGCTCCGATCGCAGCACGCGTCGTGCGGTTCGATGTGCCGTTCGGCCATCTCATGATGTTCTTCCTGAAGGCGGTGCTGGCGGCGATCCCCGCCATGATCCTTCTGGGCGCTGTCCTCTGGGGTGCCGGGCAGCTCGTCAAGGCGCTGTTCCCCTGGCTCATCAAAGCCCAGATCCTGATCCACTTCCCGAACTGATCAGTATCGGGCGGCGAGCCAGACACAAGCTCGCCTGGGCACGCACTCAGTTGCGGAAGCGGACACCTAACCGCACGGTGTCACTGTCGAGATCGACGTTGTGCACCTCGTTGTGCAGCACGAATTCGCCGCTCGAATAGTCAGTGTGCAGGTATTCCAGGAAGAGTGTCGTCGTCGAGCCAACCTGCATTTCGCCGCCGGCACCAAACGTCCACCCGTCCGCCTGATACGAGATCGATGTCGGCGTCGGCGCCTGCCGGCCTCCGTGGCGCACGTTGGCAAGTGCATAACCGCCCGTCACGTAGCCCATCATGGCCGGGGTGAAGAGGTAGCCGATGCGGCCGCGGATGGTCCCCGCGTAGGTAACGTCGTAGTAGCCGACTAGCGTTGGCGACACGTTGTAGTCAGCCTCCCAATCGCCCACCGCAACATCGGCGACCACGCCGACCAGCAGATTGGTACTGACCATCACGTCGTACCCGATGAGAAGTCCGGCGCCGAATCCATTGAGATTGCCCGAGCCGAACTCCTCCGGCGGCGGCGGCGGCGGCGCGACCATCTGCTCTGCGAAGCTGATCCCGTTCCAGGCGTGCTCCACGAAGGCGCCGACCGACAAGCCAGCAAACCCCTCGGCGGCGCCCTTATCCGCGCTCCCGAAGGTCGCAAGAGCAGCAGCCAGAACCGCAATTGAACTGGTGGCGCGCGTCATGGGTGCCCCCCGTAATGCTTCCTTAAAGAATGCTGCTTCTCTGGATGCTTGATTCGTAGGCAGTCCAGCAAAGCTCATCCACCCCCGCAGTACGATCGAGTGGCACCGCGTTGCCTCAATGCAACCAGGAGTCGGAGGACAGAAAAGCATCCGCGCCGCAGGCCTATGGCCAGCGGCGCGATCTGAGCCGTCACTATGCGCGGCGTCAGCGGGCGGCCATGGCGACGGCCGACTCAGCGCCGACGCCCGAGGGCGCCTTCGCCGGTTCGCGATCGACGAGCCAGTCGGTGAGGCCGGCGGCGACCGCCATGGCGGCCAGCGCGACGAACGAGGTGATGGCAAACACCGCACCACCCGAGACGACCGCGCCCACCGCGCAGCCACCGGCAAGCATGGAGCCGAAGCCCATCAGCACGGCGCCGGTGATGTAGCGCGCCATGCTTTGCCCACCGTGATAGCCCTCGAGCTTGAGGTCGCGCGCGAGCAGTGCGGCCACGAACGATCCTGCGAACACGCCCGGGATCAGGCCGACATCGAAGCCCAGCGGTATCGACGGCGAGTTGATGAGGCCCATAAGCGTGTCGGCCGAAGGGCCGGTGAAGCTGATCGACTTGACCGACAGCGGCTCGAAGGAAACCTGGGAGATCGCGTACGTGGCAAGCCAGCCCAGCGCGACCATGAGGCCCACTCCCGCCGCGCCCCACTGCGTCCAGGCACCAACTTTCCTGGACCGTGCCAGCGCAATGGCGGCCACGACAAGCCCGAGACCGATGACCAGACCAAGTGTCGCGTCACCGCCAAGCCAAGAGAGCAGGCTGCGCGACGGGCCACCTTCAACGGTCCACAGCCCGGCCAGCCATTCGCGTGCGGGCGAGAGACCGCCGCGCAGCGACGCCTGGGCCACGATCGTCAGGATCAGGCCGGAAACCAGAGCGCGCAGGTTGCCCGTGGCCGAAAGCACGAGCAGGCGGCTGGCGCACCCGCGCGCCAGGATCATACCAACGCCGAACAGCAGGCCGCCGATGAGTGCACCTGAGATGGAACCGCGGCCAGCGAGCTGCCGGGCCTCGCCGACGTCCAGTAGTCCTGCGGAGATGAAGCCCTGCGTCGCGGCGATCGCCACGGCGAAGGCGACCAGCCAGATCGCCACCTTCGGCCCGATCGCGCCGCGTGAGGCTTCGACGACGGCGGCGCGGAAACAGAAGCGGCTGCGTTGCGAGAAGGCACCGAACAGGAGCCCGATTGCGAGCCCCGCCAACGCCAGAGCGGCCCCGTCACCGACCGTCTCGATCAATGCAGAAATGCTCACGTCAGCCTCCCTGGCCGCCGCTCCGCCCGCACCACAGGCGCCGACGACCCCCGAATCTCAATTGCAGCATCGCAATGTCGGCCGGTGGGTTCTGTGATCTTGGCCACATTGGACCGAGACATTGCGCCGCACCCTGGAGACCGATGCCCGTCGCGCCGCTCGTGTGATCTCAGGTCACACGGCGGAGCGAGGCTCTCAGGCACGTCGCGACAGGACGCGCCCCGCCACCGCATCGAGCTTGGCCACGAGTGCCGGATCACGCGCCTCGGGCCGCGTGATGACGGCAACATCGAGCGCACGATCCGATCCAATCGGACAGGCCGGGTGCTTCCTTGGGAAGGACTTGGCGAGGTTGAGAACCAGCCGCTGCGCCTTCTCGGTATTGCCCTTCATGACGGCGATCACCGAGGCCACGTCGACGTGCGCATGCTCCTCATGCCAGCAGTCGTAATCGGTGACCATGGCGATGGTGGCGTAACAGATCTCCGCTTCGCGGGCGAGCTTGGCCTCGGGCATGTTGGTCATGCCGATGACGTCGCAACCCCACGAGCGATAGAGGTTGCTTTCCGCGCGCGTCGAGAACTGGGGCCCCTCCATGACGAGGTAGGTCCCGCCCTTCGAGACCTCGATGCCCTCGGCCTTGGCGGCGGCGAAGCAGGCGTCCGCGAGTAACGGGCTGACCGGATCGGCGACCGACACGTGAGCAACCAGACCGGTGCCAAAGAACGATTTCTCGCGCGCGAACGTGCGGTCGATGAACTGGTCGACAATGACGAAGTGCCCCGGCGGCAGGTGCTCCTTTAGCGAGCCGCAGGCCGAGATCGAGACCAGATCGGTCACTCCCGCGCGCTTCAGCGCATCGATGTTGGCGCGGAAGTCGATGTGCGTGGGCGACACGCGATGGCCGCGTCCGTGGCGCGGAAGGAAGCGGATCGGCAGACCGTCGATCTCGGCAAACAGGATGTCGTCCGACGGCGTACCCCAGGGGCTGTCGACCGGCTTCCACGTCGCCTTCTCGAGCCCGGGGATGTCGTAGAGGCCGCTGCCACCGACGATGCCCAATACAGATTTCGTCATGCTCTGCTGCCTCTCGCAAACGGTGTTCGTCTCGCTTGGCCCGCCAACGCGCCGGCACCCGATACCATTGAGGGCTCTAATGAGAAAAGGCCCCGCGTGCGAGGCCTTTTCCAGATCGAGCTGAGATGAACGCGGCGGGCAGGCCCGCCGGCTGCTCATCAGTGATACTTAGACCAGAGCCGGCGCTTGCCGAAGTAGAGCAGGATGGTCGTCACGAGCAGATAGAGCATGACGATCCAGCCCATCCGCTTGCGCTGCTCGAGCGTGGGGTCGGCAGCCCAGGCGAGGAATGCGGTCACGTCGGCCGCATTCTGCGGCAGCGATGCCGTGGCGCCCGCGCCTTCCTGGTACTTCACCGCGCCGCCTTCGGGGATCGGCTGCACCATCGCGATCTGGTGGCCCGGGAATGCCATGTTGTAGTTCATACCGTCGGCCATCTGCATGCCGGCGGGCGGCTCGTGATATCCGGTCAGCAGCGCATAGACGTAGTCCGCCCCGCCTTCCTGATAGCCGATGAGCACATCGCCCAGCATTAGGAAGACGTGCTTGTACCAGGGCGCCTCGTGATGCGTGTTGCGGGCGCGCGTGATGAGCGACAGATCGGGCGGCAACGCACCGTTCTGGTTGTCGCGCGCCTCCTTCTCGTTGCGGTAGGGGCCCAGGATCCGATCCGACAGCTTGGCCGGACGCTCGAACATCTTGCCCTTGTCGTTGGGGCCGTCGATCACCTGATTGGGCCACGCGGCGGCCAGCGCCTTGACGCCTTCCTCCGGAAACTCCGGCCCGCCCTTCTCGACGAGATTGCGGAAGGCAACGCGGTTGAGCCCGTGGCAGGACGAGCAGACGTCCTTGAAGACCTGGAAGCCGCGCTGCAGCTGCTTGCGGTCGAAGTGTCCACCCAGCCCGCCGAACGTCCAGTGGTGACGCTCGATATGAGGCGCATCGCCTGAGGCATGGGCCGCCACGACCGGCACGACGGTGAGGACGGCCGCAGCGGCGACCGCACGCATCGTTTTTGAAAGGTTGCTCATCATGTGACGTCCCTCGCTCAGCGCGTCTCGGCCGCAGCCGCAGCGCCTGCGGTTGCTCCCCTGCCACCCTGCGGTCCGAGCACGTCCTCCGTGATGGAGTTCGGCAGCCGCTTGGGCGTCTCGATGAGGCCGATGATCGGCATCAGCGGGAAGAAGAAGAGGAAATAGTAGGCGGTGAAGATACGGGCCCAGAACACGTAGTGGCCTTCCGCCGGCTTGGCGCCCAGATAGCCCAACGCCAGGCAGGTGAACACGAACGACCAGAAGAACCACTTGTAGATCGGGCGGTACTTGGCGGAGCGCACGCGCGACGTATCGAGCCACGGCACGAAGGCCAGGATGGCGATCGAGGCGAACATGGCGATCACGCCGCCGAGCTTGGAGGGGATGGCGCGCAAGATCGCGTAGAACGGCAGGAAGTACCACTCAGGCACGATGTGCGGCGGCGTCACCAGCGGGTTGGCCTCGATGAAGTTGTCCGCATGGCCCAGATAGTCGGGCAGGAAGAACACGAACCACGCGAAAACGAGCAGGAACGCGAACAGGCCGACTGCGTCCTTTGCGACCGCGTACGGGTACATGGGCACCGAGTCCGACTTGGTCTTGATGTCGAGGCCCGCCGGGTTGTTCTGACCCGACACGTGCAGCGCCCAGATGTGCAGCGCGACCAGGCCGACGATGACGAACGGCAGCAGGTAGTGCAGCGAGAAGAAGCGGTTGAGAGTCGTGCCCGTCACCGAGTAGCCGCCCCACAGCCATTCCACGACCGCGGTGCCCACGCCCGAGATGATGCCGTCCAGCGAGGAGAACAGGTTGGTGATGACGGTGACGCCCCAGAAGCTCATCTGGCCCCAGGGCAGCGCATACCCCATGAAGGCGGTAGCCATCATCGCCAGGAAGATGAACACGCCGAGGATCCAGAGGATCTCGCGCGGCGCGCGATACGACCCGTAGTAAAGGCCACGGAAGATGTGGATGTAGACGGCGACGAAGAACATCGACGCGCCCACCGCATGCATCGCCTGGATCAGCCAGCCGTAATTGACGTTGCGGCGGATGTGGTCGACCGAGTTAAACGCTTCCGCCGCGCTCGGCTGATAGTGCATCGCCAGCACGATGCCGGTGACGAGCTGCGCCACGAGGCAGAACGTGAGGATGCCACCGAACGTCCAAAGGTAGTTGAGATTGCGCGGCGTCGGGAAGTCGACGAACTGGCCGTGCATCAGCCGCATCAGCGGCAGGCGTTCGTCCATCCATTTGCCGAAGCGCGATGTCGGCCGGTAGTTCGATTCGTGATGGGACATGGCGATCGAAACCCCTCAGCCGATCTTGATCTTGGTGTCGGAGACGAACGAGTAGGGCGGAATCTCGAGATTGCGCGGCGCCGGGCCCTTCCGGATGCGTCCGGAGGTGTCGTAGTGCGAGCCATGGCACGGACAGAACCAGCCGTTGAAGTCGCCCTTGGCATCGCCAAGGCCCTGGCCCTTCGGGATGCAGCCCAGATGCGTACAGATGCCGACGGCGACGAGCCAGTTCTCGTGGCCCTTGACGGTGCGATTGGAGTCGCTTGCTGGAGCGGTTGGCGGGAGGCCGCCGTTACGGGCTACGTCGTCGGGCAGGTCGGCGAGCGGCGTATCGACGGCGGCCTTGACCTCGGCCTCCGTGCGGTTGCGAATGAACACGGGCTTGCCGCGCCACATAACCGTGATGGCCTGACCGGGCTTCACCGGCGACAGGTCGACCTCCGTGGACGCCAGCGCCAGCGCGCTCTTGTCCGGGTTCATCTGCTGGATGAATGGCCACAGGGTGAAGGCCGTACCGACGGCGGCAAAGCCGGCGCCGGCCAGATTGATGAAGTCCCGGCGATTTGGCTCGTCAGCGTGGGATGACACGTGCGCCTCCTTGGGCTGTCATATGTCTCATGGCTCGCGCCACAGGCGGGACCGGCCGCTCGACCACGGAACATCACAATCGTCGCGTCGAATGGAACCGGAAAAAGGGGCTCGACCGGCGCGCTCGTCTCCCCTGGGCTACCCCTGGGCGCCAGCCTCGGGCTCTTTTTACATCGTTTGAGCGACGCCTCAAGGCTGCGAAAGGTGGAGACTTAGGGCAATTTGGCGCATCAATCACCTTCCAGGGAACGGTTGTGGCCCCCGTCATGCGCCTCGCGCTTTACCAGCCTGACATTCCTCAGAACACGGGAACGATCCTGCGGCTGGCCGCGTGCCTGGGTGTGCCTGTCGAGCTGATCGAACCGGCAGGCTTCGACGCCAGCGACCGCACGCTGCGCCGCGCCGGACTGGATTACCTCGCCCACACCGACCTCACCCGACACGCCAGCTTCGAAGCATTTCAGGATTGGCGCCGGGCCTGCGGACTGCGTCTGGTGCTGCTGTCGAGCGGGGGCTCTGCCCCCTATCACGGCTTTAAATTCAAATCTGGCGACGTTCTAATGCTCGGCCGCGAGAGCGCCGGTGTGCCGCCCGCCGTACGGGCCTCCACCGACTGCTCCGTCCGCATCCCCATGCGGGTCGGCCTGCGCAGCCTCAACGTGGCCGTCGCAGCGGCGATGGTGCTGGGAGAGGCGTTGCGACAAACCGGCCGTCTCGATGCGTTGGCCCAATTGGCGGCGCCTCCGGGGTGAGGCGCATTCGGCGGAACGCCTCCGAACGGTGCACCGGGCAAGACCCGTTCAACATCGTCGGACCAGAAAAGCGGTTGGTCCTTGTGAATTTTTAAGTCGAACGGCCTAGCCTCGCAGCCTCGGACCTAGCGCTACGAGGGCAAGCCATGGGCATGGGCAAATTCGCACTCTTCGGCTTCGGCGGCTTCATGCTGGTGGGCATGGCTGCGATGCCGTTCGTTCCCCAGATGACCCCGGAGCAGGACCTGGCCAGCGGCCAGCGCTTTTTCTCCAGCCAGTGCGAGACGCTGACGCGCAACCGCAAGATCAACGGCAAGTTCGGTCGCGGACACTCCTATTGCCAGTGCGTGACGGAGAACCTGGAACAGGTCGCAACAACCGGCGATGAGTACCGGTTCGCCGAAGCGCTACAGGAGGCGGCCGGCTCCGAACGCTGGTTCCTGGAAGAAGTGCGCATGACGAAGGCGATCGGTTCAGCCCGGGAGAAATTCACGCCGATCCTGGGTGACGAACGCATCTTCTCGCTCAGCCAGGACTTCTTCTACGTATCCACCTCTTGCGCCCGCGTGATGTGAGCCTTTCAGCGCCGAGGATCGGCACGTGCGGTTGCTCTGGTTGTTCTCGATGGCCTTCGGCCTCTACATGACGCTGACCGGCGTCGCCATGATGCTCTCATGATGCTTCAGGGAGGGCGCGCCGGCCATCGACGCACCCTCTGCAACAAGCTGCGCCATGAGGCCGCCCATTACTCGGCGGCCTCTTGTGCCAGGAACCCGCCCGACTGCCGCGCCCAAAGATCGGCATAGAGACCGCCACGGCGCAACAGCTCGGCGTGACTGCCTTCCTCGACGATACGCCCGCGATCCATGATGATCAGCCGGTCCATGGCCGCGATCGTCGAAAGGCGATGCGCGATGGCGATGACCGTCTTGCCGGCCATCAGGTTGACGAGCTGCTCCTGGATCGCCGCCTCGACCTCGCTGTCGAGCGCACTCGTCGCCTCGTCGAGGATCAGCACCGGAGCGTTCTTCAGCAGAACCCGCGCGATCGCGATGCGCTGGCGCTGCCCTCCCGACAGCTTCACGCCGCGCTCGCCCACGTGCGCATCGTAGCCCGTGCGACCCTTGAGATCGACGAGGCCCTCGATGAACTCGTGCGCATGCGCGCGCTTGGCCGCCGCGATCGCCTGCTCGCGGGTCGCCTCCGGCCGCCCGTAGACGATGTTGTCGAGCACCGAGCGGTGCAGCAGCGACGTATCCTGCGTCACCATGCCGATGCTGGCGCGCAGGCTGTCCTGCGTGACACCGGCGATGTCCTGCCCGTCGATGAGGATGCGGCCAGCCTCCAGGTCATAGAAGCGCAGCAGCACGGACACGAGCGTCGACTTGCCGGCGCCGGAGCGGCCGACGAGCCCGACCTTCTCACCCGGCGCAATGGTGAGCGACAGGTTGTCGATGACGCCAGCGCCGCCCGCCAGCCCGCGCTCCTTGCCGTAGTTGAATTGGATGCCCTCGTAGCGGATCTCGCCGCGCGGGACGGTGAGCGGCTTGGCACCAGCCACATCGACGACGGTCCGCTCGCGCGAGATGGATTCGATGCCATCCTGAACGACGCCGACGTTCTCGAACAGGCCGGCCACCTCCCACATGATCCAGTGGGCCATGCCCTGCAGCCGCAGTACGAGGCCGACGGTCAACGCGATGGCACCCGTCGTCACCGCATCGAACGACCACAGCCATACCGCCAGTGCGGTAACGCCGAACAGCAGCGCCGCATTGAGCGAGTTGAGCGTGAAGGTGAGCATCGTGACGAGGCGCATCTGCCGGTGAACGGTGTCGAGAAACCCCGCCATCGAATCCTTCGCGTAGTCGTCTTCACGGTCGGCATGCGCGAACATCTTCACCGTGGCGATGTTGGTGTAGCTGTCGACGATGCGGCCGGTCATGATCGAGCGAGCATCCGCCTGCTCGGCCGAGATGCGCCCAAGCCGCGGAATGAAGTAGCGCATGGCCACAACGTAGGCGACGAACCACGCGACCATCGGGCCTGCCAGCCGCCAGTCAGTTGATGCGAACATGACCACCGCGCCGGCGAAATAGACCGACACATAGACCATGACCTCCGCGAGCTTCATCACGACCTCGCGCACCGCGACCGCCGTCTGCATCACCTTGGCCGAGATGCGGCCGGCGAAGTCGTTCTGGAAGAACGACAGCGACTGGCGCAGCACGTAGCGATGCGCCTGCCAGCGCGTGCGCATGGCGAAGTTGGCCATGAGGCCCTGGTGGATCACGGCCTCGTAGACGAGCTTCATGGCCGGCAACAGCAGCAGCACGACCGCGGCCATGCCCAGCAGGAACACGCCGTGCGTCTGCCAGAACGTCGCGCGTTCGGCATGCGACAGCCAGTCGACCAGCCGGCCGAGGAAGCCGAACAGCGAGACTTCGATCAGTGCTATGACCGCAGCCATCGCCGATGAGACGGCCAGCAGCGGAAAGTAGGGCCGGGCGTAGAATGCGATAAACGCCCAGAACCCCGCCGGCGGCATGCCGGGGGGCTCGGGCGGAAAGGGCGAGCGCCAGCGCTCAAGCCATGTGAACAATCGGTCGATCATTTCATCTGCAGGCTAGGCCCGCCTTTCGGTCAGAGTAGGCCGGGCTTGAGCACCCGGAAAGCCTACGCACATTCGGGTTACAGCAGCCGGCGCGGGCGCGCGAAGGCTCGCATCGCCGTGGCCTGCTTCGTTGTCAGTCGCAGGAGAGCCGCCGGCCGTTCGATCCAACAAACACACGGTGCCGGCACGCCGCTTTACGCACGGCAACGACGGCAGACGCGATGGTGCGGTGACGGCCCTTGCCCACATAGGTGCGTACATGGTCAAAACCAAGGCTCGGGACGGCTATTTCGTGCCGTCCGGCGACGCATGAAATCCATCCTGCCGAAAGTCCGTGCCTGATGCCCTTGCCCGACGATGCCGACCTCAGCTCCATGAAAACCCGCGCACGCGCGTGGTTCGAGACCCTCCGGGACCAGATCTGCGCGGCCTTCGAAGCCCTGGAAGACGACCTTCCTTCAGGCGTGCAGTACTCGCTGCGACCGCCTGGACGCTTCACCCGTACGCCGTGGCAGCGATCCGGCCCCCAGGCCACCGCCCCTGACGGCAGCGACGGCGGCGGTGGTGTCATGAGCATGATGTCCGGCCGCGTTTTCGAGAAGGTCGGCGTCCATACGTCGACGGTCCACGGCGAGTTCGCGCCCGAGTTCCGCAAGCAGATTCCGGGTGCCGAGGACGACCCGCGCTTCTGGGCCTCGGGCATCTCGCTCATCGCTCACATGCAGAACCCGTTCGTGCCGGCGGTGCACATGAACACACGCATGGTGGTGACGAGCAAATGGTGGTTCGGGGGCGGTGCCGACCTGACGCCGGTGCTCATGAAGCGCCGCACGCAGGAGGACCCGGACACGGTTGCGTTCCACGCGGCGATGCGGGGAGCGTGTGAGCAGCACGCGATCGCCGACTACGACAGATACAAGACATGGTGCGACGAGTATTTCTACCTGCCGCACCGCAAGGAGATGCGCGGCATCGGCGGCATCTTCTACGACTACCTGACACCCGACGAGAAGGACGGAGGCTTCGACGCGGCACTCGCCTTTACACAGGACGTGGGGCGCGCCTTCCTCGACATCTACCCCAAGCTCGTGCGCGCCAACTTCGGCAAGGATTGGACGGAAGCGCATCGCGACGAGCAACTGGTGCGCCGCGGCCGCTATGTCGAATTCAACCTGCTCTACGATCGCGGCACGACTTTCGGCCTCAAGACTGGCGGCAACGTGGAAAGCATCTTGTCATCAATGCCGCCGGTGGTCCGCTGGCCTTGATGCGCCGCACACCACCATCGCGAGGCTCAAAGCTCAATTCGCCGAAACCGCCCGCATGCAGTGGCGAGCCTGGTAAGGCGAAGCAGCGACGTCGAGAGCTTCGCCTCCTCGATGCACCGCCCCGTGGTCGGTTGGCCGTGAAGTCGGCCCGCGCCACGGCTGTTTTGGGGGCTAGGAACTGACGTGGCGCCCCGCGCAAGCCTTATCCCCACTGTCATCCTCGGGCTTGTCCCGAGAAGCCTTCGCGCCGCGCACTCCGAAACGTCGGATTTTGACCCTGAGCTGAAGTCAACGGCATCGGGCCGTTCTCAAGATGGTCGAGACCGCTTACGACGTCATCGTGATCGCGCTTTGTCAGCTGCAGCAAAGTGCGCCATCTGGTCTGCATGGGCCTTGCGGAAAGCGGGACGCTCGATGACACGCTCGATATAGGCCTCGGTTGCTGGACGATCGCCATAAGCGCGAACGAGGCCAACACGCAGGACATCCGCCATCAGGAGGTCCGCGACCGTAAAGCGATTTGCTGCGAGCCATCGGCGCTCTGTGAGGACTCTTTCAATGTGGGCAAGCCGCTGCTCCATCCAGTCAGCGAGGCCGTTTTCGGTCTGACCTGTAATCGTCAGGAACCACCACGGCACAGTGACCAGCTCCACCGAGTTCAGAGCCGCGATCACCCATTGGAGCGTTTCGGCCTCGCCAACAGGATCGCGTGGCATCAATGCCTCGCTGCTGCGAGCCAAGTACAGCAGACACGCACCGCTCTCGAACATGTTTACGTCGCCATCTGTCAGATAGGGCACCTGTCCAAATGGCTGGCGGTCGAGATGATTAGTCGCTCGATCGTCGAAGGGTACAGCGCGCACCTCATACGGCAAGCCTGCTTCCTCCGCCGCCCATCGCAAGCGCAGGTCGCGCACATACCCGCGTGGAGCGTCACCCGCTGGGACCCAGTCCAAGGTCCAGATGACTAATTTTTTCGGCATGCATTGAATCTTACACAACATTGGCGCCCCGAGACAATCAAAGCGCCTTATCTGCAGAACTACCCGTGACCGGTCGAACCCTAGATCAGCCTTCGTGGGGGTGAGCATGACGGTCGAAATTAGCCCATCGCGAGCGATGGAGCCCGCGGCACGATGGGTCCTCGGGACAAGCCCGAGGATGACAATCGTGGCGGGGGCAACTGCGGGTTCAATTTCCGCGCCGGGTCACAGTGGTCATTGTGCTCGGCAGCAATCCTACACACGTGACCCGCCGTAAGCCCTTACTCCGCGGCGTCCGCCTTCGCGGGTTCGTGTGCGGCGATCTTCTCCACCTTGCAGGCGCAGAACTTGAACTCGGGGATCTTGCCCATCGGGTCGAGCTGCGGGTTGGTGAGCGCATTGGCCGGTGCCTCCGCGAACGCAAAGGGTATGAACACCATGCCCTCCGCCGTGTCGCGGTCGGCGCGCGCCTTGAGCACGATCTCACCGCGCCGCGTCGCCACCGCCACCATGTCGCCCGGGCCGATGCCCATCTTCTCCATGTCGCGCGGGTTGAGGCCGACGATCGCCTCGGGCTCCAGCGCATCGAGCGTCGATGAGCGCCGGGTCATGGAGCCGGTGTGCCAGTGCTCCAGCAACCGACCCGTCGTCAGCACCATCGGGAACTCGTCGTCAGGCAGCTCGTGCGGTGCCAGCAGGGCCGCCGGCACGATCTTGGCGCGCCCCGACTTGGTCGGGAACGACTGCGAGAAGATGATCTCGTTGCCGGGCTTGTCGGGTGCATCGCACGGGTAGGTGACGGCATCCTCACGCTCGATGCGCTCCCACGAGATGTTCTTGAGCGAGGGCATGACGCTCGCCATCTCCGTGAACACCTCGGAGATGTGGCCGTAGTTCCAGTCGAGCCCCATGCGCTGCGCGATCTCCTGGATGATCTCCCAGTCCTGCCGCGCCTCGCCCGGCAGCGAGATGACCGGACGGCCGATCTGCACCTGCCGGTTGGTATTGGTGTAGGTGCCGAGCTTCTCGGCATGCGCGGATGCCGGCAGCACGATGTCTGCCTGCCAGGCCGTCTCCGTCATGAAGATGTCCTGCACGACGAACAGCTCGAGCTCGCACAAGGCCTGGCGTGCCTGCCGGACGTTGGGATCCGACATCGCCGGGTTCTCACCCATGATGAACATCGCCTTCACCATGCCCTCGTGGATGGAGTGCATGATCTCGATGACCGTGAGGCCTCGGTTGGGATCGAGCTTGGTGTTCCAGAGCTTCTCGTACTTCTGGCGCACCTCTTCGTTCTCGACCGAGATGTAGTCGGGAAACACCATCGGGATGAGACCGGCGTCGGAAGCGCCCTGCACGTTGTTCTGGCCGCGCAGCGGATGCAGACCGGTGCCCGGCCGGCCGATCTGGCCGGTGATGAGGGCGAGCGCGATCAGGCAGCGCGAATTGTCGGTGCCGTGCGTGTGCTGCGACACGCCCATGCCCCAGAAGATGAGCGACGCCCTGGAGCGGGCATAGAGCCGCGCCACCTCACGGATGACGTCGGCATCGATGCCGCACACCGGCGCCATGCGCTCCGGACTGAAGGCGCGGACCTTGGCACGCAGCCCTTCGTAGCCCTCGGTATGCGCCTGCACGTACTGCACATCGACCATGCCTTCCTCGATGATCGTGTGCAACATGGCGTTGAGCAGCGCCACGTCGTGGGCCGGCTTGAAGTTGAGCACGTGCGTCGCATAGCGGGCGAGGCCGGAGTGCTGGCCGCGCGGATCCATGATGATGAGGTTGGCGCCACGTGCTGCCGCCTGCTTGAGGTAGGTCGCGGCGACGGGGTGGTTCTCAGCCGGCCGCGCACCGATCACGATGATGGTCTCGGCATCCTTCGCCGCCGTGAACGGCGCGGTAACGGCACCTGAATTGACGCCTTCCATCAGCGCGGCGACGGAAGACGCGTGACACAGCCGGGTGCAGTGGTCGACGTTGTTGGTGCCGAAGCCCTGGCGGATGAGCTTCTGGAACAGATAGGCTTCCTCGTTCGAGCCCTTGGCCGAGCCGAGCCCTGCCAGCGCCGAAGGTCCCCATGTGTCGCGCAGGCGCTTGAAGCCCTTTGCAGCCTTGTCGAGAGCTTCCTCCCACGTCGCCTCGCGGAAGACCTCGAGGATCTCGTCGCGCGAGCGCGGGATGAGGCATTCGCGCTTGGTTGCACCCTCGCGGCGGATGAGCGGCTTGGTCAGGCGATCGGGATGATGAATGTAGTCGAACCCGAACCGCCCCTTCACGCACAGCCGGTTCTCGTTGGCCGGGCCGTCGCGGCCGTCGACGTAGAGAACCTTGTCGTCCTTGATGTGCACCAACGTCTGGCAACCGACACCGCAATAAGGGCAGACCGTCTCGACGCTCTTGTCCTCGTAGGCGACGCGCTTGCCGCTGTCGCGATCCAACAGCCGGCCCTCCATCAGCGCACCCGTGGGGCACGCCTGCACGCACTCGCCGCACGCCACGCAAGTCGATGAGCCCATGACGTCATCGAAGTCGAAGACCACCTTGGAGCCATGCCCGCGGTAGGCCATGCCGATGACGTCGTTCATCTGCACTTCGCGGCAGGCGCGGACGCACAGATTGCAGTTGATGCAGGCATCGAGATTGACGGCGATTGCGGTGTGCGAATTGTCGGCTTGCGGCTTGTCGCCGGAGGGATAGCGGCTGGTGGCCGCGATCCCCATGCGATCGACCCAGGTCCAGAACTTGGAGCGCGGATCGTGCCCGTCCTCGCGTCCGGGCTGATCGGCGAGCAACAGCTCGAACACCATCTCGCGCGATTTCCTGGCGCGCTCTGATGCCGTCTTCACCTTCATGCCGGCAGCAACCTTGCGCTGGCACGATGCTGTCAGCACGCGTTCGCCCTCCACCTCGACCATGCAGGCACGGCAGTTGCCGTCGGCCCGGTAGCCGGGTGCCGGCAGCCAGCACAGGTGCGGAATGTCGGTGCCTTCGCGCTTGGCCACCTGCCAGATCGTCTCCCCGGCCTCGGCTTCGACATCGCGGCCATCGAGCGTGAACTTGATTTTTTCTGTCATGATCTCGTCTCTCGCGGATCTATGTGAGCGCAAATCCGTCCGCCCGGCGCGGCGGACGTTCGTCTCGGCTCAGGTCAAGTCTTCGGGGAAGAACTTCAAAACCGACATCAGCGGGTTCGACGCCGCCTGCCCAAGGCCGCAGATGGAGGCGTCGCGCATCACTTGACTCAAGTCCTCCAGCAGCGGCTTGTCCCATGCCGCGGCGCCCATCAGCTTTACCGCCTTCTCAGTGCCGTTGCGGCAGGGCGTGCACTGCCCGCAGCTCTCGTCTTCGAAAAAGCGCATGAGGTTGCGGGCGACGTCCTTCATGTCGTCCTTGTCGGACAGAATGACGACAGCGTGCGAGCCCACGAAGCAGCCGTGCTTTTCGAGCTGGCCGAAGTCGAGCGGAATGTCCCCCATCGATGCGGGCAGGATGCCGCCCGACGCGCCACCAGGCAGATAGCCCTTGAACGTGTGCCCTTCGAGCATGCCACCGCACTGGGCGATCAGTTCCTCGACCGTCGAGCCGGCCGCTGTCAGCACGACACCCGGCTTCTTGACGCGACCCGAGACCGAATACGAGCGCAGTCCCTTCGCGCCGTTCTTTCCCTGCCGCGCAAACCAGTCGGCGCCATTCTTCAGGATGTCGGGAATCCAGTAGAGCGTCTCGACATTATTGACCAGCGTCGGCCGGTCGAAGATGCCGACCTCCGCGACATAGGGCGGCCGATGCCGCGGCAGTCCGCGCTTGCCCTCGATCGACTCGATCATCGCGCTTTCCTCGCCGCAGATGTAGGCGCCAGCACCGCGCCGCAGATTGATGCGCGTGTGCTTGGCAAGGCCCGCGGCTTCGAGCTTGGGAAGCTCGTTGCGGAGGATTTCGAGCACCGCCTGGTACTCGTCGCGCATATAGATGAAGACCTGCTCGGCCTCGACCGCCCAGGCGCCTATCAGCATGCCCTCGAGGAAAGCGTGCGGTCGCGTTTCCAGGTAATGCCGGTCCTTGAACGTGCCCGGCTCACCCTCGTCGCCGTTGACCGCCATCAACCGCGGCCCCTTGTAG
Organism: Hyphomicrobiaceae bacterium; assembly: GCA_050250815.1. GTDB lineage: Bacteria > Pseudomonadota > Alphaproteobacteria > Rhizobiales > Hyphomicrobiaceae > JAEUMD01. Next base: position 142,979 of record JBFWNY010000003.1, read on the forward strand.
CCGCGTACGAACGTCCATTTGCGCCCCGTCGGGAAGCCGGCGCCACCCAGACCGCGCAGGCCGCCGTCGGACAGCGTCTTGATGACGTCGTCCGCCGAGCGCTGGCCCGACAGGCATTCCTTCAGCACGGCGTAGCCGCCTTCGGCCTCGTAGGCCTCGAACGTCTGGTAGTCGGGAACGTCGGGGTGCGTATGGCCGTGCGCCACGCGCTGCTTCACCTCATCGACAGAAGCGTTGTCGACGTGGTTGTGGCCGACATGAACCGCTGGAGCCGTGTGACAGGAGCCCACGCACGGAGCGCGCACCACGCGCACGTCGCCCATGTTCTCTTTTTCGAGTGCGGCGAACAACTTCTCGGCGCCCGCCAGCATGCACGACAGCGAATCGCAGACGCGTATCGTCGTCTTGGCTGGTCTGTCGTCGCCGTCGGCGATCACGTCGAAATGGGCGTAGAAGGTCGCCACCTCGTAGACGGCGGCCATGGGAATGCGCATCGCCTCGGCCAGAGCGTGAAGCAGGCCGGCGGGCAGGCAGCCCTCGTGATCCTGGATCTTGTGCAGGTACTCGATCAGCAGAGCGCGCTCGAACGGCCCCTCGCCGACGATCTCACGCAGCGCCTTGCGCTCATCGTCCTTGAGTAGCCGGCCTTTTGGAAAGATCAGGGCCTTGCGGCGGCCTGAACCCGGATGCGGCGAGCGGTTGCCGTTGCGGAAATCGGGAGCCTCGCCGCCATGGCCGTCACCGGCCTTGCCCACCTTGCCGCTCCCGAAGGTCTTATGATCCATGTCTTCACCACGTCGCGTTGTTTGCCAGCGCTTATCTTTCGTGCAGCCGGGTCTGTCCAATCGCCCCGGCCTTTCTCATCATTCAGGCATTCGATCTGGCCGCCGCCACCGCCAGCTTCGCCGCCTCGCCCATATCATCAGCGGCGACATAACCAACGCCGAGGTTGGCCAGGACCGTATGGGCGTAGGCCGCGTTGTTGCCGGCCATCCTGATGACGAGCGGCGGCGTCCGGTCGGCCCGGCGCATGGCCATCCCGACACCCTCCGCAATGGTATCGCACGGCTGCATGCCGCCGCCATGTACGTTCACAATGATCGAGCGTACTGCCGAGTTCGACAGGATGAGCTCCATTCCGTAGGCGACATCGAGGCTCGTGGCGGTCGTGCGGACGTCCATGAAGTTGGCCGCCCGGCCACCGCAATCCCCGACGAGATCGACGGTCGCCAGGGCGAGACCCGCCCCATTGACCACGACGCCGACGTCACCACCCATGCGCTGATAGTTGATATGGTGCCGGTCGGCGCCCAGCACCACCGGATCGCCCTCCTCCACATCGACCGCCGCGCTCAATGCGGCAAGCCCCGGGTGCCGGATAAGCGCGTGATTGTCGATTGTGATCTTGGCGTCCATGGCAACGAGTTCGCCGTCCCAGGTCAGCGCCAGCGGATTGATTTCGACCTGCGTGGCATCGAGCGTCACTGCCAAATCGGCCATGCGCGAGATGACGGCCGCGGTGCTCGCCGCTTCCTTGCCCGACAAGCCTATCGACGTGACGAGTCCGGCGAAATCGCCCGTCGCACTCTTGCCATCGAAGGTCAGCGGCACGCGCTCGATCAGCGTCGGATCGAGCGCCACGCGGCGTTCGATCGCCTCACCGCCGGCGGGCCCCGCCAGCGCCATCAGCCGGCCGGAGGCGCTGTCGAGATAGATGGCCGCATAGAGCAGTTGCCGCGCCGCGATCGCTTCCTCGATCAGCACCCAGCGCACCCGCTCCGCGCCTTCAGCGCCGCCCGGCCGCGTGAACCGCGAGCCCAGCAACAGTTCCGCAGTTGCACCGACGCCTTCCGGAGAGGCAGAGAAACGGATGCCACCGCCCCGCGCACGGTCGGAGGCATGGACCTGCGCCTTGATGGCGAAGCGCTTGAACTGCAGGCGGCGCGCAATCCGCTCGCCATCCGGACCGCTGTCGGCAATACGCCCTTTCGGCACCGGCACCCCGAACCGCGTGAGGAGCTCCTTGGCCTGGAACTCGTGCAGGTTCATTCCGTGGTGCTCCGCTCCCGGACCGTTCGTGCGGTCTTGTTATTTTGCTGCCGGTCTTGGTGCCGGTTCGCTCTGCTGCGATCAAGCAAAATCGGTTAGGCCAAGCGCGCCGGACGCTTACGAGAGCGCAGCCCGTAAAGACTGGACCGCAAACTCGCCGGGATGACTGCTACCCGCGAAAGACTACCCGCGCAGCGTCGGTCGAACCTTCAGATCAATTCTGGTATACCACGGCCCTGAAGGCTCGGATAGGCACATCACAGCACTTGATCCGCGGTCGCGATGCGCGCGCCGCGATCGAAGTCCCACCGGGAAGCAACGAGCAACATCATGTTATGACAAAAAAATCCCATACTACGGAGCACAGGCGCGGGGCCGCGCCCTTCATTCTTTGCGCTCGTCATGTTGCAAATCGAACATTTGTACATTGCATCGAACGCGCCATTGGCATACTGTAGACCACAGAGTGGCGGCAACAACGCACTCCAAGGGTCGTCATAAGACCTCGAAAATACCTGCATCAACCGATCACATGCAAATGTTTCGGTTCAATCCCTCAAGGGAGCCGCAGGTCCATCAAACGGAGGAAACAGGATGATGATGTCACGTCGCAGCGCCTACGGGCTTGGGGCCGTTGGAGCACTCGCCCTCACTGTTGCAGGGGCAGGGCCAGCCGCTGCGGAATGGAAGCCCGTGAAGCCGGTCGAATTCGTCGTCATGGCCGGCCAGGGCGGCGGCGCCGACAAGCTCGCCCGCTTCATTCAGTCGATCATCGAGAAGAACAAGCTCGCCGAGGTCCCCTTCATCCCGATCAACAAGGGCGGTGGCTCGGGCGCGGACGCTCTGCGCTACCTCAAGGACAACGCCGGCAATGATCACGTGATCATGGCTACGCTGAACTCCTACTACACGACACCGCTCAAGAACCCGGGCATCGGCGTCAACATCGACGAGTTCACGCCCATCGCGCGTCTTGCCGAGGATACCTTCGTCCTCTGGGTCAACGCCGAATCCGACATCAAGTCCGTCGACGACTACGTCAAGATAGTCAAGGAGAAGGGCACCGGCTGGAAGATGGGCGGCACCGGAACGGGCCAAGAGGATAGCCTCGTTACCGCGATGCTCGAGAAGGCCTACGGCCTCAAGATGACGTACGTTCCGTTCAAGGGCGGCGGCGACGTCGCGGTCAACCTCGTCGGCAAGCACGTTGACTCGACCGTCAACAATCCTTCCGAGGCCCTCGGCTTCCAGCAGGCCGGCAAGGTGCGCCCGCTCGCCTCTCTCACGCGCGAGCGCATCACCGAGTTCAAGGACCTGCCGACGTTCAAGGAGCTGGGCCACGATCTCGTCTACCGCATGCAGCGCTCGGTGGTGGCACCGGGCGGCATCAAGCCCGAGGTCGCGGACTACTACAAGAGCGTCTTCGAGAAGGTGTTCAGCTCGGAGGATTGGAAGGGCTACTGCAAGAAGAACGCCCTGCAGTGCGCTTGGATGACTGGCGACGACCTCAAGGCGTACTTCGCCGAGGAGAAGGCCAAGCATCTTACGCTGCTGAAGGAGATGGGCGAGGTCCAGTGATCCCGCCCGCCGCGCGCCAGTGCGGCAGCTACACCGCATAAACGGACGGAGGCGTCACCGCCTCCGTCCTGCGCACTGCCCTTCTACAGGCCGACGCGTCCCGTTGCGTTGATCGCGCCCTGTTTGACACGTGCCAACAAGCCTCATCGGCCAGTCACTTGCCGCAACTCCAGCGCGCCCGGGAGAGACCTATGCGTCGCGCCGAGCTGACCTTCGCCGCTATCCTGGCGGTCTTCTCGATCTACCTCATGTACATGGCACAGATCCCGCCGTTGCAGATCGGTTGGGTGCCAAAGAAAGGCCCGGGCTCAGGTGCGCTGCCGTTCTGGCTGTCGCTGGGCATGCTCCTCTGCGCGATCTGGATCCTCTGGCGCGGCTGGCGGGGCGTGACGGCGCAGGGCCGGTCGACCGAACCCTTCATGGACAACTACACGATGAAGGTCGTGCTCATCACTGTCGCATCGATCTTCGCCATGCTGCTGGCGACGCACTTCGTCGGCGCTTATGTGGCGATGCTGCTGTTCCTGATCTTCTACGTCGGCGTGTTCGGCAAGATACCGTGGCCGACCACGATCGCCGTCTCCTTCGCGATCCCGATCGCAATCTTCTTCCTGTTCGAAAGCGGCATGAAGATCCTGCTGCCCAAGGGCATCACGGAGCCGCTCTTCATCCCGCTCTACAAGATGTTCGTCTACTGACGCCCGCCCGAGCGACGACAACAGAAACGCCGCCGAAGCACCGCCTACACCGAGGTTACGTTCATGATGGACATCCTGACTCACCTGATCGAGGGCTTTGGGATCGCGTTCCAGCCCTTCAACCTGGGCATGATGATGTTGGGCTGCCTGCTCGGCCTGTTCATCGGCGCCATGCCGGGACTGGGTTCGGTCAACGGTGTCGCGATCCTGCTGCCCATCACGTTCTTCGTGCCGCCGACCGCCGCCATCATCTTTCTTGCCGCGATCTACTACGGCTCGATGTACGGCGGGGCGATCTCGTCCATCATGCTGGGCATACCGGGCGCCTCGACGGCGGTGGCGACGACGTTCGACGGCCGGCCCATGGCGCTTCAGGGCAGGGCCGACTTCGCCCTCGTCGCCGCAGCGGTGGCGTCCTTCGTCGGCGGCACCATCTCGATCATCCTGTTCACATTGTTCGCGCCGCCGCTGGCCGACTTCGCGCTCCGGTTCGGCCCGCAAGAGACGTTCGCGCTGATGGTTCTGGCGTTCGCCACCTTCGTCGGCCTGGGCGGTGACGACATTCCCAAGACCATCTTCATGATCCTGCTGGGCCTGGTGCTGTCCACTGTCGGCCTCGACACCATCTCCGGCCGTCCTCGCCTCATCTTCTTCGACCTGCAGGGCTTCTACAAAGGCATTTCGTTCATCGTTCTCGCCATCGGCATCTACGGCATCGGCGAGATGCTGTGGACGCTGGAGACCTCGCGCGGCAAGGTCGAGATCGTGTCGCATCGCTTCACCTTCGAGCGGCTGCGCAAGGCGCTCGGCGAGCTGAAGCGCTCGATGACGACAATGAGCCTCTCCTCACTACTCGGCTACTTCGTCGGCGTGCTGCCGGCGGCAGGCGCGACTCCTGCCGCTCTGATGGCCTACGGACTCACCAAGAGCTTCGCCAACGATCCGGAAAAGTTCGGCAAGGGCGAAATTCGCGGCGTCGCGGCGCCCGAGGCCGCCAACAACGCCGCCTCGACCGGCTCGATGCTGCCGATGATGACGCTCGGCATCCCAGGCTCGCCGACGACAGCGATATTGCTCGGCGGCATGGTCATCTGGGGCCTCACACCCGGACCACTGCTGTTCATCCAGCAGTCCGAGTTCGTGTGGGGTCTCACCGCATCGCTCTATGCGGCCAACTTCGTCACCGTGATCTTGAACCTCGCGCTCATTCCGCTGTTCGTGTGGGTCTTGAGGATGCCCTTCATGATCCTCGCCCCGCTCATCTTCGTGCTGTGCTTCGTCGGCAGCTTCGCACCCGACACGCGCATGTTCGATCCCTGGCTGGTGCTGCTGTTCGGATTCGTGGGCTACGTGATGCGCAAGCTCGACTATCCTCTGGCGCCGCTGGTGCTCGCCATCGTGCTGGGTCCGCTGGCAGAAGACTCCTTCCGCCAGACGATGATCGCCGATCTGGGCGACTGGACCGTCTTCTTCACCCGACCGCTGTCCGGCGTCATCATGGGCTTTGCGGTTCTCCTGTTTGCAGCACCGTTGCTCAAGAGATTGCGCCGCCGCCCCAGCACCGCAGCAGCGACCTGAGGCCCGCGATGCCCTTGCACGTCAAAGCTGCTGGGGGTGTCTCGACGCGGGCAACGGACGACCCTAAACGTATTGAACGCGCGCCCTCTCTGGCATATGGTATACCAACGAAGCTGACGTATGCACCACCCCGCCGCCGCGGGACCGGATTCTTCTAGATCGCGCGGCACACGGGTTTCGACCATGCAGACCACGCGCGCCTCAAGTCCGGAGGCTTGTGAGCCCATGCAGAAGACGAGCCTTAAGATTGTTGCCATCGGCGAGAGCCAGAGCCTCAAGGCGCGCGCCTACGAGGCTCTGAAAGCGGCGATCGCTGCGATGAATATCTACGATGACAAGGCGGAGCTGCGGCTCGACGAACGCGACCTGTCTTCCCGCTTTGGCATATCGCGCACGCCGTTGCGCGAGGCGCTCGCGCAGCTCGACCAGGAAGGGCTCGTCAAGGTTGTTGCACGGCGCGGCATCTTCATCGTCCGGAAATCGAAGGCCGAAATCGTCGACATGATAACGGCTTGGGCAGCGCTCGAGAGCATGGCGGCGCGCCTCGCCGCGGCACGCGCGAGTGCAGACGCCGTCGCCGAGCTGCATCAGCTCACCGATCCCTATTGCGACGTCGACCGTCACATGGGCGAGTACTCCGACGCCAACATCCGCTTCCACCAGGCCATTATCCGGGCCGGCGGCAACAAGCTCATCGAAAACATCACGGACGGCCTGTTCATGCACGTGCGGGCCATCCGCAACAGAACGATCTTCGAGAAGGATCGCGCAAAGCGGTCGATCGCCGATCACAAGAAGATCGTGGCGGCCATCGAGCAAGGCGATGCCGATCTCGCCGAGCAGCTCGTTCGCGAGCACACACTGAAGCTTAGGGCCCACGTCGAGCAGTTCGTCGACATCCCCTGAAGAGCCAACGCCAGGACACGCGGCCACGGAAGCGGGGCGCTTCTGGCCGCCTCACCACGAGGAGAGAAGCCCAATGGCAGTCAACGCGACGGCGAAGCTGGTCAGCTCGACGGCTGAGGACACGCTGCAGCGGAAGAGTTCGGATCCCAATATCGTCTCGGGCGGGCGCCTTGTCGCCAAGGCTCTGAAGAATGAGGGCGTAGATACGATCTTCACGCTATGCGGCGGTCATATCATCGACATCTACGACGGTTGCATCGACGAGGGCATCAAGGTCGTCGATGTCCGTCACGAGCAGGTCGCAGCCCACGCCGCCGACGGCTACGCGCGCCAGACCGGCAAGCTCGGTTGCGTCGTCACCACCGCCGGTCCCGGCTGTACCAATGCGGTCACCGGTGTCGCGACGGCATTCCGCTCTGAGAGCCCCATCATCCACATTGGCGGACAGTCGTCACTGACGCAGCACAAGATGGGCTCGCTGCAGGACCTGCCGCACGTCGATATGATGAAGCCGATCACCAAGTTCGCCTCCGGCGTCTTCTCGACCGACCGTATCGCGGACATGATCTCGATGGCCGCACGTGAGTGCTATGCCGGCGCCTACGGTCCATCCTACCTCGAAATCCCGCGCGACATCCTCGATGCGGAGATCCACATCGACAAGGCGCGCATTCCCAAGCCCGGTAGCTACCGTGCCTCCGTGCGTTCCATCGGCGACCCCGCCGACATCGAGAAGCTCGCGGCCATCCTCAACAGCGCCAAGCGTCCTGCCGTACTTTTCGGGCAGCAGGTCTTCGTTTCGGGCAGCCACAAGGAAGCGATCGATTTCGTGCGCGCGCTCGACATCCCGGCCTACCTCAATGGTGCCAGCCGCGGCATGCTGCACCCTGACGATCCGCACCACTTCGACCGCACGCGCTCGCTCGCGTTCAAGGACGCCGACGTTCTACTCATCATCGGTACGCCGTTCGACTTCCGCATGGGTTACGGCAAGCGCATCTCGGTGCCGATGCTCGTGCAGATTGACATGGACTACAAGACCGTCGGCAAGAACCGCGACATCAACCTGGGCATCGCCGGGCATCCCGGCGCGATCCTCACGGCCGTCGCCGCTGCGATCTCAGCGTCACCCGACAAGGCGGCCCGCCAGGAGCGCCAGCAGTGGATGGCGAAGCTGCGCAAGGCGGAAGCCATCGCGCTCGACAAGCTGATGCCGTTGTTCAAGTCCGATGCCTCGCCGATCCATCCCTATCGGCTGGCCTGGGAGATCAACGAGTTCCTCGGCGAGGACACGATCTACATCGGCGACGGCGGCGACGTCGTCACCATTTCCGCGCAGGCGGTGCGCCCGCGTGGACCGGGCCAGTGGATGGATCCCGGCGCGCTCGGCTCGCTGGGCGTCGGCACCGGCTTCGCGATGGCCGCCAAGCTCGCGCATCCCAACAAGGAAGTGATGTGCCTCTACGGCGACGGCTCGTTCGGCATGACGGCGTTCGACATGGAAACGGCACAGCGGTTCGGCGCACCGTACCTGGCCGTCGTGGGCAACAATTCTGCGATGAACCAGATCCGCTACGGCCAGATCGCCAAGTACGGCGAGAACCGCGGCGACATCGGCAACAAGCTGGGCGACGTGCCGTTCTCGAAGTTCGGCGAGATGATCGGCGGGTACGGCGAGGAAGTGCGGGAGGCTTCGCAGATCGCCCCCGCCCTGCGCCGCGCCCGCGAGGCAATCGCAAAGACAGGCAAGTGCGCCGTGGTCAACGTCTGGATCGATCCGCGCGAGTATGCGCCGGGCACCAAAAACCAGACCATGTACAAGTAAGCACGAGGGGGCGGCCGCAAGGCCGCCCCGCTTTCCGTCATGAGCAGACAGCTCGCGTATCAGACACTATTGGGACCACGAGCCCGAACAAGGTTCTGACGGCTTCGCAACTCAATCGGTGGATCGAATTCGGAACGAGAAAACCAGCGCGGGGCGAAACCCGGGACGCACGACCAAAAGGAAGCACGGACGATGACCAAGGCCCTCGACGGGATCAAGATACTCGACTTCACGCACGTCCAGTCCGGGCCGACGTGCACGCAGCTGCTCGCATGGTTCGGCGCCGATGTGATCAAGGTCGAGCGGCCCGGCGAGGGCGACGCCACGCGCAAGCAGCTCGTCGACGTGCCCGGCGCCGACAGCCTCTATTTCACCATGCTCAACCACAACAAGCGCTCGATCACGATCGACACCAAGAACAAGCGCGGCAAGGAGATCCTGGAGCGGCTCATCAAGACGTGCGACGTGCTGGTCGAAAACTTCGCTCCCGGCGCGCTCGATCGCATGGGCTTTTCCTGGGAACGGGTGCAGCAGCTCAACCCGCGCATGATCATGGCCTCGGTGAAAGGCTTCGGCCCGGGCAAGTACGAGGACTGCAAGGTCTACGAGAACGTGGCGCAGTGCGCCGGCGGCTCGGCGTCGACCACCGGCTTTGTCGATGGCCCGCCGCTGGTCACCGGCGCGCAGATCGGCGATAGCGGCACCGGTCTCCATCTGGCGCTCGGCATCGTCACCGCGCTCTATCAGCGCGAGCGCTCCGGCCGCGGCCAGCGCGTGCTGGCGCCGATGCAGGATGGCGTGCTCAATCTCTGCCGCGTCAAGTTGCGCGACCAGCAGCGCCTCAAGGCTGGCCCACTCAGGGAGTATTCGCAATTCGGCGAGGGCGTCCCCTTCGGCGAAGCGACCCCACGCGCGGGCAACGACTCGGGCGGCGGACAGCCCGGCCGCATCCTCAAGTGCAAGGGCTGGGAGACCGATCCCAACGCCTACACGTACTTCATCACCCAGGCCGCGGCCTGGGAGAAGGTCTGCGACGTCATTGGCGAGCCGGAATGGAAGACGAAGCCGGGCTACGCCAAGCCGGCCGAGCGTCTCGACAAGCTCAACCACATCTTCGAGCGGATCGAGCAGTGGACGATGACCAAGACCAAGTACGAGGTCATGGACATCTGTAACCCGCTCGACATTCCGGTCGGCCCGATCCTGTCGATGAAGGACCTGGCCGAGGACGAGGGCCTGCGCGCCACCGGCACCATCGTCGAGGTCGATCACCCAAAGCGCGGACCGTACCTGTCGGTCGGCTGCCCCATCAAAATGTCGGACTCACCCGTCGAGGTGACACGCTCGCCCTTGCTGGGCGAGCACACCGACGAGATCCTGCGCGAGGTTCTGGGCTATTCCGCCGATGACGTGCAGGCGCTCAAGGAAGCCGGCGCCACCGCGCCCGCCAAGAAGATCGCCGCCGAGTAGGAGCCCGTATCTGGCCGGCTCCGCCGGTGCCTGCTTGCCATCATCATCAGCCTAAGCTGCCCGGCTTCGCCGGACGGGGAGGAAAATCATGCGCATCGTTGTCCACGGACAGGAGGCCTTCGGCAAGGCCGTGCTGGAGCGGCTCATCGAGCGCGGCGAGAACGTGGTTGCAGTCTTCTGCGCTCCGGACAAGGCCGGCAAGGCGAAGGACCCGCTTGCCGAACTCGCCGCCGAAAAGGGGCTGCCCGTGCACCAGCCCACGTCCTGGAAGACGCCGGAGGCGCTGGAGCTGATGCGCTCCTTCCAGCCGGACGTCTGCATGATGGCCTACGTGACGCTGTTCGTGCCCCAACCGGTGCTCGATGCACCAACCTACGGCACCTTCCAATATCACCCCTCACTGCTGCCTCTTCACCGCGGTCCCTCCGCCATCTCATGGCCTATAGCCATGGGCAAGACGCATACCGGGCTGTCGATTTTCTGGCCCGACGAAGGCTTGGATGAAGGGCCTATCCTGCTGCAGAAGGAATGCGACATCGGCCCCGACGAGACGCTGGGCGACGTCTATTTCAAGAAGCTCTTCCCGCTGGGTGTCGATGCGATGATCGAGGGTCTTGACCTCGTGCGCGCGGGCACTGCACCCAAGATCCCGCAGGACCACTCCAAGGCCACCTACGAATACCGCTTCAAGAAGGAGTTAGCCGAGATCGATTGGGCGAAGTCGGCTGCCGAGGTTTACAATCTCATCCGCGCGGTCAACCCTGCGCCGGCGGCATGGAGCGCCTTCAAGGGAGCACGTTTCGACATCTTCGATTCTCGAAAGGTTGACGGCTCGGGCCGGCCGGGTGAAATCCTGTCCATCACGGACGACGGCATGACGATTGCCGCAGGTGGCGGCGGCATCCTCGTCAAGCGCGCGCGTGCGGCGGGCGGCGCCAAGACCACGGCCGGCGAGTTCGCCGCCTCGACCGGACTGAAGACCGGCGACATACTCGACGCACCGGCGAAGAAGACGCCGGTCTGACACAACAAGAACACTGCACAGGCAGGCTGGAGGAGCACATGGTCGTCAAGTCGGATATCGAGATTGCCCGCGAGGCCAAGATGAGGCCGATCGCGGAGGTGGGTGCCAAGGTTGGCGTGCCTGCCGACGCACTGCTGAACTACGGACCGTACAAGGCCAAGATCTCGTTCGACTTCATCGAGCGCCTCAAGGACCGCAAGGACGGCAAGCTCATCCTTGTCACGGCCATCAGCCCAACGCCCGCCGGCGAAGGCAAGACGACCACCACGGTCGGCCTGGGTGACGGCCTCAACCGCATCGGCAAGAAGGCGATGATGTGCCTGCGCGAGCCTTCGCTCGGGCCCTGCTTCGGTGTCAAGGGCGGTGCAGCCGGCGGCGGGTATGCGCAGGTCGTGCCCATGGAGGACATCAACCTCCACTTCACCGGCGACTTCCATGCCATCACATCGGCCCACAACCTGCTGGCCGCGCTCATCGATAATCACATCTACTGGGGCAATGCGCTTGGGCTCGACGCACGGCGCATCGGCTGGAAGCGCGTGCTTGACATGAACGACCGCGCCCTGCGCTCGATCGTCAACTCGCTGGGCGGCACCGCCAACGGCTTCCCGCGCGAGGACGGCTTCGACATCACGGTGGCCTCGGAGGTCATGGCAATCCTCTGCCTGTCGATGGACCTCAAGGATCTCGAACGGCGGCTGGGCAACATCGTCGTCGGCTACACGCGCGACAAGAGCGCGGTTCGCGCCCGCGAGCTCAAGGGCGACGGCGCCATGACGGTGCTGCTCAAGGACGCCATGATGCCCAACATGGTCCAGACGCTGCAGAACAACCCCGTATTCATTCACGGCGGACCGTTCGCCAACATCGCCCATGGCTGCAACTCGGTGCTCGCGACCAAGACGGCCCTGAAGCTCGCCGACTTCGTCGTTACCGAAGCCGGATTCGGTGCTGACCTTGGCGCCGAGAAGTTCTTCGACATCAAATGCCGCAAGGCCGGTCTCAGCCCGGCGGCGGCGGTCATCGTCGCGACCGTCCGCGCGCTCAAGATGCACGGTGGTGTCGCCAAGGACGATCTCAAGGCCGAGAACCCGGTTGCCGTCGCCAAGGGCTGCGAGAACCTGAAGCGTCACATCGAGAACGTGCGCAAGTTCGGCGTGCCGCCGGTGGTCGCCGTCAACCGTTTCATCACCGACACCGATGCCGAGATCGCCGAGGTGATGAAGGCGGCCGAGAGCATGGGAACCAAGGCGTTCATGTGCTCGCACTGGGCCGACGGCGGCAAGGGAACCGAAGAACTCGCCAAGCACGTGGCCGAACTCGCGGGCTCGGGCCAGGCCTCCTTCAAGCCGCTTTATCCCGACGACATGTCGCTGCGCGACAAGGTGAAGACCGTGGCCACCGAGATCTACCGCGCGGCCGACATCTCGTGCGACGCAACGGTCGAGGCGCGCTTCAAGGAACTGGAGGCGGCGGGCTTCGGCAAGCTGCCCGTGTGCATGGCCAAGACACAGTATTCGTTCTCGACCAACCCCAACCTGCGCGGCGCGCCAACGGGGCACGTCGTGCCCGTGCGCGAACTGCGGCTGTCGGCGGGTGCGGAGTTCATCGTCGTCATTACCGGCGAGATCATGACCATGCCGGGCCTGCCGCGTGTGCCTTCTGCCGAGGCCATCCGCATGAACGACAAGGGCCAGATCGAAGGGCTGTTCTGAGAGCACGGCCACCGGCGCGGCTTCCTAGCCGCTCGATAGAGAATCCTGGAAACGCAGAGAAGGCCCTCGCGCGGAGTTCACCGCCGGGGGCCTTCGCCATCCAGCAGCGTAGCCGGAGTTCCGGTGTCAGCCCTGCTGCTCTTCCTGCTGCTGCTTGCGCGACGTTGCACTGGCCGGCACGGTTGCGTTGGCCTTCTCGGTCGAGGCAGCTTCCGCCTCCGCGCGCTTGGCCTCCGCTTCGCGCTTGCGCGTCTCCGCACGCATGCGGCGCATATCGATGGTGCGCCGGGCATAAGCCTGCAGCAGCGCGGGATGGCCGACGAGACGGCGCGTGACGAAGAAGCCATCGGACAGCGCCTTCTGCACGCGCGTCAGGTCCTCGACCTCGCCGGAGTAGGCGTGGACGAGAGCGAGCTTGAGGCTCTCGATGCCGGTCTGCGAAGCCGCGTGCACGCGCTTGACGCCACCCATCCACAACGGGCTCAGCAGCAGCGACAGCACGATCACCGAGATGGCGAGCTTGTAGCCGACCGGATCGAGCACGTTGTTGGCGAGGCCGACCGCCGCCAGAACGAATGAAAACTCGCCGATCTGGCCAATGATAAATCCGGCCTGGTAGGCATCCGTCCACGACAACCCCACCGCGCGCAGAATGGCAATGTTGGCGAGCGATTTGACGATGAGCACACCGAGCACGAACAGAGTGACGAGGCCAAGGTTCGCCAGGATGAAGTTTACGTCCAGCAGCAGGCCGATAGCGACGAAGAACAGCACCATCAGTACGCCCTGGATGGGCTCCATCGCCGAGATGGCCTCGCCGCGCAGCGTCGTCTTGCCGATGAAAAGGCCGGCGAGGAATGCGCCGTAGGCAGGCGAGAAGCCAAGCACACCCGAGAAGGTCGCCGCCGAGCAGCAGACGGCAAGCGCCGTCAACGTGACGAGTTCGACCCGACCCAGAATGTGCTGCTGGAAGGGAAAGTTGACTTTGCCGCGCGGGCCCAGCACGCCGATGAACAAAGCCATGCCGCCGACGGCGAGTGCCAGAGTGACGACGGTCGTCGGTTCGAAGGCCATGCCCTCGCTCCAGGAACTCGCCATGATGAGCATCGGCACGATGGCGATGTCCTGCGCGATCATGATGGCGACCACGATGCGCCCCAGCTCGCTGCGCAGCTCGCCGATATCCTCCAGAATCTTCAACGCCACCGCCGTCGACGACATGGTGACGACGAAGGCGAGCAGCAGCATCTGCTGCACGCTCCAGCCGAGTGTCACGCCGAACAGCGCCATGGCGGCCACGGCGAGCGAAAGCTGGCCGATCACGGTCAGAACAGCGGGCTTGAGATCGGCGATGAAGGCCTTGAGCGAAATCTCCATGCCGACGAGGAAGAGCAGGAACAGAACACCCAATTCCGCCACCAGCGGAACGGCCTCCACGCGCGGCACGAAGCCGATGACCGTGGGTCCCAAGGCCACACCGGCCAGAATGTAGCCGACCATGGGAGGCTGCTTCAGCCGGACCATGAGCAGGCCCATGCCGACCGCGACCAGGGTCAGGATCGCAATCGCCAGCAGGTGTGGAATTTGCTCGTTCATATCGCCGCGTCGAGAGTGCTCAAGTTGGCGGAAAGCTTAACGCAAGCGGCGGCGGATTGACAGTCGCCGGGCTATGCGGCCAGCGCCATGTGCAGCACTATTCCCTCGATTTCTCAAGGTCTCTCGCTTGCCACCCTGCTTGTGGATCGCGCGCCAGGGCGCGGCGTGCAGCATCACAATCCGCCGCCATCTGCGCCTTCAGCGCATCGATGTCTTCGAACCTTCTGTCAGCTCGGATGAAGTCGACGAATTCGACCTCGATCTCACGCCCATAGAGGTCGCCGTCGAAATCGAGAAGAAACACCTCTAGCATCGGCGCGCCGTCGTCGAAGGTCGGCCGCGTCCCCAGGTAGGCGGCTCCCTCATGGCGACTGCCGCCGGTCAGCACCCACACCGCATATATTCCGTGGGCCAGTGCCGTGCCCCGGTCCAATGCAATGTTGGCCGTGGGAAAGCCCAAGCCGGTGCCACGCCGTGCCCCACCGACCACCGTGCCAACCACGGCCCAGTGCGTGCCCAGCGCGGCATTGGCATGGCGGATGTCGCCCTGCGCAAGCTTCAGGCGGATGGCGGTTGAAGAGAACACCTCGCCAGCCTCCGCAACCGGCTCGACAACGGTGACGCCGAAGCCGTGCTCGCGACCTCCCGCCTGCATGGTCTGCGGATTGCCCGACCGACCCTTGCCGAAGAAGAAGTCGTACCCGATGACGACGTGGCACGGTGCCAGCGCGGCGGCGATCGCCCGCGCGATGAAGTCTGTCGCGGACATCGCCGCCAGGCCGGCGTCGAACGTCTTCACGACGACGAAGTCGAGGCCCAACTCGTCGAAGCGGCGCAACTTGAGCGGCAGCGGCGTCAGCCGGAAGTGGGGCTCGTCGGGCTGAAAGAACTCGCGCGGGTGCGGCTCGAACACCATCACGCCTGCCGCGGCATTGCCCATCGCCCGGGCGTGCTGGCGTGCCGCTGTCAGAAGCGCCTGATGGCCGCGATGGACGCCATCGAAATTTCCGATGGCCAGCGCACCACCCTTGACGTCCGCTGGCACGGCGCCGCCGTCCATCACCACCTGCATTGTTGCGGCCTCCTCGCACCTCCCGGCCTAGCGGCGACCGTGCCGTGACCCGAGGAAGGCATGGCCGCTTCGCAGAGGTTGCGTCAAGCCTTCGAGGGCACCATCAGCATCGCCTCGCCGACGAGGACCGGCTTGTCGCTGACCGCGCAGACGCAGTCGAATTTAACGCGCCGCTTCTCGGGGATGATTTCGGTGACCTTGACCGTCGTGACGACCGTGTCGCCGATCTTGACCGGCGCCTTGAAAGCGAGCGACTGCGACATGTAGATGGCACCGGGGCCGGGCAGCTGCATGCCGAAGACGGCAGAGATATAGGCTGCCGACAGCATGCCATGCGCGATGCGCTCCTTGAACATCGTGCCAGCGGCATAAGCGGCGTCGAGGTGTACGGGGTTGCGATCGCCGGAAACCTCGGCGAAGGCGACGATATCGGCCTCCGATACGGTCTTCGACAGCGATGACTCCATGCCGACCTTGAGATCCTCGATGAAATAGCCCTTGGCGGCCGCCATTGCTTCGGTCCCTTCTTCTGTTGCCGACGAAAACACAGCGCGACGGTCTATCCGGCGCTGTCGCCCTGCGTTGCCAGCGGCACCCTACCGGCCACCCCTTTGCACCGCAATGTGATTGTTGCACCGCCATAATCCGACGTTCGACCGATCCGCAGCACATCGAAGAGCGCGCATGGTGTACAATGTGAGGCCGTCGCTTGGCGCGATTGCACATCGGCGGTTGCACTGGCCCATCGGCCGGAGCTATAAGCGCTCGAATCCCCCAATCCACCCGACTGCCCCCCTCGCGTGCTGCCCGCCGCGAAGGACAGGAGAACGCCATCATGAGTGACCGCAAACCGCTGATGCCCAAAGCGACCGCCGTCTGGCTGGTCGAGAACACCGCGCTCACATTCGAGCAGATCGCGGATTTCTGCGACCTCCACGTCCTGGAGGTCAAAGGCATCGCCGACGGCGACGTGGCCCAGGGCATCCGTGGCCTCGACCCGATCACACGCGGGCAGCTGACACGCGAGGAAATCGAGGCAGCCGAGCAGGACGCCGGCCGCAAGCTGCGCCTCGCCGAAACCAAGGTGGTGGTGCCGCAGGTCAAGCGCCCGCGCTACACGCCGGTCTCGCGCCGCCACGAGCGCCCCAATGCCGTGCTCTGGTTGCTGCGCAACCATCCCGAACTCAAGGACAGCCAGATCATGCGTCTGGTCGGCACCACCAAGCAGACGATCGCGCAGATCCGCGACCGCTCGCACTGGAACTCGGCCAATCTGTCGCCTGCCGATCCCGTCACCCTGGGCATCTGCTCGCAGATCGATCTCGACGCCGAGGTGAAGAAGGCCGCTCGCCGCGTCGAGCGCGAGCGCAAGGCCCTTGGTCTCGACGCGGAGAAGGCCGGCACGCTGTTGCCGACAGAGGAGACGACCGCCGGGCGACCGATGGCGCAGATCCTCGGGCCGAAGCCCGCCGAAGAGCACATCGAGTCGGAGGCCGAAGAGCAAGCCCGCGTCTTCGCACGCCTCAAGCAGATGTCAGGTGGCCGCGACGCCGAAGAGGAAGCCGACGACGAAGTCGCCGATGAGGAGGCCGAGGCCGCCGAGGACACTGGCAACGTCGCCGAAAGCGGCGAAGCTGAACCCGCCGACGCAGGGCCCGACGATGCAGAGAGCGAAGAGGGTCGGCAGTAGCCGGCTTTCGTGGCTGCGGTTCGAACGTGAGCCCGAACCGGGCTCACTCCTCGCCAGCGAGCGGCGGCATCACTGCATTGAGCGACAGGCGACCGCCATCGGCCCACACCGTGGTACCGGTGAGGTAGCTCGCCTCCTTGCTCGCAAGCCAGACGACGACGTTGGCGATCTCAGCGGCCTCGCCCACGCGGCCCAGCGGCGTGCGCGACAGAATTTGTGCGCGCGTCTCCTCCGACTTGATCACTGTTTGCACCATGGGCGTGTCAATCGTGCCCGGCCCAACCGCATTGACTCGGATGCCATGCGGCGCCAGTGCCAGCGCCATCGAGCGCGTCAGCTGCGCAAGCCCGCCTTTGGAGACCGCATACGCGACATGGTCGGGCAGGCCGAAGCGCGCATTCACCGAGGTCACGTTGACGATGGCGCCCGGATCGCTGCGAGGGTCGGCCTCGAGTTGTCGCACCATCTGCTTGGCCACCGCCTGCGAGATGAGGAAGGCACCCTTGACGTTGACCTTGAGCACGCGGTCGAACTCGCCCTCGTCGAGCTCCAGAAACGGCACGTCGTCGAGCACACCTGCGTTGTTGACGAGGATGTCGACACGGCCAAACGCCTCGCGGGCCGCCGCGACGAGGTTATAGACATCGAGGCGCTCGGAAATGTCGGCGGGGCGAAACACCGCTTCGCTGCCCACCGAGTTGATTGCGCTGGCGACCTTGGCACCTTCGCCGTCGTCGATGTCGGCGATGACGACGCGCGCGCCTTCCCGGATCATGCGCTCCGCGGTCGCCCGTCCGATGCCGCGTGCCCCTCCGGTGATGATCGCGACCTTGTTGGCGAGAAGCATGTGCCTCCTCAGTCGTCGTCCGCTGGCCAGACGCAGCGCGCCCAATCAGCGGTGTGATGCGCTGCGAGAAGACTCCAAGCCCGACCCCAGGTCAAGCGCCGTGCGCGGCAATGCCACCGGCGGCCGTGAAAGCAGGGGCGAGAGAATCGAACCGGCACGCGTATGCCCGTGCCGGTCCGATTGGTTCAACGCCGAGGGCTCAGCTGACCTGCGTTGGATTCGATGCCATGCCACGCGATTTCAGTACCTCGATGATTTCCCCCATGATCTGGGGATCGTCGATGGTGGCCGGCATCTTCCAGCTTTCGCTGTCTGCGATCTGACGCATCGTGCCGCGCAGAATTTTGCCTGAGCGCGTCTTGGGGAGCCGCTTCACCACCATGACGTTCTTGAAGGCTGCCACGGGACCGATCACGTCGCGAACCAGTTGAACAACTTCCTTTTCGATATCCTTGGCATCGCGCGAGACACCGGCGTTGAGCACGACGAACCCCGCCGGAAGCTGACCCTTCATGTCGTCCGCCACGCCGATGACCGCGCACTCGGCGACATCCTTGTGTTGGGCGACCACCTCCTCCATCTGGCCCGTCGACAGGCGGTGGCCGGCGACGTTGATGACGTCGTCGGTGCGCGCCATGACGTAGACGTAGCCGTCCGCATCGCGATAACCCGCATCCGACGTGGAATAGTAGCCCTTGAAGTCGGCGAGGTAGCTCTTGCGGAAGCGGTCGTCGCTGTTCCACAGCGTGGGCAGGCAGCCGGGCGGCATCGGCAGGCGGATGGCAAGAGTGCCCTGCTGATTGGCCCCGAGCTTCTGGCCCTTCTCGTCAAGCACGTCGATCTCGAAGCCGGGCATCGGCACGGTCGGCGAACCGTACTTCACCGGCAGCAGACCCAGGCCCACCGGATTGCCGGCGATGGCCCAACCGGTTTCGGTCTGCCACCAGTGGTCGACGACGGGCACCTTGAGCTTGGCTTCCGCCCACTTGATCGTCTCGGGGTCGGCACGCTCACCCGCGAGGAACAGGGTGCGCAGGCAGGACAGATCGTACTTGCCGACCATCTCGCCCTGCGGGTCCTCCTTCTTGATCGCCCGGAAGGCCGTGGGCGCGGTGAACAGCGCCGAAATACGGTACTCGGCGATCATGCGCCAGAAAGCACCGGCGTCCGGCGTGCCCACCGGTTTGCCCTCGTAGACGACGGTCGTTGCGCCATGCAGAAGCGGCCCGTAGCAGATGTAGGAATGGCCCACCACCCAGCCAACGTCGGAAGCGGCCCAGAAGACCTCGCCCGGCTTGATGCCGTAGAGGTTGGGCATGGTCCACTTGAGGGCGACCATGTGGCCGCCGTTGTCACGTACGACGCCCTTGGGCTGGCCGGTCGTTCCCGACGTGTAGAGGATGTAGAGCGGATCGGTTGCCGCAACCGCAGCGCAGCCCGCCTTCCGCCCGGCAGCCATCGCCGCATTCGTCGATTCGGCCCAGTTGTGATCGCGGCCAGCTGTCATCTCGGCTTTGGCCTGCGGCCGCTGCAGAATGAGGCACTTGGAGGGCTTGTGTTCGGACAGCTCGATCGCCTTGTCGAGCAAGGGCTTGTAGGCAATCGTGCGAGAGCCTTCGATGCCGCAGGAGGCCGAGAGTATCGCCACCGGCTTAGCATCATTGATGCGTGTCGCAAGCTCGCTCGATGCAAAGCCGCCGAAGACGACCGAATGCACCGCGCCGATACGGGCGCAGGCCAGCATTGCCATGACCGCCTCGGGAATCATCGGCATGTAGACAATGACCCGATCGCCTTTCGTCACGCCCAGGTCGAGCAGGACGGCGGCGAGCGCCGCCACCTCGTCCGTCAGCTCCGCGTAGGTATACTTGCGCTTGGTGCCGGTGACCGGGCTGTCGTAGATCAGCGCGTCCTGCGCACCGCGACCGGCCTCCACATGCCGGTCGAGACAGTTGTAGGCGGTGTTGCACTCCGCGCCCGGGAACCACCGTCCGTAATGTCCGGCGTAAGGGTCGACAACCTTGTCCCAGAGCTTGTACCAGCTCACGTCCTTCGCTGCGGTGGCCCAGAAGCCTTCAGGGTCCTTCTGCCAGCTGGCGTAAACTTCGGCGTAGCGGCTCATCGGGCGTCCTCCTCGACACGATACCAGTACTCAGGCGTTGTTGGTTTTGATTGGACCCTAGAGAGCATCGGCACGCCGCGCTCCGCAATAGCTGGAGACTAGGAGTTTCGGCTAGTTTGTGCGGCCCGCTTCGGCCCATCGTGGCACCTTCCGCTCTTGCCCCCCTTTGACCGACATCAGCCCATCGCCTGGCATTCATGATCACAGACCCCTCCTTCTACGCGGTCGCTATACCGGCGATCCTGCTCACTGGCCTCGCCAAGGGGGGCTTCCTGGGTGCCGCCGGCGGGCTCGCCGTGCCGCTCATGAGCTTGGTGATCTCGCCGGTGCAGGCCGCCGGGATCATGCTGCCCATCCTCAACACGATGGACGTGACGGGCCTCATCGCCTACCGGCGCGACTTCCACTGGGCGAACCTGAAGATCCTGCTCCCCGCGGCGCTCGCTGGCATCGCCATCGGCTGGGCAACGGCGGCCTACGTCACCGAAGCGCACGTGCGCCTCATCGTCGGCCTGATCGGCCTCGCGTTCACGCTGCGCTACTGGCTGGGCGGGCGGCACTCGGCCGAGGTGACGCGCCCTGACAGGCTCAAGGGCTCATTCTGGGGCATGGTGGCCGGCTTCACCAGCTTCGTCAGCCACACCGGCGCACCGCCGTTCAATATCTACATGCTGCCGCAGAAGCTGCCGAACGCGGTTCTGGCCGCGACGGCGGTGGCTTTCTTCACGACCGTCAATCTGGTGAAGCTTTTGCCCTACTGGTGGCTCGGCCAGTTCAACGCGCAGAACCTGACGACGAGTCTCGTGCTGCTGCCGCTGGCACCGCTGGCGATGATGGCCGGCGTCTGGCTGACGCGGCGGGTGCCGCAGGAGCCGTTCTACCGAATCGCCTACGCCTCGCTGCTGCTGATCTCCGCCAAGCTCGTCTACGACGGTCTTGCCGCTCTGCTGGGTTGACCGGCCCCTGGCGCCTCTCGCCCGGCTCGCCGCCAGAAAAGGAAAAGGCCAGTCCCGGTTCGGACTGGCCTCTTCAATTGCGACGCTCGTCTCCGTGCACGATTAGAGTACCGTCCACGGCACCATCAGCAACAACATCAGTACGACCCAAAGGGCTATGCTCTCGCGCGTCATCTCTGTCATGCCGGCCTCCGGGACAGAGGTTTATGATGAAAATACTATACTGCTTTCGTAGAGCAGCGAAAAGAGGCGCACGGCGCGGCGTCCACGATTTTCCACCGTGCGTTGCGGATTTCGCACCGCGCATGCCGCAGTGCGGTAGAACCTGCCGATCGTCGTCAGCCGGCTCACCCTCACCTGACGCCGAATGTCTTCCCTCCCGGCCGATCCCGCTCTAGCGTTCTGGCTCAACCTCGCATCCGCGGAAGGCCATGCCGACGAATCCCTTCGAGTCAAACCTCGATAAATCTGCCGCCAATTTCCAGCCGCTGACCCCGCTCACGCTCGTCGAGCGCACGGCAGCGGTCCACCCCGATCACGTCGCCATCGTGCATGGCACTCAACGCTTCACCTACGCCGAGTACTTCGCGCGCTGCCGGCGCCTCGCGTCAGCCCTCGCCCAGCGCTACGTCGGCAAGGGAGACACAGTCTCGGTGATGCTGGCGAACACGCCACCGATGCTGGAAGCCCATGTCGGCGTGCCGATGACGGGCGCGGTCTTGCATGCCATCAACACGCGGCTCGACGCTGCCATCATCGCCTTCCAGCTCGACCACGCCAACAGCAAGGTCCTGATCGTCGACCGCGAGTTCGCACCTGTCGTGCGCCAGGCCCTCGACCTTGCCAGGGTCAAGCCGCTCGTCGTCGACTACGACGATCCCGAGTTCCCTCAGGACAACGACAGGCTGAGCTGGCTCGACTACGAGGAAATGATCGCGGGCGGTTCCCCCGAATTCGCATGGCGCATGCCGGACGACGAATGGGATGCCATCGCGCTCAACTACACATCTGGCACCACTGGAAACCCCAAGGGCGTCGTCTACCACCACCGCGGCGCAGCGCTCATGTGCTACGCCAATGCTTTCGCCGCCAACGTTGCTCGCCATCCCGTCTACCTGTGGACTCTGCCGATGTTCCACTGCAACGGCTGGTGCTTTCCCTGGGCCATATCCGCTCTGGCTGGCACGCACGTCTGTCTGAGGTGGGTGCGAGGCAAGGCCATGTACGACGCCATTGCCGACCATCGTGTCACCCACCTGTGTGGCGCGCCCATTGTCATGTCCACACTGCTCAACGCCCCGGAGGAGGACAAGCGCGCCATCACCCACTCCGTCGAGTTCGTGACGGCGGCAGCGCCACCGCCCGAGGCCGTTCTAGCGGCAATGGCCGAGGCCGGGTTCAACGTCACCCACGTCTACGGTCTGACCGAGGTCTATGGACCGGCGGTCGTCAACGAGTGGAAGGATGCCTGGGACGAAATCGATGCCGCCGGCCGCGCGGCGCGAAAGGCGCGCCAGGGCGTGCGCTATCCCGCGCTCGAGGGGCTCGACGTGCTCGATCCTGAGACCATGCGTCCCGTGCCTGCCGACGGCGAGACGCTGGGTGAGGTCATGTTCCGCGGCAACATCGTCATGAAAGGCTACCTCAAGAACCCCAAGGCGACCGACGAGTCGTTTGCCGGCGGCTGGTTCCATTCCGGCGACCTGGGCGTCAAGCATCCTGACGGCTACATCCAGCTTAAGGACCGGTCCAAGGACATCATCATCTCGGGCGGCGAAAACATCTCCTCGATCGAGGTCGAGGACGTGCTGTTCAAACATCCCGCCGTCGCCCTGTGCGGGGTCGTAGCCAAACCCGATGAGAAGTGGGGCGAGACGCCGTGCGCCTTCGTCGAGCTGAAACCGGGCGCCAGCGCCACCGCCGAGGAGATCGTGGCTTTCTGCCAAGCTCATCTGGCGCGCTACAAGGTGCCCCGGCACGTCGTCTTCGCTGAGATCCCCAAGACCTCGACGGGCAAGATCCAGAAATTCGTGCTGCGCGAGCGCGCCAAGGACCTGTGATCGTCACGGATCCACGCCTGACTTTCCGCAACCGCCGATTGCGGGGCGGGTTGAGATAACCAAAGCCACATATCCCAGTCGCATCGCATTCATAATGTGTTACGAGCGGATGCTGGTGGTGGCACCGCCCATGGGGTTAAGTGAGAAGACACCGGGGGCGCGGAAAGGCGCTTCTGGAGGCAGCGGTGTCTCGCTCCCGCCGCCATCGCCTGGAAATTGAGTGTCATGAACCGGTTGTCGCCGCGTATTCCCATCCCTCCGGCCCCGATCCGGCGTGTCTTGTTGCTTGGGCGGGCGTGTGGGACCGGGATGGTGTCACTCGTTCTTGCTGCCTTCATGTGCGGTCCGCTCTCGCTCGTTCCGGGCCTGCATTCGGCGGGAGTCCTCGTACAGTCGGCCGAAGCCAAGCCCCGCAAGGCCGTGAGGGCTCCCATCAAGAAGCGCTTCGTACGCAAGCAGCTCGGCAGACCTGTTCCAAAGGCCCTCACCGCGCGGCAGCGTTTCCTGGCACTGCAGAAGGCGCGGCAACGGCAGATCCCCGCTCCGCAAGCAGCACCGCCCCGGCTCAAGGGCATTGCGGCCTCAGCGGCGCCAGCGGCCGCGACCGCTGCGGCTGCTCCTTTGGTGGGGGCAATTGCCGGTCCGCAGAATGCGGAAAAGCCGCCCACGCTCGCCGAGATGCGCGCGATGGTTCTTGCCGCGCCCGACGAAACGCTGCGTCGGCTGGGCCGCCACTTGATCGTGGGCTACCACCGCACCCACCAGATCACGCCGCTGCTGGAGCGCGGCGCCCTTGGCGGCGTGTTCGTGACCTCGCGCAACGCACGCGGCCGGACAAAGGCGCAGATCACCAAGGAATTGGCGGAGTTCCGCGAAATGTCGGCGCGGGCCGGCCAGAAATCGTTCTGGATCGCGACCGACCAGGAGGGCGGCACGGTATCGCGGATGTCCCCGCCGATGCCCTATCAGCCCTCCTTGGGACAGGTTATCGCCAAGGCCAAGACCCCGGAGGAGCGCCGGACCGCGGTTACCGAGTATGCCTCCAAGCAGTCGGCGGCGCTGGCCGAGATGGGCATCAACCTCAACTTCGCTCCGGTCGCCGATCTCAATTTCGCTGCCGCGCGCATCCGCGACCGGCACACCCGCGTCAGACATCGCGCCATCTCCGGCGACGCAGAGGTGGTTGCCGAGGTCGCGGCGACCTACTGCGCGACGCTGCGCGCCCACGAGGTTGCCTGCACCCTGAAGCATTTTCCCGGATTGGGCCGCGTCACGGCCGATACGCATCTCGTGCCCGCCGCGCTCAAGACACCGATCGAAGTCCTGGAGGCGAAGGATTGGAAGCCCTTCCGCCGCGTGATCGAGCAGACACCGGCCTTCCTCATGATCGGCCATCAGTCCTTGGCCGTTATCGATCCCGATAATCCGGCCTCGGCTTCCGAGGAGGTCATACAGGGGATCCTGAGAAGGGACTGGGGGTTCAATGGCATCGTCATTACGGATGATCTGGCCATGGGCGCGATCCGCCACAGGCGCGCGGGCGGCATGCCCAAAGCAGCAGTGGATGCACTCAACGCCGGCGCCGATCTCGTCCTGCTCGGACTGGACGGCGACCATGTCTACGCCGTGCTGTATGAGATGATGAAGGCCGAGGAGCGGGGCGCACTGGGCGCTCACACGCTTGGAAACAGCAGGCGCCGGCTTATGAGCGCGGCGGGAACGTTAACGCTGGCCAGAGACCGCTCCGGCCAGCGGCAGCTTTCGGGGGAAGACAGCAAGGCCAAGACTGTGCGTCAGTAGACGGGTACCGCCTCGCGGAGTGAAACCTCGTCGTGTCAGTGCCGTGTTTCAGGCACCTGCAACCGCGCGATCTCTTCCTTGAGCTTCAACTTCTCCTGCTTCATCCGGCGGATTTCGATATCGTCTGAGCCCGGTCTGGCCGCTTCTTCGGCGATCCGGCGCTCGAGGCTCTTATGTCTTTCGTTCAACTCTGCCAAATGCGCAGATAGCGACATCACGACCTCCGTTGACGTTATTCACGGTACAAGTGTGACAGATGGATTAGCGCTTGTCCACGCGCCGCGGATACGGGGGCGGCAGGGACTTAACGAGTAGCTGATGCAGAAACGAAAATTTCTCGGAACCACAAAACAGCGGCCTTCGTGCGCCGCGATTTTGGCGTCGAGACTTGCAACAACACGCGAAAAGCCCGATAGTTGGGCACCATGCGAGGCCAATTTGCGGCTGCAGGCAATCTGCCGCCCGCGTTGGCGTGTGGGCCGTCGCGATCGGGCGCGCGACGGGGCAGCGGGCTCGGACAACACTTATGCTTCGACGCAAGGAAGATGAGCTTCGCGAGCAGCTCGCCGGATTGCGGGCTGAGCACCGCAAGCTGGACGATGAGATCATCGAAATGGAAGGCTCCGGCTCCGCCGATCAGCTGCACATCAAGCGCCTGAAGAAGAAGAAACTGGTGCTAAAGGACCAGATAACGCGCATCGAGGATCAGCTCCTTCCCGACATCATTGCCTGACTAATCGTATCCCCATTCGCTGTTCCGGCCGGTACCGGATGCCAACCACTTTCCCTCGGCCACTTGCAAACACCCGCCAAGCTCTCTAAACCGCCGCTTTCTCCGCACTAGCCAGGGAGCGGGAGCGCGATGGTGTCGCGTCCCGGCCGCGCACACGATGTCCGACAAGAGCAACGCCGGCAGGCCGGCGCAGCGATCGCTCAAAGGCGAAGGCAAGCAGCCCGCCGTCGGCATCATCATGGGCAGCCAGTCCGACTGGCCGATCATGCGCAAGGCCGCAGAAATCCTCGATGAGCTCGGTGTTGCCTACGAGGCCAGCATCGTCTCCGCCCACCGCACACCCGACCGGCTCAGCGCCTATGCCAAGAGCGCGCGCGAGCGCGGTCTAAAAGTGATCGTAGCTGGGGCCGGCGGCGCCGCTCACCTGCCCGGGATGACGGCCGCCATGACCACGCTGCCGGTCTTGGGCGTGCCGGTCCCCTCCAAGACGCTGGCTGGCGTCGACAGCCTTTATTCCATTGTCCAGATGCCCAAGGGCGTGCCGGTCGGGACCCTTGCCATCGGAGAGCCCGGCGCGGCCAATGCCGGCCTGCTCGCCGCGCAGATTCTGGCCTTGAATGATGCGGAGCTGGCAGCCCGGCTGGACGAGTGGCGCGCCCGGCAGACGGCCGCGGTCGCCGACGCTCCGGCAGAGAGCTGAATCCAGCAGGGCGAATTGCCATCAGGGGAGGAGACGCGGGGATGAGGGCGTTGCCGCCGGGCTCAACGATCGGAATTCTGGGAGGCGGTCAGCTCGGCCGCATGCTGGCGGCAGCGGCTTGCCGGCTCGGCCTCAAGTGCCACATCTATTCGGACCATGCCGGTCCCGCCTTCGATGTCGCGACCGCGACCACCGTCGCTCCATTCGATGACCTCGACGCCATACGCAGATTTGCCGCTGGCGTCGACGTGGTCACGTACGAGTTCGAGAACGTTCCGCGCCAGGCCGCGCTTGCCGCGCTCGACGTCTGCCCCGTCCGCCCGGGCGTACGCGCGCTGGAGGTCGCACAGGACCGCCTCGCCGAGAAGGAGTTCCTATCGGGGATCGGATTGCCCGTCGCCCCGTATGCCGCCGTCGACAGTGACGAGGCTCTGTCCCGCGCGGCGGCTGTGCTGGGGCTCCCAGCAATCCTGAAAACGCGGCGTCTGGGGTACGACGGCAAGGGGCAGGTGCGTCTCAATCACATTGGCGATCTCGACGGCGCGCGACCAGCGATCGGCGACGCCCCTGCGGTGCTGGAGGGCGTGGTGTCGTTCGAGTTTGAGGTGTCGGTTCTGGCTGTGCGCGGCGCCAACGGGGCGAGCCGGCTCTACGACATTCCCCTCAATACGCATCGCGACGGCATCCTGCATACCTCCGCGGTGCCAGCGCCGCTGCCGCTGTACGTTCGCACGCGCGCCCACGGCATCGCCAGCCACGTGGTGAACGCCCTCGATTACGTCGGCGTCATGGGCATCGAGATGTTCTACCTGGGGCCTTCGGCTGCCGAGCCGCTGATCGTCAACGAGTTCGCCCCCCGCGTTCACAATTCCGGCCATTGGACGATGGACGCCTGCCTCATCAGCCAGTTCGAGAACCACATCCGCGCGGTCGCCGACTGGCCGCTGGGGGCGACCGAGCGGCATTCCGACGCGGTGATGACCAACCTCATCGGCGCCGACGCCGGCGCATGGCTTAACCTGGCCGGAACACCCGACCTTGCCCTGCACCTCTACGGCAAGAACGACCCACGGCCGGGCCGCAAGATGGGTCACGCGACCCGGCTCGGGCCCCGTACGGGGTGACCGGAAGTCCACGGCTGCGGCGGCTCCGACCCGCCGAGCTGGTGGACAACCGGATGCGGCTTTGCTAGAAGCCAGCTCAGAAAGACGACACCCGGCGCTGGCGGCCCCGCTGGCGCAGGTGGTGTTGTTGTTACTTTTGAACTCCAACCAGCACCAGAGGATAGGCACGCGTGCAGGTTCTCGTCCGCGACAACAATGTCGATCAGGCGCTCAAGGCGCTCAAGAAGAAGATGCAGCGCGAAGGCATCTTCCGTGAAATGAAGCTCCGTAACTACTACGAGAAGCCCTCGGAGAAGAAGGCCCGCGAGCAGGCGGAAGCCGTTCGTCGCGCCCGCAAGCTCGCCCGCAAGCGCGCCCAGCGCGAAGGGCTGCTGCCCAACAAGCCGGCCAAGGCGCCTGCGGCGCGCGGCGGCGGCGGCGGCGGCCGCTGAGCTGTTCGTACATCTGATGTATTGGAGTGCCCCGGGCGGCTCGGCCGCAATCCGGGGCGCTTGCTTTTAGCGGCACCACACTTCGCAACACGTGCCCGGGGCCTGCCTGCTGGCTCCCTAGTTTCGACCACCGGCAGCGCGCGCACGCGAGGGTGCCGATTGCGGCCGCAGACGGTCGATCCATTCCTGGATCGCCTCGAACGACCCGAACAATCCGTGATCGGAATGACGTGCCCCGCGGAACGTCGCAATCTGTTTGGGCTCGTTGGCGAGCTCGTAAACCGCACGTCCCATTCGCACCGGTATGACCTCATCAGCTTCGCCGTGTACGACCAGCAAGGGCGCCTTCACAGCGCCGATGTAGCGCTTCGTTTCATAGCGATCCCGCAGGAAGATGCCCGACGGCAAATAGGGATAGAGCAGTTGCGCCACGTCGAGAATTGAGGTGTAGGGCGCATCGAGGATGAGACCGGCCACAGGCTTGTCCACGGCGACCTGGACGGCCACTCCGGTTCCGATCGACTCCCCGTAGAGGATGATGTCGTCCGGCGCCACGCCCAGCGAAACCAGCCGATCATATGCCGCCTTAGCGTCGGAGACGTTGACGCGCTCGGAGGGCGAGCCTGTCGAGCCGCCGTAGCCGCGGTAGGTCATCATGAAGACACCGCGGCCAACCTCGGCATACTTGCGGATGCGATCGGACCGGTTCGCAAGCGAGCCGCCATTGCCGTGGAAATAAAGGACCGTCGGCTGCCCCGGCGCCGCCTTGGCGTACCAGGCGATCACGCGGTTGCCGTCCTCCGTGGAGATCTCCAGTTCCTGCACGTCCGGCAACCCGACCATGGCCGGCGCCACCCGCTCTCGCGTGGGCGCGTACATGAGAAACCGCTCGATCCAGCGGGCGACGACGATGACCAGCACCGCGAACGCGATGAGGCCGATTGCCGTGGTCAGCTGCCAGGGCATGGAAACTCCCTCGACTGTAGAATTGGGGCGCCCGGATGGACGCCGATTGGTTGCATGTCGGCGTCGTTTGCGTGCCAGCACGGTCCGGCGGTGCACGTGGCTCGTCCCGGTAGGGGTCCAAGAGTCGTGCCAGTTCGCAAGGCTCCCGACACGATCGTGCTGACGCAATCCAAGGCTCGCCCCCCGTTTGCGCGCTTCAGCGCTCGTCGAAACATTTCAAGAGATGCTGGGCCCTCTCTGGTCCCGGCAGATGGCCGAACGGCGAGCCGCCGCTGCTGGCCAGAAACGGCGCGAAGCTTCTGACGTCGTCGCGACTGAAGATGCCCTCGTCGCGGCCGTGACGGATCGCCCAGCAGTCGGCGTCGTTCTCCATACTCAGGCTGGCCTGGAACCAGTGGCCGAGTACGTGATGGCCGCACTCGTGCTCGAAGAAGAAGATCTGCAGCTTATCGGGCAGGCGGCCGATGATGTGGGGGTCTATGGCGATGACGGGCACACGGTTAATGATGCCGGCGCGTCCGACGTCTCCGAGATTCGCCACCTGGATGGTGTGCACTGCAACGCCGCGGATGTCGCGGCAGCTGACTGCGCGCCCGGCGATCGACGTGACGCCGGCGCCCGGCTCAGGCTGCGGCTCACGCGAATAGGCTGGCCCCGCGGTCGCTGCGCCGATCAACAGGGCCAAGGATATGATGGCCTTCTGGCTCACATGTCCGCTCGCAGCACGCTGATCCGCATCAAGCTTCCCCAAACTTCAGCACAAAGTCAACGCGGCGGAGTTTGCCGCGCAGGCGGCACGCTCCGCAGGGTTGCGCGAAAGACCCACTACCCTGCAACAGCCCGCCCCGCGCGGTGCTCCGCGGGGCCGACGGCCCGTCTCAAGCGTCGTTGGGCTACCCCCAGCCTACCCTGCCATCCCTTGCACGTGGCTTGTTCCAACCGGGACAGCGCGTTGGCCCCGGACTTGCGAAGCTCCACCCAGGTTTGGCCCCTGCCGGGGGCCCCAGGAGAGCGAGCCGATGCCGACCTTCAACCCTGTCAGTCACGTGGTCGCCGCGACCGCCGCGGTCCTGGCGTTGGGTCTCGCTCTGCCAGATTCCGCCAACGCCAAGCGCTCGGCCACCTATCCCTACGAGGACATGCTGACGGCAGAGAGCAAGTCGCAGACACTTTGCGAGGCAAAGCCAGACCGCGTCTTCGTCCGCCACAAGCTCGGCACCGCCTGCATCGCCTACATCGCCACCAAAGGCTTCGAGCGGGACCGGCGCGCCGTCATCTTCTTCGATGGCGTTTCTCCCCCCGACAACTACATCGAGACGCAGGGCAGCAACGAGCACTTGAAGAAGATCGGCGACGCCCTGCAATCGCTCTCCAAGACCTTCA